>CAZZCU010000014.1:13804-64971 GCA_964652825.1 uncultured Oligoflexales bacterium
GACCATGTTCCGCAACTGGTCGGCGGCAGCGCCGACCTTGAACCGTCCAATATGACCGGCCCCTTCGCCAAAAAAGTCGGCGACTTTAACACCGAGAACCCCGCAGGCCGTAATCTTTGCTTTGGTGTGCGCGAATTTCCGATGGCAGCGATCAGCAATGGCATCGCTTTGCACGGCGGCTTGATTCCGTTCGACGCGACGTTCCTGGTGTTTTCCGATTATGCACGACCGGCGCTACGTCTCGGGGCGATCCAAAAAACGCGCGTCATCCATGAATTCACGCACGACTCGTTTTATCTCGGCGAAGACGGCCCCACGCATCAACCGATCGAACATCTGATGTCACTACGTACCATTCCGGATTTTTATGTCATGCGGCCGGCGGATGCCTACGAAACAGAAGTCTTGCTGCGCAAAGCATTGCAGCTAGGTCAACCGAGCGCCATTTGTCTTACACGTCAGAAGCTGGCGATGTTGCCGATCACACAGCAACAAGTCGAGAATGCCGCGCGCGGCGCCTACGTTGTGCTTGATGACGCGAACGCCGAGTATTTGCTGATCGCCACCGGTAGCGAAGTCAACCTGGCACTGAAAGTCGCAGCCCAACTACCTGGTCAATGCCGCGTTGTCTCTATGCCATGCTGGGAGTTTTTCGCCGAGCAGACATCGGATTATCAGGAACAAATTTTGCCGAAGCGCTTTGTTAAAAGAATTTCTCTCGAAGCCGGCACCACCTTCGGCTGGCACAAATACACCGGCACGCACGGATTAACCATCGGCATCGATCACTTCGGTGACAGTGCACCCATGGAACAACTCGAAAAAGAATACGGCTTTACGCCCGCCGCAGTGATCGAGCGTATACGCCAACACCGTTTTACATGAGGACGAACAAATGAACGTCAATATCCGCCGCGCTGTCGTCTTGGGCTCCGGAGTCATGGGCGCACAGATTGCCGCGCTGCTAGCCACCGCCGGCGTGCGTGTGCATTTACTGGATCTGTGTGACCAGGAAGCACCAAAAAATCCCGAACACGCCAAGAAAGTCGGCAAGAACTTTCGTTCCGCGCGCGCGATTCTCGCCGTTGAAAATCTAAAAACTTTAAAACCTTCGCCGCTGGCAAGCAGCAGTGTTTTGAGCAACTTGATACCTGGAAACTTTGATGATGACATGGCGGTCGTCGCCGACGCCGATTGGATCATTGAAGCCGTGGTTGAGCGCCTGGATATCAAACAATCCTTGTTCAAGAAAGTATTGGAAGTGGCACGCGCTGGCACACCGATCACCACCAACACCTCCGGCATCGCGTTGCATAAAATCTGCGCTGATTTCCCAGAGCATTTCAAAAGCAGTTTTTTCGGCACGCATTTTTTCAATCCACCGCGCTATATGCATCTGGTGGAAATTATTCCGCATGCGGAGACCGATAAAGCCTTGATGGGACGTCTAAGCGATTGGATCGCCTCACGTCTTGGCAAAGGCGTCGTACTCGCCAACGATACCATCAACTTCATCGCCAATCGCATCGGTGTTTTCAATATGCAATCCACCATGCGCCATATGGCCGAACTTAATCTGAACATTGAAACCATCGATGCACTCACAGGCAAGTTAATGGGTCGCCCTAGCTCGGCGACCTATCGCACCATGGACGTGGTTGGTTTGGATACCATGGCACACGTAGCGCGCAATGTGATCGATCTGGTTAAAGACGATCCTTACTATGATTGGTTTACCCCGCCGGCCTGGCTGGCAAAACTGATCGAGAAAGGCGCTCTGGGACAAAAAACTAATAACGTCGGTTGCTATAAAAAAACCAAGAATGCCGCCGGCAAAACCGAGATTCTCGCTTATCGACCGACAACCGAAACGTACGAACCACAACAACCGCAAGAATTCGCCTGGATGCCCGCCGCCGCTAAGCAAGCGGATACACTCAAGCGATTGCAGGATATTATTAAGGAGAATGATGCCGGCGCACAATTGATCTGGCGAACGCTGCGCGACACACTCAGCTACTCCGCACTATTGCTCGATGATATCGCCAACGGCTCGCCAAAAGCTTTGGATGATGCCATCCGCTGGGGATTCAATTGGGAATGGGGTCCGTTTGCCATCTGGCAAGCCCTCGGTTATGACACCTTATTGCAGCGCATGCAGAAAGAAGACGTCAAGCTACCGGCGTGGGCCAAACCAGGCGTGAAATTTTACGATCATACGCCGGGCTCAGAAGCCTGGGCTTTGCATGGACCCACACAACAATACATCACCAGCAAAGACAGCATGACGGCCATCAAAAGCGAGCCGCAGCAACTGCATTTGCCAAACGCGCAAAACGCCGCTGATAAACGCGTTGTTTTCAGCAATCGCAGCGCAAGTCTTGTTGATATTCAAGATGGTGTCGCTTGTTTGGTGTTTCACTCCAAGATGAATACCATTAACGACGAAATCATTGATGCTTTGCAAAAGACGGCAGCTCTGGTGCAAAAAGATTTTGGCGCTCTGGTTATCGGTAATGATGCTGATAATTTTTCTGCCGGCGCCAATCTCAAAGCCGTGCTCGATCTAATTCACAAAAAAGACTGGGCCGGTATCGAAACGATGTTGCGGCATTTTCAAGGCGCCTTGCAGATGATCAAGTACGCGCCTTTTCCCAGCGTCGCCTGCCCCACCGGCCTGGTGCTCGGTGGTGGCTGCGAAGTTGCTCTGCATACCACCGCACAACTGCTTGCACTGGAAACATACTCTGGTCTGGTTGAGATGGGTGTCGGCCTGATCCCAGCCGGTGGCGGCACCAAGGAACTGGCGTTACGCGCCTACGCGCAAACCGCCGGTATCGATCGCGCCGATCCCATGCCGTATTTACAACGCGCGTTTATGTTGATCGGCACCGCGCGCACGTCCACATCCGGCAGTGAAGCCATCGATATGGGTCTTTATGGTCACAATGCGGCGATGACGATCTCCAGACCGCACCAAGTGGCGCGTGGTAAATCATTCGCGCTGGAAATGTTGCGCCAGGGTTATGTTCCGCAAACACCGCGCACCGCCGTTCAAGTCGTCGGCGATCCAGGTATTCAGACGATCCGTATGGCATTGTACAACATGGTCGAAGGTCGCATGATCAGTGCTTATGATGCATTTATCGGCGAACGCGTCGCCACGGTTCTCTGCGGTGGCGCCATCGATCCAGGACTCAGTGTTTCCGAAGACTACTTGCTGGCACTGGAGCGCGCGGCTTTTGTCGAGCTTTGTCAGCAACCAAAAACCGTCGAACGCATTGAAGGCATGCTCAAAACCGGCAAGCCCGTACGCAACTAAACAAAAAGGACCAAAACGATGCAAACCGCCTATATAGTTTCGCCTCTTCGTTCGGCTGTCGGCAAAGCGTTTCGCGGCTCGCTGCGCACCAAACGCCCCGATGATCTCTGCGCTGATCTGATTAAAGCCGTCTTGGCTGATGCCGGGAGTTTTGATCCAGCGTTGATCGAGGATGTCATCGTCGGTTGCGCCATGCCAGAAGCCGAACAGGGAATGAATATCGCCCGCTTCGCCTTGTTGCTGGCCGGACTGCCAGAGTCGGTGCCAGGTGTAACCGTCAATCGCTTTTGTTCTTCGGGTCTGCAGACCATCGCCATGGCGGCGCATCGCGTCCAGTTAGGTGACGCCGACTGCCTCCTAGCCGGCGGCACGGAAACCATGACCATGGTGCCGATGATGGGACATAAAGTGGTTGGCAGTCGCACAGTCATGGATCAGCATCCGGAATTTTATCTCAGCATGGGGTTGACGGCGGAAAATGTCGCGCGCGATTTTAAAGTCAGCCGCGAAGATCAGGATAAATTCGCCTATGAATCCCATCGCAAAGCTGTACAAGCTATCGAGAAAGGCTGGTTCAAAGCCGAAATCGCGCCGGTAAAAGTTACAACCAGACTACCGGACAAAAACGGCACTGTTAAAATCGCCGTAAATGATTATTTGATCGATGATGGTCCGCGTGCCGACACCAGCGTCGAAGCACTCGGCAAACTACGCGCGGCTTTTCTGCAAGGCGGCTCGGTAACCGCCGGCAACAGTTCACAGATGTCGGATGGTGCGGCCATGTGTCTGGTTGTGTCAGAAGCATTTGTAAAAAAACATAACTTAAAACCGATCGCGCGCTTTGCCGGCTATGCCGTCGCCGGCGTACCACCAAAAATTATGGGCATCGGCCCAATCGAGGCGATTCCGCGCGCGCTGAAGAAAGCCGGCATTAGCAGCAAAGATATCGAACGCATTGAACTAAACGAAGCCTTTGCCGCGCAAGCCCTCGCAGTTGTCCGTAATCTTGAACTCGATCCAAACCGCGTCAACCCCTCCGGTGGCGCCATCGCACTCGGACACCCATTGGGTGCCACCGGCGCCAAACTCGTCGCCACACTCGCACATGGCATGCGTCGCGACAAACAAAAATACGGCATCGTTTCCATGTGTATCGGTACCGGCATGGGTGCCGCCGGTGTTTTCGAGGCAATGTAGCGTGTTTAGTTGAGATCGAACAAAATCACGTCGCTGACCTGCTCGTGTTCGCTCTCCAGATAAATAGCCTGTACTGTGTCAGCCGCCAGCATCGCCGCGTCTCCTGCCGCCAAAGATTCGCCGTTGATCTTAACACCGGGACCTTGCGCCACATGAATATATGCGGAACGACCAGCGGCGAGATCATAAGTCAGTGGTGTTTTAGCATCGATTAAAGTTGAATATATGCTCGCGTCCTGAAGAATTTTAATTGATTCTTCGCGTCCGTCGCTCGAAACAACCAACCGCCATTTGCCATGCCGATCAGCAGCGGCAAAGGCTTTTTGATCATAGCGTGGTGGCGTGTTTTTGCGATCTGGAAAAATCCAAATCTGTAACAGATGCACAACCGCACTATCTGAATGATTGAATTCACTGTGTGTTACACCGCTGCCGGCACTCATATATTGGACCTCGCCGGGACGTATTACCGAACCATTACCTATACTGTCTTGATGTGCCAGTTCGCCGCTCAAAATGTAGGTGATAATTTCCATATTCTGATGCGGATGCGTGGCAAAACCTTTGCCAGGCTGCACCCAATCCTCGTTGATGACACGCAAGAATCGAAAGTGATGCATCGCCGGATTATAGTAGTCAGCAAAAGAAAAGGTGTGGAATGACTTCAACCAACCGTGTTCGGCGAAACCGCGCTCGTGAGACCGAACTATGCGCATTGACGTCTCCTACTCTTCTGCATGTCTTCGCATTACAATTTCGCCTGATTATGCGCCTTGGCCCATTTCAAAAAATCACCAACCAGATTTTCCAGACGCTTAGCGCTTTCAGCATTTTTCAGTTTCGCATTCTCGTCAAAAGCTTCATGTGCTTGCGATAAGGAAAACATATCCGGATAAACAAAAATACCGCAAGCCTCCAGCGGAACACGTAGCGCCCACAAGCCGCGATTACCACCAACCAAAGACGGTGACGCGGACATCAGTAATAATGGCTTCTTGGTGAACGGCATTGGCCGCAATCGCGACAACCAGTCGAAGGTGTTTTTAAAATGCCCCGGGTAGGAATAATTGTACTCGGGTGTCGCCAGAATAATTGCATCCGCGTTGCGGAAACGCTCAGCTAATTTTTGTACGACCGGTGTTTTTAAAGTCTGCTCCTCAACATCACCATCAAAAGCAAGCAGAGGATAGTCATGCAGATCGAGTAAGTCTAATTGTGCATCAGCATTCGCAGCAAACTGCAAGGCATTAGCCAAAAGTTGGCGATTCCACGAGGCTTTGCGTAAAGATGCACATATGGATAAAACTTTCATTTACGAACACCATCCTTCAAGTGACTATATCTGACTACAACTCACTGTATGCTTTTGTATTCACTGTCTATTCTCTATTGCCAAACCAAGCCGCTGGCTCATAATCGAGCCATACATGTCTTACTACCCTTGGCGGCGAGTATTTTCCAGCGTGAAACTTAGTTTGCAAATTCGCAACGACATTCAAAAGCTGTACGAAAAGATCGAAAGCATTCCGATTGTGCGCGCCATGCTTAGTGGCGCTGTCACGCGCGAAGAATACATTCATTTGACAGCGCAGTTATTGATCTTGCACGAAGTCATGGAAGAACTGATCGGGAGACACAGCTCTCTGCAAAAAATCGCCGATGTTACCGCCTTGGGTGCGCAGTTGATTCGCCGTGATCTGTTACGTCTTGGCGTCTATCCCAGCAGTTCGATAAAATTACAGGCAGCCGTCATCAATTTTATGACTGATATTAATCGTTGGGCAAAAAGCCAACCTTGGTGTCTGGTGGGAGCGCTGTATATTATCGAAGGTTCGCGCATGAGTTCGGTAACGATAGCCGCACCGATTGCCCAGGCTTTAGGTGTGCCTTGTGAACTTGGTTATGGTCTGGACTATCATCTGCGTGATTTACAACGCCGCCCGCAAACGTGGCTGCGCTTTCAGGATGTCATTGACGAGGTGTGTTTGATTACTGATATCCAAACCGAGGTTCGCCAAGGGGCCACGCATACGATGCGGGTGCTCTACGACATTTATGTCGGTGTCCGCGCTCCAGACACCCCCTCTCTTTAAGACAAATACGCTCCCCCTTAAAAACCTATATAAAACAAATACTTACACCAAATTAGCTGAATCGTGTCATTCCGGCAGCGAATTTGTCTAAACCAACGACATTTAATTCGCCTCTAAACCACTTAAATTATTAAATAAAATGATGGTACAAAACTTGTATATAGATAGGCAGATATTCAAATTTTATAAAAGTTAAGTATTTCTCAGCCATAGGGATACGCAATGAAGTACGCATCCGCCTACATGTCACTGACCTTGTCGTCTCGCCTGCTTAGCCTGGCTCTGGCAGCGACAGTCTTAGTTAGTTGTGGTGTTAACGAGTCGACCTCCGACACTACTGCTCTAGCTGCCGACAAGAACGCGACGAATGTCGCCTTATTATTTACTGGTGATGCCAGCGGTATTCCCGGTGTCTTTAAAGATCCACCCAATATTCAGAAAGTTTTGACCGAACCAAGTCTGGATTTGCGTTTTCTTGTCAATAAATACATCAGTAAAAACCAAAGTCAAATTGAGCAAGAGTCGGCTGCCGCCGCTCGCAAAATGCTAGAAGTCAGTCCAAACGGCACCATGCTGTGGTATTTCTCCGGTCACGGCGCCGAGAACGGTGAACTAATCGCCAACGGCGGCATGGGTTTTAGGTTTGAGTCCGTCGCACGCGCCATGCGTCAAGCTCGTGGTGATGTAGCTTTCAAACGCCTGATCGTGCTTATCGATGCTTGTTTCTCAGGGAACAGTGTCGACGGTAATACCGCGATTACCGCCAACAGCGGTAACGGCGTTGGCGGCGGCAACAGCTTTGGCAATAATCCATTCGGTGGCTTGTTTGCACTGAATGGTAATATCGTCGCACCTGCCGGCGAACCAACACGCATCGCACAGGATCAAGCCGTGCAAAGCGTCGTGACCGCGGCGCAGCCGATGCAAGGACTTCTTTATGAACAATTTATCGTCATCGCCTCATCGCGCAAAACCGAACTTTCTGGAGATAGCGGGCAAGGCGGTACTGGCACGCTGGCGTTCTTGAATGCAATTATTCAAATGCGCGGGAATCCTAATGCCACAATCGAGCAGGCGCTACAAGCCACGGTCCGTAACGCCTCGGGCCAAACCCCTGTTTATCGGGTTGAACCGGAAAACATCAAGAATGAACCGTTGTTCGCTGAGCTGCCCGCATTGCAGAATCCGATTTCAACGCAGATTTTGCCGCAACAGCAACAAGCTATCGTAGTGCCCGCAGCAGGAGCAACGACCACGCTGCCCACAACCACGACTCCACAACAGCCGGTTAAGGATAATAATTTGGTGAACGGCATGTTCAATGCCGGAAATTGACGGATACAATCAGTGTGTGAGCTTGTTCGTCTTGCTGTTCAATAATTCACGAATCATCGTCGCCATTTTTTCAGTCGACTTATCACCTTCTTTAAACCCACGCTGCAGGTAATGTACTTTCTGCTGTTGATCAATAATGATCGTCATCGGAAAGGAATCAACGCCCAGCGTTTCGGCGGTCTCAAATTTTGCATCCATATACAAACGTTCGGCGACGAATTTTGGCGACGCCAGATTATCGCGAACCCAGTCTTTGGCTTTAGCGGGGTCTTTATCCATGCTGATAAAAGCAATCTGCACATCTTTATTGCCGGCAAATGACGCGAATTTTTGCTCCATCTCTTTCAACTCGACTTTGCAGGCTTCACACCAGGTCGCCCAAAAGTTGATCAAAGTCACTTTGCCCTTCATCGACTCCTGATCCAATGACTTATTCTCACCCGGAACTTTTACCGCCGGGAAGATATCACCCTGCTTAATCGCAAAAGCGACATTGGCGCTTAATGCCAAACCTAGTGCTAACAACCAATTCACATGTATTAGATGCAAAACTTTCATGTTTGCGTCTCCTTGCAAAATTCGGGAGCGGATCTAACGATTAATTTTTCAGTTTCTTTAAAGTTTCGAGAACAATATCACCGGCAGAGGTTTCTTCAAAGCTAAAGCTATAAACCACCTTGCCTTCCTGGTCGTAAATAGCAGTGCCGTTACGAGATCCACGCCACGTCGGATAAAGCGCCAGGAAATAGCCTTCGTACAGACGGTAAAGACCACCATCCAAAACTTCGGGATCGACAAAAAACGGCACCGCGCGACCAACGCTGTTTTCTGCTTCCATCCCAGTTTTTTTCATATAAAAGAAATCCGTTGGCGTCATACCTTCATACACACCTTCGGTTTCCAACAAACCAATCTGACAAAATTCCGGGTCAGCTTTACAGAAATCATAGACATTGCCGGACGTGAGCCAATGCTGGATCTCCTTGTAACAACCCTCACACTCCGGATCAAAAGTACTGACTACACTATACCGGGTGCGCTGCCGCCAGGTGGCGAAACTAAAGGTGGTCGGTGCTTGGTCGGGATTTAAAACATCGCCGTGCAAATTACCAAAATCAGCGCCACGCGGCCGCGGAATCGCAGTGGTCAGCGGTGTATCAATAATCGCTTTCAATTCTTTCGACGTAACCGCACCTTCCCTGGCGAACAGCAACCGTCCACTATCGGCAAAAGCAAAAGTCAATGGACCTTTGACTGGCGGCAGACCGATAGGAGCACCACCGTCGTTACGATACGGCCGGTACTTCCAGTTGAAGAAGGTACTGAAGACATCGAAGAATTCCTTGCCGCCCAACATGACATCGCTGCGCGTGCAGCTGGCCGCGCCCACGAGATTGACCGCGGCGCAACTGCGCTCACTGGAGCCATCACTACAAATATCCTGCACGGATTTTAAAGCAGTAATATTAGCAGCGCAGGTCGCATCACAGGACGCACCACTGACATGAACAATACGCACCTGCTTGTCACCGTACAACGCGCCCAACTCACTACTGGCGCCATTACAACCGGTAATTTTAACGTCACGTAAACGTCCGGGGGCTTCCACAGCCAATGTTGCCAACTCCGGCAACGGCACAGGTTTTGGTGGTTTGGGGGTCGGCGGCACCGGAGTACTATTACCATCAATCGTCGCTTTGACACGCGCGATCAGCTCTGGAATCTCCAGGCTCTCGCTGTTCAGAACATACCAAGCGATACCACGACGATTGATCATCACCGTATAAGGAACACCGAAGCTCGCGCCGACTGGCAACAGATACTCTTTCAGCGTTCGACCTTGTGGATCCTGCCAGCGTACAAAATCATAGCCGCTTTGATGACGTTGCTCCGGGTCTTCCCAGATATTGGTAAAACGCAACTTGTTATTACCGCTGTCGGTGTTGATACCGACTAATTGAAACTGCTGGTATTTCTCGTCAAGAAATAGCGGCTCGCTATAGAGATAATTATTGGTCAAAGCCAAAGACTTTATGTTACAGGTCGAGCAATTAACGGACCCGAACATCAACAACAGAAATTCTTTTTTCTCGCGCTTCATATAATCGGCGACAGAGATGTCGGTGTTATCAACCAGATCAAAAAACTTAACGGCGTCCAGATCCACGGCAATGGTCGTATCCGTCGGCGGCGGTACTTTGCGACGAGGAATGACTGAGCCACAGGTCGTCTGCAGCAACAAGCCACCACTCACCAAGACGAATAAACCAAGACGCTTGAGCATAAATCAGCCCCCGCAGGTTGGACACGAGGTGGCACCACTGCCGCCCGATGCCGATGAAAGCCGTTCATAACGGGAACGCGCAACTCCCGGCATTTCCTCCTGGAGTTGTGTCAATGATGCTTCGTCCATTAACGGATGCAGCAAATACTCTTTTTCATAAGGCTTCAAAGTTTTGCAGCCACTGATGCTAAGCGCTGCGGTAATCAAAGTTGTTCCCAAAACCATCAGACTGAGTCTGCGCATGAACGTGCCTCCTAAAATTTCGCCTGCACACCGGCTTCGACCATGGTGGCGACGACTTTGGTGCCCTTATCATCAAGTTCATTGGTGAAATAACGGGAGAATGCCGCTTCCAGCACTAAAGGCACGCGTATGGCATCAAGAGTACCTTTGGGAATCTCTTGCGACATATGAATACCGCCGGTATCGGAACCACGCGTTAACTCATCCGCATCAACCCTGGTGACCTCATCTTCTCGGTAGTAGCGATAAAAGACTTTACCATGCGCGTGCGTCCATAAACTTTGTAAAAACGCAGCTTCGCCGCTCCAGGCCGATACTTCTCCATAGTTAGAGTACCGCGTCACCCGCCCTTTATTGAGCGCGCGCGCAATATCCACATGGACCGCCGACGATGTCGGTGGGATGAACTGCTTGATACCGGTAGTATAAACATAAGCCGTCGGTCGGTTGCTGGCATCGATACGGGTCACACCGTAGTTGGTGACCGTCGTCGGCGTTGCCAGATGCTTAACACTGAAAGCCACCCCGGTCGAGTTGACCAGCGCCGGCATGATTTCATTGTCGGAATCAGCGCCCAGATATTCGTAAGCCGGGCGATTGAGTAGCGTACGCGACACATCCAGCCCCAGCTGCACTGTTTCGTGAAACAGCCAGTGGCTGACACCAACCCCAAAGTTACGCGTCTCGACCACTGAATCGCTGGTACCGCCAAACATCTGCCGGGTGGTGGTCAGACGATTCCAGGTCTGGCTAAAAGCAATATTACCGCCGTACTCCAGCTGCTCATCGAGGCCATAGTGCTTAAGCACGTACTCCTGCTCGGCGGCGCGGTCATCCTGGATGCTATCGCGGCGCATATCGATGGTATAAGCGGTCGAGGTCAACGTGCTGCCGTGGTTAAATTGCAGACCAAGGTTAAAAGACAGGCGCTGGCGGCGCAAACCCTGCTGATCTTCGTAGGAGCTTAATCGTTGTTTGGCCGTGTGGGCACTTGCGAGAGCCGAAGGCAGCAGAACGCTCCAACAGAGCACTCGCAAAATGGCAGGCAAACGTTCCATGCTATGCCTCCAACATTTTGCCAAATCCTTGTCGCATCTGGCTTTTACTTTAGATAGTATCATACGCTCCAGGTCCCAACAATATGGCCGTCCTATTGGCACGACCATGGTTGGGCATATTAGAATCGGGTACAAATTTGGAATCGCGGCTGACCATACCATCATTTTTAGTAGCAATGCCACAGCTTCTCGACCCCAACTTTCGTCAATCAGTCGTGCTACTTATAGAACATAAGCCCGACGGCGCTCTGGGATTGGTGATCAACCGACCCTCGAATGTCTCGATGCGCTCACTGGTACGCACCGACATGCAGAATATTCCCAGTGAAATCCCTGCCTGGTCCGGCGGCCCGGTTGGTGTCGATCGCGGTGCCGTCCTACGCTACGTCCCACGGGTGGGTCAGGACATGACTGATCATATTGGCCATGGTATCTGCCTTTCCACCACCGAGGACGCCATCGTTGATCTGGTGACCTTTGCTCGCAAACGCTTGCGTGCCGGCGGCGGCGAAACCAGTGAGGAGGGCGAGCCCTATCTGGACACAGCCCCCGAAGATCACTGGCTTTATCCCTATCGTTTCCTCGTCGGCTATGCCGGCTGGAGCTCCAAACAACTTGACCGTGAGCTGCGTTCAGGGGCGTGGATGCAGATGCCATTGGATTTAAATCTGCTTTTCGATACGCCCTGGCCGGACATGTGGGCGGTCGCGATGTCCCAGTTCGGTATCAATCCGATGGAGATCGCGCCCTCAAATCAACCATATTTAAATTAAAACCTTTTCTCATTATTGGATCTTTGATATAGCCCTTCGATCTAGTCAGTTTGCGATTTTATATGTTTTGAAAAGTGACGATAATGGCGTTCAAGGAACACTGATGCGGAAAATAATTCTCACCTGGTCACTCCTATTCATTACTCTGGCAACGATCACACAGGCCGACGCCTCAACACGGGCAGTTTCCGTCCCCCGAACCATGAAAGCTCTGGCACGCTTGTTTCCTGACAGTCAGGGAGCCATGCCGTTGTTTGTTTATTCAACCCAATACCAACAAATACCGGCTTTGCTGCGTGATTACACGCGCGCGCGTCTCGACGAAGAAGGTCGTAATCCGGATGATGACCTGGATAACTTCACCTTTGTTTATGATGTGCGGGTTTTACCACGCAACGCCGACGTTGTCGGCACGCTGAACAAACAAGCCGCGTTCCGCGAAGTCATCGACGGCGTGAAAGCCATTTACGATGATCAAGTACCGATTGCTGAAAGCCTGCGACTGCAACAACGCGCACGTGATTTAATGATTGATCTCAAAGACGCCGAAGTAGTGTTCGGTTTTGATGGCAGCCGGCGCAATGCCTGCCGCCGCGCCACGACATTCATGATTTTCATTGATCGTCACGGCGGAAAAATCTACGGCCTGGATTTGAATCCCTGCCGTGATGAGTAGTGAACACGGTAGAGCGTCACAGTTTAATCAGTTCAGAATCTACAATTATTTTTTCACGCTCAGGTTGTTGATCCGAAAATAGTTGGAGATATTGTTCGACGAACTCGAAATACTCTTTCTCAGTCATCTTCACTAGTTTTAATCTCCTTTATCAAAGACCACACGCCAAACAAATCAGCGTAGTTTTTAATACGCTCCCAATCCAACTGTTTTTTTGCCACATATAAGGCCTGAATATCCCCTAACTCTCTAAACTTACGCTTTGGATTGCTTGCCAATGCTTGGATTTTTAAGCCGATAATATCTTCGGCATCTAAAACGGGGACATTAAGAATGCGAACTGATGTTTGTCGCCCTTTGATAGCCGTGAGCGGACATTCCAAACGCGCCAATGAGAGCATGAGGGGGCACCCACGGTCGCGAGAGTATCGTGAGCAAGTTCAAGCAATTTAATAAGTTTAATAATGACTTATCTCCTGCACAACTTTTGAAATCATATCAATAATCAGCTGATTTTTGTAGGCTCGGTGCGATCATAAATTTTTTCTGATATCGCTAAACGATTCCAGCACCAGATCCGCTACCGGTGATTCGGGATGCTCGGCGGTGAGGTTGGCATTCTTGTGAATATTCAGCGGCGGACTGAATTCGTGCAATTTTTGTAACAGCGGCGGCGGAATATTTGCACCGTATTTGGCCCAAGCGGTTTTAACGCCTAATCTTACGCCTAAACCGATGTCTTTGCGCAAATTATCGCCCAGCCAGAGAACCTGTTGGCGTTTGGTCGCTGGCTCGTCCTGATCAAAATCCATCAGCACGGTTTTTAGTCCGCGCACACCGGGTTTCTCGTAATCATCGGGTAAAATTCGGATTTTGCCAGTGAAGCCGAAGTCATTTTGCTGCAAATGCTTCAGCAAAATACGCGCATCGACTTTGACGCGGCCGAGTTTGGCGCTCGTTGGCAAGCGCGGATCCGA
This sequence comes from uncultured Oligoflexales bacterium, assembly GCA_964652825.1. Lineage (GTDB taxonomy): Bacteria > Bdellovibrionota_B > Oligoflexia > Oligoflexales > CAZZCU01 > CAZZCU01. The sequence goes on from CAZZCU010000014.1 coordinate 27,763, forward strand.
CAAACCATAGACCGCATCGAACATAGGTAAAATACCCAGCTTATTTAATTTCCACATCGCCACATAACGCGGCGCATCCGTAAGCGCAACGATCGGCATGCCCCGAAACGCGGTGCGTATCTGCTGTAAAGTTTCGGCGACACCTGGATATAGAACCATGTGTTTAACCGCCAATGCTTTGAAAACCACGCGCGAGGGGTCGACGCATTCCGAGAGCATGCGATCGATGTCATCACCATAGTGTTCGTTGACCGCCGGCAATTCCTGAACCGCGAATGGATATTCAATGGAGCCATGCGCTGCAAAAACTTCTTTGGCCTGCGCCGCCAATGTCGCATATGGGACTTTAATGGTGTCGGCAACCGTACTGAGCAAGCCACCAAAAGCATTAACGTAATAATCGACCCAATCGAACACCGTGTTATCAATGTCCATGACCAATAACTTGACTGGGGATTTCTTGCTACTCACCTGCCAACCTTATTTCCAACGATCATGCAGCCAGAAGTATTGCTCGGGATTCTGACGGATCATGGCCTCGACAGCGTCGTTGAACTGCTGCGTGTGGCGCAGAATATCCGCATCCGCGTCGTCGGTCATCTGCAATTCCAGGGGCGGCAAAAACTCTAACACATGTCGACCTGGGGCAAGGCGCCGGATATACGACGGCACCACCGGGGCCGGCAAACGGCGCACAATCGCCGCTAAACTAGTATTAGTTTTCGCCGGCACGCCGAAAAACGGCAAACGCGGCTCGCCCGGACGCGCCTGATCGGCAACAAAACCAATAATCTCACCACGACCCAAGGTCTCTTTTACCATCCGCACACCGTCGCCTTTCTTCTGACGCAGGAGCGGTTCAAAGCCATTACGACGACGCATCGTCTGTACCCAACGATCCACACCCGGCGAGCCGACGCGTTTTACGAACACGTAACAGGGCGTCACTAGACGCGTGGTGGCCGCACCCTGTGCCTCCCAGTTGCCCATATGCATGCAAAGGATGTAAACGCCGTTTTGCTCACGCAAAGCCTGCCGGATATAATCAGCGTTTTGCAGCGTGATATCAGCGGCAATATCCAGATACTGCGAACGCAACGTCTCCAAAGCCGTAAGCGTAAAATGGTAATAACATTGCCGCGCCATGTTCTGTCGCTGCATCGGGGTTATGGTGTCGCCAAAAGCAATGTTCAGGTTTTTGCTGACAATACGGCGCCGAAAACGCAGGTGATAGGCGATGCCAGACAGCACCCACGCCAAACGCGCAATACTTGACCAGGAACATCGGCTTAACAGCCAGGCAATACCGCTTAAAATAAAATACAACGTTGCTACCTACTAAAACTAAAAAAACTTACCAATGTTTGGCGATAAAGGCGCGTGGCAGATCGAGCTCTTTGGCATAGTCCAGGTCCAAGCCGATTAAACGCACCCCCAAAAAATGCCGCACCCATTCCGGACCGGTGAGTAACAACTCGCGCCACTCGCCGTCAGCCACCACCTGGCCTTCGTTTATCATAACCAGGCGCGAGGCGAAACGAATCGCGATCTCCACCGATGATGTTGCCACCAACAATGTTTTTTGGCTGCTTTGGCCGGCGAGCTGCAAAATCATATTGAGAATGATCGTGGAGGTTACCGGATCCAAACCCGAGGTCGGCTCGTCAAAAATCGCCACCTCCGGATCAGTCGCCAGGGCCCGGGCGATACCGACGCGCCGCTGCATACCTCCTGACAATTCAAAAGGATACATGTCGGCGGTGCGTCCCAGTTTGACGCCATCCAGTAGTTGTTTGATTTTCGCCTGTATTTCCTCGGAGGTTTTTACGGTCATATGTCGCATGGCGAACTCGATATTCTGGGCGACCGTCATGTAATCAAAGAGCGCCCCCTGCTGAAAAGCCATGCCGACGCGCTTGAGGATTTGCTGTTTTTCGTCATCACTAGCGGCGACCATGTCCTGCTCAAACAATTCGACCGCGCCGCGGGTCGGTGGCAATAATCCCAATAATATCTTTAAAATCGTTGACTTACCGCATCCACCGGGGCCGAGCAGACTGATGCGCTCGCCTTCATCAACAGCAAAACTGATGTTTTCCAAAACATTGATATCGCCGAACGACATCCGCACGTCTTTAAGTGAAATCATTGGTTGACTCCGGTTACCGCTAGGACCTAAATTACCAGCCTTTGAGATTCTGATCTTTAGGATTTTACAGTGTTTCTCGGGACTTCGACACTGCTTAATAGGCAAGATCCAGTTGCAAAGCAAAAACATGGCGACCGACAGCGGCGCTTTCATCATTGCTGACCCTTTGATTCCCTGCCGAACGTCTCCGGGTGGGGCTGGGTTTGTCTTTGCACTCGCCAGCAGCGCCCTCAAGTTTGCTTGTGTCACTAAAAATACGGAAACGCCGCGAGAGATCCAAGTCACGCTCTCGGCGGGGGCACATTGCACACTGCAATTAACCAATGTTCAAGCGTTAACGCTGGAAGGCGACAACGAGGAACATCGACAGTTTGTCGCCGAGATTCAAGACGCCACCGGCAAAGTTTGGCTGCGCGATGCATTAGGCAAACTACGCAAGAATCAACACATCGCCATTTGTGCCGATCAGGATGTCGAGACCAGCGATCGTTATACCGGTTTCAGCGATTATCATTTTCTACCGCAAGCATTGCCGGAATTGAATCTTCAGGATGTGCAAACCAAAACCAGTTTTCTTGGCCGCGAGTTCGCGGCACCGATGTTGATCACCGGCATGACTGGCGGCATTGAACGCGGTGCCGAAATTAATCGTCGGTTGGCGCTGGCGGCGCAAAATGCTGGCATCCCGATGGGAGTGGGCTCGCAGCGCATCGCGTTGGATGATCCGAATCTCGCCGCGATTTTTGCGGTGAAACAATACGCACCAAAAGTATTTTTGATCGGCAATATCGGCGCGGCGCAACTCGTCAATGGTTTAAGCATCGCAGATTGCCAACGCGCGCTCGACATGATCGATGCCGATGCTTTGGCGGTGCACGTAAATGTTTTGCAGGAAAGCGTGCAGGTGGAAGGTGATCACCAGTTCCATGGCTTGCTCAAAAAACTGGCGACGTTAAAGCGGAATTTAGCGGTGCCAATGATCGTCAAGGAAGTCGGTGGCGGTATTGATCCCGTCACCGCAAAACGCCTGGATGAGATCGGTATCGATGCGATTGATACTGGTGGTCGCGGTGGCACGTCGTGGGGATTTATCGAAGGTAAGCGCAGCAATAGTCGTCTGACACAACATGCCGCTGATACGTTCCGCGATTGGGGAATACCAACCGCCTATGCATTACGGGCGCTGCACCAGCAATCAACCAAAGCAGCATTGATCGCCACGGGTGGTATACGTAGCGGTCTCGATATCGCCAAGGCGATCGCCCTAGGAGCGAGCATGACAGGTATTGGCTTGCCTTTGTTCCGCGCGGCTTTGTTGGAAGTCGAACATGCCGTTGATGATCTATTGGCCACTTATTTACATGAGCTGAAAATAACCATGCTATGCACCGGTGCAAAAACCCTGACTGATTTACGCGAGCAAAATAAAATTTGTCGCGGACTACCATTGGCGGAAGCAGGCCACGTGGACAAGGAAGGATAAATGCCATGAATGAATTCCATACTCATATATCGACGCCTCGCGAAGTCACGGATCATCCTCATCCACGGCGCTACACTAACAAACCAGAGATGTCGTCGCGCTTGCCGGGTTTTTATGAATTACCGATCGGTGCCCGCATTGATGTTGTCCAACGCTTCGCCGGCCTGAGCGAGCAAGACGCCGTGCAACTGAGTAACTGCGGCACGCTGACACCTGAGCTGGTGGATGTTTTTATTGAGAACGGCGTCGGCGCCTACAGCCTGCCGCTTGGTATCGCAACGAATTTTCTGATCAATGGCAAAGACGTATTGATACCCATGGCGGTCGAGGAGACCAGTGTTCTGGCGGCAGCTAGTCACGGCGCTAAACTCGCACGCGCTGGCGGCGGTTTCAGCACCAGCAGCACCGAGCCGGTCATGACCGGACAAGTTCAGATTTTTTTGCGCGGCGATTGCGACTACCCCGGCATTTTGCGCGAACATAAACAACACCTACTGGACTTCGCCAATCGCGGTCAGGAACGCCTGCTTGCCCGCGGCGGCGGCGCCAAGGATTTGGACTGGCATTACATCCCCGAGATGCGGGCAGTGGTGGTACACGTTTACGTCAACACGTGCGATGCGATGGGTGCGAATATCGTTAACACCATGTGCGAGCGCATCTCGACTTTGGTCAGCGAGATCATTGATTGTGATTTGGGCTTGCGGATTTTGAGTAATCTGACCGACCGACGTCTAGCAAAAGCACAATGTCTGGTACCGGCTGACGCACTCAACAGTGTCGACTACCATGGCAACGACGTTGTTGATCGCATCGAAAAAGCTTATTTGTTCGCTTACTATGATCGTTACCGTGCCACCACTCACAACAAAGGCATTATGAACGGTATCGATCCCGTCTTGATCGCTACCGGCAATGACTGGCGTGCGATTGAGGCCGGAGCACATGCGTATGCTTGCCGCGATGGAACTTATCGACCGATGACCCGTTGGCGCAAAACCCCGGCCGGTGATCTGGAAGGAACTTTGGAATTACCGATGGCGGTTGGTACCGTCGGCGGTGTCACTAAATTGCATCCTGCGGCACAGGCGGCACTGCGGCTGATGGGTGAACCTGATGCCAAAACCCTGGCCGAGACTATCTGTGCCGTTGGTCTAGCGCAAAATTTGTCGGCACTGCGGGCGCTGGCATCAGAAGGTATCCAACGCGGTCATATGAGTCTGCATCAGAAGAATCTGGAAATGCTGCAGCGACAAGGAAGCAACTGCTGATGGCAAGCTGTGAAGTCAGTATTCCCGGCAAAGTCATGCTGAGCGGCGAATATGCTGTACTCGCAGGTGGCGAGGCTTTGGCGGCGACGGTGGACGCGCAGATGTTAGTGCGGGTCGATACCATGGGTCGCGACGTCGCGGAAAATGCCGCGGTGGAAATCCATAGCGATCTTTGGCAACAGGTTTGGCAATCGTCACGACAAGCACTGCTCCATGAACAAGAGCATTTATCGGAACCATTGCTGGCAACCGTGGCGCGCGGGTTGGAGTTGTTTCAACTGCCTGGCGCGAAAATTACCATCAATTCCCAATTGAAATTAGCGTATGGAATCGGCAGCTCCTCTGCCATGCGTCTTGGTGTATTGGTCGGCATGGCACATCTGCATCAACATAAAGTCGCGATGACTAACTCGGCGCAACTCGAATGCATGCAACAAAGTTTTCTATTACAAAAATCCCAACAAAAATATGCATCCGGTTACGACGTAATCACCCAGTATTGCGGCGGTCTCGTGCGCTGTCACCCACTGGACCCGAGTGTCGCTTGGCCTGGCCACATCGAATCGTTGCCCGGCGCGGCCACGGTGCTACGCGATGTCGCTACCGTATTTGTCGGCACACGCGGCACACCAACAGCATCGGCAGTGAACACGACCATGCAGTGGCTGAACGAACAGCAACTCATGCCAGCTTTGCAAACGCTCTCCAACCAACTTACCGCCGCGATTTTGACACATTTGGAACAACTCTCGGCGACGAGTTGGCAAAGATTGTTGCACGCGACGATCAGGCAGCGCGAATTCTTTACGTCCGCGCCAACGTTCCCGCACCGCTTAGCCGAGCAACTGCGCCAACTACCGGGCTGCGATGAGCATTGGACGTTCAAGACCACGGGCGCCGGTGGCGAAGATGCTTTACTGATATTCGCGGCACAGAAAAACACTGCCATGACTTTGCAGAGCATGTTGACGGAACTTGGCTGGCAGCTCGCACCTTTTGAATTTTGCGAGACCGGCATGAGCGTAGCCTGGCAACCGGATCAGATGGAGGCCACGGCATGAGCCGTCAAACGATTTATAAAGTCACGGCACCGAGCAATATCGCCTTGCTCAAATACTGGGGCAAACGCGACAGCGTGCGGCAGTGGCCGGCGAATGACTCCCTGTCGATGACATTGCAAAACTGCTATACGGAAACAACCGCGACGCTTTACGATGGACCGGATCATCTCTTTGCTTTCGCAAACATCCCGACCGCCGCAAACGAGCAAGCCAAAGCACTCGCGCATTTGCATAATCTCGGTAAACTTCTGAACTTCTCCGCACCGCTGACTATCCAGACACGTAACACGTTCCCGAGCGATTGTGGTATTGCCAGCAGCGCCAGCGGCATGGCGGCATTGACCATAGCCGCGGTAGCGGCATGGACGACGGCACGCAACCTGGAAGATTTAAACAACAAAGGTTATACGCATGAGCGATTGGCACATCTGGCACGCCTTGGAAGCGGCAGTGCCGGCCGCAGTTTGTTCGGTGGTTTTGTGCACTGGCAGGCGGGTAACCATCCAGATGAGCAGAGGATCACGCAACTGCATCATGCCGAACATTGGCAGCTGTGCGACTTGATCTGCGTGGTATCAGACGTCAAGAAAGCCCGCTCCTCGCGCGAGGCCCACGCTGATGCTTGGAACAGTCCGTTATTTAAACCGCGACTGGCCGAGCAGCCGCAACGTCTGACAATGATCCAGCAAGCAATTGCGGCTAAAGATTTCGCCGCGCTCGGCAGTCTAATTGAACAGGAAGCTCTGGACATGCATGCTGTAATGATGACGAGCAACAACCCCGTCTGCTATATTCACGAGCGAACATCTGAGCTTATTTGTTGGCTGCGTCAACAGCGACAAACGACAGGGTTACCGGCGTATTTCACGCTTGATGCCGGGCCAAATTTGCATGTGTTATGTGAGCGTCGGCATGTTGAGGTGATAAAACAACGCTTGGTAACGAATTTCGCGGATTTACAAATCATCGATGATCGAGTGGGCATGGGTCCCACCTTGTCATACATTGAGACCTAGAAAATAACTTGGTTGAGCGGCGGAAGCAGAGGCAAAGGAAGAAGCTGTAAATGTTGCAGATCGACAGATTGAGAAACGATAGTCATGACGTTAAGCCGGTCATGGTGGACACTAGTGTCATTCGCGAAGAAGCCGGCGCCTGCGGCAAAGCGATTATCGTCGGTGAACACGCGGTGGTGTATGGCGCGCGAGCAATCGCTTTGCCGCTAACCTCCATGAGTATTCGGTTGAAAGCCGACTTTCACTTGCGCGACGAATATCCCGGCAGTGCCGAGCGCAGTTGCGACAGCGAGCTATGGCTGAGCGACAGTCTGATTTCTGACCAGGGCAGCGAAGTTTTGCGCGATGCCATGCAGTTGCTGAATCTGCCGAAGGGTCGACTCTCAATCCGAGGCACGTCCAGCTTGCCGATCGGCGCCGGACTGGGATCGTCGGCGACTTTATGCGTTGCCCTGTTGCGTGTTCTCACGCGCTTAATTGATCGCACCATGCCGCTCGGTGAATTGGCGGAACTTGCCAATACCTTGGAGCGTCGTTTTCACGGCAATCCGTCCGGACTCGATACAGCGGTTGTCGCTTATGAAGCCATCGTCGCGTTTCGACGCGCGCAGACACCGGCAATCATCAAAGCCCGCGCCCCCAAAAACAGCGCCGAACCATGCTGGCGCTTTGCGATCATCGATAGCGGCATTCGTGCTTCGACCATGGTGATGGTGAAAGCGGCGGCACCGTATTTTAAAGGTGAAATGGGCGAGCATCGTCTGCGACTGTTTGAAACCATGGCGGATCAAGTATTTGCTGGTTTGACCAGCGGTGACGAACTAGCGGTTGCCGACGGCATGACCCATGCAAATATTTTGTTAACTGAAGCCGGCGTTTCCAACCCGAAGTTGCAAGAAATCATTGATATTTGCGCTGCCTGCGGTTGCCTGGCTGCCAAACTCACCGGAGCCGGCGGCGGCGGTGCCGTGCTAGCTTTGTTAAGCCCACAGCTCGCCGAGCAGCAACTCACACAGCTGCGACAGCAACTCGGAGAAGCACTTGTTTACGAGGTCAAACTCCCGTGAAAATATCGCTCGCTTACAGTCCGGACACCGATGATGCGTTTATGATCCGCGCCTTGCGCGAACAGCTTATCGATTGCGGTAGCTATGATTTTACTTTCACCTCCGAAGATATTCAGGTGCTGAATCAAGATGCCCTACGCGGCGTCTATGATATCAGCGCCGTTAGCATCGCCGTGTATCCGCGACTTGCGGCTGATTACTGGCTCATGCCGATTGGTGCCAGCATCGGCGAACGTTTTGGACCAGCGATCGTCACGGTGGCCGGCAGCAACATACGACAAGTTCATGAGCTGCAAAACCAGCGTATCGCCGTGCCCGGCTTACAAACCTCGGCTTATCTGGCGGCACTGGCGCTGATCGGTCCTTTCACCCCCGTCCCCATGCGTTTTGATCTGATCGCGGCGGCGGTTCGTCGAGGCGAAGTCGATGCAGGAATTTTGATCCATGAATTGCAGATCAACTGCGAGGCCGCTGGTTTAGTAAAAATGAATGATTTGGGGACGCTATGGGATCAACACTTTCAGCTGCCGTTGCCGCTGGGCGGCATCGTTATTCGCAGAAGCCTTGGTAATGAACATGTCCAGGCTTTGACTGCCCTGTATAAGCGCAGCATCGAATACGCGCTCACCTCACGTCAAACCAGTCTGACCATTGCCATCGATCAGGCAAAAACCACGCTCGACCATGATCTCGCTGATCGTTATATTGATATGTACGTCAACCATAACACCTTGCAGTTGGAACCACGGGTTATCGCTGGCATCGATCGGTTGTTCGCCGCGGGAGCGGCGCATGGATTGCACCAAACTTTACGTGTCGCTGAATTTATTAGCGTACCGGAGAATCTACTATGAGTTTGTTTGAGCGTATCGCTTACAAAGTCAATAACGGTATGCGTCTGAGCGATCAGGACGCATTGGATTTATTTGCAGCGAACGATGTCAATGCCATCGGCCAGCTGGCTGATTTGGCCAATCAACGCATCAACGGTGATGTGGTCTTTTACAATGTCAATCGTCACATCAATCCGACCAATATTTGTGCCATGAGCTGCAAGTTCTGCGCTTACTCGCGTAAACCCGGCGAAGAAGGTGCTTATGCTTATGAGATTCCTGAAATCATCGCCAAAGCCGCCGAAGTGGTGAAGGAAGGTGCGACGGAAGTCCACATGGTGGGCGGTCTGCATCCACGCTGGGGTTTCAGCAAGTACACGGACATCGTACGGGCACTCAAAGAGGCTTTCCCGCAGTTGCATATCAAAGCGTTCACTGCTGTGGAACTCGACTGGATGGCGCGACGCGATCGCCGCCCCGTGATTGAGATTCTACGTGATCTCATGGATGCTGGTCTCGGCTCACTGCCAGGTGGTGGCGCCGAAATCTTCCATCCGGAAATCCGTGATCAAATCTGTGACACCAAAACCACTGCTGAACGCTGGCTGGAAATTCATCGCACCGCGCACGAATTGGGAATGAAATCCAACTGCACCATGCTCTATGGCCATATCGAACGTCATGAACACCGCGTCGATCACATGCGTCGCCTGCGCGAGCTGCAGGATATTACCGGTGGTTTTAATGCGTTCATACCACTGTCATTTCAACCGCACGACAATCAAATGGGTATCAATCGTTACACCATAGGTGCCGACGATCTGAAAACCGCCGCGATCGCGCGTCTTTATCTGGACAATATCCGCAACATCAAATCGTATTGGATTATGTATGGACAGGACATCGCGCAACTCGCTCTGGCGTTCGGCGCCAACGATCTTGACGGTACGGTGACCGAAGAAAAAATTTCACGTATGGCCGGCGGCCGCGCCGGCATCATCATGACGCGCGCGGAGATTGAGACCTTGATCCGCAAGGCCCAACGCACGCCGATCGAACGCGACACGTTATATAGACCAGTGCGCAAAAGCGATGTGCCGACACCAGCAACACCCTCACTGGAAATCGAACGCGATATTGATTTGTTACTCTACAAAGTCGAAAAACACGAAGCCTTGACTGAAGAGCAACTGATGAAACTCGCGCAGTATGCCAATCTGCACAGCCTGGCGCATTGCGCGCGTCTGGCGAACACGCGACTCGGCAATCATGGACGCGGCTCGTTCGGCATCTGTCATCGCCTGCAGGATCCAAGTCAATGGCTACAACCCGAACAAATGGCCAAGAAACTCGCGACTGAGCACAGCCCGGGTGCCTTGATGGTCATCGATCTGGAAAGCGTCGTCAGCCTGATGATCGAAGACGATTGGCCGCGGCTGTTGGATTTCTTGAATGCATTGCAACGTCACGACAAAAATATTGAAATCATGACTTCCGGCACCAGTGCTTTGTGGCGACTGGCGCGAATGCTGAATCAGGATGTTAGTGTACTGATTCGTTGCCTGCGCAACGTCGGTGTCACAGTCTTTAAAGACGCGATCTCGGAAAGTACGGCCTCGTTAACACCAACCGAGTTATTGCAGACGCATCGCGAATGCCACGCCAATGAACTAGCCACTATCGCCAAGGTTGAATTAGCCTCGGCGTTTGATGGCTCCAGCGAGCCTTTCTGGCAACCGTTCCTGCGTCGTCTCCTGGATCTGCAGGCATTGCAGACGGAAACTCACGGCCTGCTCGGCATCAGCATCGAATTGTCCCGAGGCAGCATGGTAACTACACAGGAATATATGCGCGCTATCAGTCTCGCGCGTTTGATCTGCACCGAAGTACCGCATATCATCACGCCGATTACGGCGATACCGACCATGCGACCGGCACTCAAAGCCGGCGCGCCGACCACTGACCAGCCGGTGTTGAAAATTGCGCCGATGTGTTTGCATTTTGGCGCTAGTGACTTAGGGGTGTTCGCACTAACGGATTATGACCGTGATACGATCTTCGGAGAAATCGAAGTATCAGGCATTAAAGCTTGGCAACGCGGCGCGAGATTTTTCGCCGTCGAGGCAACGACATCCGCGGCTGACGTCGCTATCAACGCGGAGGGAGCTCTTCTGCCGCCCGTTGCGACCGCCGACGGATTAAGAACACTGTCACAATAAGAATGATCATCAGGGCCAACAGAGTATAGATACCAAACTGAAACTGGCGGATTTTTTTCTCCAGGATTTCCAGGTTATCGCCAAAAACATAACCTACCCATATCCATAAGGGCACGGAGATAACGGCGGCAAAGCTATCTAACATAAAAAACTTCCAAGGCGAGACCCGATAGATACCAGCACTCAGAAAAATCGGCATGCGCAGTCCGGGCATAAACCGTCCCATGAAGACAACACGATCACCGTATTTGGCGAAAACCTGCACGATGCGTGCATCGACCTTATCAGTCATTACGCGCCGAAATAACCATGTACGTTTTACCTGCGGCCCAAAGTGACGACCCATCATAAAAACAATACCGTCACCGCCAAGAACGCCGACCATACAAACAAGATTAGTCATCCAAAAATCACAAATGCCGCGCGCTGATAAAATACCGCCGGTCACTAAAATAATGTCTTCGGGCATCGGCAAGCCGAAACCACAGGCCAACAAAACGCCAAACATCAGCAAATAGCTGTGCGTTCCATAGGGCGTGAGGAATTCAAGAAAGCGGATAAGATACTGCACGCACTAGCCTCTTACATAACGATACGAGCACAAACCTGTATGGAATCTTTAACTTGGCACACAAGCAAGGTAAAATAAATTACTGATTCATTCATTTTACAAAAAGTTGGTCGCATGCACATTAAGATCGCCACGACGCTGCTGCTGGGCGCCAGTTTTTTAGCAACCTGCAAATCCAATAGTAAATATGAGATACACGATGAGAGCCAGCTGGCTGACACCAGTGGCCTCAAACACGATACACCCAAACTTTGCGCGGCGATTCGTGGCAACGGCAATCTTATTATGGCACATTTTGGAGCTTTGGCGCGCATCGTTGAATTATTTGGTCTTATTGATGGCGGTGCTGGTGGTAGCTCCGCCAGTATCACCTTATTCATCTACGAAAGTATCTACAGCAATAAACTAGTGAGAGAATGCGGCGGACAAGCAGCGTGCTCGGATGAGGAGCGTGCGGCGCGTACGGCATTCTTATTAAAGTCAACGCTGGGCTACCTGCAAGTGTTGGGTAACACGGCCGAGTCCGTAGCTCTGAAATTTTTGTTTCCTATCGCGAGAGCGCTTCGCCAAAGCGACATCGAACAGCTGCTGAAATCTGATCCCGAGGCGGCACGCGCCAATATCAATGCCCTATTGAAATCCGAAGACCTCTTCTCACATGCCGATCTGACAAGTCTGGTCAATCAGGAGTTTCTGGCTTTTTTGAATGGTTCAGCCGATCCACATTTCAGAGCCAACGAAGCTTACCAGGCGATCGCGGAGTTTGGTGATTTCAAAATCTCGGATAAGCGCGTTCTGTTGCGACCAGGAGTTCTTGATTTCGCGATGATCGCGACTTTAGTCGGTTATATCGGTGATTTTTATGCCGGCCTGGTGGACACGAATACCTATGAAGGCATGCGCGGTTTATTGGCGCGCTGCGCGGTCCGCACGCGTGGTCAGGACTGGCTGTCGATTGCACAGAGCGCTTGCGGTGGCCAGTTCCACGACCTCGTGGCTCGCTATCGTGAGTTGCGGCGCGAGCATCAGGGCAGTCAACCGCTCAGGATTGAGCAACCGATCGGCAAACATCTGCCGCTATTGCCCATCACCGCCGTGATCACCGGCAAAACTGCTATTGCCGGTATCGACGCGGCACAACGTGCTTATCTTGCAAACGCGACACCAACATTATCGACAACCACCAACTTCAATATTGATTTTGCCCGCAACATTCATTTCGGTTATTGGGGTCCAACACCGTCACTCAATCGCGCCGCCGCGTTTTTGCGCACACAAAAAGATTTGAAAAGCCAAAAATTTCTGCCGCTCGGACCCGGTACGTGGCGCGAAGCGATTCAGCTGTCACCTGCCGAGCCTGGATTGGCGGCGATACAACCGTTGCGCGATATGCGCTCGGCAGCTGGCTGGGCTGATTTACATCCCGTGCAGGTGCTCAAAGGCATCGGCTGCGGCAAGGTTATTTACATCACACGGCAAGGAGAAGAATCCGGCTTCGCCACCGGTATCGCCTCCCAGCTGGGCATGCAGGCGGCACAGCAACGAGCAATGTATGCATTGCGCAAAGGCAGCTCGTTTCAAAATGCCTTGGATATGGCCGATGCCATCTGGTGTACTAACTGGAATCAATTCAGCGGCGCAGCTGGCGGTGATGTAGCCGCACATATGCTGCATGGCTACAATGCACCGCTTATCAGCAATGATCCCATGTTTCAAAAGAATCGCAGCGGCTACCTATATTCAACGAAAACCACGCAGGCAATAGGTTGCCACAAGCTGTAACAAAGTCACAAAATTTCTTCGGAGTGCTGGCATTCACCGTGATAAACTTCCACGGCCAGAAACTGCCGTTCTTCGTCCAAGCTACTTTCAAAGATGCGTTTTTCCCAGACTTTCCCGTCGATGTTCCAACGATAACCACGTGATTTAAGTTTGTCTTTGGTGGCAAACGCGGCGCCAACAGCGCGCACCATGATCTCACGTTCATAGCTGCGATCAACCAACTCGGATAAATACGGTGCGACAACACGATAAGTCGTTGCGCAATCAAAGAGCGCACGATGTGGAAATGGATTTACAAATCCCAAATCAGCAGCAACGTGCGTCAGGCGTCGCGAGGTAATACCTTTACCATGCCAATCAATGTGATGCACCGAACACCCCCAATGCAAATCGAGATCCGACAATTCGGAACGATGGCGGAGAAAAGCCCGATCAAACTCGGCATTATGCGCGATCACCACCGCCGCCCGCCGCAGATAGTCGTGCACGATCGACCAATCTATTTGGCGACCTCGCAAAACATCAACATTTAGGCCAGTGATTCTTTGCACTTCAGGCGACAATTCCACGCCCGGCTCCTGAAGAGCGCCATACATATTGGTAATTATCGGCGCGCAACCATCACCCCAGACAAATTCCAGCAAGCCGATCTCAATAATTTGATCTTGCTCGGGATTCAACCCGGTTGTTTCCAAGTCGACAATAACGCCACAATCCATTGCTGTATTCTCCTTCAAGACAAATATCGGTAGTGGGTGTCGCCCCTCCCCACTCCGGCACATATCGCGTATACTAGACACATAACCTCCCGGGCTATGTTTTAGCAACCATTCTCCTCGCGCGGCGTCAGTAGCCGGCGATATTAAAGGACGCGGATGTCGACATCGACTCCTCGAAAACTTGAGCTTCTTCGCAATGCCAGCGAGCGCAAAACCTCCGACGGCGCGACTTTATTGAACGGCATCGATGAGCTGTTGGCGGCGTTGGCGAGCGACTCGCGATTTAAAGATTATCAAATCGAGCTCCCGGAAGATGGTGTTTGCAGCGTCACCTATCAAGGTCTGACGGCGATCCTACTCAGCGACACACTATGGGGAAATCAGGTGAAACTCCGCCCCTACCTCACCGTGGTCGGTAGTTTGGGCATCGGTCTGGTTTGTGTCGGCACCGAGGCCATGCTGGCGACACTGCCCGAGGCACTCAGGCATGAGGAAATCAACGCGATCGGCCTGCCCATAAGCTTCGCGCATCTGGATTTGCAACTGAGCGAGACCTTTAAAACCCTAAAGCTGCTCCGCGATCTGCGTCAGGAAAAAGCCCAGGTACAAGAAGCCAGCGAGCATGTGAAGTACGTCTTGTCTGTGTCGCGCGAACTTAACGGCGTACGCGATACCAAAAAATTATTATCGCTGATTTTGACCAAAGCGCGTGAAATTACCGGCGCCGATGCCGGCTCCTTGTATACCGTCGAGTCGCCCACCGATAATATCGTCGATGGCACCATCTATTTTAAAATCACGCAGAATGAATCGGTAACGCAAAACCTGTCGGAATTCGGCCTACCGGTGAACGACACCTCGATTGTCGGCAACGCGGTTTTGACCGGCAAAGCCATTAATATCCCTGACCTCTATAAATTAAGTGATAATCCCGCGGACAATCCCTATGGCGCGCGTCATGATCGCACCTGGGATCAACGTATCGGTTATGAATGTCATTCGATGCTTACCGTGCCGATGTTCGACATCAGTCACAAGGTGATCGGCGTCATTCAACTGATTAACCGCAAGAAAACCAAGAATCGACGCCTGCAGAGCACGCGCGACTTTGAAGAAGAAGTTATCGAGTTCGATGCCCGCTCCATTGAGTACGCGGAAATCGTTGCTCAGCAGGCCGGCATCGCCCTGGAAAACGCGTTGCTGACCGAAGAAAAGGAACAGTTGTTCGAGGGTTTTGTCGACGCCTCCATTAAAGCCATCGAGCAACGTGATCCGACGACCAGTGGTCATTCGCACCGCGTCGCCAAAATCACGCTAGAGCTTGCGCACAATATCGACCGCATCACGGTCGGACCGTACAAAAACATTACTTTCAAAGAATCGCAGTTTAAAGAAATTGAGTATGCATCGCTACTCCATGACTTCGGTAAACTAGGTGTACGCGAGCAGGTTTTGGTAAAAGCCAAGAAGCTATATCCATGGCAAATGGATTTACTACTGGAACGCTTCGAGTTGATTCGCTCACGGCACGAAATCGATTACCTGCGCGAGTTTGTTAATTATCTACAGGCACCGACATTATATCCACCGGGTTTGAGTCCGAAGCATTTCGAGCGTGAACGTGATCAAAAGCACAAAGATTTAGAGCAGTTTTTGAATTTTGTCTTGAAGGTCAACGAGCCAACCGTTCTTGAACAAGGTGGCTTCGAGCGCTTGAAAGATATCGCGAATCTGAGTTTTAAAGATTCGCGTGGGAATACCAGACCCTATATCAAGGCCGAAGAGCTTAAGGCGCTGAGTGTGTCGCGCGGCTCGCTAACCGCCGAGGAATTCGCCGAGATTCAAAGCCACGTCACGCACACCTACGAATTCCTACGCAAGATTCCCTGGGGAAAAGATTTGGCGAACGTGCCACAGATCGCCGCCAAGCATCACGAAAAACTCGACGGTTCCGGCTATCCTACATCCTCTCCGGGCGAAGAGATTCCGGTTCAATCGCGCATGATGACGATCGCCGATATCTTCGATGCTTTGACGGCCGCTGATCGTCCTTACAAAAGAGCCGTGCCAATTCCCAAAGCTCTCGAAATTATTGAAATGGAAGTTAAAGGCGGCAAGTGCGATTCTGAGTTGTTCAAAATCTTCGTCGAAACCAAAGCCTACGAAGTCGCGCTCGACAAAAACACCTAAGACCAAGTCACATGCAGCCATCCGAACTCACCGCCGAGCTTTTAATCAAAGCTTACGCCAATGGTTTTTTTCCGATGCCGGATCCGGACACCGGCGAAGTCCTGTGGTTTCATCCTGAGCCGCGCGCCATTATTCCTCTCGCATCTTTCCATGCATCGCAATCACTACGTCGCTCCATCAAACGCAGTAATTGGCGGTTTCTGTTCAATCGGGATTTTGCCGGAGTGATGCGTGCCTGCGCCGAGCGCGAAGATACCTGGATCAACGAAGATTTTATCCGTGTCTATGGTGATTTGCATCGCGCCGGCCTGGCGCATTCCGTCGAAGTCTGGCGGGACGAACATCTGGTGGGCGGCTTGTATGGCGTGAGTCTGGGCGGCGCCTTCTTCGCCGAATCCAAGTTCCACCGCGAGACCGACGCATCGAAAGCCGCGCTGTGGCAACTGGTGGAACATATGCAACGCTGCCGCATGCTGCTGCTGGAAGTTCAGTTCATGACCAAACATTTGGAAAGTCTTGGTGCTGTAAATATTCCGGCGAGCACCTATAACAGGCTGCTCGCCGAAGCCGTGCAATCACCGCATATTTTTTGCATCCCGCCAGCTTAATATCACGGCTGCAGTCTAGCGATCACGCCAGCCGTAATGCCAGCCCATACTTGCGGACTAACATCGATGTTCCAATGAGGAATGAGAACGTTACGCGACGTATGTGCAAACGCGGTAGGGCCAGAACGCAACAACGGCGTGATCCGTTGGAAGTAATGGTCCCAGATGTCCGTCTGCGTACTGATGTAGGATAATTCATTTTCGGTAAAATCACCGGGGAAACGCTGACAACCAACAGCACCGACCTTTTTACATAAATTGGCGCTGATCGGATCAATGGTGAACAGACCACTCAAGCGACGCACTTGCGTGAGATCGCTCGCCACTTGCAGCGCCAACCAGCCACCATAGGAATGACCGCTCACGAACAAGAGACCCGGTGCGTACGAATTGATAACGTCGCTTAATTGTGACTCGTGAATTTTTTGTGTTTGTGACGGTAACGCCGAATGATACGTCAGCATCTCACTGCTGCTTTGGATGTAACATGCCAGTAAATAATGTATCTGAACGCCGGTCACCTGCTGAACCTCAGCCAGCATCTGTGCCAGACGCGGATACATGGGTTCGCGAGTGGGATCAACACCGGCAGCGGTAGCTTGTGATTTGCAGGAATCATTGCCGCTGATCAAAACAAATAATGGAGCACCCCCGACCAGACCGGCAGGTGCGGCGGTTGTCGTAAATGCTGTTGTGCTAGTAACGGCATTGGCTTGTGCCGGCCCAACATAAGTTGACGTACCAGTGACCACTGCCTGATTGGCAACGTATGCGGAGCTGGTAAGTGGCGTTGCTGGTACCAGACCGGCTTCGTCATGAATCATTGGTTCCTGTGGTCGCTCCGCACGCGCGGGCTCTGTCGATCCCGTCTGATCGCTGCTGCAAGCTGCTAATCCGACAATCAAAAGTACATATATGGGCCGAAGCGAGTATCTCTGAAGCATATAACCCCCACACTTATTTTTAATGAATATTAACAATTTTTATTAAAATATCAACATTATTTTAAAGATTTTAATAAAATATTAATAAAATTAAGCTCTTGGCCGCCTGCTCCCGGCTCCGGTATAGTTTTGCCTTCGTTTTGAAAATGAATCTGATTTTCCACCGCTCCTGGCTGCGACGCATGAGGTTGATGCTATATGGCGATTAAACAACTGACTCAGGAACAAGTTCATTCCATGACACTGGAGGAGAAAGACCTCTGGTGGCTCAAGAACGTTTACAAAGGCGACATGCCGCAGCTGACATTGCGCTCGGCTCTCTCCGGTATGATCATCGGTGGCGTGCTGAGCTTGACGAATCTCTACATCGGGATTCGGACTGGTTGGACGTTGGGTGTCGGTATCACGTCGGTAATCGTCGCGTTTGCGTTTTTCAAACTACTGTCCAATTTCAAAATCGGTAGCGAAATAACTTTGCTCGAAAACAACGCGATGCAATCGATCGCGACGTCGGCGGGCTATATGACTGCACCGCTAGTCTCGTCGATCAGTGCTTACATGATGGTGACCAATCAGTTCATTCCGATGTACCAGACGATTATCTGGATTATTTTATTGTCGTTGCTCGGTGTGTTGTTCGCGTTCCCGCTGAAAAAACGCATCATCAACGATGAACAACTACCCTTCCCCGAGGGTCGGGCCGCGGGTGTCGTAATGGACAACCTGCACAGCGATACCGGCAAGGATGGCTTGTTCAAAGCCAAGATTCTCGGCTGGGGCGCGGCGACCTCGGCGACTATTGAGTTTTTGCGCGCCGATGTTGTACTGGAAGCATTGAAACTGAAATTTTTGAGCATCCCGCATTACTGGGATGAGTTTGTTTATAAATTAATGACGCCGCACCTGCTCGGTACACCACTGAAAGATTTAACGATCCGCTGGGATACGTCGATCGTGATGCTGGCAACGGGCGGACTGATGGGTGTCAAGACTGGTTCGTCCCTGTTGGTTGGCGCGTTCTTGAACTACTGGCTTCTTGCGCCGGCATTAATCCGTGAAGGCGTGATCGAAGGTCCGGGATTTAAGAACATCACCATGTGGGCATTGTGGGGCGGCGTGGCAATGATGACGACATCGTCATTGTATGCGTTCTTCTCCAAGCCGAAAATGTTGTTTGATTCGTTTACACATGTCTTCAAAAAGAAAGCCGATAAAAAGGCTGACGTGCTCAAAGACATCGAATTGCCCATGTGGGTGTTTGTGACGTGTATCCCAATCGCCAGCATCGCGGTCATTGTCGCCGGGCATTATTTCTTCGACATTCAATGGTGGGTCGGCGTGATTGCAATACCGTTGGTATTCGTGTTTACACTGATCGCGGTCTATTCCACTGGTCTAACCGCGATCACTCCGGGTGGCGCGCTTGGCAAGCTCACACAGTTGACGTTTAGTGTGATCGCCCCAGGCAACATCCCTACCAACATCATGACCGCCGGCATCAATGGCGAGGTGGCACTAAACGCCAGCAATCTGCTGATGGATATCAAGCCTGGCTACATGCTGGGCGGCAAGCCGCGGCACCAGGCTATCGGGCACGTCCTGGGGATTTTCGCGGGCGCGGTTGTCGCCGTGCCGGTTTTCTACGCGATTTTGAATAACGATCTGACCCGGATTTCCTCCGAGGCGCTGCCGATGCCGGGCGCAACGATCTGGAAGGCGGTCGCGGAAATTCTGATCAAAGGCTTGGACTTTCTGCACTACTCGGCACAAATCGCCATTGGCGTCGGCGCGGTGCTGGGGATTACCATCGAAGTTTTCAACCAGCGCTCAAAAGGCAAATTTCCTTTATCGGCGATGGGTATCGGCCTGGCTTTTGTCCTCCCCTTTGCCGACGCCTGGGCCATGGGTTTGGGATCATTGATTTTTTGGTTCCTGGGTCGCCGCCTAAAAGACAAGAGCAGCAACATTCACAAGATTTTTGTCGCCAACCAGGAGACCTTGTGCGCGGGCGTTATCGCCGGTGGCTCGATCATCGGTATTGTTCTGATTATGCTCGAAACTCTGGTTTTTGGCTGAGTGGGGTCGTAGCACGACAAACGGGTTGACACGGCAGCGGCGGACCTTTAATTTCTGCCCTGCCTATCTTGTTCTACACACATGGCACTGTGGCGGAATTGGCAGACGCGCTGGACTCAAAATCCAGTGTCCGCAAGGATGTCCCGGTTCGACCCCGGGCAGTGCTACTCTTCGCTTCGCGAAGAGTCTTCTCGTGCCAATGGCTCACTTACGTATGCGTGTTTTTTGCTGCTGGCACCAACTCCGACGTAGGAGCTGGTGCCGTTTTAGTATCTACAGCGACTGCTCGTTATAAGTCTTAGTAACGGTATTGCAGGCGTAGTCGTATCGAATCGTATTGCCCTTCACATCAAGTAAGGTGATAGATCCTTCCTTGTAGAAAGACGAGCAAGAGCGATCGTACTTTACACCGTCACTTTTCATCTCGACTGTGGCATTGTGCGGTACAAAGGTTGGATCATCCGAGGTTGCCTTCGAGTAGAAGAAGCCGCTGAATACAACACTGCCGGCTTTTCCAGGATCGGTTGCATCATCGGGCTTAACCTCGTGTTTCCAAGTGCTCTGGTAGTGCGCCGAGTACTTACCGTCACTAGGGCTATCACCAGTTAAGTCATATGCATAGTTGGAGTCGAACAAATAGCCATCGCCTTTGAGCTCATAACGCAGGTAACCCTTGTAGCGAAACTCATAAAACCCGCCGGCTTTGTAATTAGAGTCACCTTCTAAATCATAGGTGTACTCGTAGCCGCCAGCGCTGAACTGTTTGGTGTCGTCCAAATCTGTGATCGTCATTTTACCTTTTTGCTTACGGATAGCGACACCGTCATCGATGTTGCAATCGAAAGTGCTTTGCTTGGACTTTGGAATTTTGTCGTCATCCTCGTCCACCAAAACAGATGGCTCATCCTTCCGACAAGCATCAAATGGGTCTGACTCGTTAGTCAGACCATAAGTGACACCATTGACAGCCGGAGGGTTTGCAGGACCATCGATCTTGAATGTTGCAATCGCCTTATCGAATTCCGCGACTAATAAAGCAGCTTGGGCGGCATTAACTTCTCCGGATCTCTCTTTAAGAGGACCGAAATCCTCGCCACCACCACAGGCAGTCAGAAGTGCAGCGCAAGCGACTGACGATTTAATGATGTTGAATACTCGCATCGAGGTTCTTCCTTCGTCAGATTAGAACGCGTAAACCATACCCAGATTGCCAAGAATCGAGTTGCCATTGAATACACCGGTGGCTGCGCCAGCGAAGGTTGCATCCAAAGCAAACTGGCCCTTCTTAAAGCCAACGCCTGCAGCGATCGTTGCATTGTCGCCAATGGAATCTGTTTTATCGCCAGGAGGTGTTGCTGTTCCGTTCTTTTGGGAACCAATCAAATTGAAGTTTTGCGAAATGGATGCACGAAGATCCAGCCAATCAAAATAGCTATGCTCGATACCGGCATAAAGAGGCGCCGCCATGTGAGAAATTTTCTTGCCAGCAACAGATGCCTGCGACCAAGTCAAACTAGGACCATAATAGATGGAAGTTGTTTCATTCTTGATCGAGCGATCAAGTGCCAGAAGCTCAAGACTAGTTAACGTGGTCTTAGTAGATGCTCCAGCAACTTCCGTTTTGATAGTCCCTGATTTAACAGAACCTGCCAAATGCAACGTACCCATCGCGTAGCTACCGCCAGCACGAAGTAGAGGGGCTCCCTGATAGCTATCTTTTGCTTTATCTGCTTTGGAGATCACTTCTGCATTGACCCAGGCGGTCCAAGCGTCTTTAGTCATACCAAAACGAGCAACTACAGTTTGTTGTTCTTCATCTGTAGTTTCCTTTTTTGAATTGGACATCCCGACGCTTGCTGCCCAATTACCCACACCGTAAAACACCTCAAATGGGTTTTCTTCGGTCAAGAATCCCGGCGCAGCACTGCGAAACTGAGTTTGTTCGGCGCTGACGTGTCCCAAGTAGACACCAACACGGCTACCAGAAAGAT
This sequence comes from uncultured Oligoflexales bacterium, assembly GCA_964652825.1. Classification (GTDB taxonomy): domain Bacteria; phylum Bdellovibrionota_B; class Oligoflexia; order Oligoflexales; family CAZZCU01; genus CAZZCU01. The sequence goes on from CAZZCU010000014.1 coordinate 49,743, forward strand.
CTTTGTAAAGACCACCTTCTGCTTTTGGAGAAGTAGCAGCGCCACTAGCGCCCAATTCCAATGTGAAGTAATTGCCAAGTGAGTGGATTAAGCTTGGATTGACGAACACACGTTGCGAATCAATCAAGAACTCTGCACCTTGCAACGACTGCATTTTAGCTTTAGTAGCGAATGCAGGCGCGGACATAGATACTGATGCAACAACAGGAGCAATTGACAGCCAACGGCGTAGAATAGAGCTTCTCATTGAGTCCTCTTTTTTAAAAAACTGTTGAGTGATTATTTCAATTAAAACTATTTGATTCTTTTGTAACTTTGTCAACTAAAAGACACCGTCACAACTACAAACCACTCCGATCAGTCCAAGCATCTTTACGATCTTGCTATGCCCGACCCCATGTTTTATGATCACGCACTGTCACGGATTTTTACGATTTTCATCGGAAAGCCCGCAGTTTGTGTTTCGCGCCATGCATTCTACACTTTGACGGACAAATAAATGTCTTTTAGTATTTCCAAAACCCAACAGAAGATTTTTATCGAGAACTTCATCGCCCAGACTCTCACCATTGCCTTGCAGCTAGTCGATCAAGGCAAGGATTACGCTAGTCCCGGCGAAACTATGCAGACCATTGGACAAGCCGTGATTGCGCAGCTACGCGTCGCTGCTCCTACCGCAAAGAGCGATACGCATGACTGACAAAACTCCCGCCGAAAAAAAAGACTTACTCCGTAAGTATGCTCAGGGTTTAGAGCAGATCTGGAAGAAAATGGTCGACGATGGCCCCGACATGGGGGACCCCCTCGTATTATTCGATCCGGCCATAGAAGCGTGCGAGAAGTCACTGGCTAAGTTGCTCAGCTAGCCATACTTGATTGACATACGCGTTAGCACAAAATCAATGAACAAGCGTTCATAGTGCCGCAATGTATGGTTGGTTCTATAAGCGATATCCATGCCGCCGGTTGTGGATTTTGCTTTTGGCATCAGCTTGACCAATGCTCCCGCCGCAACCTCGGTGGCGGCTAAATAATCGGGCAGCATCGCGATGCCATGGCCGGACAACAGGATGGTTTTCAACATCAATAAATTAGCTACGACAACCGGGCTGTTATGCGACAGCTTATTTAACAGATGGTTGGCGTTCTTGCGAAAAAAAGCACTCAGGCCCAAGAAGCCATCGGTTACATCCAGCAAATCAGCAGCAACGATCTGCTGAAAATTATTAAAAGGCCCATGCTTCTTGATATAAGCAGGCGATGCATAGAGAGAATACGCTGCCGCCTCTACAGACCTGCGCACAAATAACTCTGGTCGTTGAAAAACAATTTTCAGCGCTAAATCAATACGGTTGTCGAGCAGACTCTGTTCCAGCTCCCCTTCTGTGCCATTAACAATATGGAAGCTGACCTTGGGATATTGCTCTCTGAAGGTACCAACCAATCGCCCTAGATCAAAAGGCACGCTACCATCCAGTAAAGCACCCAAACGGATATGTCCTTCGGCGATAACGATCGATTTCTTAAGAGCGATAATGTCATCGTCAATATCACCCAACTTGGTTTTTGCGACGCGATAAAGACGCTCGCCATCCTGAGATAAAAATATTTTAGCGTTGCGGCGTTCAAAAAGGCTCAACTCCAGCTCATCTTCCAACAATTGAATTTGTTGAGAAATCGCCGATTGCGAGCGGCGCAATTGCCGACTCGCAGCGCTTACCGAGCCGTAATCCGCAACAATGACAAATGTTTTCAGCTTGTTATAATCCATAAGTTTTTCCATTTGTATATTATCAAATTTTTAATTTTTCTTATAGATAATTTTGCGACAAAACCCCTTTCGTTTCGGAGGAAGTAACCAACAAAAGGGGAAAAAATGTATTTTCAACGCAAATTAGTTTCGTTCAGTTTAACAGTGCTTCTAATTCTCGCCGCCAGTTGCGGCCGCAGCGATGCCATCGCACTAGGAGACAGTGCCAGGCAACATATAGAAACCGACAATTACGCCCAGGTTGTCACAGAAATTGCCGGGCAAGCGGCAGAGCATGGCAAAGACAAGTTATTAGTCGTCTTTGACATCGACAATACTTTGCTCGCCAATAAACAAGACCTGGGCACCGATCAATGGTTTGAATGGCAGCTTGACCTGATTAAAAGCGGGCAACTGACGCATGCCGTGGCTTCTGATCTGGCAGGCCTGGTCGCTGCCCAAAACACCATCTATGCATTAGGAAAGATGCGCGAAACCGAAGACGCGGCCTCCGATGTCATTGCAACGCTGCATGCGCAAAGTATTGCGACAATAGCCATGACCGCTCGTAACATCGATAGCCGTGACGCAACTATCCGTGAATTGTTAACAAATGATATGGAATTCCGCACGACAGCTATTGGCAATGACGCGGGTTTTGCCAGCAGCTTTTTGCCTTATGACATTGCTCATCCCGAAAGCGTCGGCATCAGCGTGGGAGAACTTGCAGCTTGGGGTATCAACCAAGCCAAACCAATCAGCTATACAGATGGCATCGCCATGCTCGGCGGCCAGCATAAAGGCGCCGCCCTACGGGTATTGTTGCAGAAAACCCGCTCGGAATTCGCTGCGATCATTTTTATTGATGACAAGCTCAGCAACCTGGAAAAGGTCGCGCAAGCGTTTACGCAAAAACCGATAAAAATGACCACTATTCGTTATACCCGCGAAGATGCGAATGTTGAGAGATTCAGAAGCGACGATAAAAGTCTGGTTATTCACCAGTGGCAAACATTACGTCAAACCTTACAGCAAATATTTGACTAATCTTTCTGAGGCGTCGCGGCCTTTGCACATCCTCTCCGGATAGAAAGCATGCTATAGTATACCTATTCATAAATTTACCCCCCTGAAGGAGAGCAGATCAATGCGACGCATTTGGACGGGATTAGTAGTAGCTGGTTTTGTCGGCGGAACGACAGCATGCACGCACACCGGCGGCAACGCTGAAGAACACCATCACGGCATCCATGAAGATCATGCTCACGAGCATGGCGAAAACTGCGGCCACAAAGCCGAGGAACACGGTGACCACACCGACTATGAGCACGATGGACATCATCATCACAAACACGCGGATCACTGGCATGAGTGTCAGGGCCCGCACGAAAGCGAAACCTCGACTGCTGCCCCAACTAAAGCCGGTGGCAAGCCAGGTAAAAAAATGAAAAAGAAGAAAAGAGCTAGCTAAGTTTTTTGGCCAACCGATGCTTGCAGGCTGTTCAGGATGGACTGTAGTTCCGCCTGTGCAGCCTGGTTATCACCCGCCTTAATTAAGGCTTCGATCTTTTGCAAAGATGGATTGGATAACGCTGACGATGGGTTGCCATTCGTGCCGCTGAGCAGACCGCCAAGCGAACTCAGCAAGCTGGACGAATTGAGATTACCTAACAAGCTCTCAAGCCCACCTGAGCCAGCAACTTGCTTGGCCTGATTCAGAATCGCGTTGGGATCGCCACCAGAGAGAATCCCTTGTAACGAGCCGGCAACCAATCCTGACTGACCATTGTTTAGCAAGCCTTGCAAGCTCGATAAAATGCCAGCGTTGCCGCCGCCAAGACCCCCCAGAGATTTTAACAAGCCATCAATCAGCGACTGTTGACCGGTAGGTGCAGTGGCTACCGTCGGGTCGGATGTCGGCCTCGGATCTTCGACGCTGCTTGGCGTCGCATCAGCTACCCCTGCCACCGGAGCACGACTGCGCGGTGATCGTGTTGCCTCTTGGCCACAAGCCACGAGCAGAAACATCACACCAACTGCGCTGATCTTCATTTGTAAGCTTAAAGCTTGCATAAAAATTCCTTGTTTCAGGTGCTGATAAAAACGTATCGGTCAGCATGGGTGAAAACTTGAATTTTACAAAACAAACTAATAATTACAGTTAGTTATAACTTGATTAGGTATTACCCATAGTGGGGGCTTCGTTGCCAGATGATCTAAAGTTCCGCCCACTATAGTTCGATAAGCAAGACGAGAGGCGACGTGTGATGAGTGAAGCCAAAAAATTTCAATCCAATCGCGACAGTATTCGCGCCCAAGTCATCCCCACGGAAATCCGGGGTTTGATTCAACGTGGCGGCGCCGAACACGAACCACTGTTATTGTGGGACCTCGCCGAAAACGGATTGGGTATCTGGACGTCGCTCGAACTAACAAAAGGCGAAGAAGTAAAAGTCACTTTCGGCAAGCCACATGCCTTGGTAGCCACTTGCAAAGTTATCTGGGCGGAAAAACATAGCAACGGTGGCTATCGCGCCGGATTACACTCGATCGAGATCAATCCCAAAATTGCCACCATGTACAAATTCTTCTGCGACAAAAAATAGATTAACGGATTCTCTCCAGCTGCATGGTCAGACCTTCAAAGTGGTCCTGCCAGTAGCGATAAGTGCCAAATTCGGGAAAACCACGCTTGAAAGCCTGGTCATCCCAGCGCTTGGCAATCCACGTCGCAAAATTCACCATGCGCAAAGCACGAAGAGTCTCGATCAGACTTAAGGTGTCATGATCAAACGCCCGCATCTGCTCATAAGCACCGAGCAAAACCTCGCGCCGGCGATGCCCATCCTCATCGTTGCCCCCGGTCAGCATCCAAATATCCTGCACCGGTGGTGCATGCAGCATGTCATCAAAATCGATAAAATAAGGATTGTCGCCATTCCACAAAATATTGCCGACATGACAATCACCATGCGTCAAAATATAGGGCGTGTTTTGCAGGCGCGGCTCGGCGATAGTTGCGATTTGCGTGCAGATGTCGCGATAACGGCTTACCAATTCTGGTGGCAAAACATCAAGCGTCAATAACTCGGTCAAAGCTCCTCGCACAAAAGTATCCGCGTCCAAACGACCGCGATCGACGTGCCGCAGTTTCTCGCCAATATTATGCAAGCGCCCGAGATAACGACCGAGACGCTGCAACTGCGCATCGTTAAGTTCCGCTTCGAGCCGACCGGGACGTTTTGGAAACACTGCATAAAAAATCGTCTCGGCGACAAACAAACTTTCACCGGCACTATCGACCAATGGGCAAACCACCGGTACTTCCGCGGCGACGGCCTCGGCTAAAAACTGATGCTCTGCCGCGATCGTCGCACGCGACCAGCGACCGGGACGATAAAATTTGATGACCACATGACTATCGTCTTCGAGCTCGACATCATAAACGCGATTCTCCATCGCGTTCAAAGCCAGAAAGCGACCCGTGCAACGACCACCAAAGCGCTCGACGGCCGTAAAAATCACTTCCGGCACAATCGCATTAAAGTTAGCAGGCGCTTGCTCGCTCACGTAGAAAAACTCCAGCTTCATAACAAAATAAGGGACAGTCAGGTTATGACTGTCCCTTATTTGTATACTATTAAGCAACCGGATTCCGGCCTTTAATTTTTAGCCGAAGATATTGCGCTTCAGTATGCCAGGTAGTTGTTTGGCCAGTCCAAGCACATCGCCAAGACCCGGTTGCGCCGCCCGCCACAGCACCGGTCCTGCGACCATGGCCAGCGAGACTTTTGGATCGATACCGCGAGCAAGGCCTTCGATCGTCACCAAACTCTTTGCCATCATCAGCAGGCCAGTTGGTACGGGAATACGCAAGCGATCCGCACTCTTCAAGCATGCTTCGAGAATCTGTTGCAAGGTCGGTCGCTCGCCCTTTTCGTCGCCGTCTTTTACCAGCTTGGCGACGCTTTGCAGCTCTTTGCGGATTTTATTGCGATCGGTTTTTTTATCGGCGTCTTTGGCCAAATCCTGCAACGCCGTAATCAGACGTTCGAGATCACGCGCCATGACTGCCTTGAGCATCGCCGCGATATGTTTGCGATCGGTTTCCAGTAATTCGCCCGCCAGTCCCCAATCAAATAATCCCACCGAACCATCATCAAGCAAAATCAAATTACCCGCGTGCGGATCAGCATGGAATAAACCCATTTCAAAGATCTGTACCAACAATTCCTGCAACACTCCACGCGCCAGTCGTCGACGCAAACCCTCATCCACTTCCACCGTACCATCCACCAGGTGTCGCATCGGCACGCCATGAAAACGCTGCATGGTTAACACGCGATCCGTGGAAAAGTCTTCCCAGACATCGGGAATCCGCAGGGTGTTGTCATTGCGCTCCCGCCACAACTCGCGCATCCGCTGAATATTCTCACGTTCGTTCGTCAGTGACATCTCGCGACGAAAACCAGCACTTAGTTCTTTGAGTTCGCGCAGCGCGCGCTTGGTGACACGCGACAACGCCAACGCCGCACCTGCTGCGAGTAATTTATCCGACGCCGCTAGCGTCGCCTGCAAACGCTCGACAGCATGTGGTTTCAAGACTTTGATCACCCATTCGCGACCCTCGCTATCCGTTACCGCATGGACCTGCGCCATCGATGCGACACCGAGCGGATGTTTTTCGACACGTAGTTTGCCGCGCCAATGCGGGATCTCCACGTCGAGAATATAGGCGACCTGCTCAAAGCTCATCGCCGGCCACTCGCCATACAATCTGGTCAACCGCAAAGTCGCCGCGACCTTTTGCATGTTCGGCGACAGCCGGCTGAGCCCGATTTGTCCCATTTTGCCGTAAATCGGTCCCAAAGCGTCAAAAAGCTCCAGCGTCGCATCGCCGAGCAAATCCAAAAATCTGGCTTCGTCAAAAATGCTGTCGATATGCGGGTCCAGTAGCAACGACCGACTGACACGCGCCGGCAGACTGACGGCGGAATACATCAGCATCGCCCGGCCGACTGCCGCCAGCTCAAGGGGTACACTTAGCCATGACGATTTCTTTTTGCGGGGTTTTGCTGCTTTTTTTTGCGACATGCTGATCACCTATGGGCGGCTCATCGGCCGGTTCATTGTACCCCTATAGGGGTGTCAGGTGGGCAAAGCCCCAAGATAATTTACTATCGCGAATGATCTCATGATCTTATATGTTATTCCTTGCTCCCCCAATCGACCCCAAAGGTCACTTTGCTGAAACGAGACGGAAGGTTTATGCGAACCAAACGCGAAATTGTCGAAAACTGGTTACCCCGTTATACCGGGATGCCATTATCAGAGTTCGGCGAGTATGTATTACTCACGAATTTCCCCAATTATCTGAAAAAATTTTCTGATCGCTTCCAGGCGCCTATTCGCGGACTTGATCGCACCATGCAGGCCTGCACGAACAAAGACGGCCTAACGCTGATCAACTTTGGCATGGGCTCGGCCAATGCGGCAACGATCATGGATTTATTACAGGCGGTGATGCCACGCGGCGTGCTGTTTCTTGGTAAATGCGGTGGGCTCAAAAGCTCAACCGAGCTCGGGCATTTTATTTTGCCGATGGCGGCGATCCGCGGCGAAGGTACCTCCGACGACTACCTGCCGCGCGAAGTCCCGGCGATGCCGTCGTTTAAGCTGCACAAATTTGTCTCCGAAAAAATTCTTGAATCGGGTATGGATTATCGTACCGGCGTTGTTTACACGACCAATCGCCGCGTTTGGGAACACGACGCCAACTTCAAGGCGCGCCTGCGCAAGCTACGTGTCATCGGCATCGACATGGAAACGGCAACACTGTTTGTCGTCGGTCTGGCCAACGAAATTTCGCGTGGCGCGTTGTTGTTAGTTTCCGATACTCCTTACACGCCAGAAGGTGTCAAGACCGACGCCAGTGATCGCAAGGTGACGGAAAAGTATCTGGATTTGCATCTTGATATCGGCATCAAGGCAATGACCGAGATCGGCGCCAAGGGTGAACGGATTAAACACTTTAGATACTAGGCATTAAGGTAAGTAGGTATGGCTGGCCATAGTAAATGGAAAAACATTCAAGCGCGCAAAGGCTCCCAGGATAAAAAGCGCGGCAAGATTTTCACCAAAATCGCCACTGAGATCACCGTCGCGGCGCGTCTGCACGGCGGCGACCCCGACAGCAATCCGCGACTGCGCACGGCTTTGCTAAAAGCCCGTGGCGCCAACATGCCCAAAGATAATATCGAACGCGCTATTAAAAAAGGTACCGGCAATCTTGATGGCGCCAACTATGTTGAGAAGACTTATGAAGGCTATGGTCCAGGTGGCGTGGCGATCATCTGTGAATGTCTGACCGACAATGTCAACCGCACGGTCAGCGAAGTCCGCCTGGCGTTTACCCGCTGCGGCGGCAATCTCGGCACGGACGGCTCGGTCAGCTGGATGTTTCATAAGCGCGGGCAAATCGTTTACAACCGCACCAAAGTCAAAGACCTGGATCAGTTAATGGAAGCAGCCATCGAACACGGCGCCGATGATGTCAAAGACGATGAGGACATGGTCGAGATTATTTGCGAACCCACGCAGTTCGCGGCGCTAAAAGACGCTCTCGATAAACTGGGCGTCGAGCCGGAGGTGGCTGAGTTGACGCGCATTCCTGAGAACTACACGACTGTCGGCGCTGATCAGAGCGAAACAGTTACCAAGCTGGTTGATATGCTCGAAGACAGCGACGATGTCCAAAATGTCTACCATAACGCCGAACTACTATGATAAGGTTGCGGCATGCAGATACAGTTTATCCCTATTCTCGGCTATCTTTTGGCGTTTGCGCTCGGTGTGTTTGCCTATATTGCCTGGCGCCGCTCGCAAAGCCTGCATGATTTATTGGTTGAAGCGGCAAATCGCTTTGAGTTGTCGCGGCGTCACGTGCAGCAACTGGAAGTCAACAATCATAAATTAAGCGAGAAGATGACGCAGGCGCGCGATTCAGCCCACAAAAACGCGCAGGCCATTGAGGAACAACGCCAGCGTCACCTGCAAGCCATTCAGCAACTCGAAGACAAGCTTGCCGATATCAGCGGCACGCATGGCAAATGCGAATCACGCCTGGATAATTATCAGCAGCAGATCAGCGCACTGACCGAACAGTTGAGTCAGGCGGATCACGAGCGCAAGAATTTGCGTACGCAACTTAAGGATTCTGACCAGCGTCGCGATAAAAAACTCCAGGACATACGAGCACCGCTGGAAACACGCTTGGAGGAATGGAAGAACAAATTCCATACCGCGGAAAAAGAACGCCAGCATGCCATTGATGAACTACGCAAAACCAAAGCCAGCGCGCACGTCGCTAATCCTGATGAAGTGCGCGAGTTGAAACGCCGACTGGCCCACGCCGAGCATCTGTACACCAGCATGAAGGGCTTGCGTGAAATGGCGGATGAACGCAACCAGAACTGGGAACGAGCACTCGGCTTGCTTGCCGGCTGGGTATTGCAAAAACACGGTGCCGATCCGCGCGTGTTAAAACCTACCAATAATAATATCGGTCAGATGGTGGGTGCTGCTTTGGAAAAAATCAACGCTACCCTTGTCGATGACGACAAAGACGAAGACAAAGATAACGGACACCTACAGCATGACAACCTGGAACGAACTGCGTCCGCAGCTAACCGAGCGACGTCAACAACGTCTTGAAGAAGCTGCCCGTAAGCGCACCGAACACTTACGTCTAGTCATTCAGGATATTCATCATCCTCACAACGTCTCGGCCTGCATGCGTTCGGCGGAGGCTTTCGGCGTACTGAATGTCGACGTCGTGACCATGCGCGAAAAGTTCAATCCCAGCACGGTTACCAAAGGCTCGGCCACTTGGTTACGGTTAACGCGTTTCGCGGACGTGGATACGTGCGCCGCGCATCTGAAGGCGGCGGGCTACCGATTGGCCGCCGGATTCCCCGATCAGGATGCCACGCCGCTGGATCAGATCGATATCAGCACGCCTTTGGCCGTGGTGTTTGCAAATGAACGCGACGGCGCCGATCCCGGCTGGCTACCGCATCTGGATGTGCGTTTTACCATTCCCATGGTCGGCTTGGTGGAAAGCCTGAATATTTCCGTAAGTTGCGCCATTACACTGTATACATTACGCCAGGCATTACATCGACAACTGGGCCAACGTGCCTATTTAAGCGACGCGGCGGTGCTGACGCTGCTCGACGAATGGGCCGCGAAAACTGGCTGATCAGCCCATAAAACACATACCTAAATTTCCTTAAACCCATTGACAGACAAGGGTTACAAGACTTATATTCTGCGCTCACTTATTAGCATTTCATTCCCATTTTAAAAGGTCTTATCACATGAAAACTTTGTTCTTAAGCGCTGCGCTCTTGGTTTCGTTTTCCTGGTCCACCCAAAGCTTAGCGGCATCCGTTGAAGACGCTCGCCTCAATGCCAGTGGTGATATCGAAGTGGATGTTATCTACGGCGGCGGCTGCAAAGAACATACGTTCAAGCTGCAAGTCACCCATTGTCTGGAAAGCATGCCGGTTCGCTGTCCAGTGCAGCTGATTGACTTAACTGAAGGCGATTTCTGCGAAGCTCTGATCAGCAGGACAGTGACTTTCAAACTCAGCGACTACGGTTTTGATGAAGATTACTTTTCTGGCGCGACGCTGATCATCAGCGGCAACGATGACAGCACGGCGACAGTCGTTTTGCCCTTAAAAAATTAATATTATTGTTAGTCGTGGTGGCGGCGTCTTGTACGCCGTTGCCAGATCCCGCGGTGTCCGCTCCCGACCCCATGCTCGCCCTTTCCTCTTCCGACATCCTCTGTTAAAGTCGATTTTCGCACCACCCAAGCGCGTTGTTGGTCTTTACGGAGCCGGAATTGCTGAGAATTTTTCTTTTTCTGATTGCTTGCCTACTGGTTGCCTGTACCAGCAAAGTGCCGCACATAGAATATGGTCTGCAACCAGACCAGGCAAGCTATGTGCCAGCACGCATTGCCGTTGCTCCCTGTCAAAATTGGCCTGACGGCGCGCGCTATAAAAATCTGCCAGCCTCCAATGCCAGCACTGATGATATGCGCCAGATTTGCGAACATTTGGACAAATTTATCGTCCAGGGTTTTGAAAACCAACCATTCATGCGTGGTTTTTCGCCGCGCAATTTATTGCGCCTGTTGCAGGCCGCCAACCAACCTCGGCTTCTCGGCGAGCTACCGGCGCGCTGGGAGACACGCGAAGACGACTGCCAGGACTGCGCGAATGCAGCGGCTTTTTATCGACTCTCAATCGAAAAACGCCCGGAATGGCGTCTGTGGCTTAACAATCTCAGCAAGTCCGCACGCAACGCCGACGCCGTCTTGCTACCGTTCGTACTGTACAGTTATCTCGATAATCGCAACGACCGCGGCTTGTTTCTGGCGCGACGTGCCGCCGGTGTGACTTTGTTGTTGGTTGACACCAATTATGGTCATCTGTTGTGGGCCGGCGGCCGCCGCGCCGAAGTCGTACAGCAACGTTTAATTGATAGTCCCGTCGACCGCGAGATCATCGCACCTGGCAACGAAAAATTATTTGAACGACTGTTGATCGAAGATTTACTCAAGGATTTCCCCGGTCGGCAGGTATACCGTTAAACATTCATAGAAACGCAGCATGAAACGAGTCAACCATGACCCAACATCCTAGCTCTAACCCCAGCAACCACGAGAATGAAGCTTTTCAGCGTCTGGCGCAACGTCGTCAAGCGGCCGACGAAGGCGGCGGCGCTGATCGAGCCGCAGCGCAACACAAACGTGGCAAGATGACTGCACGCGAACGCGTTCACGCATTATTGGATGAAGGTTCTTTTGTCGAGCTGGATGCATTCGCGTTACACGATTGCCCGCATTTTGGCATGAACGAGAAGAAAGTGCCGGGAGATGGTGTCATTACCGGCTTTGGTACCGTTCACGGTCGTCTGATTTATTTATTCTCGCAGGACTTCTCGGTTTTTGGCGGCAGTCTTAGCTCAACTTATGCCAAAAAAATCTGCAAGGTCATGGATCTGGCGCAGAAAAACGGCGCGCCGCTGATCGGCTTGAATGACTCCGGCGGCGCGCGCATTCAAGAAGGCGTCGCGAGTCTGGCCGGCTACGCGGATATTTTTTATCGCAACACTCGCGCCAGTGGTGTAATCCCGCAGATTTCGCTGATTTTGGGACCATGCGCGGGCGGTGCCGTGTATTCACCGGCGATTACTGATTTTGTTCTGATGGTGGATCAAACCAGTCACATGTTCATCACCGGCCCTGACGTCATCAAAACAGTGACCGGCGAACAAATCAGTTTTGAAGATCTCGGCGGCACACAAACGCACACCGGCATCAGCGGCGTCGCTGACTTGCGTCTGGCCTCGGAAGCCGATGCGATCGCCACGACCAAGACGCTGCTGTCCTATCTGCCGTCAAATAACATCGACGCGGCACCAGCGGGTGCGACACCGGAAAGCAGCAGCGACGCCGGCGTACAAACTGAGTTGACGGCCATGGCTAACAAGCTGATGCATATCATCCCCGATAATCCCAATCATCCCTACGATGCCGGCGAGATTATTCGTAACGTCGTCGATCCAGGAACATTTTTTGAGATTAAACCGGAGTATGCGCAAAACATCTTGATCGGGCTGGCGCGACTTGGTGGTCAGACGATCGGCGTCATCGCTAATAACCCGAATCATCTGGCCGGTGTTCTCGACATTAACAGTTCGATCAAAGGCGCTCGTTTCATTCGTTTCTGCGACGCCTTCAATATTCCGTTGCTGACTTTCGTCGACGTCCCGGGTTTTCTGCCCGGCTCTGATCAAGAACGCGGCGGCATCATCCGTCACGGCGCCAAACTCCTCTATGCTTATAGCGAAGCCACCGTACCCAAGCTGACGGTAGTCACCCGCAAAGCATACGGCGGCGCTTATTGTGTCATGTCGTCAAAACACGTCGGTGCCGATCTCAATCTCGCTTGGCCCCAAGCCGAAATCGCGGTGATGGGTGCAAGCGGTGCCTGCAACATTATTTTCAAAGGCGAAATCAGCAACGCCAAAAACCCAGAAGCAAAACGCGCCGAACTCACCGCCACCTACGCGGAAAAATTCGCAACCCCTTATGAGGCAGCCGAGCGCGGCTACATCGATGCCGTCATCTATCCCAATGAAACACGCGCCTATCTGTTAAAAGGCTTAACAGCATGCCAGGCAAAACGCGATCTGGGTCCGCAACGCAAGCATGGAAACATACCGCTATGAGTAAGTCGACCAAGTCAGACGCCAACAAACCTGCATTTCAGCGTGTGCTTATCGCCAATCGCGGCGAGATCAGCGTACGTATCTGTAGAGCGTTGCGTGATCTCGGTTTACAAAGTATCGCCGTTTATTCCGATGCCGATCGCGACAGCGCGCAACGAAAGTTCGCGGATTTTGCCGTACATTTACCGGGTAACACGGCGGCGGAAACCTATTTGAATATTCCGGCATTGCTCGACGCCGCCAAGCGCGCCGGCGCTGATGCTGTGCATCCGGGCTACGGCTTTTTATCCGAGAACGCCGACTTCGCGGCGGCCGTGACCAAAGCCGGCATGAAATTTATCGGCCCTTCCGTACACGCCATGCATCTCATGGGTGATAAGGTAGAAGCCAAACGCTTGATGAAACAAAACGCTATTCCGACTGTTCCTGGCAGTGACGAGCCGCTGGCTTCGGCGGAAGCTTTGCTGGCGGTTGCAAAAAAAATTGGTTACCCGCTGATTGTGAAAGCCGCCGCTGGTGGTGGCGGACGCGGCATGCGTGTCGTGCGCAAGGAAGCGGATATCGCTGATGCTTTTGCCGCCTGCACGCGTGAGGCGCAAAGTTACTTCGGCAATCCGGCGGTGTTTTGCGAAAAGTATATCGAGAATCCACGACACATTGAATTTCAGATTCTTTGTGACGAACATGGTAACGGCGTGCATCTGTTTGAACGCGACTGCTCGATCCAACGCCGCCATCAAAAACTGATCGAAGAAGCACCGAGCACCTTTTTGAATGTCGAACAGCGCGCGCGCCTCGGTGATTTCGCGGTCCGCGCCGCTAAAGCCGCAGGTTATGCCGGTGCCGGCACCATCGAGTTTATCTGTGAAGGTCCCGAGCAATGTTATTTTATGGAAATGAACACGCGTATCCAGGTTGAGCATACGGTGACGGAAATGATTACCGGCATCGATCTAGTCACGCAGCAACTGCGGGTCGCGCGCGGCGAGTCACTGACGTTTACGCAAGCGGACATCAAACTGCATGGTTGGGGTTTTGAGGCGCGCATCAATGCCGAAGACCCGCTACGGGAATTCGCGCCAACCCCCGGCCGCATCAGCAAAGTGCACCTGCCGGCGGGACCGTTTGTGCGTACTGACAGCCATCTATACAGCGGCTACGAGATTCCTTCCTATTATGATTCCATGGTCGCGAAAATTCTGACCTGGGGTAATACCCGCGACGAGGCCGCCGAGCGCATGCTACGGGCATTGAGCGAAGTCGAGATTACTGGCGTGTCGACAACCGCGCGGTTTCAGGAAATTTTGTTCGCGCACCCCAAATTCCGCGCCGGTGATTTCACCACCTCCTTCCTGGAACAAAACATGCCGGCATTATTAGCGGCGATGCGGGAGATACAGGCACAGGATCTTGAGAATGGTGCTTTACTCGCGGCGGTACTGTTGCAGCTGGAACAACAACAAACACAACCGATCACGACGTCTGGCAGCGCCGAGAACAATCGCCAGGCATGGGCCGAACGTGCCAAGCGTGACGCCATTAATATGACCCGACTCTAAAGATAAAGACGAAGGAAGAAAGAACAACTGATGCGCTGGCAAGTAACCCATTCTCAACCAAGCAATCTCATCATCGAGCTTCCTGATCATATTCCGGCGGAGCAGAATTTCAGCATCCATATCAACGGTCGTCATTTGACGGCACGCTGGTCGCCGCAATTGGCGGCCTTGTGTCTGATCGACCCACAAACCGGCGTCGAAAGTCTGTTGAAAACCCGTAGCAGTCAATTTCAGCGTTTCGCCGGCGAGGCGGAAGTCAAAGCTCATCTCGAATTTGTCGGTGGCCCCAGCCAGCGGCCACAATTGTTTACGGCGACTTTGCAGCGCTATGTTCCCGGACAAGAAGCACGCGCCAAGAACGCCGGCAGCAGCGCAACCAATATCCGTTCACCGATGGCGGGGAAAGTTTTAAAAGTTCTGGTTAAAGACGGCGATAAAGTGGAAACCGGTCAACCTTTGCTCATTATTGAAGCGATGAAAATGGAAAACAAAATCTTCGCCACTACCGGTGGTACCGTCAAAGGCCTGAAAACCAAAGAACAGGCGCAGGTAACACCCGGTCAACAATTGCTGGCTATCGTCTGATGAAACGCTTCTGGTGGTTGGTGGCGAC
>CAZZCU010000015.1:0-19738 GCA_964652825.1 uncultured Oligoflexales bacterium
GGCTTTCATGCGTTGCACGTGCCATCCCCAGGAGAAGTGGTCGTGGCCGCGCAATTTAAGATTCGCGCGCCGGCACTCGTTCAAGACCTGGGTACGATATTCATAAGATGTGCTGAGTCCGCCGACTTTGCAATGTGCGACGAGTAGGTCGCCCATGTACGTTGGTGGTTGCTTGGTAATATGGCGATGCAGCAATTCATAGTCGGCGACGATCCGAAATGACAAATCGAAGCAACCAACTGTTTCAAATAACCGTCGCCGGTGAAACACACCCTGGTGTGGCAGATTGGTCATGTAATGAAAGCGTTTTGCTAGCTGTGCCCAGGGCGCGCCGGCGCGTACATTGCCCATGTCCGTGTCGATCATTTCCACCTGACCATAAGCAATCATGGCTTCAGTCGGCAGTTGGCTTAAGCGTTCTCGCACCTGGGCGAGCACATTCACATTGGCAAGCTGATCGTCGGCGCCCAAAAAATACAACCATTCGCCGCGCGCTTTGGCGATGGCCTTGTTCCAGGCATCCGGAATACCGCGATCTGGTTCGGACACCAGGTAGCCCAATTGAGAGCGATAACGTTCGAGTACAGCCAGGGTGCCGTCGGTCGAGACAGCATCGATCACGATGATTTCATGTGCGGTTTCGGTTTGTCGCAATACACTTTGCAACGCTGCCTCGATGGTTGATGCGGCGTTGCGTACAGCGATAATGATACTAAACAGCGGTTGCACGAGGTTGTTCGATTCTCATCAAGAAGACACGATGTTCATGTCTTCTTGATGTATCACGACGCCCGCAATTCAAACCAATGCTTTTTCGTTGGCGCGGATCTCAATTGACATTGATTGTTTTGCGAAACGCGGTATCGGTGCTGCGCTTAATCCGAACCGGCATGGCCGATACGATTTCGCCGACGAGAAACCGATACGCGAATGCCGCGCCCACGCCGCCGAGGAGAGGTGCGACCCAGAACAGCCATAGCTGCGACATCGCCGCCCAACCGGCAAAGATCGCAGGTCCCATGCTGCGTGCTGGATTAACCGACGTGTTAGTTACCGGGATAGTCACCAAGTGTATCAAGGTCAAAGTGAGTCCGATTGCCAGCGGCGATAGTGGTTTCACGGTTTCATCACTGGTGACACCCAGGATCAGAAAAACAAACATAAAGGTAAAAACAAATTCAGTAAAAAATGCCGCGCTTAGTGAAAAGCCGCCGGGCGAAAGCTCGCCGTAACCATTAGCGGCAAAGCCATTGAGATTTAGATCAAAAGCCGGAGCACCGGATGCGATCAGATAAAGCACCAACGCTCCCATAATGGCGCCGACGATTTGCGCGCTAATATAAGGCACGACCTCGCGTCCGGGAAAACGTCTTGCCACTGCCAGACCCACGGTGATGGCCGGATTAAAGTGGGCGCCGGAGATGTGACCAAAGGCATAGGCGCCGGAGAGGACCGCCAGACCAAAGGCGAACGCTATGCCCATGAAGCCGATACCTAAATCAGGATAACTCGCGGCGAGCACGGCGCTGCCGCAGCCGCACAGCACCAACCAAAAAGTTCCGATTGCTTCTGCCAGGGAACGTGCCGTGGGGGATGAGGGTGCCATGATGGTCTCTCCTTTTTGTGCGTTTGATGATTGTCGTGTTTTTAGTGCAGCCTGTTGCGTGAGCTATGCAGAAATCAACCTCGACTTCCATACAGTGTCACGCAGCCGGCTGCTGGTATGCGCACTGCAAATTTAAGTCCAAGATTGATTCGGTATCGAGGCAGCGATGAAACGGAAAGCGAACGTTATTCCTGCAACCACAATGGTCGTCGTTGCCAGGGATTGACCAGGTTGGCGATACTGCTGGTGAGATTCGGAGGATTCAAACTATCCTGATCAGCGGCGCGTATCGCTTGCAGAAACGCCATCGTGCCGTGCACGCCACGCTGCACGACCCCCGCCAGTAGTGCTGGCTCGGGATTACCTTGCGCCGATACTTCAAAAGTCACGGCCAGCGTTTGGTGTTTCATGTAAACGTAGTCGATGAACTCACCAGACGTCGGATAGTCATAATATGATTGTACGTAACGTCGCATGCCCATCGCTCGCGCCGCGCGCCGGGAGATCTCGCGAAAAAGATCTTGATCGGGATTGACACGATTGCGATCACACCATGGCCAAAGCACGGCTTCCATGCCCGAATGATAGGCGATCGCCGCGCGAAAACGCACGGTATCGACGAGGTTTTTCACCAGTTTCACCACTGGTATTTTGAAAGAATCGTCTTCGGAACGCGCCAGATAAGCGTAATCGCGATTGGGATCACGACCGGTCGTGTCATCGCGGCGATTGGCCGCGTGACCATCGGGATTCACCAGTGGCTGAATATAGATCGCATAGTTGTCGAGCAACTCGCTCACAACGGTTTCGTTTTGGTTGGCCAAAAGAAATTTCATGACGGCCAACGTTGTTTCCGTACTAGATTTTTCGTTGCCGTGGTGTGTGCCGTTCAGATAAATCGCCGGCACCAAACCGATCTCAGCGCGCGAGAGGACCACAAAAGATATCTCGCGACTCTGCGGTGATTGCCCTAAGACATCAAACTTAACCAGCTCCGGAAAATTCTCGGCCAGTGCTCGCATGTATTGATTGATTTCGGTTTGAGTATGATAGCGATCGAATTCAAGCGCAAAGACCCGGGCATCGACACCAAAGGCAAATAAAAATAAATAAATGCCAAGCAGCGCGTGCTTTCGCATGATTACTCCACATGTTGGAAGATCGTTGTCGATGGATCCCCATGATAATAGAACATGTGGTTATCGCTCAAGGCTTTACTGCTGCCGTGATGTTGTTTCAGATACTTAATTTTGGCATATAAAACCGCCTGGCCGATCTCATTTAGATGATGATGTGGTTCGGTGAAATCCTGCTCATCATAGATCGCTGCCCGCAGAATGTGTTGCAGCAGGCCATGACCACTGGAATTGCCAGCCGCCGCGAGTATGCCAGCAGCACCTGCTCCCTTAAGCGCCAGAACGGTTTCGGCGAAATTACGAGCCGACAAATTCGCTTGCGTCGGCCAATAAGAATTCAAGCACGCGGTACTAAGAATGAGGGGGTAGGATGTGTTTTTCAACGCACCTAGATGATTAATTATGAGAGGCGTCTCGGTCATGCCGCGGCTATCGCCGTGGCCGTCATAAATCACCACATTCGGATTCTTGTTGAAGGCGTCGATGACTCGCGCCGTTCTGGCGCCCTCCGACGCGTAAAGTCTGCCGAGATCCAACGGAATCTGACTGTGCGCTAAAATATTATCGGCGATGTATTTTAGATTTTGCTGACACCACTGGGTTTCAAATCCTGACGTCAATAAGAACGCACTATTATGGCGTGGGGTTTGTTCGCGCGCCACGATTTTGGCAATCATGTTTTGCAATTCCACATGGTCACGCGCCGGCAGTCGCGCGATCGATAAGTCAGGATAAGCGCCTTCATCGAGAAGTGTGTAAGCATAATCGCTCCAGTAATTCTCCTGAAGAACGGCCGGTATCTGTTCTATGTCACCCACCAGCAATGTATGGGCCGGTACGGCATCGCTTTGATACTGCTCGCGGATGAGACGTTTGATGTCATCGCTGCTACTCGTTGGTGTATCGATGGTTTTGATAACAACCTGCCGGCCTTGCGCACTCTTCAGCCGCAGTAATGGTTGCAGTGCCGCAAGAAATTCGCGGCGTGTGATAATCAAGTCCACGGGTGCGCGTGCAGTTATCTTGAACATGGGTGTGGCGGCGCGATTAAGTACCAGATCGCGGAAAAATTTGTAGCTCGCGGGGTCCATGCCACGTTCATTGACCGGTGTGCGTAAGCGTGATTTATGCGCGCGAAAATCAATGCGTAGCAATAGTTTGGTCGTGGTTTTTATGACCAGCGGATCATCAGTGAGCTGCACGGGGTTAATGGAAAGCAGTGCGACCGCTAGTGGTCCGAGAAAATTCACCTCCGAGACGTTAGCGGTTGCAGCGGTTTTGCCTGCGGTGAAAGCAAAGACGTCAGCGTCAACGTTGCTCACATGCGGCTCACAATGATTGCGAAGACCGTGACTCGGTGCAACCGGTGCCGGCAATCGTTGGGTTTTGACAGTCTGTGCCAGGATTTTGATGCGTGGTTTGGTGCCAGCCGGAACGCTGATGAATTCCGATAGTCGCGGAACAGCCGGCGCACCGCGCTCGGTGTTGATCTCCATGCCCTCGCCTGTGACGAGAGCTACTTTTTGACCGGCGTTGGTGGTGAGGTAACTGCCAAAATTCGCGACGTTGAATTCCAGCAGAATATGATCTTTAGCATCGTGTACGATTGTCAGCGCTTGTCCGGCAAATACCAGCGAACTATTGACGACTAAAAAAATCGTCAAACCAAGGCGTAAACTCATACAAACCTCCTTGTTTGCCGGCTGCGCTTACCGAGGGTGCAAAAACGCTATTTAAAAAGGGTAGACTGCTCGGTTGCAGGCGTCAATGCCGCGCCGATCTTCTTAGGAAAGAGCAAAAGGTGCTCGATGTACCGGTGTAATGCCCAGCTTATGTACGGCGGCGAGAATAGCATCAAATTCCAGCGAGATACTGGCACCGGCTTTTTGTGTGACTTCGTCTTCGGTGGGGAGATCAAAGTCGTTGGCGCCATACCGCAGGCCAAGTAAGGCATCCTCGTTTTTGGTGAGAACCGAGGTGCGGATGTGTTCAAAGTTGTCTAGGTAAAGGCGACAGATGGCTAGCCAACGCAGGTATTCGCGTGTCGAAATTTCGGCTCCGCCAAGCTCGGTGTTGAAGGGTTTGTACGTCCAACACAAAAAACTGGCCAGACGCTGTTGGCAGTTGTCCTGGAAGTCGCGCAATGTTTCGAGGTGATTCAGTCGTTCGTCCAAAGACTCGTCAAAGCCGATGACCATTGTTGCTGTTGAGCCCATGCCGGCATCAAGAATCGCTTGTTGCGCCAGATAATAATCCGCAACCTTGTATTTGCCCGGGCTGTGTCGCATCCGAAAACCATCATCCAAAATCTCGGCGCCACCGCCCGTGACCCAGCGGGAGCCGGTTGCCGCCAGTAGTTTGGCGGCTTCCGCATAAGGTGTCTTCGCCAGTTTGCTGGCAAACATAAACTCAGCGACCGTCATTCCATAAAATTCTAGACGATCCTGATAACGGCCGCGGATTTGCTGAAACAGTTCGGCGTAGTGGCTGATTTTCAGCTTGGGGTGAAAGCCGCCATTGAAGCCCACCATGGTGCCACCCAAGCGCATGACAGCGTCGATACGTTCACATATTTGTTCCACATCCAGCAGATAGGTGCCGCTTTGATGCGGCAGCCGATAGAAGGCGCAGTAATCACATTTAGCGACACATATATTCGTATAATTAACGATCGCCATAATGAGGTATGTCGCCTTGTCGAGTGGGTGGCGCCGGCCTTTGGCGATCGTGGCCAACTCGCTCAACGTCGTGTCGCCGGCTTCTACAAATAAAAACGCCGCCTCGTGACGAGAGAGGCGTTTGCCGTCGATGACTTTTTGATGAATTTGTTCGAGCATGGTGTCCACTGGCGATAGGTGCCCCTTCTTTATAGGGATGGTGCATCAAGCTCTCAACAAGAGTTTTTATTGAAATTTATAGAATCATCTTAGAAATCATAAAAGAATAAGATTTTTTCATTGTAAAAATCAGTAGTTGCAGTTTTTGAGACTTCGCATTAAACGGTGTGCTTCGGTTTGGCCGGATGGCCATCCGCGGGTGATTTCCCAAGTAGAACAGTGTTTCGTAATAATGCTGACTACAGCTTAAGAAGGGGAGCGTATGGACGTATTGCAGGTTATCAAGGAAGACCATGATGCTATTCGTCGTTCGATCGATGAATTACTGACGGCCTCTAAAGTCACCGATCGCCGCAAAGTTTTTGCGACCTTGCAAAAATCGGTGAGCGATCGCTTGGTTCTCGAAGAGCGGTATTTATATCCCGAGATTCATGGTTTGTTTGCTGAGGCCGATGTTTTTACGACGTTGGCGGCTGGTAATCATAAAATTATCCGGCGGCATCTGAGCGGTCTCAACCAGTTGTTGAGCAAGCCGGTTGCGGCGGTTTCAGCAGCATCTTTAACAAAAAAAATCAGTGAATTGAAGGATTTGGCTGAACGTCATCTGGAGACCGTTGAGCGTGTCCTGATGCCGAAAATGCGGCAGCTCATTCCGACCGTGGATCGCGAGGATCTCGGGCAGGCATTTATTGACATTAAAGCGGAGCTCCGCAATGGCACGCTGAAGCCATTGCCGACGCGCAAAGCCGCCGTTAAAGCAAAGAAAAGGGCTTGACCGGGAATTGCCCGCTGGGGTAACAAAGGCGGGCTTCTTTTACTGGAAAAGTCTGCTTAACTGCTGCCGATTTTGATCGATTGAGAGAGATGTATTTATGAAAAAGAAAACCAACCGTCGTGACGTGATCCGCACTTTTGAACAACGTGTTTTCAAAAACACGACGAAGTTGCCGACGTTCCGTTCTGGTGACACGGTTCGTGTCCATTACAAAATCCAAGAAGCGGGTGATAAATTTCGCATTCAGCATTTTGAGGGCGTAGTTATTCGTCGCAGCCGTGGCACGGCGGATGGCACATTTACAGTTCGTAAAATCAGCGCTGGTGGCGTTGGTGTTGAACGCGTGTTTCCGATTTATTCACCGTTTCTCGCCAAAGTAGAAGTGCGCGCGACCGGTGCGGTTCGTCGTTCACGTCTATATTATCTGCGCGATTTGAGCGGTAAAGCTGCTCGTATTAAAAGTCGCTTTGGCGTTATTAACGACGGCAGCACCGAAGCTGTTGCGGATAGCGCGCCAGCTGTGGAAGCCGTTACGAGCGAAGAACAACAATAAGTCAGTTAAATATTTGATTCATCGAAAACCCCTGGCCAGTAATTTGCGAGCCGGGGGTTTTGTTTGTCAGCGCCCGGTACCACCAAGGCCAGATCAAAGCGGACGGTGGCGTATGCATGTAAGTTTGAATTGTCGCGAGAGGTCACAAAGCAGCGAGCGCCTTTGACCAGGCTGCGGCGTTTGCGCAGGGGTAGCAGGTCTTCCATCCGTGCTAGCTTATGAGTGCGGCGGTGCTTAACTTCCACAATCGCCAAAGTATTTTGTTTGCTGGCGACGATGTCGAGTTCGCAGCCAATCTGGCGAAAATTGCGCGCCAGGATGATCCAACCGCGCAGTTGTAACAAGTTGGCAACATGCTGCTCGGCAATAGCGCCGAATTCAGATTGTCGCTGTCCCATGGCTTGTTTCTGTTCTGCCATATACTTTACTGATCGGTGCGAAATTACGACGATGCAATGTGCAGATGCCGCTGCGGGCAATGGCGGCTAAATGCTCTTTCGTGCCATAACCGACATGCGAGGCAAAACCATAGTCTGGGAACTGTAAGTCTTGTTCACGCATGAATTGATCGCGTGTTTCTTTGGCAACGATAGATGCCGCAGCGATCGAGTAGCAAAGATTGTCGCCTTTGATCACGGTCATTTGCTTCCACGCGATATCATTGATCGGTCGATTGCCGTCAACAAGGACTAGATTGAATGGTTGCTGACAATTATTTAGTGCTCGACGCATCGCCAAAAAAGTCGCCGGCTGAATTCCGAGCGTTTCGATTTCACGGACCGAAGCATGACCGCTTTGGATTTCAATGGCAATGGTCTGAATTGTGGATAAGGCTTTTTGACGTTGCCCTGCTGACAAGGTTTTCGAGTCGCGCAAAAGGTTCTTCTCATCCGCGGCCAAGAGGTGCAGCTTGGCGAAATCAAGAATGACGCAGGCGGCATACACTGGTCCAGCAATGCAACCGCGTCCGACTTCATCCACGCCGACAATAACGACACCATCGCGCTCCACCAGCGCTTTTTCGAGTTTGCCTCGTGTCATGATGCTAGCGTAAGGCGCTGTCGAGCAGGTCTTTGAGTTTGTTCTTGGGATGTGCGCCCACTAGTGAGTTGACGACTTTGCCATCTTTGAACATCACCATATACGGTATCGAGCGAACGCCAAACTGCGAGGGTACATGAGCATTTTCATCGACGTTCATTTTGGCGATTTTTAATTTACCTTTGTATTCAGTGGCCAGCGAATCAAGGGTCGGGCCGATAGCAAGACAAGGTCCGCACCATGGCGCCCAGAAATCCACGAGGACGGGTACATCCGCTTTCACAACTTCAGTTTCAAAATTCGCGTCTGTCACATTGATCGTGTCGCCCACGGTGAGTCCTCCTTAATGGTGCCGTTCTAAGTATTCTTTATTGGTTATCGTCGTGGTTTTGTCAATCACAGCCGTGGGCGCATCAATCAGCGTTTTTGCATTCGACCTTGGACCTGTTGGCTTTGATCAGGCGCAAAACTTTTTTTCGCAAGCCTTTGAGATCGGGTGGTTGCGATCGGTTGGGTTTATCAAAGTAGGCCGGCAAAATGTCGGACAGGATCAACAACAGCCGGTCATGATCACCCGCGCTGGCTTCCAGCCATTCTTTGAGAATTTCATAGTCGTGATAGGGCAGGCAGTGACCCTGGCCACGAAATTCCAGGACGTATTGTGCGACCTGATCGTAATGGGATAAATCGTTGATATCCAAAATCGACATATTCGGGTCCGCGCGCGTTTCCAGCCGCACTCACTTCTGTAGCTGAGCTTCCAGATCGGCGACTTTAAGATCTAACTTGTCTAATTCTTGTCGATAGCGTTTTAACTCATGCAGATGATCATGGATACGCAAAAGGTTGGCCACGCGGATGGGCAGTGATTCCATATGGTCGCGGTGAATGACATCAAAATACCAATTGGCTTTGACGGCATCGTCGATCAGATCATTCAGGTCGCCAAAGCTGATGTCCGCCGTAATCAAGGCCGGGGTCCAGATTTGACCCTGCTGGCGGATCCGTTGCCGTAAACCTTTTAACCAATCAATAAATTTATCGTCGGGAATATGGTCCGCTGGAATGACCAGTAAATCGGCTGGCTGCGAATCATCGGTCAGGGATTTAACTTCGCGCAGCTCAACGGTGCCGAGCTGTTTGAGGAGCTGTTCCAGTCTGGCTTTGGACGGAGCGATAAGTCGTGGCTCACTGTTCCAATAATTGACGCGTAAATGACGCTTAAACATGCGGACTGATCTTTCGTCTGGCGTTTTTAGATTTTACTAGCTTAAATCATATCTGGTTTTTTATCAGCATCAGGGAGTTTGAGCTTATGCTAACTGTGCGTTCGTCGGCACCAACGCGAGTGGATCTGGCTGGCGGAACCATTGATCTGTGGCCGATTCATCAGCTGCTCGATGCGCCGGCGACCGTCAATGTCGCGGTGACTCTGCCGGCTTCGGTTGAGTTGGAAGTTCAAGCGGATCAACGTTTTACTTTCGTCAGCGATGATCAAGGTCGCCAGTGGCAGGGTGATTTTGCGGATGCTGTCCGTCAGGATGTTCTGCCGCTGCTGGGTTTATTCGTTCAGGCTCAATGGCACAAAGACCTACCGGGATTGCGTATTCGCACGGCGGCCAAATCACCTGCTGGTGCGGGGCTGGGCGGCTCATCGACACTGTCGATCGCTCTATTGGGTGCCTTGCGGGCCGCGCGCGCCCACTTTGAGTCGACGCCGGAGTTGAGCCACCACCAATTGGTCGCTATTGCCCAGGACGTGGAGGCGCGTATCATTTTGGCGCCAACCGGCGTGCAGGATTACTGGGGTGCAGTGCGAGGCGGCGTGAACATCCTGACCTATCCAGCCGGCGGTGTCGACGTGGACACTCGACTCCCCAGTACCTTATCCGGCTTGGCTGATGGCCTCATCTTATGTTTTAGCGGGCAGTCGCGTGCATCGGCCATTAATAATTGGGAGATTTTTAAACGCGTCTTTGACGGCGATAAAGTCGTTTTGGAGCGTTTGAATGCGATTGCGGATTGTTCGCGACAATGTGCGATAGCCGTTCGTCAAGGCTCGGTCGCCGATTTATTGAAGCATTCGCGTGCCGAATGGGATGTGCGACGACAGCTGTGGCCGAACATCGTGACTGATAAGACCGAGCAGTTGCATGCCGCTGCTGTCAGCGCGGGCGCCTTATACACCAGAGTCTGTGGTGCGGGCGGCGGTGGCGTCATGGCGATTTTAAGCCCACCCGCCAAGAAACCGGCCGTGATTAGTGCTTTGCAAAAAGCCGGCGGTCATGTACTTGACGCAAGTATAGCTGAACGCGGATTGACCGTGGATGTCAGCAATTAAAACTCACCTTGAGGTTTGTTTCTGGAAACCAATGACAAAGAAGCTCTCGATCTGCTCGTAGAGCGATTAAACATCGGTAATTATCAACGCCATATTTTGCTTTGTGTCGGTGATAAATGTTGTTCTGCCGTCGAAGGGCTCAGAGTTTGGGAATATCTCAAACAACGTTTGCAGGAGCTTAAACTCACCGGTGCAGCTGTCTACCGGACTAAAGTCGGTTGTCTGCGTATCTGCCGCGATGGTCCCATCGCTCTCGTCTACCCCGAGGGAACCTGGTATCGCAATATCACCGTTGAAAACGTCGAGCGCGTGATCCAGGAGCATCTGATCAAGGGCAATCCGGTCGCGGATCTGGCGTTTGCCGAGAACCCTTTGATGCTGGACGTCTAGGCCCCGACGACGCTACAATAGCTCGATAGTTATTCCACAAATTTAACGCACCAACGCAAAGGCTACATGGATGGTAGCAAGGTATTCGGTATGACGCGTTTTCATCTGGGAACGCGCGTTGTTTTCTATGCATCGCTGGCGGCGTGTACGTTTTCGAGTCAGCCGCAGCCGATTGAAATCATCGTGCCGGTGCTCTCCGATAAGCCACCCACGACGCCGGCCGAGCAGTTGGCAGCGCTGGAGGCAATTGCGCCGGCGGATAGTCCCGACGCCGAGCAACTTGCCGATATTCGCGCCGTCTTGCGCGCCCAGGACATAGAAAGCCGCGGCAAACGCGAGTTGGCCGCCGAAGCCTGGATGGAAGCACTGAAAATCGCCCGCGGTGTTATCGGTCAGCGCGCCTTGCATGGTTGGATACGCGCCTATACCGCCGGACTGGGCAAACAAACAGATCGCCAGATTCTGGCGCGACTACTACTGGTGGAAACCCACTACGGACGTCTCAGTCCGTACATGAAAGATAACGGCCTCATCAGCGAAACAGCATTGGTGGCCGAGCTGGAAAAAGCCGTACCCGAGGCCTTGTTGCCGCCCACAAGTGGCCAGACCGAAGCGGAAACCGAGGCACCCGCCGCTCCTGGGATACCAGGCAACGATCTATTGTTGATCAAGGCAGCTGCCCGTTATTGCGTGCTTTCCAGCGAGTTGCAGCTGCGGTGGGAAAGCTGGCTGAATTCCCTTGGCCGCGCAGCCCGTTCGTATTGGGGTGCGCTGATCGAAGACTGCCGGCGCAATTACGCAGGGGCTGGCGATGCTTATCAGAATGCCTTACCGGTGTTGATGCAAAGCCGCGCGACTCATAATCTGGCGCTGAGCGCCGCTGCTCGTCAGATCAATGTTCAGCGGGCGATGGGCAAACGCGAGTCGGTCGCCCAGACTTATGAAAAGCTGCTTGAGGTATGGCGTCTGGATGGTTTGAACGCCAAAGCTTTTGGCATGTCGACCGATGAATTTGCCCTAAAGCAGATCGATGACACGTTGTGGGCGTCGCGTTCCATCGCTTTGACAGGCAACCTGGAGCGGGCCAAAGCTTTGGCGCAGCATGCTCAAGATTTAATCAGCAGAATGTACGTCAATTCGCCGAATATGAGTCAACGTTCACGTGACGCGCTCGGCAATCTCCGTGCTGAGGCGTTTCAGATCCTGGCCTTTCGCGTGGCGCTTGAGCGTGGCGAGCATGATCGTGCCTTGGCGATCAATGCCGTGGCCATGCAGAGCCCCGATATTTCCGTGGAGTGGAAAGAACGCTTTCTCTGGTTGTCTGGCGTCTATGATTTCCTTGCGGGCAACTATCCTGGCGCCAAGCGGCGCTGGGAGCAGTTGCTGAATAATTTGCGGGATGAGTCGCTGCGACCACAGATTTATTATTGGACCGCGCGTGCCTTGCGGCAAATGCAACAGGTCGCGGAAAGTGATTTTTATATCAAATCCTTGGTTCAGGATTATCCGACAAATTTTTATGCTGTAGTTGGATTGAGTATCGCGGATCTGCCAGATCCTGATCGTTGGCGCAGCGTGTTTGCGGATAGCGGCAAGCATCTGACAACCGCTCTCAAAAATCGCAAAGACTTTGATATAGAAAATATTCGCGCCCATCCACGAGTGGGACCGGCGTTGCGGCGGGCGGAGTTGCTGGTACAAGCGCGCTTGTGCGACTGGGGCCGCATTGCACTTCAGGAGCTGGAGACACCGAGCCGCCGGGATTTCCGTCTGCCGAGTTATCCGGGCTTGTATGTTTATGTTAGTCGTTTGCATTATGCCTGCGGCAATTACGTTCAAGCTGTTTCCATCACGACTGATCTTTCCAATACCATTAGTGGTTTTTGGCAAACCTGGCCGGAGCAGTTGCTGGTGCATTTCCCGCAAGCTTATGCTGATATCGCGCGTCGTCAGGCGGCAAGCGCTGGTATTCAGCCAGCGGAAGTTCTTGCTGTCGCTCGTCAGGAAAGTACGTTTCGACCTATGGTAGCCAGTCCTGCCGGAGCCTTGGGTCTGATGCAGATTATGATTCCGACGGCTGAACGCCTGGCGAATCAACTCAAGCTTGAATCATCCGATATGGCGACGCGATTGCTGGATCCCGAACTGAATGCAACGCTAGGTGCAGCTTATCTCCAGCAACTTCGCGATTATTACAAAGGCAATATTCCCGCTGTGTACGGTGGCTACAATGCCGGCGAGTATGCAGTCGATGGTTGGTTGGTGCGTCGTCAGACAACAGACCCGGCAATGTGGGTTGAGTTGGTGCCATTCCAAGAAACCAAAAGTTATATTCGCAACGTGTGGCGGAATGTTTTTGTCTATAATTTCATTGCGCAATATGATAGCAAATAAGAGCTATATATAATCGCAATCGAAGAAAAGTCGGGGGAGATTTTAATGGCTGTTTCCAAGGTAAAACGTGACCTGAAAACTGAGTCATGGGGTTGGCTTGGGTTAGTTGCGATTATGCTTTTGTTTCCTACGGTATTTTTCTTGTGCGTTTTTGTTCCGATATGGATCGGCATTACACCGCGCTGGTAAAACGCGGTTAAAAACACAAGTTAGCTCTCAATGTGGTTGGGTATGCGGCGCGCAAAGTCATCTAATTTATCCACGGCTGATGCGATTAAGGTTTTTGGTGGATTATCGGCAAGCGCCGCGGCCTTAAGTTTCTTTGTTATTGTGCTTGGCGCTGCTGTGCGCGCCACTAGTTCCGGTCTTGCCTGCCCTGATTGGCCGCTGTGCTTTGCCCAGCTGGTGCCGCAATTTGATTTCCATATTTTTATGGAGTGGTTTCATCGTCTGGTAGCGGGAACACTCTGTTTGGTTGTGCTGGGTATCGTTGTTAAATTGGTGCGTGTGCGGGAGCTACGTCGCTTGTTTGGCATACAGCTACTGGTTGCCGTCGCTTTATTGACCTCGCAGGTTATTCTCGGTGGTTTGACGGTATTAAAGCTACTCGAACCAAAAATCGTATCTTTGCATTTAATCAACGCCATGTTGTTTATGGGCGTATTGTTATGGATGTCGGCAAAGGCTGAATTGCTGTCGCGGGTCGGGAGCATGCATCCGTTCCATATTCCCGGGCGCGTGAAGTGGTTGTTCGTCGCGACCGCAGTGGCGGTATTTTTTCAGATTCTTCTTGGCGGCATGGTGTCTTCCAATCATGCAGGCTTGGCGTGCTCGGATTTTCCAGCATGTCATGGACAATGGTTGTTTGGTCTTGGCTTCCAGGAATGGTTGCAGATGGGCCATCGCTACCTTGCTTATCTGGTGACGATCCTGGTGATGTTGCTGGCATTCATGGCGACTGGTTTGAAGTTGCCACCGAAAGCGCGATTGAGCGTGCGGTTGCTGCCAACGTTGCTGGTGATTCAGATCGTCCTGGGTGTCGTCAACGTTCTGTGGTTACTGCCCGTCTCAATGTCTGTTTTGCATTTAGGCAACGCGACACTGATTTTTATCGTCAGCGTGCGCTCGATGATTGAAGTTCTCTATTATGGTCGCGCTCATCCTCTCGACACTTTGTATCAGCGGGGTGATCGTCGGGAATTGGAAGGCTTGCTTACGAATGCTCATAAGAAGGTCGAGGTGAGCATTTGAGAACAACTGTCGCCGCGCAGGCAAATTCTCAGGCTGTCGCCAAGAATCCCAATCTTATGACGAAGATCGCAGCTGGTTTTGCTATGACCAAACCGACCGTGTCGATGTTGGTGGTGGTCACGGTGGTGCCTGGAATGTTATTGGCGGCCGGCGGCTGGCCGGAGCCGGTGTTGGTTTTGGCAACTATTGTTGGGACCTTTTTCGCGTCGGGTTCAGCGGCTATTTTTAATCATCTGGTTGAGATTGACTCCGATGCATTGATGGATCGCACCAAAACACGACCGATTCAAAACGGTATGATTAGCGCACGCGAAGCAGCCGTTATGGCCAGTATTTTTGCGTTGCTGTCGTTGTTGATTTTGACGATTGGTACGACACTGATGGCGGCGCTGGTGGCTTTGGCGGCGAACGCTTTTTATGTGCTTGGTTACACGATGTATCTCAAGCGACGTACGACGCAGAATATTGTCATTGGTGGAGCCGCGGGTGCGGTTGGGCCGTTGATCGGCTGGGCGGCGGTACGTGGCGATATTGGATTACCGGCATGGGCGTTGTTTACATTGATCTTCATGTGGACGCCGCCGCATTTTTGGGCGTTGGCTTTAAAGTATAAAGATGATTATGCCAAAGCCAATATTCCGATGCTGCCGGTCGTGCGTGGCGATGAATATACGCGTAAGTCGATTATGATATACGCCTGGCTGCTATTGCCGGTCATGCTATGGGTGAATATTGTTTGTAACGTCAGCTCAGTGTTTGCTGTGTTCAGTATGGCGTTTACCGCTGGCTTCGCGTGGCTGGCCACTAAGCTTTATCGTCAGCACACGAATGATTTAGGTATGCCGGTATTTCACTACTCTTGTTTTTATTTGTTTGCGCTTTTCTGTGGACTGACGATAGATAAGCTGTGGCAGCTGGTCTAAAGCCCCGGGCAGAAAAATGATGCGGAAACGATCACGATTTTATCTCTACCTGGGATTTTTGCTTCTCTTTACGGCCTTGGTTTTTGTTGTAAGCTATTTAAATCATTAGATTAATTTTATTAATAGCGTGATCTTGACATTATTAATAGAATGATTATGTTATTTATGACATATATATTATATTAAAGAAAAGGCATTATTATAATGATAGAAATAACGGATAAAATTAAAGAGATTATAGAAACCGACATAAACCCGCAGCTGGAATTACATGCTGGCGGCTGTGAATTGATTGATGTTGAGGACGGGATCGTCACTTTGCGTCTGTTTGGTGGTTGTTCCGGCTGTCCTTCCAGTCAAATCACCTTGTTTAATGGTATTGTCCCGATTCTTAAGGAAAAAATCCCAGAGATTCGTGACGTTATTTTAGGCTAGTTTCTTCAATTATTAGCGACTGTCATATGCTTGAACACTCAAGCCTCCTGTAAAAACAAAGAGTTACGGCGTTTTCGCGTGGCATGAGTATTGCTCATGGCCGAGCAGGATCCCCAAACGGGGATTTGTTGTCGCCGTTGTTCTCTTTGTGGATGTTGCTTGTTGTTGGAGTTGTTGTTGATGAAGACCGTTGTTGCCATTGATCACCAGTTTGATGAAACCACCCTCGCGGAAATCGAGCATTTGCGGCAGACCCGCTTAACGCTTGCCAGGCGTCAGCTCGCCGCTAGTGCCGCCACCGTTGATGAATTGATTAAACGCGGCTTATTGCCCGACGGTGATCGTAAAGCCTATCAGCTTGAACTCCAGTACGAATTGAAACTCAAGATCGCCGACCTCGAACAACGTGCCGCTGCCGCTCATGTCGTTCACTTTGATGAGATCGAGTTGTATGTCAATGTTGTGGATGGTGTGCAGTCAGCGAATTGATCAGCATTGAGTTAATATTTCCACGGAACCATCTTTGCGAATCGCTAGCGTGTGTTCAAATTGCGCGCTTAAACCACCATCGATAGTCACCGCGGTCCAGCCATCTTTTTTTACCTTGGTTTTCCAGTGACCTTCGTTGATCATCGGTTCGATGGTGAACACCATGCCTTCTTGTAAGCGTGTGCCTTTGCCCGGTTCTCCATAGTGCATAATCTGGGGATCTTCGTGGAATTCACGACCGATCCCATGACCCACGAATTCTCGAACGACGCTGTAGCCACAGCTTTCGGCATATGTCTGGATAGCATGGCCGATATCACCGATGCGATTGCCGACTTTGACGGCGGCGATGCCCAGCTCCAGACATTTACGGGTGCATTCCACCAAGCGCTGGGCTTTGCTGGAGACGTCGCCGACATAAAACGTTCGTGACGTATCGCCGTAAAAACCATCAAGAATGGTGGTTACATCAATGTTGATGATATCGCCGTCCTTGAGTTTGTCTTTGGCTGATGGAATGCCATGACACACGACGTGATTGATCGAAGTACAGATGGATTTTGGAAATCCGCGGTAGTTTAAGGGTGCAGGGATTGCGCTATTCTTAATAATAAATTCGTGGCAGATCTCGTCCAATTCCAGCGTCGTTATACCGGCTTTGACATACTCTTCGATCATGTTCAGCGTCTGTGCCGCGAGTTTACCGCTCGGGCGCATGGCATCAATTTCTGCATCGGACTTCAGGATAATCATTAGAGTTTATTGCCTAGGCTTTTTACCAACCAATCCGGGTCGTTGATGTTGGCGGCTTTTGCGTTAATTTTCAGGCCCGGAGCCGCTTGCATACATAGTTTATGTTGGACAAGCAAGGTAAAAGGTTCGAGAGCGAATAAGCGTGCGTGTAGCTTACGTAAAACACCGAAATCGGGGCGGGTGGTTGTCAGCGACAGCGCGTATTGTTCCATCAACTGATCGAGTTGTTTGTCGCCGAGAGGCCAGAATGGTTCGGCTGCGGACGCCTTGGAGTGCAAGGCCGATAGTAAGCTGACCCCTGGCCAGGGCAGGCGAATGCCGGCGATGACACCATCAACATTGGGAAAATCCGCCGGGTTGGACGAGATCGTGGTGTCAATGCCGATAGCAGTGAAAGTATCCTTGAGGACTTTTTCAATCAGTCCTGGGGCAGGTGATTGTGTTAGCAATTTTATCGTCAGATTTTTGCCGTTAGGATCTTGGCGCGCACCGTTGGCGGTTTTACGTTTATAGCCCGCGGCGTCAAGTTCGCGTGTGGTTTTTTCGATGTCGAAGGCACGCACCAGCATGGCGCGATTATAGCCGGGATGTTGGCGCGGCAGTGGACCGGATACGAGATCGCCCAAATAAGCCGCGCCGGCTCGCAGCAACTCTCCGCGTGGTGTTAGTTGCGTGAAGAGTTGACGGATTTTTGGTTTCTGCGTGTGAGCACCTTGAGGATTCCAGGTGATCAAAGAGAGAATCGGTGCATCGACGCTATCGCAATTTGCCGGTCGATCCGAGGGGCGATCACTGGGATGACTGGTGGTTGAGCTGGGAAAACGAAAGTCCAGCCAGGATGTACCGCTGGGAGTTGCGCTATTGCTAAGAAGAACAATGTCAGTAAATTCACTTTTGCGGTTGGATTTTTTGGCGCGGGTAAACTGTGTGACCCGATGATCCGAAGCAACACTGGGTGCAAAATCACCAACGCACTCGTAACCGACGACAGGGCCTTTTACTTCGCGCAACAACGGCCATGAGCTGAACACATACGGCCCAAAAACCGGCTTGCTATCCCAGACAACTTTGATCGTGTGAGCATCGATGGCTTCCGCAACAAATGGTGGAATCGTCCACAAGCCCAGACTTTGGCGGCGTATCTCGCGACTAAGATAGGTCTCGATAAACTTGACCAGATCTTTCGCCTGCACGGCTTCTCCCGACCACCAGTGCAAATTTGGTTTCAGTTGCAACAACCATTCGTGGGTATTTTTGCTGCCGACTTTTTCCGTCAGCTGCTCAAGCAGTATCAACTGTTGTTTGTTGGTCTGGAGTGAAAGCCGGGTGATTGCCGGACAAACTAAATTACCAAGCAGCGGATCGCCGACAGCAAAAGCGAGTTCGGGAGTGGCGGTTTTGGGGAGTGACTCCCAATTGAAGATCGTCAATGTGCGCGCCATCGCTGTATCAGTCGTGCAATAAACGCCTGTTAGCAACAGCGATTGGATGGTTATGAATTTGCGCAAAT
The DNA here is from genome assembly GCA_964652825.1 of uncultured Oligoflexales bacterium. GTDB lineage: Bacteria > Bdellovibrionota_B > Oligoflexia > Oligoflexales > CAZZCU01 > CAZZCU01. Next base: position 18,435 of record CAZZCU010000015.1, read on the forward strand.
GGCGTATCATAGATGTTACTCGTGTACCTGTGGTAAGTGGTCTGAATATATTAGCGTTCTTAGCGAAAAAAGCGAGTTTTAGTGAGCATGGATCGGAGCAAGGCAAAAGCCAAGTACGACGTGATTCTCATCGGCGCAGGTGTTACCGGACTAGCGTCGGCGCTGCATTTGCGGCGGCATGGCATTGATAATATTCTTCTTCTCGACGAAAACCCGCGCTTGGGGGCGTCGGCTGGTTGTGCCGGTTATCTCGCCGGCGGTCTGGTCGATAATTTTACCCGAATCACCAATGCTCATGGTGGGCAAGCAGCAGCCGCTTTGTGGCGATTGGGAGATCAGGCATTTGATGCGGCCATTGCCTTTTGCGAAAGCAATGGCGTACAGGTGCATCGTGGTCGCCGGTTGCGATTGGTTACCAGCGAGCCTGAGTTAAAAGAAGCGCGCCTTGCGGTAGAGCAAATGCATCAGCACGGCATCGCTGGTGAGTTGCTGAACGAGGTTGCCAAAAAATTTCCTTATTTTCATCAACGCGTTTTAGCTGTGCAGGATGATGGTGATCGCGCCGCCTTCGTGGACGTGGCGGCGTATCTGGACGCGTTGCGGCAACAATGCCAGATCACATCGCTTGCGGAGCGGGCAATCGAGCTCGAAACAAATGGGGACAGCGCACTGGTTAAAACCAACAATGGTATGTATCAGGCGCAGATGGTGGTTCTTGGCAATCACCTGGCGATCGGCGACTTGTTGCCGACCATGCGCGCGGCGTTGGTTTCGTATGCTGATCAGTGGTCATACTACGATTGCGGGGGAGAGAAGGTTGTTGCTCGGGGACTGTCGGGTCATTTTCTCACTGCCAATCACACACATGAATGGGGCGTCATGGCTCCCGATGGCAAAATGCATTGGGGTGGTGGGCGTTATCTGCGCAAATTTGCCGGCATTGAGGCAAAGACAGCGAGCCATGAATTCACGATCGAGCAGCATTTGCAGCAGCAATTAATCAAAACTCTAAATCTGTCGTCGGCATCTTCCGTGACCGTTAACGTGGGTGTGGCGACACTTGATTGTCGTCCTTGTGATGAATTGCCGCTTATCGGTCCGATGTTTGGTGAGAATCGCATCCTCCTGGCGACAGGATATATGGGGCAGGGATTAACGCTGGGTTTTCTTGCAGGTAAATATATGGCGGATCTTGTTGCGACCGGCAGTGCCAAGGGTTTGCCGGAGCTGGTGTTGCCGCGGCGTCTGCGCAGTTTGCCGGAAAGCGGTTAGGGTCAGCGCTTGCTTGCTAGTTCCGGCAGCGA
>CAZZCU010000015.1:19838-64692 GCA_964652825.1 uncultured Oligoflexales bacterium
CTACTGTTAGTCAGTCACGCAAGCGCGGGATATGAAACGTTCGCACGCTTTGTGGCTGTAAGATGGCGACCAGGCTGCGCGCACAGCGCAGCTTGCTGACATCTTTGGTGATGTCGGCGGTCGTGAGATCAATAATAAATGCATTACGTTCGCGAAGATCCTGGACTTGCGCGTAGCCGTCACTAAAAAGAAAAATATGTTGTTGGTCGCGGATATCCATGGCGAGCAGGGATTTGTTGTTCGCGACTGGAATCGCTTGTGCCAGTGTGCCGTCACTTTGGAAGCGCAATAATGCGCGCGCCGTTTGGGCAAAACACTCATTTTCCTGACAATAGAGATCACGAATAGGCGCATTGTCGCGATAGATCAATTTGCTTTGGCGTCGATCAGTATTGAAGTCGCGCATGAGAATATTTTGGGCGCGGCCCAGCCAGAGTTTGCCGGATTTATAAGCAAAGTAAGCGAGCTCGTGATCTTGAATCGCAGGCATATGCGCGGATTTGAGCGCTTCCATTTCGCGGGTTTGGGCGTTGAGTCTGACAATGCCGTCTTGATGTGTCCAGATAATATTGCTGCCTTCCACCGTAAGATTTTTGGTCGTGCCTTTGGCCAACTGTGGATGTTCAAAGCGCGTGACCAGAAACGGTGTCAGACTAATCAAAACAAGAGCTTGCTTGGAGGCAACGGCAAGAAGGTTGTCTTCCACGGGTACCAATTTTTGTAGGACATCTTGCTCGTTGGGATTGAGAATTTGAATTCGCTGCAAACGTTTTTCAAAAGTCGACCATTTCCAGACTTTGGTGCGACCGGCAATCCAGATGTTACGTTCACTATCAATGAACATATCAACGAAAGGTGCATCTTGCTGTAATTGCTGTTGATGAATATCGCTTAGTTGTAGCTCGCTGGCCGGCAGGGTTTCTTCGGCTGTCGCGACTAGTGCGTGGCAGCTGAGACACGATACGATAATCACGCGTGCGAAGGCGCGCCAAGCTCCAAAAGTAACTCGCTGATCAACAGACCTGGATCGATGGGAGATGTTTTTAACTGGACGTCCGCGGATTGGCATTTGCTCAGCACACCCATGAAATGTTTAGGGGATTTTTTTCTTACGTACTGAGTATAGCTTCTCAAAACGCTTACGGGAAGATTTGGACTTTTACTATTGCTGTCTTGCAAGCTGCTCATAACACGGATGGCATTACGACAATGACGGGCGATGATGCCGATAATGGCAATAGGTGCTTCGCCCCGGTGGACCAGATCCAATAGCAGGAGTTGTGCCTGTGCGTTCTGACTGCTAAGCAGGAGATTGTCGATCTGAAAAATATGCTCTTCTTTGAGGAGTTGCAGATACGGTGCGATCTCTTGAGCACTAATGGGTGCGGCGTCATTCCGATCTATGAACAATAATGCCAGGCGACGTAATTCATTCTCAAGACCGTAATAGTTAGCTAATCCAACTGCCTGCAATAGCAGGTTTATTGCCGCTAAATCGAGATTAATGCCAAATTTGCGGGCGAGGTCATTAACAAACTTGGGTTCTTCGCTGGGGCGTGGTGCCGTGCAACAAATAAAAGTGGCGTTAGCTTGCTCCAGCTTGGCGCGATCGCCTTTAAGTAGTTCTTTTTGGCCGAGGTGCAGCACGATTCTACTGGCAAAACACTTGGTCGGAGCCTGATCCAATCGCTCCAGAAACCGCAGGAAGCTGGTGATTTTATCTCCCGTTTTGATGAAGTAAACCGTCTTTGGTTCGAGCAAAGAGGTGTGCACCAGTAATTCTTCCCATTGCTGGTCGGCGATTTCGCGGAGCTCCATGGTAATACAGCTGGCATGCAGATTGTCGCTGGCATGGCCACGCATGGCATTCGCGGCTTTTTCGCGTAAGTAGTCGCAGCCGCCATAAATAATCGTTATCGCCGGTAGTTCAGCAAAAGTTTTTTGGCTGATGACGCCGCGTAGCGAGCGTAAAAAATTGTGATAATCCGGAGTGTTGTTGTGCATACCTATACCACGTTCATTCTACTGCAAATGGCGCGTTAATCTGGATCTTGCGCTCAAACGCTTTATTCAGGGCTTTGCGTTCGCGATGCGCCATCATCAACTCGGCCTCGGGAACACTGCCATCAGCGGTTGACGCGGAAATCACGATCTCATCTTTGCGGACCTGAATATCCACATTCTGTACACGGCCACGTCGTGTGCGATCAAGTGCGGTTGCTAAGCGCAGAATACCACTTAAAACATTGACGCGAGCAAAGTTCAAATGAAATACGCTGCCAAAATCCGCGTCGTTTTCGTTGGGTGAGCCTTTGCGGTGATAACGGACTAATAAGGCGATAAGTTGTTTTTCCCGTTGGGTAAAACCAAGAAGCCCGGCATGTGACAGAATATAAAACGAATGTTTATGGTGCTGGGAATGATTGATGATTTTACCGACTTCGTGCAGATAGGCGGCGGCGTGGAGAATGTCAGGATTAGAAATCAGCTCGTCATCGTCGAAATCCTTGCATAGATGCGGCGCCAGTTGATTGTAAATCTGTGCTGCTAGATCGCAAACATGCTCAGCATAAGCAGTCTCGACCTGAAATTTTCGTCCAAAATCAGCGATGCTTCGCCAGCGTACATCTTTTTCGTGATTGTTGTTCGCGCCATGTAAGCGCTGGAAGGTGTCGATCACCAGGCCTTCGCGAAGACTGAAGTTGGATATGTGCCAACGAGGAATTTCAAAAGCCTCGGTAATTCCCTGCAGGATCAGACTGCCTGCAACCATAATCTCCGCCCGGTTTTGATCGATATTAAACTGAGCTTTGATTTTATTGGCGTCGCCAAGCTTGACTAGCGACTTAACGATTTGTGCCAAGTCCGCCGCCTCTATAATATAGCCGTTGGGATCCGAGACCACGCCCTGCTTGAACATCAATGAATGAATATTGGCCAAGGCTTTGGCTGTGCCAGATGCCGCGACTGCTTTGACGAATTTTTGCCGGGAGACGTCGCGAGTGATCGGCATCAGGCGGGCGGCGATTTGCCGGCGCATATCTTCGATTTCAGCTTTGCTGGGTTCGCTGCCACTCAGATAGCGTGAGGTGAAGGTAACGGCGCCCAATTTCAATGAGCTCACGAAATGAATGTCGTCACCTTTGGCGATGGTGATTTCCGTTGACCCGCCACCGATATCACAGCCTAAGCATAATTCTTGATCAAGGGCGAGGCCGTTGCGCATGCCGAGAAAACCAAGTCTGGCTTCTTCCATGCCGTCAATTAATTCGACCTCGATGCCGGTGACATTGTAAATCGCCGTCAGTAGTTCGTCGTGATTGACTGCCTCACGCGTTGCATGTGTCGCGACAGCACGTAACCAGCTAGTGTAGGCAGAGCTGATCTCCTGCATGCTTTTAATCGTGTTGACCGTGCGGGTAATGGCATCTTTGGAGAGGCGGCGATTCTTGTCGAGAGCCTGTCCCAGGCGCAGCGCGACTTTCTCGGTGTCGAGGATTTTCAGGCTGCCGCCCGGGAGAACAATCGCCACCACCAAATGCGCGGAGTTCGTGCCGATGTCAATTGCCGCGATTGGCTCATCGGCGGCGTGATGACTATCGATTGGGTTATATTTTTCCATGCGTGTTCCAGCGCGTGAAGAGCTTACTTCTTAATAACCGGGCGCTTGCCCTTCTTGCTTTTCGTATTATGTCGGATGGCCTTTTCATAGGGGATCGACTTAATGCCGCTTTGCCTAACGAAATTAATAAGGCTCATTTGCGCACGAACTTCCGCTGCACCTTCTTTGGGCGTGAGGCGAGTGTAGGTGCCATCGGAATTCATGATGCGGGCTTTGGTGTTATCCGCCCAATAGGTCTCGAGAACTTCGCAGAGCAGGCGTTTCTTCAGACTTTCATTTTCGATGGGAAATAAAATTTCGATGCGTCGATCCATGTTGCGTGGCATCCAGTCGGCACTCGACAGGAACATGCGGCCGGCGCCGCCCGAGCCAAAATAATAAATGCGACTGTGCTCAAGGAAACGATCTATAATGGAGCGTACTTCGATGTTCTCGCTAATTTTTGCAATACCCGGACGCAAACAACAGATGCCGCGCACGATTAATTGAATTTTTACGCCTGCGCTTGCCGCCTGATACAGTTTTTCGATAATGCCCCGATCCACCAAAGCATTCATCTTGGCAAAGATCAGGCCGTTGCCGGTTTTCTGATGATGTGCGATCTCTTCTTCGATCAAAGAAATAAATTTGGAACGCATATTCAGCGGCGCCATATGCAGCTTGCGTAAGGTCGGATACGCCGCCGATAGCTCCGGTTTCTTGGTGCCGGTGAGAACGTTAAAGCCGGTCAGCATATTGAACAGTGCCGCTACATCGTTACCGAGGTCCGGGTCTTTGGAGAAAAATCCGATATCAGTATAAAGCTTGGCGGTGGTGGAATTGTAATTACCCGATGATAGATGCACATAACGCATAAGCGTGCTTTTTTCTTTGCGAACAATCAATGTGGCCTTGCAGTGTGTTTTGAGACCGACAAAACCAAAAACGACATTGACGCCAGCACGCTCCAAGTTGCGAGCCCAGGTAATATTATTTTTTTCATCGAACCGTGCTTTTAATTCGACTACGGCGGTGACTTGTTTGCCATTCTCGGCGGCGCGGATTAGCGCATCAATGATCGGTGAGTCACCCGATGTTCGGTACAGTGTTTGTTTTATCGCCAGCACGTTGGGGTCTTCGGCGGCGACATTGAGAAATTCAATCACCGCATAAAAACTCTCGTAAGGGTGATGAACCAGCAAATCTTTTTTGCTTAACAGCGCAAAGATATCATCGCTGCCAGCGAGATCCGTGGAAATCCGGGGATTGAAAGGCGGATCTTTCAGATGTTCGAGTGGGAGATCATATAATTGTTTCAGGCCGGATAAAAACAGGGGCCCGGGAATCTTGTAGACATCATTGTCTGCCAGGCGGAGCGTGTTGGCGAGAAAGCTGACCAGGTCCGCTGGACTGTCAGCACTGACCTCCAGACGCACGGCTTCCTGATGTTCGCGACTGATGACTTCCTTTTGGATGGATTTGAGCAGGTCAACAACTTCGTTTTCCAAAAGATTAAAGTCAAGATTGCGCGTTACGCGAACCGTGAACCACTTATCAATTTTGAAGCCGGGAAATAATTCCTGAAGATTATCGGCAATCAGTTCTTCGAGCAGAATGAAATCATGTTTACCGGGTGACGAGGGTACGGCCACCAGACGCGGCAGAATCGAAGGTACCTCCACAAGAGCGATAGGCGGCAGTGTGGCGGCTGCGCGACCCTTGAAAGTAACAACTATATAAAGAGATAAATTTGAGAGAAAAGGAAAGGGATGCGCTGGATCGACTGCCAGCGGTGTAAGGACCGGAAAAACATCGCTGCGAAAAAAATTCTGTAGTGTTTTTGTCTGCAGTTCATTCAGATCCTTGCTGCGGCGAATATGAATGTCGGCGCTCGCGAGCTCTGGAATCAGTGTTTTCTCGTAGCACTTATACGCGCCATCGATAAGTTCGAGTACTCGCTCCCGCACGAGTTTGAGAGTGTCTTTGGCTGACATATTATCCGGACTCTCGGGATTCAGAATGTCCTCAAGCAGCATTTTCTTTAGGCCGGCAACCCGCACCATGAAAAATTCGTCCATATTGCTGGTAAAGATCGCTAAAAACTTGGATTTCTCCAGCGTCGGCGTGGTCGGTCGCGTTGCTTCATCAGCGACGCGCGCGTTAAATTCCAGCCAGCTCATCTCACGATTAACGTAGAGCTCCGGCGAGCTAAAATGTGTAGGGAATTTAGTGTGTTTATCGTTTTCCATATCAGCGGATAACCTTAGCACGGGCCGCGAGTTGCCGGCAAACGAACTCTCGCATAGCTGGCAGTCCTTGGTTATACTGACGGCCTGATAGCAAAGCTGAGGTAGTTTATGAAGCAGCTAATTTGGATTGTGGTTCTGGGCCTGGTTGTTACAGCATGTCAAAGACCGGGTGCTCGTCGCCAGCCTACGGACGGGAAAGCGCCACGTTCCGGCACCAATCTTGAGCCTGTCAATATTGATTATTACGATGCGCGGCCCTCGATAGATGCGGCTGCGGAAAAAATTGTTTTTGTCTCTGGTCGTGCCAAAAGCCTGCAAATATTTAAATATGATGCCACCGTGACTGACGCTGAGCCTTCTCGTCTATTACCGGCAGATACCGACATTGGTGTCGAACGCTACGCGGCGATCTCCACGGGCGGTAGTTGGGTGATGATCCAGGGCGTTCGAGGTGCCCAGGTGGATCTTTCTTATGTCGATTTTGCTGGAACAAAAACACCGGCCTTTGTGACCGATGATGTCAGTTATGAATTTGATTTTAGCTTCGCTGATGACTCGGTATTTGCCTTTGTTAAAAGCGCGACCGGTACGCGTTATGGTCAGATTATGGTCGGCGCGATCGCCGGCGATGGAGCCTTGACAGCGCCGGTTGCGTTGACGTCTCCTTCTGGACTGGTTGAGTATAATCCGACCTGGCAGGCAAGCGGTGGCAATCTGACGCTTTTAACACTTGGCCGCGACGAAGCAACGCAAAGGGTCAGTTTGATCACGCGAACGTTTAGCGACGTGGCAACTGCTGCTACCTCGAGCCCGCAGGTATGGATGAGTAATCTGGCGATAAATTATTCGTCGTTTATGCCGATGGCAGTTGGTTCGGCCGCGGGTGTTTATTATGCCGCGGCGCCGGCTACTCCAAAGACCATGAGGCCAAGCGGGGGTACCCAGGAATCGACGAAAGACATTCGCGTATTGGCCGAGCCGTATTTGATCGGTGCCGCTAATGCGCAGCCGCAGGACCTTGATGCACTTGGCTTTGATGTTCGCGGCCTCACTGCCAACACCGATGGAACTCTGGTTGGTTGGGTAGGTGCGGAGTTGTTCGCCTGTGAGGAGGAAGCTTTTGGTTTTGCGATGCATTTGTATAAAACCACCGGTGGTGTCACCGAACGTCTTATTCCGTTAAGTGGGCTAGAGCCTGATACCTGGGAGTTGGCGGCCGCACCTTGTTTGGATAAGAGCGAAGATGAAGAAGAGGGCGAGGAAGACAGCGATAGCAAGCGCGAGCTTGATTATCGTATTGAAGCGATGCAATTGGCGGCGACCAGTACGCCGACTAACTATAAAATCGTCTATGTATCAACCGCGACTGTTGATCATGAAGTCATGTTGCTGCGTGTTGTGAATGGTGCGGCGACTTTTCAAAGCGTGTCACAGAACAAAAAACCGTAGCCTGCTACTATTTAGTGTCAATTTTAATTCTGATTATTGAGCAGCGTTTTTGCCTGCGTGATGTCGGCGGCAATTTGTTGTTTTAATGCGTTGATGTCCGAGAATTTTTTTTCATCACGCAAACGATAACCCAAATATAATCCGACGCGGGTAATCTCGGCTTTGGTTGGTGGTAGTTCGCCGAGCAGATGTGCCTCGACATGGATTTTATCGGCGTCCGTACTCACTGTGGGGCGTTTACCGATATTGAAAACCGCGGGTAGAGCCGTAGTTGGTAGATGCATGACGGGCGTTTGCTCATCACTCGTCGGCAGATAGACCCAGCCGCAATAGACACCGATCCTTGGCAGAAGCTGGCGGATGTCTTTGATATTCAAGGTTGGAAAACCGATACGGCGACCAAGTTGCTGTCCCGGCGTCAGCTGCCCCTCCAGCAAATAAGGGCGGCCGAGTAATTCGCGCAATGCCGTGACATCGCCGGAGTTGACCAATAACTCTCGCACCAATGTGCTGCTGGCGGGTCGCGTACCGTGCTCGACCACTGCCTGGACGTGCAGTTCCATTTTGGCTCGGGCGCATGCGTCACGTAAAAATGCGTCGTCGCCTTGTCGTCGTGCGCCAAAACGAAAATCATGGCCGATCACCACGGCGCGGGTTTGTAGCCAGTTTTTAAGAATATTGTCGAAAAACGCACCTGCGGCTAAACCTGCCAGCTGCGTATCGAATTCCAGGATATAAAGCGCCGAAATGCCAAGCTCGGCAAAGGCCCGTAATTTTTGCGTCGGGGTCAATAATGGCAAGTCTTCGGAAATAATTTTCTTAAAGAAAACATCTGGATGCGGCGAAAAACTGATCGCTGCCGGTTGCGTGCGTAAGTCCGCTGCAATGCGTTTGGTGGTCGCCAACAGAGCTTGATGTCCGCGATGCAGGCCGTCGAAGTTCCCAAGCGTCACCACCCCGCTCTGATGCTCGGGAGAAAGGGGGGGCAAATTAGTTATGTTAATGATTTCAGGCAACTAAACACTCTCGGCCCGCTGCGGGGACTTTCTGACATGTTATTTGGATTAGAGCTTTGAATTCAGGTTTAAAAAAAATATACTCGCGTCACTTTGAACACCTTGTTAAACAAGACTTTGGGAAGTTTGGTTAACATTTCGTTAGTTAGGACGCAATGACAGATAAACGCTTTCAACTTCATAATCTTCAGCGAGCATTCATCTTAAGCATTTTAATGCTGGTTGGTTTGGTCGTTTTGACCGACATCATGACTGGCAGAGTGCTTGCGGATGGGTTGGAAAGCGGTGAAGTCGGTCTTCATGCTAATACTGTTTCCGAAGCTTACGATGCTCTTACCGCCGGCGCTGAACAAGTAGCGTTGGTACTGTTGATGGTTTTGGTCGTCGGCGTTGTTGTTCTCGGCGTCTGGTCGTCAGCTACGCAAAAAAACGATGGCGGCGGTTTGATCAAACTAGCTGCGGGTCCGAGTGCCGACAACTTATTTCTGGCGGCAACGTTTCACGTGGGCAAGCAGACTGCTTCGGAAAAATCTGCTGCTAAAGAACATTTAGGCTACGTACGGGCGTTACGTCTGCGGAATGCATCCTTGGTGTCGCCGGTTGCGGTGCGTCGAGGCGACTCGATTAATTTAAGTATGAGTTCGTTGCCGGGATTTCCTGCAGCGAATTTAAATGTCGAAGGCGTTGTCACCAGCGTAGTCTCGATGGGCGGCGAACCGGAAAGTTTCCTCGTTCAACTGCGTTTTCTGCCGCTAGCCGAAACCGAACGTTGGTCGATCGGCACCTATATCCGCGAATTATCAAAACGCCGCGGAGCACTTTCGCAAGCATAAGTTTGCGGGCAGGCAAGCACGGCTTATGAGCGTTGTACTCACTTCCGTCGACAGTTCTCCAAAATTTGGTTTATTGGGCGTTAAGTTGGATCATAGCTTGTCGCCTTTGTTGCATACCGCGAGTGCCAACTACCTAAATAAAAAAATTTCTTATCTCTCCTATGAGCGTCGCGCCGAAGATCTTGATTTGTTTTTGCAGGATTTTTGGGACGACCATGGTTGTGGTCTGAATATTACTTTTCCTTTTAAGGAATTAATCGCCGTAAAGGTCAAAACACGCTGCAGGTCGGTGAACACATTGGTGCGCGCGGAGCAAGGCTGGGAGGGATTTTCCACTGATGGGATCGGCTTTGAGCGGGCACTGACCCGTGCTGGTCATAAGTGGAATGACTTTGCTCAACTGGTCATACTCGGTAACGGTGGTGCCGCGCTTGCGCTTGCCGAACATGCGGTGACGGCTGGCTTGCGCTCCCTAAAAATTCTCAGACGCCATGACGCGCGTGATCAACAGTGGCGGGATGTGCTCGTGGGTGCGAGCGTGGATTTTTTGCCGTTTGCGGTCGATGTCTTGGCGCGGACAATACAGACTCAGCCAAGCTTGTTGGTGCAGGCAACGAGCGCGCCCTTGCTGGGGCATGATTTGCACGAATTGGCGCCGGCGCTGACCAAGGAATTTGCTGGGGTATTTGTTGATTTAACATATGGGCGGGTTTCCGCGCTTCTTCGCGCAGCGCAGGCTTTGGGTATTCCCAGTCAAGACGGTTTACCGATGTTGATTGAGCAGGCACGTGCCGCGCAGGAAATCTGGTGGGGCGGTCAAGCCGCCCCCTATGAATATCTGGAAAATTTGCTGCGACGTTAAAGAGACAGCGATCCCAAATCAATACGTGTCGCGCCAACAGTCACTAGTTTTTCCAGCGAAGCTTTGCCGGGAACATCAATGCGAACATTGTACATGCCGGGCTCCAAAATAATATGGAAGCTACCGTCTGGTTTCAGCTTATGTGTGGCGGCAAACGGGTGAAAGTGATTGTCGCTGATCGCTGTGATCAGGATCGTGCTGTCGGTATCAGTGGCGTCTTCGATCACACCGCGAATACCGCTGGCTTGCACGCGATCGAGCAGGAACATCCATGCCGCGCGTAATTTCTCGACGGTGCGGTCACGCCAGGTTGCATACCGGGGTTGAAATCCCTGAGCGCTGGCATTCAATTCGATTACATACGGTATGACCTGATGAGCGTTGTGCATCCAGTCGATATCACCACCATCCACGGAATATAACAACTCCCAGGCGGTGCCCGCCGCGTACTTGCGGGAACTGTTGGAGTCCGACGGCAGGAGGTTGGCTATTTCATGACCGATACCTTCGACAATTTCACGATTGCCGGCGCGTTGTCCTCGACAGCCGTATGGGTAGATCACAAGTTCGCTGTACGAATGGTAAGAGATGTTGAAGACCGGTTGTATCGCTGCAACCAGGTTCATCAAAGCTTGTGTTTCCGGCTCGGAGCCAGGGCCATCGCCGCGATAAGTATCGGAATTGCGGCTGCCAGACGATCCATTGCAGCTATTCCAGGCATAAGGATAGTTGCGATTAATATCCACGCCATAGCCGCCGCGAGTATTTTTGCGCCACATGGTGTCGGAGTTCCAGACTTTGTCGTTGCCGTCGACGTTGAGCATCGGCACGACCCAGATTTCGGTATTATTGACCCAATCGGCAACCGCGAAATCAACTTCGTAGCGTGTGAGCAGATACTCGATGGTATCGATGGCGACTTCGGTAGTCATGACTTCACGGGCATGATGCATGGCGTTGAACAAAATAACCGGCTCGTCGTTTTCGCGCTCAGTTGGGTTATCGGAGATTTTCATGGCCCAGATATCCTTACCGTCATTGGTCTTGCCGATCGACATCAGCATGGTCAGTGTCGGATAGTCGGCCGCGAATTTTGTTAAAGCCTCGGTCACTTCCTGTGAAGTCATGTATTCGTGGTCAGGGGCTGCCACCTGTTGCGCGGCATAAGATTGAAGAATACGAATGTGCGCATATTTTTTTAATCTTTGCAGATCATCGGGGGTGACAACCACATCAAGGATGCGTTCATGTAAATCAATACCGGCGACATCTAGCCCTAATTCGGCAACCGTTTTTTCGACGGATTTATCTGTCAGCAATTGCAGGCGTAATAGGGTTTTATCGGTACCTACGTCAGCACTATGACTGTAGCCGAGACCAGCTGCCAGGATCATCGTGAGGCCGAGCACGGTCGCGCGTAATGACTTCATCATGCACCTCTTCCTTGGTTGCAAAATTTATTGATTCACAAATTCTCTTTTACTATTGCTGCGGAGTCAAGGTCGCCAATCAGCCGCAATCCGTGATAGGAAGCTTTTTTGGCGTGTATGCAAAGGCAGCGTGAATGATCAGTCGCACTCAGATTGAGACGATAATCCAAGAGCAAGGCTTGTATCTATTGGGAGTCGTGCCTTTGGAGGAGGAGCCTGAATTCCCCCGTTTTGCCCAATGGTTGGCTGACGGGCGTCATGCTGCCATGAACTACTTGGAGCAAAATCTGGCTTTGCGCGAAGATCCGCGGCGGTTGTTTCCGGGCGCGATCAACGCCGTCGTCGTGGCGTTGCCGTACGGGGAACAAGATGCCTCCGAGACTGGGGTTGATCGGCCCCGTATCGCCCAGTATGCGCGATACCGTGATTACCACCGGGTGATGCGCCGCAAATGTGAGGTAATTCTGACCCAGCTAAAAGCAGTGGTTGGCGATGCTTCGGCAGCTGGTCGAGCCATGGTGGATAGCGCGCCGCTTTTGGAGCGGGCTTTGGCCGCCAGGACCAGCGCTGGTTTTATCGGCAAGAACACTTGCTACATTCATCCGCGCCACGGAAGTTTTTTGCTGCTGGCGGAGATTGTTGTGAATTTTGTATTGCCGACGGATGCGCCGGCGGCAGTAAAGCCGAATGAGCGTGATAGCAACGTCGGTGGTTGCGGTACGTGCAAGCGTTGCCAGGTTCATTGTCCAACCGGGGCGCTCGACAGTGATTATCGACTGGATGCGCGGCGCTGCCTGGCCTATTGGACTATTGAGCATCGCGGCTTTGTACCCGAGGAATTTTGGCCGTGGTTTGGGAAATATTGGTTTGGTTGTGACATCTGTCAGGTTGTTTGTCCGTACAATCGTGGCTCGGAATTACCAAAGACCATGACCCCCAAATTACCCGCACATTTGTCGCTGTATGAGGTGGCGGTCATGGATCAATCCGCATACGAGCAAAAGTTTGGTGGGACGCCGATGACTCGTGCTAAATGTGAGGGATTAAAACGCAATGCATTGATTGCCATGGCGGTGACCAAGGATGAGCATTTGGCATCCGCGCTGCGTCATGGTGAGCAAAGCGATTCGCAAGTGCTAAGAGATACCGCCGCCGCGATCAAGGCCCGTTGGTTATAGAAATCCCTATGCGGTTTCTGATTTGCGCTCGCGGGTGAGCAGGTCTTTGACCGCTTGCACGATGGGTTTTGCTTCGTACAGCACCTGATAAACCTGTTCGGTGATGGGAGCGGCGACACCTAATTGCTTGACCAGCGAGTGTGCGGCTTTGGCGGTTGCGACGCCCTCGGCTACGGAACCGACGGTTGCCAAAACTTTATCCAGGGGCTCACCGCGCCCGAGACGATAGCCGACGGTGAAGTTGCGACTTTTCTCGGAACTACACGTGAGAAACAAATCACCCACACCACCAAGGCCGGTAAAGGTTACTTGATTGGCGCCCAAAGCGATGCCTATCCGCGTGATCTCCGCGAGGCCGCGCGTTAACAAAGCCGCGCGGCTGTTGCCCTGAAAGCCAAGTCCAGAGCATGCACCCGAGGCAATGGCGATAACATTTTTTAAGGCCCCGGCAACTTCCAACCCGATCGGATCATCAGACGTATAGGTGCGAAAATGCGGTGCGTGGAACATTTCCTGCGCCAGCAAGCGACGGTTCTCATCATAACTGCCAACCACCACCGCCGTGGGCTCGTGCATAATAATTTCCGCCGCGAAACTTGGGCCGGAAAGAAAGACGGCGTTGTTAGACGCTTTGGCTCCCAGCGTGTCCTTGATGATTTGTACCGGTAATAACTGCGAGCCAATCTCGATGCCTTTTGCTGCACAAATAATGAGCAGAGATGGCGGTAGTAATGGCTTGAGATCGGTTAACACCTGGCGCACGGTTTGCGTTGGCACGGCGATGAGCAACGCATCGCTATCTTTCAGCAAGTCCGCGGTTACTTTCTCGGTTGCGCTGATCCGGTTGGATAGGGTAATCATACTAAGATACTTAGGATTTTTCTGGGCTGTGTTGATACTCCGTGCGACTTCGGCGGAGCGGGTCCACATCGTGACCGAGTGACCTTGTTCAGCAAGATGCTGGGCGAGACAGGTGCCAAAATTGCCGGTGCCTAAGACAACGATGCGACGGCTTGGTGGTGTTTGATTCATCCAGAAAGTTCCTTTGGTAAGTGGTTACTGCATACGGCCTGGAATTCCCGCGGTGTGTGGCGGTTGTGCTCATAGGATCTGAGGCAGCATGAATCCGTATCTTCCCGTACTTATTGTTCTCGTCTTTGGCATTATCTTTGGCACCGTCGTCAGTTTGACGTCCTGGTTATTAGGCCCACGTAAATATAATAAGATCAAGCACGAAGCTTATGAGTGCGGCGTACCCATGGTCACCAGCGGTCGCGAAAAAATGAGCGTTAAGTTCTACATGACCGCGATCTTATTCATCCTCTTCGATATCGAAACCATTTTCTTGTACCTTTGGGCGCGTGTCTACCCTGATCTGGGTTGGTTCGGGTTCATTGAAGTCATGTTGTTTGTCTTGGTGTTGTTGGTTGGTTATATCTATGTTGTTCGTCGCGGAGCACTTGAATGGGATTAGAGTTCAACGAATTTACGATCAATCTGATCGCATTCGTTATCAAGTTCGCCATCATGATGTTGATCGTATTGCATATCGCGCCGCTGATGGTGTGGTTAGAACGGCGTGCACCGGCGATGATGCAGCGGCGCAAAGGTCCTAACCGCGTCGGGATTGGTAAGTTCCGTCTCTTTGGTTTGTTCCAATCGCTGGCCGATGCTATCAAGCTTATCTTTAAAGAAGAGGTGGTGCCGGATGGCGCCAACAAATTCTTTTTCCATGCCGCGCCGGTGTTTGCTTTGTTCCCGGCATTGCTGGTTGCGACCGCGATTCCCTACGGACCGGATATTACGGTTATGGGCTATCAAGTACCGTTGAGTATCACCAACGTTGACGTCGGGTTTTTGTTTATCTTTGCCGTCGCCAGTATCTCCGTGTATGGCGTGGCGTTGGCGGGTTGGGCTTGTAATAATAAATATTCTTTGTTGGGATCGTTGCGTGCATCAGCGCAAATGATCAGCTACGAGATTCCTCTTGGTATGTCTTTGATTCCGGCGGTGCTGGTTTATCAAACATTGGATCTGAATCAGATTGTGCTGGCGCAGGATAAGCTTTGGGGCGTTTTTACGATGCCGGTTTCCTTCATGATTTTTTTGATTTGTATGTTCGCTGAGACCAATCGCGCACCTTTTGATCTGGCTGAGGGTGAAAGCGAGTTGGTGGCGGGTTTTCATACTGAATACGGATCGTTTAAATTTTCGCAATTTTATCTAGCGGAATATACCAGCATGTTCACGCTATCTTGCTTGGCGTCGACGGTTTTCTTCGGCGGCTGGAGCTTGCCGTTTATTGATCAGGCAACGCTGGCGACTATGTTGACCAATCCGTATGTACCAGGTCAATATCTGGCGGCGGCCATTGGCTTTTTAACGTTGTTATTCAAGGCGGCGTTTTTTATGTGGCTGTACGTATGGGTGCGCTGGACGTTGCCGCGCTTTCGTTATGATCAGCTGATGACTTTGGGCTGGAAGTTTATGTTGCCGGTTGCGTTAGCGAACGTTGTGATAACGGCTGGTATTTTGGTGATGATTCGTTCGTAAGTGGGATTGTAGTTGATGTTTTCCTTAGCTCTGTTTTATGCGATGGCCGCGTTGCTGGTGTTTTCGGCGATTATGGTTGTGTCGCGTAAAAATCCAATCAGTAGCGCCATTTATTTGGTGATTGCCCTATGTTTGGTTGCTGGCCTGTATGCAACGTTGGGCGCGGATTTTGCCGCGGCTATTCAGATACTGGTTTACACCGGCGCTATCATGGTCTTGTTCCTATTTGTAATCATGTTGCTGAATCTTGATCCCGAACACCTGCGCGGTCCAGAGATGAACGGTGGTGAAATCGTGGTGTTGCTTCTGACTATTCTTGGCTTTGCTGGAATTGTCGTGGCGATGGCTTACGCGCCTCCGCCTTTGCCCAGCGGACCGTTTACGATGGAAGCTATTGATGAAGTGGGCGGCAACACGCGTGTGGTCGGTATGAAGTTATTGGTGAATTATTTGTGGGCGTTTGAAATGGCGTCGTTCTTGATTCTGTTAGCTATCGTCGCCAGTATTCTGATAGCCAAAAAGCCAAAGCCGGATTCCATGCCGGCGTCGTCGGAGCGGGGTCAATAATGGCGGTTCCATTGCAGCACTACATGGTTCTGGCCTGCATTTTGTTCGCATGCGGTGTCATCGGCGTTTTGTTTCGGCGCAATCTTTTGATGGTGCTGATGTCGATCGAGCTGATGTTGAATGCCGCTAATCTGGTTTTTGTGGCGGCATCGAGACACGTCAACGGCCTCGATGGACAGATCATGGTTTTTATCGTCATGACCGTGGCTGCATGCGAAGCGGCGGTTGGTCTGGCGATGGTGATTGCCCTGTTTCGTAAATATGGCACGATCCGTACTGACTTTTTGCGTGTGTTGCGCGGTTAGCTGAGGGTTCGCGATGATGATATGGCTTGTGCTCCTGTTCCCGCTTCTTGGCGCCATTCTTAATGGACTGGTGCTTCGTAAAGTTTCTCCGAAGATTTCGCATATCGTTGGTTCGTTGGCGTTGGTTGCGGCGTTTGTTTGTGGATTGCTGGAATTCAGCCAGTTTTTGAGTGATGGCGCCGCGCCGCGTACTTACTTGGGCTTCAACTGGATAGATGCCGGTACCTTTCACGCGCCGTTCAAATTATTATTCGATCAACTCTCTGGTCTGATGACTTTAATTATCACCGGCATTGGCTCCTTGATTCATATTTATGCCGGCGGCTATATGCATGAGGAAAAGCGCACATCGCGCTTTTTCGCTTATCTGAATTTGTTTGTGTTTATGATGCTGTTGCTCGTCCTGGGCGAGAACCTGCTGATTATGTTTGTCGGTTGGGAAGGTGTGGGCCTTTGTAGTTATTTGCTGATTGGCTATTGGTTTTCTGATGATAACAATGCCGCCGCCGGGATGAAGGCGTTTATTGTTAACCGTATTGGTGACATCGGTTTTCTCATTGGTATTTTCCTGACTTATAAATTTTTCGGCACCATTTCCTTTAGCGAATTGCGCGAACTTTTTGTTGGCAGCGGACTGAGCGAGGCTCAGCTTGGTGTTGTTGGTTTAATTACTCTTTGTTTATTCATCGGTGCCTGCGGCAAATCCGCGCAGTTGCCGCTGTACGTTTGGCTTCCGGACGCGATGGCGGGTCCCACGCCGGTATCTGCTCTTATCCATGCAGCGACCATGGTTACGGCCGGTATCGTGATGATGACGCGTATGAATTTCATGTTCTATATGGCGCCCACGACGATGATGGTGGTTGCCTGGGTGGGTGCCGCGACGGCGTTGTTTGCTGCGACTATCGGTATAACGCAGACCGATATCAAAAAGGTTCTGGCGTATTCGACCGTCAGCCAGCTTGGCTATATGGTGATGGCTTGCGGTGTCGGTGCATTTGATGCCGGCATGTTTCATGTTTTCACGCATGCTTGCTTCAAGGCGTTGTTGTTTATGGGCGCGGGTAGCGTCATCGTCGCCATGCATCATAAGCAGGATATGCGGGAGATGGGCGGGTTGGCTAAGTACATGCCGATCACGCACGCGGTGTTTTTGATCGGCGTTTTGGCAATCATCGGTTTCCCGGGATTGTCCGGCTTCTTCTCGAAGGATGAAATTCTTTGGAAGGCTTATATCGGTGGCGGGCCATTACTCTGGGGTATTGGTGCCGTAACCGCGGGCTTTACGTCGTTTTATATGGTTCGTCTTTTGTGCTTAACTTTCTATGGCAATAATCGCAGCGACCATCATACGCAGGAGCACCTGCACGAGACGTCGCCGGTCATGTGGGCGCCATTGGTTGTTCTGGCGATCCTTAGTGCCACGGTTGGTTATCTGGGTGTGCCGGCGGTGCTGGGTTTCTTGCCGAATTATTTTGAACATTATATGGCGCCGGTTCTCGCGATTCCCGAGGCCGCGAAAGCACATTGGGCGTTTATGCATGAACCTCACAGTCATGCGCTGGAATATGCTCTGATGGGAGCTTCGGTTGCGATCATGTTTGTTGCTGCCGGTACGGCGTTCACTTGGTATCGCAATGGTATCGGCATTAGGCCGCTGACCATCGCCAAACGCTTCCCGGCCGCCTATCAATTGCTACTGGATAAATATCGGGTGGATGAGTTGTATGATGCAAAGGTGGTTCAACCTCTGCGCGATATGTCGTTGTTCCTCTACAAGACTGTGGATGTCAATGCTATTGACGGTGTCGTGAATGCTGTCGGTCACGGATTGAATCTTGTTGCGGGTCTTGCGAGTTTCAAAATGTCGGGCAGTTTGCACCGTCATGCGATGGTGATTGTTCTAGGCATTATTTGTCTTTTGACCGTGCTGGTATTTTAAGTAGAGAGTTGGTTGATGAATTATATTCTGAGCACCCTGATTTTTTTGCCGTTGATTGCCGCGGCAGTGGTACTGGCAGTTCCGTCGTTGCGATTGGCAAAAATCGTTACCATGACCGGTGCGGTTTTGAATTTTCTGATCAGTCTGGTGCTCTGGCAAAAGTTTGACGGAACGACGCATGCGTTGCAATTTGTCGAGCGTTACAATTGGATTAGCGAATTTGGCATCACTTATTTCGTTGGTATCGATGGTCTGAGTTTGCTCCTGGTGTTGTTAACGACATTTTTGATGCCGTTGATTTTTTTGAGTCAGTGGTCGGTAGAGGACACGCGGCAGAAAACCTTCCTTGCTCTCTTGCTGAGCCTGGAAACCGCTATGTTGGGCGCTTTGCTGGCATTTGATCTCGTGCTGTTTTATGTTTTCTGGGAAGCCATGTTGATTCCGATGTATTTCATTATCGGCATCTGGGGTGGCAAGCGTCGCATCTATGCAACGACGAAGTTTGTTATTTATACGGTGGTGGGTTCTCTGCTGATGCTGGTCGCCGCCATCGTGTTGTATTGGGCGCACTTGCATGAATTTGGTGCGCCGAGCACAAACTTACTCGATCTTTACAAAGTGACTATGCCGCCCTCGACGCAAAACTGGTTGTTTGCGGCCTTTGCTTTGGCTTTTGCGATCAAAGTTCCGATGTGGCCGTTTCATACCTGGTTGCCGGATGCGCACGTGGAAGCACCGACAACCGGCTCGGTGATTCTGGCGGGCGTGTTGCTGAAGATGGGTACCTACGGCTTTTTGCGGTTCGCGGTGCCGTTGTTTCCCACGGCAACGATCGCGTGGGCGCCGTTTTTGGTCGGGCTGGGTGTCATCGGTATTATCTATGGTGCTTTAACAGCATGGATGCAGGATGATGCCAAGAAAATGGTCGCTTACTCTTCGGTATCGCATTTGGGTTTTGTTGTAGTCGGAATGCTTGCGATTCTGGCCGGGTCAAACAGCATGGAACTTTCCGACGAAGCTCTTACCGGTGCGGTGTATCAGATGATTAATCACGGTATCAGCACCGGCGCTCTGTTTTTCCTGGTGGGTGTTATTTATGAACGACGCCATACGCGTATGTTGGCGGATTTTGGCGGCCTTGCGGAAGTTATGCCGTGGTTTGCCGTGATGCTGATCATTGCCACGTTAAGTTCGGTCGGCTTGCCTGGTACCGGCGGTTTTGTCGGCGAATTTTTGATCTTGTACGGAACTTTCAAGGCGAGCCCGTTTGTTGGGGTTTTGGCGTCTTTGGGTGTGCTTCTTGGGGCGATTTATATGCTGACGCTTTGTCGTCGCATTTTGTTCGGCCCGCTGACTCATGATGAAAACAAGACGCTTAAGGATCTAACGCCGATTGAATTTGGTTATCTATTGCCGTTGGCGATTTTAGCAATCGTGATGGGCATCATGCCAAATTTTTTCCTGGAAAAAACCCGGCCATCGATTGATTATTTGGCGAAGAATTTTACGCAGTATCGCCTGACCACTCTGACTAACGACAATGATAATGTCGTGGGAGGGCTGTAGACCATGACCTTTAGTTTTCCTGGCATTGATCAAAATTTTTATCTGGCCGCGTCCCCCATACTCTGGCTGTGCTTTGCTTCGTTGGTGGTTTTACTTCAAGGCGTCAGCAAACGCTTGGGTAGTACGCTCGTTGTAGCAAGCTCCACCTTAGGTGCTTTGGCTATTTCATTGGTATTAACACAGTTCATCGCCGTGAGCGGTTCGTCGCGCTATTTGGATGGTTCCTATATTGTTGATGGCTTAGGAGTAATCGCGCAAGTGATGATCCTAGGCGTGGGCTTGATCTTTGCTTTATTGATGTATGCGACACACATACGCCAACACTTTTTCAAAGGCGAGATTTGCAGCCTGTATCTGATGCTCTTGATCGGCATGTTGATCATGGTGTCCACCGATGAAATGGTGTCGTTGTTTATCGGTTTGGAAATGGCATCCATTGGTATCTACGCGCTGGTCGGTTATATCCAGCCGACCAGACGAAGCCAGGAAGGTGCCATCAAGTACCTGGTGTTGGGCTCGTTTGCCGCTGGTTTTATGTTGTTCGGGATGGCGTTACTTTATGCCAGCAGCGGCACCATGTATATCTCGCAGATTCTTGAGCAGCTCGCGGTGACGGGTATGCATCCTTGGTCAAAGTTAGGTGTATTGTTGTTGATCTGTGGTCTGGCTTTTAAATTATCGCTGGTGCCTTTTCATTTATGGGCCCCCGATGCTTACGAGGCGGCGCCAACGGGCATTACCGGCTTTATGGCAACCACGGTCAAGATTATGATTTTGATTGTTGTTCTGCGCTTGTTGGGTGCGGGTATGCGGCCGATGGAAGCAACCTGGGGTCCAGTGCTAATGATCCTGGCGATGCTGTCCATCGTGGTTGGCAATATTATGGCTTTGGTGCAGTCCAGCCTCAAACGCATGCTGGCTTATTCTTCTATCGCGCATAGTGGTTATATGGCAGTCGCCTTGTGCGCCTTGGCTGGGAAAAGCATTACGACTTTACCGACGGAAGCAATTTTATTTTATTTGCTTGGTTATTCGGTCGTCACTATCGGCGTGTTCGCTATTTTGATGTGGCTCGAATCAGAGACCTATACCAATATTCAGTTGGATGATCTAGCTGGTGTCGCCAAGCAGCGACCCTATGCGGCTTTTGCCATGGCCGTATTTATGTTCAGTCTGGCGGGCTTGCCGCCTGCGGTTGGTTTTATCAGCAAGTTTTTTGTGTTTAGCGCCGCTGTGGCTAGCGAGTTGTATATGCTGGCAGTCATTGGTGTGCTTGGTAGTTGTATTGCCTTGTTTTATTATCTACGGGTGATTGTTCGGATGTATATGACGGAAGCCAACCGTACGGCGTTTACTTTTGCGCCGACGTCCTCTCGGTTAGTCACCGGAATTGCGGCTATTGCGGTCGTGACGACACTGCTGATGGGAACGGTGATGCCAAGCAGTATATTAAAGATGACCAAAGCTCATACGAGATCACTTACTTTCTCAACGAAGTAACCCATGTATCCAATACTGGTTGATTGGGGTCCATTCTTTTTGCCGGCTTGGCACGTCTTCTTCGTTCTGGGCGCTTTTGCCGCCTATTTTTATTTGCTTAAGATGCGACGCGCGTCCGCCCCCGAAATTTCGGAAGCCGACCTGGCTTGGACATACGCTTTTGGTTATGTCGGTGGTTATGCGGGAGCGCGCTTGTTAACTATCGCGGTGAATGAACGAGCCACCATAAATTCAGTGGCGGACATTATTCGACAATTATTTACTTTTGGTGCGATGACCTTTTATGGTGGTTTAATCGGTGCGGTGGTGTTGGCGTGGCTGTATGCACGTTGGCGTCGCTTGAATGCCTGGGCGCTGTTGGATTTGGCGATGCCTGCGGGTATTTTGGGTCTAGCGGTGGGACGCATCGGTTGTTTCCTGAATGGTGATGACTATGGTCGGCCTACTGCGTTACAGGGTGTTGCGGCGCCGTGGTGGTCGGTGCGTTTTCCCAATCTAGACGATCACATCGCGCGCGTACCTGTTCAATTGCTCGAAGCATTTGTTGCGCTGGCGATTGTTTTTGTTTGTGTTTTGTTGACCAAGCAGCGTCGATGGCACTGGCGTCGCGGTAGTATAGGCTTGTTGGCAATGCTTACTTATGCGGCGTCGCGATTTTTATTGGAATTTTTGCGAGGCGATCCCGATCGGGGTTATATTTTGATCGATTGGTTATCGACCTCGCAATTTATCAGCCTGCTGATTATTTTTATTGGCTTTTTGCTCATCAGCAGGCGGATCAAAAATCTCTAGTTGGAAAGATCCATCTCGGCGTCGTCGGGATCGGAGTCCGTATTCATCGGCATTTCTTCGGACGGAGCAGCTGGTTGTGGTGTCGCGGCATCCTGTGCGAGTGGCTTAACATTGCTAAAGACTGATTTGACGACGCGATAATAGATGGGTGATCCTGATCTGCGGACGATAAATTTGCTCGCATTTTTAGTGTCCGGCCAGCCGTCGATGACTAGTTCGGTTTGGGGTTGCAGGATCAGTTTAATGCGATGCTGCGGCGCGTTTTTCATTGCCGCCTTTACGTCCTGGTCGTTGGCCGTCAGAAACTTGTCGGCTTTGGCATACTCCAGATCCAGCAGCAATGATTGTACATGAGGCTGATGTGCGGGTTTGTCGCCATCACCGGCTTTGACCCAGTTGGCTTCAGCTTTTGTAAAGGATTCGCCATCGATATCGACACTGACCACGGAAGCAGCATCGAAAGCAAAGATTCGGCGATTACGAAAATCATCGATTGTCTTGGTGATCTTGACCCTGAAGTTTTCTGGCGCTTTAAAGGCCAGCTTTCGTGCATCTACCGCAGCCCACAAGGTTTTATCGACTTCGGCGAACTGGATGCTCTGGTTACTGCCACTAGCCGATGTCCAACTCAATGCAACACGGTCTTTGGTGTTTGCAAAAGCATGGCTGAATTTTGCTGTTGGTTTATCGAGGAAATCTTCAGCGCGAAAGCTATTGAGATCGGCAATTAGCTCATTGACTGCGTCGCTATCGGCTTCCATGGCTGGCTGCTTGATCTTATATGTATCCGCGTCTTTGCTGATGACTATCGGCTTTGTTGTGCCGAATTGATAAGTGAGCGATGACAATTGCGCGCTATCTATTTTAATGATGGACTTGTCACGGAAATCCTTGAGCGTTTTGTTGGTAGCGGTCAATAGATACTGATTGCCAACGTAGGCTTTGTTTGACTGATCTGTGGCGATATAAAGACTGTAACCGACGGGGGTTTTAGCGCCGACAAATACGGTGATGACCTCGGGTGTTTTACCGGCTTGGGTCAGTTCTATTTTACGGGTGGGTTTGTCCAAACCGTAATTATTCCAGGAGGCTTTATCTTCGCTGACCACTTCCTCGGTTTTATAATCTTTGATTGACGTCAAAAGATTTTTGACAGCGGTATCATCCGCCAATCCTGCGACCGGCTCTACCAAGTGCCAATGCTCGTCTTTGAGCTCCAGGCGGATATGGGTTTCCGTGCCGACTTTGCCTGATAGTGACGTTTCGTCCTCAGGCGTGACCTGGGCCCAAAAATTTATGGCTGTCACGCTGCCTGGGTCGAACTGAACCAGTTTATTCTCTTCATCTTTCTCTCGTTCTTCCTGCTTGGTTTTCCACTCGTCCCATGTACCGATGAGACCAAGGACGACTAAAACCCCCAGCAAGAGACCGGCGGTTTTATAATTTTTCATGCGCGTCTCCTTCGTATCCAGTGCACGATACCACCGAATAAGAATACAAATGGATAGATGAATGCCAGCGACAGAAGTAGAAGTTTGCTTTCTGCTGAGGTCAACTGAAGCGTGCTCTTCGTTGGATCTTTTGGTCGGATGGAAATAAAATCTTCATCCTGCAAAAGATAATTGGTCATGTTGACGAATAGGTCCCGATTCTCAGTGCCTCTTTGTACCGAGGCATTCGTTGCGAAACGTCCAGAGCCCACGGCGACAATACGAAGTTCCTTTTTGGTGGGTGTTTCGCTGCTGGTTGCGGAAACATCTGACTTTGAGTCGGCATTTTTGTTGGCATCTGACTTCTCCGCGGTTGCGGGAGCTTGCGCCTGGCCGGTAGCGACCGCGATCACATTGAATTCACCGACACCGATTCGGTCGCGCGGCACTGAACGGATATTCAAATCATTGCTAGTGGTAATGCCTTTCACCTGAATGATTGAATTAGCGGTTTTGCCGACAGCGCTGACTTTCATCGATTTGCTATTTTCGGCCAGAATATCGACGGAGCGACTCATTGGCATGATCATATCGACAGTTTGATTGCCGAAGTCTTTGGTGAAGGCGTTCAGCTTGTCAAAGTTGTTGACGATCGCCACCTGACTGCCAAAGAACAGCGCCCGTGGATCCTGCGGATTCAGGATCAGCAGATCGGAGTTGAATTTAAGGCCGTACTTCTCCAACAGCTTATTCAGATTGATCGCATTAACGGCGGCGTCCACCATCACCAGCAACGGTCCGCCGCTGCTGATATAGTCATCGATAAAGCGTATCTCTTCTTCCTTGAAGTCGTACTTTGGACCGGCAATCACTACCAAGTCGGCATCATCCGGGACTTTGGCAGAATCCAATAGAGATAACTCGGTTGCCTGGTATTTATTGTTTTCGAGATCCTGAGTGATCCACTGTAAGCCATCCGGTTCGCCACTCTTGATAGCGCTTTCGCCGTGACCAGTGGTGAAATAGATTTGACGCGAGGTATCTTTTAGCGTCTGGATAAGAGCGTTGGTGATTTTTTCTTCGGTAAAGGTAGTGACCCGTGCATCACGTGTACCGGTTCTGAAAATAATCGTATTAAGAGAAGTGAGCTTTTCCTCCTCCGCGCGTAATCCTTCTGCTCGTGTATTCAAGTAGGTTATTTTTAAATTAGCTCCTTGTGCTTCATAAAGCTGGAGCAAATCTCTGGCTTGTTGCTTGGATTGCTCGCCCTCAAAAAAGACAGTGGTCTCGATCTGTAGATTCTTGTCGCGCAAATTGTTGATGATCTTGAGCGATTGATCGGACAAGGTGTTGATGCCACTTTGGGTGGTATCGAAAGACTTATTGAAGCGCGGCCGATTGCTCAATACAGCCAGGCCAATGATAACCAACATCGCTATCAGAATCGTCACACTGGAACTGGCGCCGTATTTTGCGCCTTTGCGTTTGGTGAGAGCCTTAAAGTTCTCAAGATCCAACACAACCCATAACGCGATGATAATAGCCGCGGTACCCCAACCGGCATAACCAAGCCATGGCAGGTGAGGGTAGGTTGACTTAAGTGCCGTACCGAGAGCGGCGACGAATAGCGAAATAAAAGGCAGAATCAATAAACCCGGACGCATATTCATTACCTCCAGCGTTGCGAATCAAGAACGACATTGGTGAAAAATAAAAATACCGACGTGAACAGGATAAAGTACAAAACACTGCTGACCGATATGACGCCTTTGAAGAAATTATCCAGGTGAGTCGTGGATGCCAGATATTTAAAAATTTCTTCCATGATGCCGCCACCGGAAATATTAGGCGCGATCCAGCTGAGAATTAACAGCAGAAACAAACCAAACATAGTGAACAAGAATGCCATGAATTGATTGGAGGTCATGGAAGAAACCCACAGACCAAAAGCCAATTGTGAGCAAATCAAGAGGAACAAACCCAAATAGGCGGCAAATACCGGTCCGGGATCGGGATTACCATAAATAAACGTGAATAATGGAAACGCCGCCGAAGCCAATAATACTAAGGCCATTAAGCCGGCAGTGGCGAGGAATTTGCCAAGTACGATTTGCGATGCCGAAATCGGTGAGGTGACTAACAACCGCAATGATTGTGTGCGTTTTTCCTCGGCAAACGACGCCATGGTTACAGCTGGAATCACCAGTAACAGAATGAAATGCAGGTTATAAAAAAGTGCTTTTAACAGTTGCTCCAGCGTCGGCGCCTGGCCGCCCATTTGGGGAGCGCTCGCCTGCATTTCGTTGAAAGTGTGAACGAAGGAATTAAAAAACACGCCCATAAAAATCAGAAAGAACCAGAATATTGCCGCACCGCGCGGCGAGGCGAAAAAACTTTTCATATCACGTTTAGCGATAGTAAGTGCAGCTCCCATAAATTCTCCTCAGAGGCAAATACGTTTTATTTGGTTAATTGGAAGAAGACTTCTTCGAGGCTTTTGGTTTTTGCGGCGATCTCACGCAAGCCGTAACCACCATCAAGTACCGTGCGTGCTACCTGGTCGATGGGTGTTGCAACGGTATCGATGGTGAAATCCAGGCGATTGTCTTCGTTGTCGCTTGCCTTGACTTGTGAGACGCCGGGAATCTTGCTGAGCACATCACGCAATTTGGGGCCGTCTTTTTGTACCGAGAGGAAGTACTGTCGCGTGCTGCCCAGGTGCGAGACCAACTCATCATAGGTACCTTGTTGGACGATGCGACCTTGGTGAATAATGACGATGTGATCGCAGGTATTTTGAACTTCTGACAAAATATGCGAACTCAGAATAATAGTATGTTGTCCGGCCAGAGATCGAATCAGATCGCGAATATGGACGATTTGATTGGGATCCAGTCCTTCGGTTGGTTCGTCGAGAACCAGGACTTCCGGATCATGAACGATAGCTTGTGCCAGTCCGACTCGCTGGCGGAAGCCTTTTGATAAATTGCCGATGATGCGCCGACGAACATCTCCCAGCGACAACTTGTCGACCGTATCGTTCACGCGTCGCGCTATGTCGGGGCCAGGTATTTTATGAAGACGGGCGGCGTACTCAATGTACTCCTCGACGATCATATCATTATATAGGGGGGGCTCGTCTGGCAGATAGCCGAGGCGGCGTTTCGCTTCCTCGGGTTGAGCGGTGATATCATAGCCGGCAATTTTGGCTTCGCCTTGATCCGTACCGATACAGCCGCACAAAATATCCATCGTGGTTGTCTTGCCGGCGCCGTTGGCACCGAGAAAACCAACGATCTGGCCTTTATCGACTTTAAAGGTGACATCCGACAGTGCTTGAATGTCACCGTAACGCTTGGACAGTCCTGTGACTTCGATCATGCGTTATCCTCCCGAAAAAGTAAGACTCTTGAATAGCTACGTATCTTATCTGTGAGCGGGTTTTAGTCAAGTTTTCCGTAGTGGTACAATGTCTGATACGGTTCGATTGTTTGCCTAGACGGTGTGGTGATGATGCGATTTGTGCTGATGGGTGCTGGGTTGCTGATGCCAGTTATAGTGGCCTCGGTAAGCCTCGCACAAACATTAGAGCTTGGTAAGGAGTGCCCACCGCAAGGCTTTTACCGGGACGATCAAGGCAAATGCCGTTATGCGATACCTTATCGATCCGGTATCGGCAGTCATAACGGGCATTGGCTGCCGCTTGCGAGTGAAGATCAGGCGTTGGATCCGCGACAAATCGATCTGGGCAGATTTTTATTTTTTGATCCGGTGTTATCTCGTGATCGCGATCTTTCCTGTGCCCATTGTCATGATCCTAGGGCGGGACTTAGTGATGGCCAGCGCCGGGCGGTAGGTGCCGGCGGGCAGGGTGTTGGCAGGAATCGGAGCGGCGATAATCGACTGTCGCATAACACTCCGGGTCTGTGGAACACCGGCTTTCAGGAGCGTTGGTTCTGGGATGGGCGCGCTACCAGTTTGGTCGAGCAGGCGTCCGGCCCCTTGTTCTCGTCGGTGGAAATGAATGCAACACCCGCATTGATCGAAGAGCGTTTGAATGCGTTGCCGCTATACCAGCGCTTTTTTCAACGGGCGTTTGTCACCCGTTGGCGCGGTAAAATCACCGTAGCGATGGTCTTGGAGGCATTGAGCGTCTTTGAAAGCTCTTTGGTAAGCTTTAATAGTCGCTATGATCACTATGTTTTGGGCGACGCCAGCGCTTTAACAGAACAAGAAAGAGCTGGTTTTGGTTTATTCCGTTCGTTTCTGACCAGATGTTCCGAATGTCACACACCACCGCTGTTCACCAATCAGCAACGTCTGTTCATTGGTGTTCCCGAGCCTGAGGGCATGGACCCCAATTTGACCGTCAAAGTTCCCAGCCTGCGCAACCTGAGCAGATCGGCGCCTTATATGCATGCCGGGCAATTTGCCACACTGGAAGAGGTAGTCGAATTTTATAACGACGGCGGCGGTCGTTCGTTGGGTGTTGAGCCGCGTGGGCGCATTCACTGGCATGTGCGTCCGATTGGGCTATCGATAAGTGAGCAACAGGCATTGGTAGCATTTTTGCGCAGTTTGGACGATTCATCTGCTAAAATTGAAATTCCGGAACACTTGCCATCAGGTCTTAGACCTATGCAATAGGAGTGGATATGTATTCAGCCATAGTTGCCGCGGTTATCAGTGTTGTGATTGCTACGTTACCGGCGCTCGCCGCGGAGCATGTCGTCTCGAAAGGCGGCGTTATTCAGGAAGCGATTAAAGCCGCGGCTCCGGGCGATACGATTATTGTGGAGCCTGGAATTTATAAAGAAGCTTTGCATATCGATAAACCCGATATCAAGTTGATCGGTAAGATTGTCGGCAAAGACTGGCCCATCCTTGATGGCGAGGGCAAGCTGAATGATGGCATCATTGCTTCGGGCTCCGGTTTTAAAATCGAAAACTTTCATATCCGTCGTTATCGCGCTAATGGCGTGACTACGCAGGCGGCTAACAATGTCGAAATACGCCATCTGCTTGTTGAAAACACCGGCATATACGGAATTTACCCAACTTTGGGTACAAATATTCTGATCGAAGATACGGTGACCTGGGGTATTGCGGATGCCGGAATTTATATCGGTATGTGCCATCATGTCGATGTCCGACGCAATGAAGTGTTTAAGAATGTTGCTGGGATCGAAGCGGAAAATTCCCACCACGTGTTAATCGAAAACAATTCTGTTTATGACAACAGTGCTGGTATTCTTGTATTTACGCTGCCGGAATTGCCGCGCAAGACGAGTGAGAACATCATTGTTCGTCGCAATTTTATCTTTGATAACAATCATCATAATTTCGGTGCACCTGGTTCTATTGTTGCCGCCGTCCCACCCGGCTCCGGGGTTATTGTTCTGGCCGCGGATCAGGTTAAGTTTGAGGATAACATTATCAGGCAAAATAGTTTTGGCGGCATTGTCATCGCCGATCACAGCACTATTCCCAATATGGCGGTTGATCCGCAGGTAGAGCCAAACTCGGATCACGTCATGGTGCTGCGTAATTTTTATCACGATAATGCGCGCAAGAATCTGCTCAACTTATTGGTCTGGGGGCGTTTTTTATTGAAGCATGTTTTGAGCGGTTCGGCCCCCGAAGGCGCATCGGACATTTTGCCGAAAGGCGCTGATATTATCGCAACCAAAAAGGGTGTAGGTAATTGTCTTTTGGATCGCACGACCATGACCACTCTCGATGCCGAGCACTTGGAGGATTGTTCTCCGGATGCGTCGACTCGGGCGGTCACAACGATGCTGATACCGTCGACAAGCGCACAGCAGTTTGGTAGCGGTGATTTAGGCGAGCAGACTTATGCAGCGGTGTGTGCTGGCTGTCATGCAATGAATTATCAACTGATTGGCCCGCCGGTGAAAGAGATTCAGCAAAAGTATGCTGGAAACGCCGCTGGAATCGTGGGCTTTGCGAATAATCCCAAAGCCGTGCGGAGAAATTTTCCGCCGATGCCGCCACAGTCTTATCTGGGTGATGATAAATTAAAAGCCGTCGCGCATTACATGCTCAAAATGAAGTGAGCGTGTTATCGATTTGCCGCGTCACCGGCAAAATTCCAGACAAAGTCGTCGGTAAAAACTGGCATATATCGTTTTTGCAACCAGCGTCGCTGTTGATTGCGATAAAATTTTGAGCCGACATGACCGGATTGTCCGATAGGAAAACTCCACGAGCTTTGGCGCGGGTCCTGAAGGTTCCATACTAAGCGTGTCGAAGCGCCCGAAGTCGGTTTCTCGACTTTAACAAGGTGCTCATGACCATACTGATCGATATCGCGAATTTTGAACAAGTTACCAATTATCGGGATGCGTCCTACAAATGGGTGTTGTCGTTGCCAGCGATTTGCGACGAAATAAGGCTGGCGCTGTTGCCGTGACTTGGCGATAACGCCGAGCAAGGTTGCTGCCAGATCAGCCTTGTTGATCCCGAAAGCCGCGAGTCCATGTTCCAATTGCAGAGTCTGAAGCAACCAGGCACGTTGCATGGCAAAATAATAGTTTGGTGAGGCATTCTCGGCTTGTAGATAGTGTGCCGCGATTCGCCGTGGCAATACATGCAACAGAAATTCCTCGACAGCCAATGCATCAGCAAACGCCTCGGGGTCCTGGCTGGCGCTACCAGACCAAGCGTGCCAGTTCTCGATATTGATATCCGGCGAAATTTTGCTGTCCGTTATTGCCGCAGCCAGCCACGTTAATAACTCTCGTCCAAACCTGCTCTCGTCATCCTGTTGCAGGTTCTGCATTTGCTCAACGCTGCCCTCGGATAAGTTGAGCAGAACCTTTTGGATACGTTCCTTGCGATCTTCGGTCGACCAGTTATGGCCGAATTCATCCACCCAGATTCTTTCGTTGGCTGTTGCGATCGCTTCGCGCTTTTTATATTCGGGCCGCGCTGGCAACCATAGACGGCGGCGTGTCGATTGAGGCTCGAAGCCAAGCCACTCACCTTCGCTGGCTGCTCTTGGCCAGCGGCCACTGACTTTGCGTTTAATGCTTGTTCCCGAAGCGCGATAACCCATGCCACCGGCATGATCGACGACGATAACGTTTTGCGCAGGCACCGTCATTTGATCGAGACTCGCATTGACCTCCGCCCAGGTTTTGGCTTGATTCAACGCGATAGTTGGCATGTTCAACATGCCGCTTTTCAATGGCAACCATTGTCGACTGGCCCAGCGCTCATCGAGGTTTGCTCGTTTGAGCAGCGGTCCTCTGTGTGTTTTTCGCACGTCCACGACAACATCTTTTTGGCCTTTGACTTTGATAGTTCGTTGTTGGATTTCTATCGATCGCCATTGTTTTTTGCCGGCGCTAATTTTTGCGACATATTGTGTGGCGTCAGCGTTGATTTCTTCAAGCAGGAAGTCATCCACGTCTTCGCCAACATTGGTGAATGCCCAGGCGAGATGAGGATTCATGCCCAATGTGATGCCTGGCACGCCTGGGAGAGCAACGCCAACGACCCAGTCGTTTGCCGAGACGCGCAGACGCATGGCATACCATAACTGCGGCACCTGATAGCCAAGGTGCGGATCGTTGGCCAAAAAATAGCCGCCCGGCCCACGCCATGCCCAACTATTGCTGCCATAGAAAATCTCGGTGGGAGTGGAGATCGGTTGTTCCGCCCATTCGCTCGCCTGCAGCGGCGTAGCTGGCAAGAAATGTTGGCGTGTCGGTAGCGGCGCTGGTTGCGCCTTGCGTTCTTTAAACAGTGGTTGATTCCATGGATGAGTATTTGGGAAAAGAAAATTCTCCCAGTCTTTTGGCAGATTGCGTCGCCAAATCCACTGCTGAGCTTCGCGGAACGCTGTAGTGGCGAGGGTGTCCGACATGTTCATCAAAATCAGCAAGCTGTCGCGACACTCCCACGGCTCCGCTGTCACGCGTAGCAAAACGTACTCCATGCTCCATCGTTTTGGATGCGCCTCGATGAAACGATTGACGCCGCGAGCAAATGCGTCGCAAAAAATCCGTTGATTTTGTGCCAGTGCATCCGCTGCTTCGGTGGCCGCGTCATACCAACCTTCGAGGACGCGATCACTGTCGGATTTAAGTGATGCTGGACCGAACCATTCGCTCAACCGTCCCGCTGCTTGACGACGCATGACGTCCATCTGCCATAGTCGTTCACTGGCGACAATGTAGCCTTGGAGTTCGATCAACTGCGGCCAGTCTGGTGCTTCAAGCGTAGGAATTCCCTGATCGTCAAATTTTACCGTTTGCTCACCAGTAAATTTGGTTTCGAGGTTGCGGTAGGAGATCGTTTGGCGTTTCAAGAACCACATACCGCCGCCAGTAACGCCGCAAATGAAAATGACAAGGATGACAAAAAAATGGCGCACTAAAAATGCTCGCGATTAAACGGATGGTGATTTGCGTTTGGATGGACGGATGCCACCCAATAACCCTACGGCTTGTTGAATTTCAGTCATCTTCTGCTCGGCGATAAGGCGCGCGCGCTCAGAGCCTTCTTGAATCACTGCACGCAGATGCTCCGGTCGTTGGCGTAGCTGCAGATATTGATCACGCATTGGACCAAAGACGGCGATTATTTTTGCCAATAAATCTTGTTTGGCGTGACCATAACCATAGCCGCCGGCGCGGTATTTGGCAGCCATTTCCTGGGCTTCTTGCTTAGAGGCAAGCAGTGAGTATAGTTTGAACACCGTACAGGCATCCGGATCTTTGGCATCATTTAGACCTTTGGCATCGGTAACGATGCCCATGATTTGTTCCTTCCACTGCTTGTCGGTGGCAAAGATAGAGACAACGTTGCCTTTCGACTTACTCATTTTTTGGCCATCGCGACCTGGTACCAGAGCCACGGCCTCGGATATCAGGGGTTCAGGGACAGTTAAGACATCCCCGTAACGATTGTTAAAGCGTTGCGCCATGTCTCGGGTCATTTCCAGATGCTGCTTTTGATCCTGACCGACGGGAACGATCGTCGCATCATAGAGCAAGATATCGGCAGCCATAAGAATCGGATAGTTAAAGACGCCCATGTTGACGTCATTGCCTTTTGCCTGGGCATCCTTAAAGGAGTGAGCGCGTAGCATCATCCCGTAAGAAGCCTGGCAGCCAAGCATCCAGGACAGTTCAGCAGTCTGGGGAACGGTGGATTGTGCATAAAAAACTGCGCGTTTGGGGTCTAGTCCGCAGGCCAACATGGTGGCGACTATATCCAGGCTGAGCTCGGTCATCTGATCCTTGTTAATGGGACCATTGAGCGCATGCAGGTCGGCCAGGAAGAAAAA
Organism: uncultured Oligoflexales bacterium; assembly: GCA_964652825.1. Classification (GTDB taxonomy): domain Bacteria; phylum Bdellovibrionota_B; class Oligoflexia; order Oligoflexales; family CAZZCU01; genus CAZZCU01. Next base: position 52,428 of record CAZZCU010000015.1, read on the forward strand.
CAGCTCGTACTTGTCCTGTAGCTGGATTGCCGGTCGAAAGGCACCGAAGTAATTGCCTAAATGCGGTGAGCCAGAGGGGCGTGTACCGGTCAGAACTCGTTGTTTTGCTTGGGGCATAGGTCCATTCTTCGTAAAACCTCAAAATTAGCACTATAGGAGATTTATGTATAGATCCGGTATTTTACCGACGTAAACCACTGCGGGACTTCTTTCTTTGAGTATTGGAATTTGCTAATATAATTAACAAGTTCATGGTTTTACGAGATGCTTAAGAAGACGCTCACCGCGCGCGACCCTGAATGCTTTGCAGGTGAGAATATCCGAGGAGACAAAGATGCCGGAAATGACACTGACTAAAGATGCTCTCATTGAAATGATCCGTGATAAAGTCGGATACCCTGTTAACGAAGCCAAGGAAATCCTTGAGATTATTCTTGAAGAGATCAAAGCGAAACTGGAAGAAGGCAAAGAGGTGAAAATCTCTGGTTTTGGCAAGTGGTCGGTGAAAGAGAAGCGTTCTCGGCCAGGTCGCAATCCGCATACTGGAGATAAGATTGAGATTTCGGCGCGTCGCGTTGTGACTTTTAGTCCTTCGGACAAATTACGAGACGCCGTCAATAAGCGCTTTGAGGGTTGAGAGCCAGCATTAAGCATCTCGGCTGGTTTCATTGATGATCGAATATTTAAAAAGCGGGCTGATGAAGCCCGCTTTTTTATTGGAATGCGGCCATGAGTCCGCTACTTTTCTAATCTAATATTGCAACAAGTGAAGGTGGGGTTTGCATCGCGATGCGATTGACCAGAATCTATACAAAAACTGGTGACAAGGGTTCCACCATGCTCGCCAGCGGTGAGTTTGTTGGTAAAGATGATCTTCGTATTGAAGCCTACGGCGTCGTTGATGAATTAAACGCTGTTGTCGGATTGTTGCATGATGAGATCGTGCGTTTGAATAACGAAGCACTTGCTGAGGCGCGTCTGGGTTTGCGACGCATTCAAAATGAATTGTTCGATGTGGGCGGTGAATTATCGACGCCTCTGGATCATCTCAATATCGACCGGCAACAGATCATCAGGCCGCCGCAGATCGAGCGTTTGGAAAAAGAGATCGATAAAATGAATGCCAGCTTGAAGCCGCTCGAAAATTTCGTTTTGCCGGGCGGACATCCAGTAAATTCTTTTGCGCATATCTGTCGTACGGTCTGCCGTCGTGCGGAACGAGCCGTCGTTCGTCTTAGTCGCATTGCTCCCGTTCGCTCCGAGGTTGTGATTTATCTTAATCGCTTGAGTGATTGGTTTTTTGTTCTTGGCCGTGACTTGAGCGCACGTTTGGGTGTGGTTGAGGTATTATGGGAGCAGCGCAAGTGACGTCATTGTCGGAGCTGCTGCGTAAGTCTTATGTGCGGCTGTGTTTGCTTCTGTTGTTATTGTTGCCGTCGCTGGGGGTTGCTTTCTGGACAGTAGCCCCGTCGGTAAAAGCTGTTGTCGCCGCTTATATGATCACGCCGGTTGCCATGCCCGGGCAGCCGTTTGACGACCTGGGTTGGGTTGATTTTCGTCGTCAGTTGCAAAAGCATTTTTCCAGCTATGGCTTATATATACCGATGGAAGATATAATTATTTCTGATGCGGATTTGGTGGGTCAGGAGTTGCCGCAATTCATGCGCGCCGCGTGTGGTGACGGCTTGTTGTACGTTTGGATTCCGCTGAAAATGCGACTACCGGTTTACGGTAGTGTCGTTTGGGATTGGTGCTGGGTACCTAAAGTTGCGAGGACTTAAATGAATGAATTTGCGACAGATTCCGCTGGGAGCCCGACAGAGCCAGGTCTTGTTTTAGGCGTTGATATTGCCACTGAAAATCTTTTGAATTGGGTTACCACTATTGTCAGTAATGATGATTTCGCGGCAGCGAAAAAGAATTTTTCTGACAAGTACGGCAAGGTTTTTCCGGAAGATGAAATGTACGATGCCTGGATGGACTACTTTGCCAATATCTTTATGTTTGAGCGTCGACCAGTGGTATTCGCCGGCCAAACGCCGTTTGAAGCCTGGCGTTTGCAACATGTGTATCACAGTCGGTTTGCGAGCTCGGATTTATACCGTTCGGTTTCGGGTTTGAACGGTTTTGTGCATTCTTTGTTTGAAATCACAAAAGTTGATCAATTTCGCGTTAATGTTTACGACTTATGTCGACGACAAAACTTGTTGGTGAGTGTTCGCGATCAAGAAAGAACGGATGGTCTTTGTAAGGGTGAGATTTTTCAGGGTTTTCTTTATTATTTTGAGGATGATTTATATTTAGGTCGTGGCTTGTTGATGCACCCGCGCGAGGTGTCGGCACTAGTACGCAGTCATGTTTTACGTTCCGCCAAATATGACGAAAAAACCACGCAAGAAACCCTAGTTGCCTTGGCTCATATTTATCTGCGGCATGTCCGTCATACGCATGTGGCGGCCGGCCAGATTTATCGTACTCGTCTGGAATCGATCGCCGCACCTACTTAAGCTTTCTCATTAAATGCCGACACCTAATTGATCGAATTATTTTAGTCTGTGTGGAGAGCGCGGGTGTCGGCATCATTAGAAGAAATGCTGGTCAGCGAAGCCGGGCTGGCTCGGGATAAACTCGAGGCCGCCAAGGCCAAAAGTGCGGCCGATAAAATCTCGCTTTTGTACGCGATTGAGCAGGTCGAGCCGAATGTCGCGCCAAAAGCTCTCGAAGTCATGTCGAAGTTTCACGGTATTCAGATCGCGCAACTTCAAGAGATGGATATTCCGCCGCAAATTGTGAAGTTGATTCCCAAGGATCTCGCCAATAAGTTGCGCATTATTCCCATAGATCGTGCTGGTAACAACATCATCATTGCGACCAGCGATCCTAAGAACCCAGCCATACTCGATAATATCCGTCGCAAAACTGGTTATTCTGTTAAGCCGGTATTGGCCAGCGAAATGCGTATCTCCGAGGCACTGCAAAAATATTATCCCTCGGGCATGGATATGGAGTCCTTCAACAAAGAGGACTACACCAACCTCAAAAAGAAAACGGACAACACTCGTTTTGATATCAGTCGTGATCAAGCCGGTGCCAAAGATGGTCCGATCATTGGATTGGTGAATGAAATCCTCATCCAGTGTATGGAGCGTAAGGCGTCCGATATTCATATGGAGCCGTACGAAACATCGATGCGTATTCGTTTGCGGATTGACGGCGCGCTCGTGGAATTGGCGCGGCCGCCGGTCGAGATTAAGGATTCACTCACGACGCGTATCAAGATTATGGCGGGCATGAACATCGCCGAAAAACGCTTGCCGCAAGACGGTGGTATTCGCGTGCAAATCGGTGATAAGCCGGTCGACTTCCGGGTCAACTCTTTGCCAACGTTGTTCGGCGAGAAGATCGTTATGCGTATTCTTGATAAGTCGTCTTTGCAAGTGGATATGACTCAGCTTGGTTTTGAACGCGAAGAACTTGATCGCTTTATGGATGCCTTGCATCGGCCGTTTGGGATGGTGTTGGTAACTGGACCGACGGGTTCTGGTAAAACGACGACGCTTTACTCGGCATTGTCTGAGCTAAACAAAGTCACCGAGAACATCATGACTGCCGAAGATCCTGTCGAGTTTAACTTGGCGGGGATCAACCAGGTCCAAATGAAGCCAGACATAGGTTTGACCTTTGCTGCCGCATTGCGGGCATTTTTGCGACAAGATCCAGACGTCATCATGGTTGGTGAGATTCGAGATCTTGAAACAGCGGAGATTTCGATTAAAGCCGCGCTGACCGGTCACATGGTGTTATCCACCTTGCACACCAACAGTGCCTCCGACACCATCGTGCGTTTGCAGAATATGGGTGTTGAGTCCTTCAATCTTGTTTCGGCTTTGAATGCGGTGGTTGCACAGCGTCTCGCACGTCGTATTTGTGCCAAGTGCCGCGTTGTTGATAGTACGGTAACTCCAGAAGCGTTGATCGAGCTTGGTATTCATCCGAGTTATTCCACCAAGGTGCATGCCTACAAGGGGCAGGGTTGTCCCGCTTGCAGTAACACCGGTTACAAGGGTCGTGTCGCGGTGCATGAAGTGATGCTGCTGACGGATCCGATTCGCGAAGCGATTCTCAAAGGTCAGCCGGCTATGGAAATCAAACGAGTGGCAATGGCCGCTGGAATGAAAACTTTGCGTCAGGCGGCGTTGAATAAGATGGTGCAAGGTGTGACATCGGCGCAAGAGGTTGTGAAAGTGACGGCATCCGATACCGCTAAGGGCGCGCAGCTTGCCGCTTAGGAATGAATGATGGCACTGAATTATACATTGACACAGTTGCTGCGTACCTTGATTGAGCAGGGTGCGAGTGACTTACATATTTCCTCTGGCTCACCGCCGCGACTGCGTATCGATGGTCAGCTGATTCCATTGCAACTTGAGCCATTGACGCCACCGGAATGCCGACAACTCTGTTATTCCGTTTTGACGGAAGGTCAGAAGAAGGATTTTGAGAATACCAAAGAGCTGGATCTGGCCTTCTCGGTGCAGAATCTGGCTCGTTTTCGGGCAAACGTTTTCTTGCAGAAGAATTCGGTGACGGCCGCGTTTCGTATTATTCCTTACAAGCTTAAGACAATAGATGATCTCGGTCTGCCGCCTGTGGTGCGCAGACTGTGCGATTTGCCGCGTGGTCTAGTGCTTGTTACTGGTCCGACAGGTTCTGGTAAGTCGACGACCCTGGCGGCAATGATCGATTACATTAACGAGAAACGTTACGATCATATTTTGACGATCGAAGATCCAGTTGAGTTTTTGCATGGTCACAAAAACTGTGTCATCAATCAGCGTGAACTTGGCGATGATACTAAATCCTTTGCGCATGCTTTGCGCAGCGCGATGCGCCAGGATCCCGATGTGATTATGGTCGGTGAGATGCGTGATCTCGAAACAATCGCTTTGGCACTGACCGCCGCTGAGACCGGGCACTTGGTGTTTGCAACGCTGCATACTAATAGCTGTGTTTCGACGCTCAACCGTATTATCGATGTTTTTCCGCCGCATCAACAGCATCAAATCCGTACACAGCTGGCGATGACTCTCGAAGGTATCATGTCACAGGTGTTGATTCCCGCCATTGGTGGTGGTCGCGCATTAGCGATGGAAATCATGACCACCAATCATGCGATTCATGCGTTGATTAACGAGGGCAAGTTTAATCAGATTTATTCGGCCATGCAGTCCGGTCAGGAAGAGTCAGGAATGCAGACGATGAATCAGGCATTATTTAATTTGATTAATCGCCGTATCATTGACAAGACGACGGGATTACAGAAGTCCAGCAACATCGATGAATTGCAGGATCTTCTGGCCAATCCGCAAAAGGCGGCCAAGAAATCGGTGAGTAAACCATTGACGCCAAACTACAAAGCAGGCTGAGAGATCGGATAAAAAATGGGTGAGTTTCAATACAAAGCAAAAGCCGCGAATGGTTCGATAAAAACCGGTCGCATCACCGCGCCTTCAGAGGGCGCGGCGAAGAGTAAGCTTTCGGCAATGCGCTTGAAACCATTGTCCATCAAGGCTGTGGCGGCTGGCAGTGCAAAAGCCCCGGAGCGTGGTGGCAGGACCAAGGGGGCGGCATCGGAGGGCGATATACTCGGCGGCTTGCTATCGCGTGACGCCAAAGGCAATTTGGTTTTTGAGATGGGTGCCGGTATTCCATCCACGAAAGAGCTGGCGGTATTCACCAAGCAGTTTTCGATTATGATCGAACGCGGCGTGCCCTTGATCCAAACCTTGGGTATTCTCGCGGCGCAGCAGCGTTCGCCTAAATTTGGGCGGACTATTGACGCGATTCGTGTCGCGATCGAGAACGGTGCGACGTTGAGCGACGCGTTGGATCAATACCCGAAGGTCTTCGATAATTTGTATATCGCGATGATGCGCGCCGGTGAAATCTCGGGCAGCCTCGATAAAATCATGCGCCAGCTGACCACCTATATCGAAAAGGCAGCCAAGCTTAAATCACAACTTAAATCCGCAATGGTTTACCCTGCTATCGTTCTGAGCGTTGCTTTCGGTGTTGTCACAATGTTGCTGTTATTCGTGGTGCCATCGTTTGCCAAACAATACCAGGACAATGGTCAGGAGTTGCCTGGGTTGACGCAGCTTGTCGTCGATTTATCAAATTTCATGGTGAATTATTACTATGTTCTCTTTGGTGGTGTTGTCGGGGCGTTTATGCTGTTAAACGCCTGGCGCAAAACGGAATCAGGTGCGCGCCAATGGGACGCGCTCATGCTTAAGTCGCCGGTCATTGGTGATGTTATCCAGAAAGTTGCGGTTGGGCGTTTTTGTTCGACGATGTCAACGATGCTACTGTCGGGTGTTTCGATTCTTGAGGCTTTGAACATTTGCGCTGCTTCCGCTGGTAACAAGCTGGTGGAGGAATTCGTTTATAAAGTCAGGGATAAGATCTCGCAAGGTTCGACCTTCGCGGAGCCGCTGACGGAGGGTACGCTTTTCCCTGGTATGGTTGCATCCATGGTTCAGGTCGGAGAGCAAACCGGTGCGCTCGATCAGACTCTGCTTAAGATCGCCGAAATTTATGAAGAAGAAGTGGATCTGGCCGTTGCAACAATGAAGTCCATGATCGAGCCGATCATGATCGTCTTTATCGGTAGTATCGTTGGTTTCATCGTGATTGCGATGTATCTGCCGATCTTCGATATGGCCAAGGTTGTTGGCGGCTAAGCGTCAACTTGCCAGTTATTAAGGCATTCCGCGCAACTATAATGAAATTTCCCCGCCTTATAGGTCACGTGGGCAAGATCGTTGCGTTCGCAACGAGGGCATTTAACCTCTAGATGATTATGAATACAGGTCGAGTTGCGGCAGCGGCTGACTTTAGAGTCGTCAGCAGGTCGTAGGGGCCCCTGGCATATAGGGCAGCGATCAAGACTGCGTCGGTCACCATGACTCATAGATAAAATACGCCTTGCATAAGAAGATTATATCCTAGCAAAATAGATGTGAGTTTCCTAGAAAACCTGTTAGAAGTCGGCGCGCGTTAGCGCGAGGAGTTTAGTCCATGAGACAGCTTCTTCTTTTGAGTTGCGGCTTAATTGCAATCCTAACCATGGGTCATGGTCGTGCCAGTGGTCTGCGGCATGATTTCACTATGGTCGCCGTTGGTGATTCCATTACGCAGGCTTTTAATTCCAAGAGCTTTCTTAAATCATCCCCTGATCTGAGCTGGTCCACTGGCTTTGCCAAAGTCGCGGGGTTTAGTAGTCATTTTTTGCGTTTTCAGGTGTTGTTACCGGATTTTGCTGTTCATGGATTTAATTTTGCCAAAGTCGGCGCCGTATTAGCAGATACCGAGGCACAGGTGGCCGCGGCGCTCGAAAAAAAACCAAATTATATGACGTTTATGATTGGTGCGAATGATGTCTGCGGCTGGCCGGACGATCACCGCCGGCAGTTGGCGGCTTTTAGCGATATGATGACCGAGCGACTTGCCCATATTGTGACGACCAATCCGGACATGAGTGTACTATTGGTGCCGATTCCAGATATTTATCACTTATGGGACATGGCCAAAGACAATGGTAGCTGCAAGTGGATCTGGAGCATGGCTAATATCTGCGAGCCGTTGCTGGGATCACGGCGGACACAGCGCCAGCGTGAGGAATTCCGCGAGCGGTGGCTGGACGCCAATGCCGCTCTGGAACAGGCTGCGACGGCCTATCCGGACCAAGTGTTCTTTCCGGCGAATCTTGCCGATTATTCGTTTGGACCAGAGCATGTTTCTAGCTATGATTGCTTCCATCCGTCCGTTGAGGGACAAAAATTAATTTCTGATCTTACATGGCATGAATGGTGGTCCTTTGCAGGTGAAAGCTTTAGCAGCATACATTGAAGGCGAGTGGCAGCAGGGAAAACGCGAATTCCAATCAATTAATCCCGCGGATAAACGCGATATCGTTGGCACCTTTGCCGAAGCTGACGAGCAATTGATTCGTCAGGCGGCGCAAAGTGCCCGCAAGGCGTTTGCGACATGGCGACACACGCCGGCGCCGGTGCGCGCAGGGATCATCCAAAATTTTGGGCGCTTGATCGAAGAGAACAAAGAAGCCTTGTCGCAAGTTTTGAGTCGCGAGATGGGGAAACCGATCCGCGAGGCGCGCGGGGACGTGCAAGAAGCTATCGATACGTGCCATTTCTTTGTGTCCGAAGGACGGCGTTTGTACGGACAAACGATTCCTTCGGAAATGGCTGACAAAGAATGCTTCACATACCGTCGTCCTATTGGTGTCTTTGGTTGTTTGACAGCAGGTAATTTTCCGGTTGCCGTACCGTCTTGGTATTTTGTGCCGGCTTTGGTGGCGGGTAATACCTGTGTTTGGAAGCCGAGCGAAGATACGCCGTTGACCAGCTACTACTTCACCGAGTTGCTGGCGAAGGCCGGCTTACCGCGTGGTGTTTTCAACGTTGTGTTTGGTAGTGGCCCCTACACGGGTGATGCGATGGTGCGTCTGATCGACGAACAATTGTTCGATAAGATCGGTTTCACCGGCTCGACCGAAGTTGGACAACGCATTGGCGAGATTTGCGGGCGTAATCTGCAGGTTCCTTGCTTGGAGTTGGGTGGCAAAAATCCTCTGGTGGTGTGCAAGGATGCTAATCTTGATCTGGCGCTGCAGGGGATTTTGTTTAGTGGTTTTGGTACGGGGGGGCAGCGTTGCACGTCGCTTGGTAATTTGATCGTGGACGCAACAATCTATGATTCATTAGTCGAGCGCCTGATCAAGCTTGCTTCGGAATTGAAAATCGGCAAGCCGTCTGACGAAAAGATTTTTTATGGCCCGTTGATCAGCGAGCGATTTTTGAAAACTCACTTGAGTCATTTGCAGACCCTGGTGAAAAAACATCACGAATTGCCTTTGGGGCAAGGTGGCTGGATTGGTCAGGGTGCTGAGTGGTCGCATTTTTCCGGCGATGGTGCGCATGGTTGTTATGCGCGTCCTAATATCGTGCTCAATGTAACGATGGACGATGAGATTTATTCGACCGAAACTTTTGGACCGTTGTTTAACGTGATGAAGTTTCAGGATTTTGATGAAGCGATGGCGATGGCGAATAAGCATGGCTTTGGTTTGTCGTCAGCGATCTATACTAACGATCCGCTATTGGCTTATCGTTTCCGCAGTAATATTACCGCGGGTATGACGAGCATTAATAATTCCACATCCGGTGCCGAAGCACATTTGCCGTTTGGTGGGAATGCGAAAAGCGGTAATGGCAGTCGCCAGTCGGGCATTTGGGTTATCGATCAATTCACTAAATGGCACGCGGTCAATTGGGATATGTCGGGTAAACTGCAGTTGGCGCAGATGGATACCGCCTATGTGGAGCCTGATCTGAATTATCGGATTAAAATGTAGTTTTCTGGGACGTAATACCTGCCTGCAATCATTACGCATTTCGGGCTAATTTTAGTTTTTCCCTAATTATTCCGACAAGTTATATCGAATAGCTTGTGGGGACTACCTGTGTATAAGCGTTTGGCTTATTTGGCTTTGATCTCCGCCGCGATCATAGCGGTGGTAGCGGCAAGTATTGTCATTCGCAATAGTTACCAGCTTCGTCATGAGACCTATGGCTTGCACACCTGGGCCTCAACTCTCGGTGTCGCTCAGCAAACAATGGATGCGCAACTCGTTGCCGAAGCGCGCGAACGCTTTCTGCATTACGAACGCTTGATCAACAAAACACATCTGGTCGATGGCATGGTGGTGAACCGCGGCATTGATGGCGAAATGCGTGATCAGTGTGACAGCTTGTTATTCTCCGCCTTGCGCTATGTTGCATTAATGAAAATGCGTGAATTTACCAGTGCGGCAGAAGCCTGGCGTGCGATTGAACGTAGTCAGATTGATGGCGAATGGCATCGGCATCCGCGTTGTCGTGGTCAGTCGACATCACGAGATATGGTTGTTGGTTTGCTGGCTGCTTTGCTGCAGCAGCCGCCCCGTCATGAACAGCACCTAGTCCGGTTGGTGGATTATATCGATACACGCCGCGGCTTTGTTGGCGATGGACCGTTTTATATTAGTTGGTTGACGCCTGGTGTGGCGGAGATTATCCGGCAGATGGCTTTACATCTTCAGGTGCCCGGAGCGCGTTCGCAGTTTCTCAATTGGGGGTTTTCGACGGCGGAGTTTAGCCTGCCGTTGATGAGGCGTGGTTACGAAACACATTTGGTCGCCATGTCGCTGTGGCTGGAATTGGAAATGTACGATGATGAGCAGGCAAGACGCGATGGTGGCGTTGGTCGTACTCGTGGCATTATTGATAGAGCACGACATATTCTGAATTTTTTCACTGTTGAAGATGTTGTGAAGCAAAGACACGAATGGATCGCGCAAAAACTTGCTGATCTCGATTCCGATAACATGTTTTTTGTCTGGTTGCGTTGGCGTGCTGCGGGCATTGATAGCGTTGGTGTGCGCGAAGCCATGCTGCGTGAGTTGCTGTCCATGCAGCAGTTCCCGGCTTTGCGATTACCGGCCAACTGCGATCGACGCGCCGACTATTTGTGGCAACGGGATTCAGATGGTTATAAGCGTCAAGCACCTGAATGTACCGCGTACTATACCGGTGTCGACTTCATGTGGTTGGTGGCGTTGCTGCTGGAGAATGACATGCCCGCCCCTACGTTAGCCCACTAGTCTCAACGCACAAAATCTTTGTCGATCTCGGTTGCCGCCCGGCTTGCGTACCAGAGTGGAATAATTTGGCGAAGCATGGCCTCGGCTTGTGGCAGAGATAGTTGCACGGCCGCATCGCTTTTAGCGCGGGCCGGATTAGGATGAACTTCGAGAAAAAAACCGTCGAGATAACCGGTCGCGGTCGCGGCTCTGGCCAGGACCGGCGCGAATCGGCGTTGGCCGCCCGAGACTTCGCCTTTTTCGCCACCAGCGGCCGGTTGTTGCGTACTGTGGGTGATATCAAAAATCACCGCGCCGGGTGGATTGTCGGCGATGACTGGAAAGGCGCGCATATCGACCACAAGGTTGCCATAACCAAAGCTGGCGCCACGTTCGGTGATGGCAAAATTGGGGGCGATGGCTTCGCGTTGGCTCACTTCCAGGACTTTTTTGGCGATGTGGGCGGTATTTTCTGGGGCCAGAAACTGGCCTTTCTTGATGTTGACGGCCTTCTTGGACATAACCGCGCTGACGATCAGGTCGGTCTGACGACATAGGAACGCCGGAATCTGCAAAACGTCGACCACGGCGGCGACTTCGTTGACATGGTGGGTCTCGTGAATATCGGTCAGGATCGGCAGACCAAGGCTCTTGCGGATGCCGCTAAACCATTGCAGGGCGCTCTCAACGCCTGGGCCGCGATAGCTGTCGATGGATGTGCGGTTGGCTTTGTCAAAGCTGGCTTTAAAAATGTAGTCGAATTTTAACTCAGAACTCAAGCGCTGCAAGGGTTCTGCGACGGCGTGCAGGAGTTCTTCCGTCTCCGCCATGCATGGGCCGGCGATCACCAGCGGGCGCTCGGGGCGGCGTTGAAATTTAACCTGCGGCACATTCATATAGCGACCTTTCTTGGGGTTGTTGCGGGGTGGTGTTTACCCCAAACAACCTTGACTATCCCATAGCTTGCCGCTAGAAGAAAGATTCCTTTGAGCGGCTCTTTAGCTCAGTCGGTAGAGCAGAGGATTGAAAATCCTCGTGTCCCCAGTTCGATTCTGGGAGGAGCCATCTTAAATTCCTTGATTAGGATAACAAATGGAAACTTTCGTAACCGTAGTTCACGTTGTCGTTGCGTTATTTATGATTCTTGTGGTGTTGGTGCAAGGTGGTAATCAAGGCGGTGTTGGCGCGGCTTTTGGTGGCGGCAACTCGTCGGGTGTTTTTGGTGCCGGTGGCGCGACAACACTGCTTGGCAAATTGACCTACGGCGCTGCGGCGATCTTTATGACAACCAGCATCGTCTTGACGATGATTCAAGGTAAGAGCGGCAGCATCAATCTGGAGCAGCGCTTGCAACAAGCGGGCGAGCAAGCTTCTCCCGAAGCAGCTGCGCCGACTCCAGCAGCACCCGTCGACGAGCAAGCACCTGTAGCTCCACCGACGGAGTAATATCGTTCGTAAGATATGAAATAAAGAGGCTCTGATGCTGTTAGCAAAAGCCTAACTTGTGAAATAAAAGAAGTTCAAAAATTATAGAGTACATTAATGTTCTTTGCTCAGGTGGTG
>CAZZCU010000016.1:0-55257 GCA_964652825.1 uncultured Oligoflexales bacterium
AAACCGATTGTCTACGCCGGGCATCATTTGAGCGGCAGCGGCTTGCAGGAGCTTTTGCAATTTTTGCCGCAGCGCCAACCAATCATCAACGTCATCAGTAAATCCGGCACCACGACCGAGCCTGGTATTGCGTTTCGCGTTTTGCGTGAATACATGGAAGAACGTTACGGCGCGGTCGAGGCGGCACGCCGCATCATCGCCACAACCGATCCCACGAAAGGTGCTTTGCGCGAATTGGCGAAGCAACAAAGCTATAAAACTTTTGAAGTCCCCAGCGATCTAGGCGGTCGTTATTCGGTCTTGAGCGCCGTAGGGCTTTTACCTCTGGCTCTGGCTGGTATCGACTGTGGTGCTTTGTTACGCGGCGCTGATCAGGTGTTCGCCGAGGTGCGCGCTGATGGCAGCAACATCGCCCAGCATCCGATTCTGCAATACGCAGCGGCACGCGCCGCCGCTTACACCATCGGTGAAAAACACATTGAGCTGCTGAGCTATTCCGATCCAAAACTACGCTGTCTGGCTGAATGGTGGAAGCAATTATTCGGCGAATCGGAGGGCAAGCAAGGCCGAGGTTTGTTCCCCGCAAGCCTGGCTTACACCACTGATCTGCATTCATTGGGGCAGTTTGTTCAGGAAGGTCGCCGGAACCTGTTGGAAACTTTTTTATGCTTTGACGATACCGCTCTTCGCAACGGACCAGCCGCACAAATCATACCTGCGGCAAAAAACAACGCTGATGATCTGGGTTATTTAGCAGGTCGTGCCGTCGAAGAAGTTAACGCTGCGGCGGTGCAGGCAACCATGCTCGCGCATTACGACGGCGGCGTTCCTTGTCTGCAATTGCAATTGCCACCGCTCGGCGCACATAGCCTGGGCGCTGCATTCGCCTTTTTTGAAACCGCTTGCGCTATCAGCGCCGCCTTGATCGACGTCAATCCTTTCGACCAACCCGGCGTCGAAGCCTATAAACAAAATTTGTTCGGCCTCCTCGGCAAACCGGGCTTTGAGGGAATCGGTGCTCAGGTCAAAGGGCGACTGAAATCATAGGTTATATCTGTCTCTCCACCCAAGCGGCTCATTGACAGTCGCTGGCGAATCCGGCATGGTAGGCTGCAACTTTTAGCGCAAAAGGAGTTTAACCATGCGATTTATTTGGATAATTTTACTATTTAGTGTCGCCGGTGCCGCCCACGCTTTTGATTTTTCCGCCGCTGATGCTTTGTATGATCAGCGCGAGAACGGTCCTGCGGCTATTAGTACGGCGCGACAGGCTTATCTCGATGCCGTCAAAAGTGTCAGCGATACCGACCTCATTTATGCTGTTGAGCAAATAGCTCGCCTGGATGCCTACGCGGCGCTGTCGATCCCCAAAAGCAAAATCGCCGGACGCAAACCGATCCTCGAAGCTTGTCTACGTGATATTGAGTTGATTAAGCCCCATCAAGGCGTCAGCGCGACACCACACTACTACTACTGGAAAGCAATTTGCCAATCACTATGGTCGGAAGCTGATGGCATTATGAGTTCACTACGTCTCTCCAAAGATGTTTTTGCCTGGCTGGATGCGGGACGCGCTGTGGATGCAACTTATGAAGCCAGTGGCTTTGATCGTATTGCCGGCGGCTTATATCTGCGCTTACCAGCGGTCAATCCCTTTGGCCCGGCCGGCAGTGTCGAGAAAGCCCTGACGCATCTCGAAGCCTCTTTGAACTCGCCCGCTTACAGCGGCAGCAAAAATCCCGACACCGAGAGCGGCGATTATCATTACACAACCCATTTTTATTATGCGGAGACGCTGGTGAAAGCGGATCGTCGTGACGAGGCGCGCAACTTTATCGACACTGCGATCGATCGCATCGAAAGCGGTGACTTGCCGGTTGGCCGCGAGCCGGAGACACGCTTGGCTCTGATTCGCTTAAAAGATTTGCGCGCGACGCTGAAATAAACGTCAGTGCACGACAGGACGTAGAGGCGCACTGTTCATAACCTGCGCCTCGACATCCACCAACCGCTCTTGCGCGGTATGCACAACGTCCTCGGCGAAATAGTGGCGGGCAAGTCGTAAAAAAACTTTGTAATGACCAGCTTCCTCACGCGCCAGACGCGTATAGAAATCCTTCAACTCACCAACGGGAAGCGCCTCGCCCACCAAACGCAAACGTTCACAACTACGCGCCTCTACCAATCCGGCAATTAACAAGCGATCCAAAAGTCGCTCATCACGACCATGCCTAGCGTAAGAAACTAGATTGCGAACATACCAGTCGCTATCATTCTGTGGTAACTGCAGGCCACGCCGCATAATAAGCCGGTAAACCTCGTGGAAATGCGCGAGCTCTTCTTTGGCGAGACAGATCATCGGCTCAATCAAGGCGCGACGATCGGCGTAGCGCACCACGAAACTCATGGCATTCGCCGAAGCTTTACGTTCGCAAGCGGCATGATCAAGCAGAAAACTGTCGAAGTCGGCAAGGACCGTCGGCAGCCACTGGTCGGGAGTTGGGTGTTTTAGGGGTAAATCCTGCAAATATAACTGCATGAACGCTGTATAACACAGCTCGGGATTTTGTCGAATCCTAATCCGTCAGCGCACGCACGCCGCCCTTGGAGCGTTTGAGTTCACGCCGGAAATTGGTGCGTAGTTGTACCATCTGATTCTTTTGCTGATCCTTACGACCCTGAAGAAAAGTGCCGGCGGGAGCCTTCATCTTACCTTCGAGCAAGGTCTCTTCAAAATCGATGGAGGTATGATCTTTACTAACCCGAGCAGCACCGGTGGCGCTCGGACGTGGCGCTTCTTCGCCCTCGGTCTTCGCCGGATAAGTCGCGGTACCGGTGGCAGGGGTCGACGCCGGTGTCTGCGCGAAGGCACGCATTGTCCAGAAACTCAAAAACAAACAGGCCAACATCAGAAGCTTACTTAATAAACTCATGGCTTAACATCCTTCGCCGGTTCCTTGGTCTCGGTTTTCTTGCCGTCTGCCGGTCGCTCTCTAAGTTTCTTCGCAGCCAGAGCTTTACGTTCTTCTTCTTCGCGACGGCGGCGATCACGATCCTCGATCGCGGTTCTGATTTCGGCACGTAGATTTTGGCCACGCTCGACTTGCGTCTTATCGAGACCGGAAACACCAAGATAATTGCCGATCGATTTCAGTGCAGTCTCCAATTTATTTTCGTTCTTACGCTGAACGAGAGCTAGGTTGTACCATGCCAGCGCATTCCGTTTGTTGCGATCAACGATATCGACATAGATTTTTTCCGCATCATCATTTTTTTCGCGCACGGCGCTGATGATACCAACATGTAGACTGGCGTCCTGATGCTCGGGCATGATCGCCAACACCTTTTCAAACTGCGCGGCGGCCGCATCCAGTTGTCGATACTTAAGATACGTCGTGCCTAAATTCATGCGCACAGCGATATCGTTGGGATTGGTTTTGATGGCGGCCTTAAAATGCGCCAGCGAATCACCATATTGCTCACGTCGCAAAGCAATGAGACCCAGCATATTCAGAACCTGACTATCGCTGGCGGTATCACCACCAAGACCATTGAGAATAATACCGGCAAGATCAAGATTACCGTCGGCGATCTCAATTGCGGCCAGTACCTTACGTGCCCGCGCGTTTTTAAGATTGAAGCGCAATGCCTGTTTAGTGACTTTACGAGCGTCCTCAATACGACCTTGCACCAACAACAGATTTGCCAGGTTAATCAACGCCGCGACATTGTTCGGTTCTTCCTTGAGCTTCTTATTGACCGCTTCGATGGCCTGCGTGATAGAGGGACGAGCTTTAACATCAGCAATAGACGATCGGCTATCCTCGGCATCAAATAGCTCGATTTCCTTACCCGATTGCGACACACGCGCGACGGGTGACGTCGAACGGCAACTCGTTAAAGCAGCGGCAACCACGCCTAAGACAACAAAACTCAAAACCCAACGACTGGGAAAACTATATAACGACGTCACGATCATTTGGTCACCCCCGCGACGGACGGATCGTACTGAAGACTGTGAACGACATAACCGGGCTCCACCTGCTGTTCATCGATCCTGGGATATTTCTGCGGGCTTAACAGCGCCAGTTTTTCGTAACTGGTCTTCGTCCAGGGAGAGAACGCCTCGGCATCGGTCGAGCTTTTGAAGGCCAGCTCATAAAAGCGGAACGCCTGCTCGCGCAGCTTGCCGCCAGCACCTGCCAAGGATTTGCGAACCTGTCCCTGTTCTTCGGTCGACAAACCATCCGGCAATTTGGCTTTGATCAGATTCTCGGCAAACACTTCGTGAGTCTCGCCGAGTTTATAGAATGAAGCGATCGCGTACTCTGCGTTACGTATCGCCACAATATCTTGATAATTCTTGGCCAGGCGTTCCAGACGCCGCTGCTTGGCTTCGGCCTGCTGTTGCAATTGATCGCCGCCAGCAATACCATCCCTTACAAAGCGATCATGCTCGGCCCGCAATTGCTCAAATAAACTTCGCGCCGTAATCTTGCGTGCTTCAATCGCCGGCGTGGACTTAGCACGTACGAGATCAACCCATAGGGCCTGGATTTCTTTACGACCTTCCACGGCAGTCTGAGGATCAAGCAAGGCGATTTCCGCAGCTTTTGCACGCGCGAATAAAGCCCGATCCGCATTGGCGTCGCCAAAGCGATTGGCGTAATCAAAGAACATTGCGCGTGCTGCGGTTTTTTCGTCCGCCATCTCCAGAAGTTGAGGAATCTCAAAACTCGCATCGCTGGCAAGCTGATGCTTGGGATAACGCCGCAAAAACTCCACCAATAAACCGTGCGCCTCCTTTGGCTTCTTGAGACCTTTGTAGAGAATGGCGGCGTTGAACAAGGCATTCGGTGAACGCTGATCTTTCGGCCAGGTATTGGCCAGCAGTTTGTAGTAAGTCGCCGCGGCCTCAAACTGCGCCAAGCCTTCGTAGGTCTCACCCATGGTAACGACGACATCAACCTTCAGCGAAAAATTCGGATATTTTTGTAGAATCGTTTTCCCAGCTTCCAGTGCTTCGGTAACCTTGCCGGCCTTGTAGTAATTGAGCGACGCATTGTAGACAGCACGATCGGCATTACTTTCCTTGGGAAAATCTTTTTGGAACGCTATAAAAGCATCCGCCGCCTGTTCATGCTTCTTCTCCTGCTCAAAGACCAGCGCACGTTGGAACGATGCCGTGACCAACAGATTCTGAACAAATTCGGTTAACTTGGCGTCCATTAAACCTTTGGTACCCAAATAAACCTTTGAGCGTTCAATGAGTTTATCCCACTGTTTGTTGTCGGCGTAATAACTCAAAATCAATTTGATAGACGCCGTCGACTGCTCGGTTCGCGGAATAATTTTGACAATGTTTTCAAGGCGCACCAATGCTTCCTTGTAATGTCCGTAATCAAAAAACACCTGTGCGGCGCTGGCGCGCATAGGGTGGCCTTCCTTCTTGGTCGGCAACAAACGTATGTAATTATCCAGAATGCGCACCAACTTGACTTTCTCGCGCGGAATTTTCATTGGTGCTGGAACTTTGCCAGCAGGTGGAACTTTGGGAAAGTCCTTCTCTTTGCTATTCACGACATTATTCATACAAATAACGGCGTTCAAAGCCGCGTCTTCCAAAAACTTGCCGTCCTTGGGGCGATCATTGGCGACCTTGGTGTAGTTATTAGCGGCGCGATCGTACATTTCCAAAGTGAATTGCACGTCGGCAAGATAGTAGCGTAAATCATAAGCCAAATCCGCTTTGGGAAATGACTTGAGGTACAGCGAGTAAATCACCGAAGCAGCGGTCAACGTCTGCTTATTCCTGGTTTTAGCGCCTTCATCGTGATACATGGCGCCCAAGCGATGTAAACTGGCGGCAACCGTGTCGGTGGCTTTCTTGATCGCTTCGAGATCAGCTTTATTGGCTTCGGTCCAGGTGGTCTTGCCAAGATAAATCTGCGTCATCGTTCGTAAGTCGGTCACGACAGCTTTGACTTGTTGTCGATCAAAATGCAAATTCGCCAGCTTGGAATGGATCTGCGGATTACCCGGACGCAGCGGCGCCTCGGCTAACAGACGCTGATAGACGGCGATGGCTTTGTCGAATTTACCCTGATCGGTGTAAATCCAGCCCATGCGCTCCAGCATCGCATAAAAAGAATCCGTCGAATCAATTTGTTTGAAATACGCCCATGCGCCTTCGATATCTTCGGTATCAGCGAAGACCATCACCAGATCCTTAATGGCTTCATCGCGCAAAAGCAGTTTTTGTCCCTGCCTTGCCTGGCGGTCGGCTATTTTCACCACCAGCTTGAAGGCGGCGACGCTCTTTTGCAAATGCTCTGAACTATTACCGTCCTCCGCGACCGGCAGGTTATAATGCGTCCAACCCAGCTTATAAACCGCGTAGGGGTATGCTTTGTGTGTTCTGAACGCCAGAACTTTCGTGTAGTTTTCTCTGGCTTCGGGCATTTTATATTTATCAAAGTAGTACTCACCCAGGGCCAAATAGGCATCGGGGATCAATGTGGAGGTAGGATAATCAGTGACCAATTTTTTAAAGTAACTGATGCCGCCCTCTTCATCGACCAACAACATCGACTTCGCCAATTCATAGACGACAAGATCAATGCCGGTCGTACGCGGATAATCTTTTACCAGTGAACGATAGACACCAATGCCGGTGGTTAGCATTTTTTTTGAACGTGTGTAGTCGGCGACCGGCTCCTTACCTTTTTGTCCGCCCTTAGTCCAACGATCATATCTTTTGGCAAATTGATCGAGTTCAACAGCACGCAAATAATCATGACGCTCGATGTACTGCTCGCCGAGACGGCGTTTTAATTCAAAACGACGCGAATCCTCTTTGGCACTCTTAAGTAACTCGATAATCGATTTGATAGTTTTAACGCGCAATTCATCGGCTTTGGCATCAATCGGCTTAGTGGTTTTCGGTTCAAAAAACTTCTCCTGATCAGCCATCTTCGGTGCCGAACGCTTGCCGACATCGGACTTGTCGTCCCGGCTTTGTTCCGGTTTGGCGGGCGACTTCATTGTCGGTTTCTGCTGCTGCCCCAACGCCGCCAGACTAAATACCAGCATCCCAAAGGCAAAAGAAATTTTTTTGACGTCCCTAGTCATAAATGAATCCTCGGCTGCCGCTTATTCCACGTTACATTCCGGGCGAATCCTGAAGACGTAATAACCGACTTCATCCCACCAATACTCGTTCTTGCGCGAACCCGCCCATGATTGCGTGCCACGCGCCCAACCTTTAATATTTCTCTTCATATCAACTTTTTGAATCTTGGTATCCGCATGCAACTCCTTACCAACAAGCTGCTCCTTTTCACTCATCAACAGCTCAAGATATAAAAAATCGGCTTGACGACGAAGTTCAATGAAATGCTCACGCATTGCCTGAAGGTCGGCTATATATGTCTGACCAAGATTCGCTCGAAGCATTTCCAGTCGTTTATTCAAACGCTGCTCCAAAAACCCAACTCTTTTGCTGCCAAGCACGCCACGCTTCTTCAGTCGATCAAGCTCCCCGAGCGTCTCGGCATACATATCACGGGCCAGAATCATGGTATCCGTGTTGGCGGCGGAACTCAGAAGCGTGCGACTGATACCAAGAGAATCTTCGCTGACACCGCTCAAAAGATTCTCAAACAGCTCATAAGATTTTTGTGGAGTTAAACTCAGACGATCAAGAAATTCACCGAGCTTGGCAACTTCATCGGAATGATTTTCGATAAAAGCGGCCAGAGCATTACGGCTATCATCATAA
This sequence comes from uncultured Oligoflexales bacterium, assembly GCA_964652825.1. Lineage (GTDB taxonomy): Bacteria > Bdellovibrionota_B > Oligoflexia > Oligoflexales > CAZZCU01 > CAZZCU01. The sequence goes on from CAZZCU010000016.1 coordinate 7,781, forward strand.
CGACACATCCAGTAGTACACAAAAGATCGCAGGATTGGAATTTCCGGATTAAAGCGGTCGGCAAAATACGGGCTCTGCGCACCGTGCATGGCACCTAAGGCGTGATTGGGATAGCCAGCAAGGAACAATGCCCATGACTGCTCGAACAGCGCATCATAAAATAGCGGACCATCACGACTTACCATACGAAAACTACGAAGTGACGTCATATAATCTTTTTGTTCGTACTGAATGCGACCCAACCCCAGATAAGCATAATCCAGATAACGCTCCAGCTTGGTTGAGGTCAGTTGCACCGTGGCATCCCGCGTCGTGGGATTAACGATGATGCGCAAATCCGCCTCGGCTTCGGCTAACTTATCCGCCTCGACCCAGAGCATCGCGCGCGCGTACTTAGCGGCTAAAAACAAGCGATCACCGAGTTTCACCTGCGAGAAAGCCTTGATCGCCGCATCATTTTGATTTTTTGCGGCAAAAGCTTCGCCGCGATAGTAGTACCAGTTGTTACCAAAACCCGGCGGAGTTTTGTCTTTAAGATCGAGATCCGCCGCCAAACTCACCAGCAAATCATAGATCGATGTTTTCTCGGAAATCCTGGCGAGCATTTCCCAAGAAGCTTTGACCTTTTCATTGAGCGGCTCGTCCATACTGCGAATAGCAGCCGTCGCCATCACCGCCGTCGAAATCGGTAACTTCGCCTCATTCAGAATGCCAGCCTGTGCCTGCTGCAAATCCCAGTATCCTGCGGGCATGGCTTTCTGCGTGCGACGCTCCAGAGCTTCCAACCGATTCCAGACCGAACGCTGCGTGATTTTTCCTTGTCGCAGATCACGTTTCACAATAACCAATTTGCCGTCTAGCCAGGTGCGCGCCTTGTCAGTATTCTGAGCGGCGGCGAGAGAAGGTGTCGCGGGCGCCGCCGAAACTGGCGATTGTTTTTTGGCGGCGGGCACCGGCGGGCGCCGCTTGGTATTTTCAGATTTCTTTTTGGGCTTATTTTGGCTGGGCTTGGTGCTTTTGCCAGCCTTCTGCCCGGCACTTGCCTTATCGGTGTTTGTCTTTATCTTGTCGTCCTGAGCACTAACGGGCAGGGCCGCAGTCAAACAGCAAACCAGAAAGCAGATGTTGAATCGTTGATACATAGCCCATGACCTATAAGAAAAAATAACTAACACCGAAATCCACGTGATAGGTATGCTTGCGATAATCTTCATTATCGCGCTTTTCCATGTAAATACGGCTACGAAAATCCAGACGCAGTGCCCAGCTTTTCAGTAAATAAAACTTCTGTCCGGCGCCGAGCATCAATGCATAACGATTACCCTGGTGCACCGTATCCACTTGGGAGATGCCGCCGGTAAAATAAAAATCCGTGTAAACAATGAGACGATCCACCAGATTCATCTTGCCGTAGAATGGTGTCATAACCACATTCACATCGACCACACCGTTGATAGGATTAACTTCCGGTGTCGGGTACACCTCGGTATTGTCCTCGCCATCTTCGGGTACTTCCAGAGGATAGAAACGCATGCCATTCAATGCCTTGCGATCTTCGGAATCCTTGATAGTTGTCGTATGATATTGCATTTCCAGACCAAACATCTCGGTCAGAGCCAGACCAAGGCGCGCTCCACGTGTTGTCGTAACGGTATAAACTTCGTTAAGAAACGTACCGGCTACTACGCCAACTTCCGGACGCAGTCTTTTTGAGAAAAACCGTTGTTGTAATACACTGACCGGCTTGAGCTCTTCACGAGAGCGCATTTCTTCCGGTTTTAACTCGATAGCTGATGCTGTCCCACCGCTGAGTAACAGCAGCAACCAGCAGCCCGATAATTTTTGTTTCGACAATGGCAATTGCATGTGAGCTTAAACTTTCTAAACTTCATTTCCACGGTTTCGCCAACCGCGTCGAGGACGCATAATTCGTCAACGATAATTCGTTGATGTCTTCGCCGGCCGCATCGGCGCAATACCACCCGCCAAAACTTTATCGCCGACAGCTTTCAGTGTTCGACTGGTCATCAACAGATTATAGATGTCATCGCAAAGATCACGGACACTCTCCGGAGTCAGGATGACACCAAACTTGGATTCCTTGCTGTGCTTCTCAATAAGCTCAGCGATAGCGATTCGAGTCGCACTTTCAAAAGCGCTCGCCATGCAATACCTGCCTGTGGAAATAGGAATATGGGGAGAAACTCCCTTTATTTTCGCATATACAGCCGGCGCTGGGGAGAAATACCCCTGCAAAAAAACTAAAGCCTTCTCTCATCTGGCTGATATTAAAGGAATTATTCGAGATTAACGACTTTCCGCTAAAATTTTCTTAGCGGAAACCGAAATCTCATAGGAGTGTGGTTTTTCGGAAAACAAAAATTTCACGAGATAAACAATATATGCAACAGCTTAAAGTCAAAGCCTTCAACTGCGCTCTCGTCGTTTCGGCCTACTTCTGGGTACATGCCAATCTATTGGGATAAATTTCAGTGCCCACCTTCAAGTGCTTCTGACAATAATGGATCGGCAACCGACACCATCGGATAACGTTTACCGAACCATAAAATCGAAGCCAGGAATAAAGCGAAGACAAAACAGAATGCACCCAACTCGATGAGCGGGAACTTCCACGTGCCGGCATCAACAACTTCGGGCATCACCACCAACATAACCGCCACCCATTGCGCGGCCAGGATACTGACACAAATCGGAATAGTAATCGCCGGCGTCCATTTAGCTGCTTTAAAAATCAAAGAAAATAACGGCAACACAAAACTGAACAGAGGCGCGACGATGACAAAATAAATCCAAGGCGCATGCATGCGATGCAAGAAGTATTCAGTCTCTTCGGGCACGTTCCCGTACCAGTAAGTCAAAATATGCGCATAAGTCAGATAAGCGAAAAAAATCGTAAAACCATGCAACAACTTACCGACGTCATGAAACTGCTGACGCTGAATCACACTACCGATAGTCGAATGATGCACGGCAAACATTGCGATCAAAAGCGTGGCGCAAAGAGTTTGCATCATGATCGCAAACATCCAGCCTGCCCACAGTGTCGAAAACCACATCGGCGACAAAGTCATCATCAAATCAAACGCCAATAGAGAAAATGCCAGTGCGTAGACGACCAGGATCGGTGCCGACCAATATTGCAGGCGAGCGCGTACCTGTAAGCCCAGGCTTTTCGCCTGGCTTTGATCGCCCGCCACAAACGCCTTGTCTCGTTGCAAAATTTGCCGCATCTGCCAAAAACCAAGCGCGCAAATCGCCAGCAAGGCGCCGATATCACGTATAACCATGAAATTTTTCTGTAACCATACTTCCTTGCCGTAAAAACCAACCACCATTTTGGGATCAGCAATCCAACGATAGATTTTATGCGCGTGACCAATCTCAAATAGCACGCACAGCAAGAAACCAATAAAAATAACCGCCGCTACCGGCACAAATGCCGCAAAACTTTCGTGCAAGCGACGAATCGGCCTACCCCAAACAGCGCTAATGACATCCTGCATGGCGCCAAACGCCAATCCGCCCAAAGCAATGCTGAAAAAGAAAAATAGATTCATTAACATTGCGCCCCAGACCCGACCAGGATCAAACATGAGCGCGCCGGCGATCAGCGTGACGATCCCGATAACAAAACACAGCATCATCGCGCCGCGCACCTGTGGCGAAGCCTGGAGATAAAAATCATTACGGCGTTGAAACAAATCAGGACTATGCATCGATCAGCTGCCTTTCTTCTGGAGCGTACGCAAGTAATGAACAATCTGCCACCGCTCGGACGGTGTAATCGCATAGCCATAAGCCGGCATTAACGCCACACCACCGAAGGTGATGCGATGAAAGAAATAACCGTCACCGCGTTTGTTATAAACATCTATGGTTAAATCCGGTGGTCGCGGAAACAAATCCGTAATCTGCCCATCACCTTTGGCATCCGGACCATGACACACCGTGCAATAAGTGTCATACATCGTTTTGCCTTTGGCGATCATATCCGCCGAGGCTGGATATGGATTCTGCAACAGCTTCTCCGACTCTTCGGCAGTAGCGGGATATAAAATCGCCTGCGTTGATACCGAATGATCCGGCGGATCGATATAGGCTTCCTGCGGCTTAACCGTGGGCGAATCCGCCATGTCCGGCATCCATTGCAACTTGGTCGTATTGCCGTCACGATGACAGCCGGCACTCATGAGCAGACCAAGCATCACTGTATTACTGACAATCTTCGTTATCTTCACCTAACCACCTCAGACATCTGACGTCAGACTGTACCAATCACTTTAATCTCTTCCGCGCCGCATTCTTTCAGGAATTTTGCCTGCTCGCTGGCAGAATCAGCGCCCGGCAGAAAAATGCCGAATCGATCATCGGTCAACCGCGTGTCCAGCACATCAACCTTGGGGTTGGGAATACGGCAATGAATAAGCATGCCCAAAATCGTCGCCAGCGCGCCAAACAAAATCATGCATTCAAAACCAATAACTACGTAGGCTGGTAACGAATAAATTCCCGGCGTCTTACCACCGACAATGATCGGCCAATCCCAATCGGTCAACAAAGCCAAGGCAAAACCGAAAGTCACCCCGGTCAACGCGCCCGTGAGGGTAAAGAAACGAACCGGACTCGCACCAAAACCGGCGGCATGCTCGATCTCATGATATGAGGTCGGACTGTACAATTCATAGCCCGCAAACTCGCCGCTACGTGTCCGAATCGTCTCGATTGCGTGCGTGAAATCATCGAGGTACTGAAAGATCGCTAAAATTCCATTTGGTTTTTGCATTAGTGAGCTCCCTTGGCGGCATGCGTGCCTTTATTGCGACGCAACGGCTTCGGCATAATCAATTTAAGTTCGGACATTGAAACCAACGGGAAGAATCGGCAAAAGATCAAATACCAGAAGAAAAACCAGCCGAAGCTGCCAACGGTCAGTCCGATATCAACAAAAGACGGTTCATAGTGTCCCCAGGAACCAGGCAGGAAGTCTTCCGCCAAGCTGGACACGATAATGTTATAACGCTCAAACCACATACCAACATTGACCAAAAAGCAGATCATGAACGAGGTTGGGATATGCCGACGTACACGCTTGGCCCAAAACGCCAGTGGGAAAATACAGTTGCAAAACACCATGGTCCAGAAATACGGCGCGTACGGTCCCGATGCGCGTTTGGCGAAAACCGCCCATTCGTAAACATTGCCGCTGTACCAGGCGATAAAAAATTCAACACCGTACGCATAGGCAACGATCGTCGACGTCAATAAAGTTAATTTCAAACAGGCTTCCAGATGATCGGCGGTAATAAACTCTTCGAGCCGAAACATCTTTCGGACCGGCACCAACAGCGAATACACCATGGCACAGCCTGACAAAATCGCACCGGCAACAAAATACGGCGGGAAAATCGTCGTGTGCCAGCCGGGCTGAATCGACATTGCAAAGTCCCAGGACACCACGCTGTGTACCGATAACACCAGCGGTGTCGCCAAAGCCGCGAGGAAACCATAGCCGGCTTCATAGTGGTGCCATTGCTTGGCGGTACCACGCCAGCCAAAGGACAAGAAGCCGTATATCAAACGCTTGAAACCTTTCACGCGATCACGAATCGATGCCAGGTCGGGCACCAAACCCATATACCAGAATAACAACGATACCGTCAGATATGTGGAAACCGCGAATACGTCCCAAATCAACGGTGAGCGGAAATTCACCCACAGATTATTGGTGTTGGGCAGAGGCAACAACCAATAAGCGCCTAACCACAACCGACCCATGTGAATCAAAGGAAACAACGCAGCGGTGATAACCGCGAAAATCGTCATTGCCTCGGCGCTGCGGTTGACGGTGTTACGCCATTTAGCACGGAACAAAAACAAAATTGCTGAGATCAACGTACCGGCATGACCGATACCGACCCAAAAAACGAAGTTAGTGATATCGCAAGCCCAGTTGACCGGACTGTTCAAACCGCTGACTCCAGGACCGATGGCTACCCAGGCCGCCCAGCAAACCGCACCGAAGATCAAGGTGATCGTCGCCATGAAGAAAGCGATGTACCACGAACGTGTCGGCTTCTCGAGATTCACGAGAATTCCATCATTCACATCAGAAATTGTCTTTGTCCACTCGCTCATGCTTACGACACCTTTAACAACGAAGAAGAAAAAGAAAGAGAGTTAGTCATGATGCCCCTCGCCAGCCTCAGCCTCGTCATGATGATCATCACCATGACCGCCAGCATGTGGATCCACTTGCTCCTGATGCGTTACCTTGGCCAGATAGCTGACATTGGGCAACGTTTTGATGCCATAGTGCCCATGCTCCGGATCGCCACCCAGTGACAGATAAGCACGATTGTCGCGACGCAATTGCGCCGCCCGGGTTCGGCCATTTAGAAGGTTACCAAAGGTAATAGCATTGGACGGACATGCCTGCTGACATGCTGTCCTGACCTCACCGTCGTTGATCGGCACACCCTGAACTTTCGCCGTATGCTGAACTTCCTTGATGCGCTGAACGCAGAACGTGCATTTCTCCATGACCCCGCGCGTGCGTACGGTGACATCCGGATTCAAGGCGCGTGGATTGCGATCACGCGGATTCTCACCAATCACATTCCACTTATATGTAAACCAATTAAAGCGCCGTACTTTATACGGACAGGCGTTGGCGCAATATCGCGTTCCGACACAACGATTGTATGTTTGCACGTTCATGCCGTTGGGATCATGCGTCGTTGCATAAACCGGACATACCGCTTCGCACGGCGCATGCATGCAATGCTGGCACATTACCGGTTGATACGTGACCTCTGGTTTATCAACATCGCCATAGAAATAGCGATCCAGGCGAATCCAATGCATCGCGCGGCCCATCTGCACGAGCTCACGACCGACTTGCGGTATATTGTTCTCCACCGAGCACGCCACCATACAAGCACTGCAACCGGTGCAGCTGGTCAGATCAACGGACATGCCCCAGCGAAACTCGCCTTGCTTCATCTTCGGGAAGATGTCGGGAACATTATCGAGATCTTTGACTTTGCCCATATTGGCAGTGGCGTTTTTCAGCGAGATTTTTTTGACAATGTCAGTGCGATTCGCAATGTCGTTGTGCTTCTGCATCGCCGCCAACGCGAAAACCGCACCGGTGCGTGACAGCTTCACTGTCTGCGCCGATGTCACACAGTCACCCGTCAGTGAATCCTCGGCTTTGCTAATCGCCACCAGTGGATCAACGCCGATACCATCGGTAACGCGCGAGATACCAACGTGACGACCATTGCCGCGCGGCACCACCACGGCATCCGGATGCAAACCTGGCAACGGATACAATGCCGCCTTGAAACTGCCGGCCGGTCCTTCGACCAACAAGACATCATTGCGCTTGAAGCCGAGATTCTTCGCGGTGTTTGGATTCAATGCGATCCAGGTATCCCAAGCGATCGTCGTCATACTATCGCCGACTTCCTGCAACACCGGCTTGTCAGCGCCACGACCATCGCGCAAGCGCACGTCAAGCGGCGCCAACAAGCGCAATCCCGGCGCTAAATCGCCGTGAACTTTAAAGACGCGACTCAAATCGGTAAGTCCAGGTACCGAACGACTGCCAAGCTTGCCGACAAAACCACGACGCTGGACCGCCTTGAAGAAGGTATCGAAATTAACATTCTGATTGGCGGCCATCACACTATGTACTGGTTTCCACTGATCGCGTATGTATTCGTAGTATTCACGATAAGGTAACGGCTTACCCATCGCCGCCAATACAAACAACATAATATCTTCAGCCTGACGGCTATCGGTCACCGGCCGTACCGCTGGTTGCCGCAGCGACCAGAAACCGGCAACCGGTTGCTCGTCACCCCAGGCTTCGGCGTAGTGATGACCGGGCAAGACAAAATGTGCCAGGCGATCGGTTTCGTTAGGCATCGGCTGAATGGATATAATCAACGGGATGTTTTTCACCGCGCCACCAAAATCCCAGCTCGCCGGCATGGTAAAGGCCGGATTGGTATCGACGATGAAAAGAATATCGAGCTTATTTGCATCCGCGAGAAAACGTCGCATATCACCGGCAACCACCGGCGGTGTCATCCAGCCCTTGTCGATAAATAAGGTTGAGCCGTAGGCACCGATCAGCACATTCGCCATGATCGCCGCCAGCTGCAACTGCGTCGCGTTTTCATCAAAGCTTTGGCTGCCGCCACACATGATCACGGCTTTATCGCTCAACAAATCCTCGGCAACGCCCGCAAACACTTCCGACGCGATACCAAGTCGTTCATAAGCGCCATCCAGCATGGCCTTATGTTGTGCAAGAGCCTTGGCGACCTCGCGTCGCTCACCAGCGCTGCCACGGGATTTCGGATTGTCGTAAAGTGCACGAATCAACAGTAGCGTCGTCACCAATTCGCTCGCCGGCGGAATCACATGCCGAAAATGCGCACGCGCGCCCGTTTGCGTCATTGCTGCTTCAAATTGAATGAACTTGCCCATGGCACCATTGACGAAGCCCTGACTCTCGGCAAAGGTTTTTGCGTTAAATACCGGCGAAATACCGATTTCCAGAAAGTCCGAGCCAATGCCGACAATTGTGCGCGCCTGACGGAGATCAGTGCGGGGCAACGTCTCCAGACCAAATGCCAACTTATGCGCAGCTGCCGTTGCCGACAGCAGGGAATTGGATTCATAAGTATATAAATTATTTTCAGCAGCACCCAATTGCCGCAAGAAGCGCCGGAAGAATTTGTGTCGGTTACCAGTAGCACCGGCAGTCAAAATCCCGATATTTCTTTTACCTGCCAACCGCTTGCCGAGAATTTCATAAACTTCTTCCCAATCCGCCTGATCGCTGCGATCACCGCGCATGACCACTGGCTTACGCGCGCGATCGGGATGATAAAGACCTTGCAGACTGGCCTGGCCAAGCGCGCATGTCCCACCTTGCGAGATCGGATGCGAATCATTGCCTTCTACCTTTACCGGTCGGCCTTCGCGTGTTTTTATCACAACACCGCACGCTGCCGAGCACTCACCACAAGTCGAGGCGAAATGCGTTGCAACACCAGGTGTCAGATCCGCGGGTTGTGTCAAATAAGGAATAGCTTTCTCAACCGGTCGACGCACACAGGCAGTGGAGGCGGCAATCGCCGACGCACTGAACAAGCGCATAAAATCCCGGCGATCCACCGAGAGTTTTGACGACGAGGTCAACGCCGACATCGCACCCGCAGCGTCCTCGGCCGCTGTTTCCATCGCCAGCTCCGGCATGATTTCTTCGATAGCTTTATAATATGGCCCGACTTCGATCGTCTTGGCCGGCGCTTCAAACGGCTGATCTACCGGCGCGAATACTTCCTGCACGTCCGCAGGCTCGCCGGTTGATAACACTCTAAACTCATGATCGGTATCCGCCTGTGCATCCGCATTCGCTTGATCTAAATCTTGACGTTCCAAGACAGTCTCCCTGTATTCTCAGCGCAGCATCAATAATGGCAAGAAGCGCACTCTAACGAGGCCTTCTTTTCTTTATGGCAACTAACACACCAGCCCATTTGTAGCGGTGCCACTTGTTCAACAACCTCCATGTTCTCAACCTTGCCATGGCAATCCTGACAGGCAAGACCGGCAGCGACGTGACGCTTGTGCGGGAAGCGAACAAAATCCGGCAAATCGTGGACCTTGACCCACTCAACGGGCTCTTTCTTATTAAATTTGTCCGTCAACCATTGGATGTCGGGGCGATCCGTACGAACGACCTGGTGACAACCCATGCAGGTGTTAACCGGCGGGATACCAGCAACGCTAGATTTACGAGCGCTCGAATGACAATACTCGCAGGGAATTTTGCGATCGCCAGCATGTAACTTATGACTGAAAGGTATCGGTTGCGTGGGCTTGTAACCGACATCATCAACCGTATCGCCTGGAGTCCAAAACCACCAGGCTTTTGCGGTCTCGGACCAGCTGAACACGCTTGTAGATAAGAAAACGACGAGGAACCAATGAGCGAGCGGGCGGCAACCAGCGCTGCCAGACAACTTAGTCATCTCAACTCCAAAAAAACCAATACAACGTATCGTGACAGACCTATTTAAGCATGCGCGTTAAGGTGTTACAATTACCATAATTTCATATTTCAGCCAAACACTTTGCTAAGTATAAATCATCAGATGGAGTCGAATCACCATGCAAGAATTTTTCGCCGCGCTCTTTGATTTGACCTTCAAAAAATTCGTCACGCCACAGATTATTCGCTTCATTTATATCATCGGTATCATCGGCGCCGGTGTGGGCGGCTTGGCCTCCATGAGTCAGGGCGGTATGTATATTATTTTCGGACCGATCTGGTTTGTTACCACGGTAATCATTCTCCGTTGCGGTCTTGAGGTCTCGCTTGCTATATTTCAGATCGCGCGTTATTCGGCTGAGATGGCTCGGCGCAGCCGCCCTCAATCCGATGCTATTGACGATCCCGCATCGTTTTGAGGCAAGCAGACGGATCGCGAATTTGAGTCGCTCTCTTGTCCAGCCCTAGCAAATTCAAGCTTGCCACGGATCTGCGACCGCAAGGTGATCAGCCGCAAGCCATTGAAGATATTCTTGGCACGTTAGCCACGGGTACCAAGCACTCCACGCTTTTGGGTGTAACCGGCTCCGGCAAGACCTTCACTATGGCTAACGTCATTGCCCAGGCCCAGATGCCGGCATTGATCGTCGCTCCAAATAAAACCCTGGCGGCACAGTTATTTTCGGAAATGAAGGAACTCTTCCCGCACAATGCTGTAGAATTTTTCATCAGTTACTACGATTACTTCCAACCCGAAGCCTACGTACCATCGACCGACACCTACATCGCCAAAGATTCGGCGATCAATGACGATATCGATAAAATGCGCCATGCTGCAACGCAGGCTTTATTCGAGCGCAACGACGTGATCATTGTCGCCAGTGTCAGCTGTATTTACGGCCTCGGTTCGCCCGATAGTTACGCCAAGCTGGTGATCATTATCAAACGCGGCATGCAGATCGCACGCGACGCTTTCCTGCGCGCGCTGGTCGACACGCAATACTCGCGCAACGATGCGGCGTTGCTGCGCGGACATTTCCGTGTACGTGGCGACAGTGTTGATATCCTGCCGGCCAATCAGAAAGCCGAAGCCGTGCGCGTCACGTTTTTCGGGGATGAAATCGAGAGCATCGCCATCACTGATGCCTTGACCGGTGCCGTCGTTCGCGACGTAAAAGAACTTTCCATCTATCCGAACAGTCATTATGTCAGCGACCGCACCGACATGCGCAAAATCGTGCGCGAGATCCTCGCGGATCTGGGTATCCGCCTGCGTGAACTGCAGGCACAAGGCAAACTTGTCGAGTACCAACGTCTGGAACAGCGAACCATGCATGACATCGAAATGCTTGAGCACATCGGCACGACACCAGGTATCGAAAATTATTCGCGCTATCTCACCGGTCTGCCACCGGGAGCGCCGCCGCCAACTCTACTCGATTATTTTCCGGAGAAATTTTTGTGCATCGTTGACGAAAGTCATATCACTGTGCCGCAGCTGCGCGGAATGTTTCGCGGTGATCGCGCTCGCAAACAAGTTCTGGTTGACTTCGGATTTCGTTTGCCGGCGGCGCTCGATAACCGACCGCTGAGCTTTGATGAATTTCTGGAGCGCACTGCTCAGATTCTTTATGTGTCAGCAACGCCGACTCATTATGAAATCGAAGCGTCCGGTGGCAAGTACGCGGAGCAAGTCATTCGTCCCACCGGCTTGCTGGATCCGCGGATCGAAGTAAAACCGGCCCGCAGTCAGGTCGATGATTTATACGGCGAAATCCAAAAAGCCACCGCTGCCGGCGGACGTACCCTGATCACGACGCTAACCAAACGCATGGCGGAGGATCTCAGCGCTTACTTCAAGGACCTCGGCATCAAAGTCCGCTACCTCCATGCCGACGTCGACAGTTTGGAACGTGTTGAACTGTTACGCGATCTGCGCAAAGGCAGCATCGATGTTTTGATCGGTATTAATTTATTGCGCGAAGGTCTCGACTTGCCGGAGGTTTCGCTAGTGGCGGTAATGGATGCCGACAAAGAAGGGTTTTTGCGCAGTCGCGCCTCACTGATCCAGATCGTCGGGCGGGCGGCGCGCAATGCCAACAGCAAAGTTATTTTTTATGCCGATCGCATTACTGATTCCATGCGCCAGTGCATGGATGAAACAACGCGGCGTCGCGAAAAACAAATTGCTTACAACACCGCGCATGGGATATCACCACAGTCGATTATTAAGAAAATGGCACCAGGCCTGCGCGAAATCTACGGTCTCAACGATGAAAACGTCGCGCGGCAAATCAGCACCGCCGCTGATGTCATGAAGAAGTATAAGATCAAAACCGAGAAAGAACTCGATAAACTCATCCGTCGCAAAACCAAACAAATGCAAAAAGCCGCGGGCGAATTGCAATTTGAAGAGGCCGCTGAGCTGCGCGATGAAGTCAACACGCTGCGTGACGTGTTGCTAAAATGGGGCAACGAACCCGAAAGCGAGTCGGAGCATGTCCATTGAGCTCCAGGAAAAACTAAAACGCCTACCCCAGGAACCCGGCATCTACCTAATGAAGGATGCACGGGGCTATATTATCTATATTGGCAAAGCCAAAAATTTAAAGAACCGCGTTTCGACATATTTTCATAGCCACAGCGGCGCAACCGGCAAAACTCAGGCGCTGGTGCGCGAAATCCGTGATTTTGAATTGCTGCTGACCGCCAACGAAGGCGAGGCCCTGCTGCTTGAACGCAGTATGATCCGCCATCATCAGCCGCAGTTCAATGTCATGCTGCGCGATGATAAGGAGTATCCATACATCCGTGTCGATTTCACTGCCGAATGGCCACGCATTGAAAAAGTACGCAGACGTCTGGAAGATGGAGCGTTTTACCTAGGCCCGTTTAGTCATGCCGGTTTTTTAGCGATCACCTTAAAGATGATTTACAAGATTTTTCCGCTGATCCGCTGCTCACCGCATGAGTTCGCCAACGTGACGCGACCATGTAATTACTATCATATGAAGTTGTGTCTTGGACCGTGCACACTGGCGGTCGATCGCGACATGTACGTCGACATGATCCGCAATGCTCTAAAATTGTTCCAAGGACAGCATCAAGAATTGCTGCGCACGCTGAAGGAAAAAATGAAAGCAGCATCTGAGGAGCAAAAATATGAGATGGCTGCAACGTACCGTGATCAGATTCACGCCCTGGCAACACTAAATCAACGCCAGGCGGTTATCGTCCGCACCATCGATCATGGAGATATCGTCGGCATCTATCAGCAAGATGACAGCACGGCGATTCAGGTGCTGATGGTGCGCGGCGGGCAACTACTCGGCAGTGAATCTTTTTTGATCCGCACGCCGATCCAGACGGAAGCCGAAGCATTGCTGGCTTTTCTTGCGCAATACTATGAAGCGCGGCCGCTACCACCGGAATTGCTGCTGCCGTTTCCGCTCGACGATGTCGATATATTGCTACAAGCGATCGCTGGCGACCAGGGCACCAGCGCACTGCCACGCACGCGCGTGCTGGTGCCGCAACGCGGCCAGTCCGCCGATCTGCTAAAAATCGCGCAGAAGAACGCCCAATTCCACTGGGAAGATCAACACGCGCAGAAAAGTCGTAAACGCGTCGATCTGGAATTAATTAAAGAAACTCTGCAGCTTGATGTTTTACCAACACGGATGGAATGTATCGATATTTCCAATCTGCAAGGCACAGCAATCGTTGCATCCAATATCTGCTTTATCGATGGCAAACCACGCAAGGATCTGTATCGCATTTATACTATCCAGACCGTCACCGAAAACCCGGATGACTTTGCCAGTATTCGTGAAGTCGTCAGTCGGCGCCTGACACGAGCCGTGCGCGATGCCGATTGGCCGGACCTGCTGTTGATTGATGGTGGCAAGGGTCAGCTGCAAGCAGCCATGGATGCGCTGGCGGAGTTTCCGGGCATCAAACTGCGGATAGTCAGCATCGCCAAGTCGCGTCCCGACGAAAACTCTCCCGATTACAATCCCAAGTATAGTCAGGAACGACTATTTTTTACTGATCGCGATGAACCGGTTTCCCTTGATGTCGGTTCGCCCGAATATCGTCTGTTTACACAGTTGCGCGACGAAGCGCATCGCTTCGCCATCAAACATCACCGCAAAAAACGCGGCAAGATCGCGCAATCATCTCTACTCGAAGAAGTTCCCGGCATCGGCGCCACACTGCGTAAACGTCTGCTGCAGGAGTTCGGCGGCCTTGACGGCATCAAAGCAGCGACACTCGACCAATTGAAACGCGTCAAAGGCATGCGTGCCGATGCAGCGCTGGTGCTGTACACGAAACTCCACGAAGAATAGTTGAGATGTTTAACGACGCCAGGGGAAAATCGGTGAACCCATCAGCATCAGCACCACAAGCACCGCGACAACTCCCAGCACGATCGCCAGGAAAAACCAACGGGTATCCGACATCGGTCGGCGATGTGAGCGTCTCAACTCCGACATCATCGCGCTGAGCGCCATGGTCGAATAGGCGCTACGCTCAGGCACGGGATGCCCGGGGACCTCGCCCAACAGCAGTGCAAAATCAGTATCATCAGCAAAACCGAGATTTTTCAGCTGAAGAAAACCGGCTTTCAAATGACCAACGATCTCATCGCGCGACGTTCCGACAATTTGCGAAATCTCGTGCTCATCAAAGACATGACGATAGCGCAGCAAAACTACTTCGCGAGCGATTCCCGGTAATTTATTCAATGACTGATCGAGAAGCTGGAGAGCCTCAACACTGGCTTCATAATCATGATCCGAAAAACCGCTCAGGCCGCTGTTTTCCAACTGGCGTGTATCCGCGTACCAGATATCGCGATTGGCCTCGCGCGCTTTACGATAAATACCGACACGCAACGCCGGCAAGCTGTGATACTCCGATAATCGCGTTCGCAATGTTCTACCGACCTCATCAAGCGTATCTTTGGCGCGCCCCGATTGACCGGTCATACGCATGAGATAGTCAAACATTACAGCGCGTTCAATTTCCAATATTTCGATAAAAGCATCGATATCACCGCCACGCACGCGGGAAAAATACTCTTCGCTTTTATGAAGATCCATAAACATGTGTTTGTATCACTTAAAGTTTACAACTAACCAACACGCTGCGAGCGCTGCAGCAAAATCACTAAACTAAAGATCATCACGCTGATAACGCCATATGACAACAACACCGGTTGTACATCCTGCTTGATCGTACCGGTCAGCCAGCCACCGACGAGGCATCCGAGCGCCACCAGATGCAGTCTAACGTACCAGTACGTGACCCGAGTCCAAGCGCGATCTGGCCCAGCTGCAGCGTACCCGTATCGCAGCCATTTTATCCCGATATAGACCAAAATCAAATCCGTAGGGAAGAACAGCCACAAATTAGCATTATGATGCAAATCCAAATGCGCCGAAAACAGCCAGGTGGAAGCCATGAGCAAACCAAAGCTACCAGCCCATAATCCCCAAAAAATCAAAATCAAACCGCAACCGCGGCAGGCGCGATTATACGCCTCGGTGCTCGGCTTAAAAAATTTGGCGCGCAAACCGAGTAACCAAACAATCACCAACGGTACGATAAAAGCCGCCATCGCCCACACATAGGCGTGCACACGATCCGCGGGCGGCGATGGCGCCACGACCAGAATATCCGTCGACTCGCCCAGACGTTCCGTTGTCACTAAATTGCCCGCATCGTCCACCGCCGGCATCGCCAGCACGCCGGCACGCAAACGCAGCGGTAGATACATTTCTTCCCATTTCGTCATCGGCCGATCAAGACGCGCGTTCATGAGAATATCGAGTGACATGGCAAAGAATGACGAGCTCGCCATGTGCGAGCGCACCGTGTCACGAAAACTCTCATCGCTGGTTTGATCAGCAAAATAACGCGCAAAAGCACCATCGAGAGCATAATCAAAAAAATCCCGGACCCGCGTCGAACAATTATCAAAAAAATACTGATAATCGTAAGCACGGTTTTCCGGCTGTGACTGCCAGATAATTCTGTCAAGTAAGCGACGCTTTTGTTCCGTCGTCAGCCGTAGCCGATCCTGCCAGGCCTGTCGACCGTCAACCTGATACAAGCGCCGAGCGATGCTGTATGGATAATCCGCCATTTGATAGCGCAGAATACCGCGATAGAAATTCAACACGAAAAACGGATCGCTGAAATCAAAAATTCCCAGATTGTAAACCTGATCCGTACCGGCAGCCCGATCGTGTATCCGTACTGCTGTATGCCCAAACTTGGCATAAATATCCTGACCGACATCAACGGTATGCAAATAAATATCGACCTGCGTCAAATCTTTTGGCATCTGCGTCGGTGTCGGCGCACGCCGAGGTGCGGCAAACACCTTGTCCATACTACCCGCCATGAACGCAACCACAAGCAAAGCTAAAGCGATCATCCAACCGTAAATGGAATTAATTTTAATCATTTTTCTGCTGTCGCTTTTGGATTTGCTCGCGCAGTACCAGACGCGCCGCCCGGCGTTTTTGTGCCGCCTCGTAGCGCACGTGCTCCTCGGCGGTTTGCGGCAACACCGCGGGAATCGGTGTCGGCTTGCCAAATTCATCCAACGCAACAAAAGTTGTATAAGCCGTGGCCGTGTGAAAACGCTCGCCGGTCAAGGGATTTTCGGACATCACTTTCACACCAACTTCGCAGCTATGTTTGGAGGCAAAATTCACCGCAGCCTTGATCGTGACAAACCAGCCAAGTTTGATCGGCGCCAGAAAATTCAACGCATCCACAGCTGCCGTTACTGTCGGTCGCCGGCAGTGTCGTGTCGCGGCGACCGCCGCGGCGATATCCACCCACGACATCACCACACCTCCAAATACCGTTCCCAGCGCATTGGTGTGTTGCGGCAAAACAATCTCTGTCATTTCCACACAACTTTCGCTCGGTGATTTGCCGGATCGCTGAGCAGTAGTGGACGACTTAGGGTTTTTATTTTTCATCAAATGATTTCTTTATCCAGACCTTGGGTTAACAATGCCTCGCGACCGCCAACGATGACGACGCGATTCTTACCCTGACGCTTGCCCTCGTACATAGTTTGATCGGCAAGCTTAAGCAGCTCGTCGCGATCATTTCCATGTTCAGGAAAGGCGGCGACACCAATAGAGGCGGTAACGCGCACGGCCTGACCGTCTTCGACGCGAAACTCGGTTTTTTCGATACGGCGCCGGATACGTTCCGCGGCCAAAAGACCGGTGGTAGCATTAGAGCCGAGCAACAAAACGATAAATTCATCGCCACCATAACGGATCACACTATCGATCTCGCGCAAAACCTCGCGCAAAACATCGGCAACCTGCTTTAACACCATACTGCCGGACAAATGCCCATGCACGTCATTCACCGGCTTGAAATTATCAAGGTCGATGAACAGCAGACAAAACGCCGTTTGAAAACGCTGGCTACGGCGAATTTCACTTTCGATCGCCAGATCGAGATAGCGGCTATTAAACAAACCCGTCAGATCATCGCGATACAATAACGCCTGCGTTTTATCGAGGCGACTGAACCATACCGCCTCACCTTGCATCTGTTTGCATAGAAAATCGAGCGAGGCCTGACGCCACCGGCGCGTCTCGGCGGCTGCGGGCTGCTCTGCCCGCCACAACAGCATATACCAGGCGGCAGCGGGATCGCCGAGCATAGTGAAAAACAATTCCTCGCCACCGAGAACCGCGACATTGCAGCCCTGACGATAATCGGGTGCCTTGAGATTGAGCGCCGTCAGATCGTTTTCAATCCGGGCGACCAAATCAGCGCCCAAATCAGGAACAACTTTGGTATCGACATCGGCAAGATCGATTTTGACTTTGCCGTTGGGTTGCGCCACCAAGGATAAAACAGCAAATCCCTGTAGCCCATAGGATTCCTGCAGAAGGACAGCAAAACGTCCAAGGAATCCCTGAAAAGTGGTTTCGCGCCATAACTGCTGCGAGGCACGCTGCAAGCTCTCCAGCTGTGTTACAAAATCAAGTTGCTGTGCTTCTGGTTTTATGTCGCTCACGGTCCCTCACCTATTTATGCGCAAAAATCAGAAATTCCTGGATCCAACTACCACAGTACATATGAAGAAACGCCCCAAGCGCCAAGAACGGTCCAAACGGAATAGCTGATTTTAATGTCAAACCCCGTACCAGCACAATAGCTAGGATGCCGACCGTGGCACCGACCATCGAACCGATGAATACCGTCGGCAAAATAGCCTGAAAGCCAAGCCAGCCACCAATTGCAGCCAATAACTTAACGTCGCCCATGCCCAATCCGACTTCGCGGCGAAGTAACCAATAAATCCAGGCGATTAAATACAAAATACCGCCGCCCAGGACGACGCCTAGCAAGGCGCTCCACCAATCCAGATCGGGATGCAAAAACACCACCAGCGGCGTGAAGCCGATCATCGGCAGGCTGATGACGTCAGGAATAATCATCAACCGTAAATCAACAAAAGTGCAGATCAGTAATAAATAAGTAAACAACAGCGCATGCGCAAAACGCAGCAACTCCGGGCCATCAATGCTATACAGAGCTGGACCGCCGAGTGCGACAAATGGGAACTTCCAATACAATAAAACCGTCAAGACACCGGCGAGCAACTCCACCAGCGGATACTGCCAGGAAATCGGACTACCGCAGCAGGCGGCGCGACCACGCAACAAAATAAAGCCGACTAAAGGAATATTGTAATACCAAGGAATCATTTGTTCGCAGGCAGGACAGACCGAACGACTATATTTAAAAAAGGTGCCGGCGGGAATCCGCAAGATACAAACATTTAGGAAACTACCGATACACAGCCCAAACAACAAGGCTATCCAGGTTAGCGGCGACGCCAGATACGGAGTCATTGCCAGCCATATTTGGTTCACGTCGCCTCGTCCTTCGTCACGATCACGGTGCATACGCCGGCATCAATGCCGCCGCTTTTCGCTTTCCGTATGTTATAGAAATAAGTTAGTTTATCTCACCGGTAAAATCTTCAACTTTTTGCGGATGTTGGCGCAGCGATGAACGAAGCGGTATTGCTCAAACTGGATTGGCCGAAGCTGCTCGAAGAGCTCGGCAAGTATGCGCAGACGGAAGCCGGCCGTAAGCTGTGCGTCTCCCTGGTACCCGATCTTAGTCACGAACAGATTACCGAACGCTGGGAACGCGTCACGCCGCTAACCAATCTTTTGCGTCAGGGTTATCGCCCGCCGATCGGCGAGCTGCAGGACATGGAGCCGGTACTGCGGGCCGTGCGTGTGGGCCAGATTCTTAGCGGCGATTTATTCCGCGCCATCGCCCAGCTGCTGAATGCGACCAAACACACCCACATCTTTTGCGGTGATTTCGCCGAGCGCTGTACGCCGCTCAAGCATTTTCGCGCCAACTTTTATCCTTTGCCCAAGCTCAGTCAGGCGATCGAGATAACGATTGCCCCGGATGGCACGCTCCTGGACACCGCCTCGCCACAATTGCAGGCGCTGCGTGCCTCCAAAGTCACGCTGCGACGGCGCATCGAGAACCAGCTCAAACAAATCATGACAACGCCAGAAGTGGAACAGTATTTACAGGATACTTTTTTCACGATCCGTTCGGAACGTTATGTGATCCCGATTCGCGTCGATGGACGCGGACGCATCAAAGGTTTTATTTATGATACCTCGGACAGCGGCCAGACGCTGTTCATGGAGCCGCTGGCAATCGCGAGCTTGAACGAGCAATTGCTGGAATTGGAGTTGTCGGAAAAAATCGAGATCATGCGTATCTTCCGCGAACTATCGATGAAAATCGCCGAAGAACTCGAACCACTGACGATCAACTACGAGAAATTGATCGAACTCGACTTTCTCAGCGCGCAGGCGCAACTGGCGCAAGAACTCGACGCGGTCGCCGTGCAGCTGTCAACAACACCGATCCTGAATCTCATCGATGCACGACATCCATTATTGCGCAGCGCCGACAAGAAACCACCGGTTGCCAACACGATCCAACTCAAATCGCCACAAGTCTGCCTGATTATTTCCGGCCCTAACGCCGGCGGTAAAACCGTGGTTATGAAAACCGTGGGACTGCTGCATTTGATGGCCAAAGCCGGTTTGCTGGTCCCTGCCGCGGCACAGTCGCAGATGTTTGTCTTTGACCGCGTGTTGATCGAAATGGGCGACGCCCAGAATTTGTCAGCCAATCTTTCGACTTTCTCCGGCCATGTCTTTGGCTTGAAACCAATCGTCGAAAACGCCTCGGATCACGATCTTGTTTTGTTAGACGAATTAGCGGTCGGAACAGAACCGCAAACCGGTGGCGCGCTAGCACAAGCAATTCTCGAAAGCCTGGCAGGACGCAACACGTTTTGTCTGACCACCACGCACTTTGATAATCTTAAAAGCCTGGCGGTCACCAACCGGCAATTCCGCAACGGCTCAATGGAATTCTCCACCAAGTCGCTGAAACCGACGTACAAACTGATCCTCGACGTACCTGGTCAAAGCTATGGTCTAGAAGTCGCCGAGCAGATGGGCTTTCCGATCGAAGTCATACGCCGCGCCAAGAAACTGCGCGGCAGTGCGGCGACCGCGCTGGATGAAGCCGTGTCGCAACTGATGCAGGCACGCGAAGAAGCACAACTGAATAAAGATGAACTCCAACAAGCCAAGCTCGCCGCCGAGGAAGCACAAGCGCGCTGGCAGGAAGAACGCCTGGCACTCGAAGAAACTCGCAAAAAAGCCGCCGCCAAACTGGCAGCGAAGTACGAAGCCGAGGTCGAAGCACTACGTATCGAGTTTGAATCCAATGTGAAAGACATGCGCAGTGTTCTTAAGCAAGCACAGCATGGTGACGGCGATATCGAGGGCCTCCGACGACAGTTGCTGGACAGCAAGCATGCCGCCGACAAAACTCTCGAAAAACTCTCGGGCAGCATTCATGATCTCGAGGCCACCGGTAGCGCCGGGTCCACGGCGCCCGGCAAAGAAGCGGTTTTTACCGACCTGCGCAAAGGCGACGAAATCTACGTCTCATCCTTGGGCAAAAAGGGTGTTATCACCAAGCTGGGTTTAAGCCACGATGATCCGATCGAAGTTCAATCGGGATCGGTCAAACTCCGCACTGCCGTCGATAATCTACGGATTCTGGAAACGGTCAGCGCCAAGCCTGCACCACGCCCGGCAACAAAAACTCCCGCCCCGCGTAAAGCGACCACTGACGATAGCATTCCCTTTGTGATACAAACGCCAACGAACACGGTTGATCTACGCGGTCTTGACGCTGACGCGGCAACCAGCAAGATGTGGCAATTCATCGATCAGGCCGTGATGCGCGGAGAAAGTATCGTCTTGATTGTGCATGGTCATGGAACCGACAAGCTGAAAACCACCTTACGTGCTCAGCTGGAAAAAAACAGTCCGTATGCTATTCGGTTTCGGCCGGGAATGGCTGAGGAAGGCGGCGATGGCGTCACCGTTATCGCTCTCGTTGATAAATAAGGAGCCGGCGTATGGCCTCTAAAACCACACCGAAAAATAATTTACGCGTCGTTGCGAAACCCCAGGAAGACACGCTTGCTGATTATCGTCTGGCATTGATCAGCCGGCAGGCAAGCATTATTGGTCGCCGCGAAGTCTTGACCGGCAAAGCCAAGTTCGGGATTTTCGGCGACGGCAAGGAAATCTCTCAACTAGCCATGGCCAAAGCGTTTCGACCGGGCGACTGGCGCTCGGGTTATTATCGCGACCAAACCTTCATGTTTGCGATCGGCGCCTCCGACGTCAAAAAATTCTTCGCACAACTGTATGCT
The DNA here is from genome assembly GCA_964652825.1 of uncultured Oligoflexales bacterium. Classification (GTDB taxonomy): domain Bacteria; phylum Bdellovibrionota_B; class Oligoflexia; order Oligoflexales; family CAZZCU01; genus CAZZCU01. The sequence continues at coordinate 29,710 of CAZZCU010000016.1, forward strand.
GACAGTGATTTGCAGCACGAACCAGCCTCCGGCGGGCGACAAATGAACAGTCACTTCGCAACCCGCTACATTGATGCCGATGGTCAGTGGCTCAATCAAACCGAGCTTTACAACTCGGCGGCCGACATCTCGCCGACCGGCGGCCAAATGGCGCGCTTGCTTGGGCTAGCGTATGCATCGAAGTTGTATCGACAAAATCCAGCACTACATAAATGGGATGAATTCTCCCACAAAGGCAATGAAGTCGCATTCGGCACCATCGGTAACGCCAGCACCAGCGAAGGTATCTTCTGGGAAACCTTGAATGCCGCCGGCGTGCTGCAAGTCCCGATGGCCATTTCCATCTGGGATGACGGTTATGGTATTTCCGTGCCGAATTCCTACCAAACCACTAAAGGTTCGATTTCCGAAGTCATCAAAGGTTTTCAACATCATGAAAAATCACCAGGCATCGATATTTATGTCGTGAAGGGCTGGGATTATCAGGCGCTATGCGAAACCTATCGCAAAGGGATCGATAAATGTCGGCGCGAGCATGTGCCTTGTGTTTTCCACGTGATCGAAATCGCGCAGCCGCAGGGTCATTCAACCAGCGGCAGTCATGAACGTTACAAAGACGCCGAGCGCCTGAAATTTGAAGAGCAGTTTGATTGCCTGAGTCGCATGCGCGGCTGGATGATTCAAGAAGGCATCGCCAATGCCGAAGCACTGGACGCGTTGGAACAGCAGACCAAAATCGAAGTTGAAGCCTTGCGCCAAGCGGCATGGGATGAGTACCTCGCACCGATCGAGAAAGACCGCGCACAACTTCTGGCACTGTTCAGCAATCTCCAGAGTGAATTGGGTACGAGCACAGCAGCGGAAATCGTTGCAACGACGGCCCGCGAAGTACAACGTCTGCCGGTGCTCAATCGTCGCAGCATTCACGCAGCGGCGCGACGCGTATTGTTGCACCTGCGTAGCGAGAATAGCGGTACCGCGAAAAGCACGTTGCGTGATTTTGTCTTTCATATGCAACAGGAGAATCAGGCGCGTTACAGCTCGCATTTGCTCTCCGAATCGACGCGTTCCCCTTTACGTGTGCAGGAAATCGCTGCCGAGTACGGCGACAAACCCCAACGTGTCGACGGACGACAAGTTATCCAAAAGTTGTTCGATAATTTACTGGCAAAGAATCCGCGTTTATTCGTGATCGGTGAAGATGTCGGCAAACTCGGCGGCGTGAACGCCGAGTTTGAGGGCATGAACGAAAAGTATGGCGAATTACGCGTTACCGATACCGGTATTCGCGAAGCAACGATTCTCGGTCAGGGAATCGGCGCGGCCATGCGTGGTTTGCGACCGGTGGTCGAAATCCAATACCTCGATTACCTGCTCTATGCCTTTCAAACCATGTCCGATGACTTGGCAAGTTTGCATTACCGTACTGTCGGCCAACAGATCGCACCAGTGATTGTTCTAACGCGTGGACATCGCCTGGAAGGCATATGGCACACGGGCTCGCCGATGGGCATGATTATCAACGGCATCCGTGGCGTGCATGTCTGCGTACCACGCAACATGGTACAGGCGGCGGGTTTTTATAACACTCTGCTCGAAGGCGACGATCCCGGCCTGGTTATCGAAGTTCTGAACGGCTATCGCGTTAAAGAAGACCTGCCGGTGAATCTTACCGATATTCGCGTACCGCTCGGCGTTCCGGAAATCATCCAAAGCGGGAATGACATCACGCTGGTAACCTATGGCGCCTGCGTACGCCTGGCGGAAGAAGCGTGCAAACTGCTGGCGGAAATCGGGATCAGTGTTGAGATTATTGACGCACGTTGTCTGTTGCCCTTTGACCGCTTCAACATGATTGCGGCTTCCGTCGAGAAAACCAACGCCTTACTCTGCCTCGACGAAGACGTGCCGGGTGGCGCCAGTGCTTATATGCTGCAAGACATTATCGAACGCCAGCGTGCATATGAGTTTTTGGATGCACCACCGCGAACACTTAGTGCAAAAGCCCATCGCGGCGCTTACGCATCGGACGGCGACTACTACTCCAAGCCGAATGTTGAGGATATCTTTGAGATGATCTATGAAATGATGCGCGAGCGTTTTCCAGATCGATTTCCGGCGCTGTAAGCTTTAATAAACCGGCGCGACATCAATGACTTTTTCGTCGCCGAACCGTTCCTGCAACATGGTTTTCACACCTTGTACCAGCGTCAGCGTCGACGACGGACATCCGCTACAGCCACCGCCCAGCCGTACGTGCGCAACACCATCGGCATAAGCATCGAGACGCGCGAAGCCGGAGTGCGCCGCCAGCATCTCCGACACCGTACCTTCGAGATAGAGCGCGATGTCTTTGGCATCACCGGAAAACTGATCACTGGTCGCCGGCTCGGCAAAGCTACCATCATCATCCATGCCTAAGACTTTGCGCATTTCCTGGCGCGCCTCATCGGCAGTCAAACCATGCGCGACTTTACCGGACGGCACATGCAATGCCTGCCAGCTGCCATCGACTTTGCGGCTGATCACAACCGAATCGATATCACTTGCCATGCTCCCTCCGAATTATGGGACAATTATGGGGACACACGACTGTCCCCGAAACTCGAAATTAACGACACTGAGCAAATTGTCGATTCACAACCGCGCGACAATTATTGCTCACACAATAAGACTGATCGTGATCGACAACGGCACGACAATCATCTGTTTCGCACATACCGGATGAACGCTGAATCAGAGCACGACAATCGCGCGAGCTACAATCACTGATGCGTCCGTAAATCACAGCTTCGCAATCGGCGCCTACACACTTGCTCGCCAGCCGACGAATGATCGCTTCACAATCCTGACGACGCGCAAACACCGGACTTGGGTCGCGCTGCAGCTGCAGTGATAACGTCTCACCACCACTACCGGCGCCACCAGCGTTCTCACGCTGACCCCAGCCACAACCATCCAAAGTGGCAAGCATGAACAAAACAACCGATATTTTCAATAAAAACGACATGTTATACCTCAATCGCGCACAAACACGACACGGCGCTACCCTTCTATTTAGCATACGCCGCGGCATATTCGTCAACTATTATGGGGACACACGACTGTCCCCGAATTAATATATTGTCATAAATCATAACGACGCGCCGAGGTACCGCATGTCAAATTCTTCTTCTCTTGACCGTAGCCCCAATCTCCTGGCGACAGCCGCCTGGCTATGGGTAGCCCTGGCGGTCGTCATCGGCGGCTGCCGCACGACGTCTGGCGAAACAACCCTGCATCTGATTGGCGGCGAGAAAGCCACGGCCGAGAATTTTCCTGCCACTGTCTATATTCCCGGCTGTACCGCCGTCAAGGTCGGTGACAACGCCTTTTTGACTGCCGCTCATTGCGTGACCGATGACAACCTGATGATGTTAGAAGACGATTTTTCCGCTGGCAGCACCTTGGTGCTTAAACACGGCGTGTTAATCGGCAACGCCGCTGATCACCCGGTGAACGTCAGCAATACTTATATTCATCCCAGCTATGCCGCCGCCATCAATGCGGGCGGTGGTCGCGGGATTGCCAGCAACCAATTTGCCAAAATCGTTGATCTGGCGTTAATCGTGGTCAATCAACGGACACCTAGTATTCCCAGTGCCAACGTGCGTCCCGCAAGTATCGGCCCCAATACAAATATTGTCGCGGGCGGCTACGGTTGTGAGAATGATCCGTTCAGTGATCCAACAATCATGATCGCCGAAGACGATCTTGACGATGATGGCTTGAAGCAAAGACGACTGATGTGGGCGGCCACCACCGTGCTGGCTGTAAATGGTAGCGTCCTGGAGTTTGGCCAGGGTCAGATTCGCGAGCAACAAATCCGCTTTTGTAACGGCGACTCAGGCGGCCCGATCTTTCTTGATACCCGCAGCTCCAAAAATCGCCAGGACCGCCAGCATATTTTTACCACCGTGGTCGGTGTAAATGCTTTTCGCGGTTTAACCCGCAACAGTTTTACACGTCTGGATGACCAGGGGCCGTTTAAGGTCGCGACATGTTTAAAAAGTGCTTTGCAGGGAAAATTCCCAAATACCAGCGATGGTTCCCTGCCGCTGCTTTGCGATAAATAAAATATGCGGAGGCAAGTCATAGTCATGAGTCGACGGTGTGGCATCGAATTTTTAGCGACTGTCATGCCTTGGCTGATTTTTGTTATCGGCAGTACGACAGTTGTGCTTGCCGCGAATGATCAGCCGCGCAAGCCGCAAATCAACACGCTGTTGCCAAAGATTACTCTCTCGGGTGATGACGGCGGCCGCGTCAATGGCAGCGACTGGAGCAGCCAAGAACTCCAGGGCAAAGTGCATATTTTGTTCTATGTCGATCCTGACGAGAAAGAGACCAACGAGCACACCTCGCAAGCATTAAAAAATGCGGCATTTGATCTCGCCAAGTTTGGTTCCTGCGCCATCATCAACATGGCCGCAACCTGGGTGCCGAATGTTTTGATCAATAAAAATCTGGCCGAGAAACAGAAAGAATTTCCCAACACTATTTATGTAAAAGATCTGAAGAAAACGCTCGTCAAAACCTGGGGCGTTGCCGACCATGCCAGCGTGGTCATGCTATTTGATAAAACCGGCAAGTTGTTATTTCATCACGACGGCAAACTTTCTGATGAGCAAATTCAGCAATTATTAGCATTGATCCGTGGAGCGCTTTGAGTTTTACGCCACTTTAAGGTCGAGATTGGTTTTATCCGTGAGATCTTCGTCAAATTCACCGGCAACTATTTCTTTGTCGCCAGGCTGATCTTCGCCAATGATCTCAAGTGAGGTCGTTGCTGCCGTCTCGGTAGCTGTTGTCTTTGCAGGCGACGCGGTCTCAGTGGCAGGTTTAGCTGCCGCCGGGGTGTTGCGACTTAACACGTCGGCGTTAAATTTGGCGTTTTTAAATTCCGGATCGAGTGTCACCGCCTGTCGAAAACACTGTAGCGCCTCTTCCGGCCGCTCCCAACGATGAAAACCAATACCCATGTTGTAATAAAGTCGCGACATGACAACCGGATGTTTCTCGACGGCTTTCACCGCCGCTTCATATAGCTTCATACCCTCATCAAAACGACTATTGCGGATCGAAACCACGGCTGCGGTATTAAAAACCGATGCCAGCTCGTGACCACTGGAGATTTCATTGAGAATTTCCAGAGCCTCGTTAATATCGCCCTCCAGCAATTTACAAGCACCCAGACCTTTTTTCGCTGCTGCCGAGCCGGGCGCAAATTGCAACGCTTCGTCAAAATTTTCCCGCGCTTCTTCCGCTTTATCCATGCTTACCAGTACATCACCCAAATCAAGCAAACGCTCAACATTGAACGGATTGATGATCTTAGCCTGCTGCAAAATTTTCGCCGCTTCTTCGCTGCGTCCAAGTTTCATCAGACAACGTCCCAACAGATGCAATGCCCGTGGATACTCCGCAGCCGCCGTCGAGATGCTTTCCAGCAGCGTCAGAGCTTTTTCCCACTGACTGGCCTGCATATAATTTTCGGCCAACTCAGCCGTCAGGCGCAAGTTACCGGTATTCGCCTGCGTTAATTCTTCGAGTTTGGTGGTCGCGGCCGTCCAGTCATTATTTTCCCGCAGCTGCGCGACTTCGATCAGAGCATCACGAATCGGCTGCACTTTCTTGATCGCGCCCATGATCATTTGAATCGAGGTCTTGATACGATCACGCGATATTTCGCCGACATGGACCTGAGCGACTCCGTATTCGGTCCCCGCCGCGACAATCTTCGCATCAACTTTTGCAGCGATCAGAAACACCGGACGCGCATCAATTTTATGCCGTTTCAAGTTGGCGGCGAGAATTTTCAAAACATCGGGAGCACCAGCCTCCCAGTCCAAAACGATCAATGCCTGTGGCAGTGCTTCAAGTTCCGTCAGGCAATCCACGGCAGTAGCGGGAACTTTAATATGATCCGAGTCAAAGCCAACGGCCTTAAGTTCCTGCCGAAGTGCATCCAAGACATCGGGCCGGGTGGTATAAACAACGGTGTTCTTTATCTGAAGTTCGTTTGCCATAGTCCTCACTTCCTGGTTCTGCGGATCGGTAGGTTTCTGAAATTCTTTATTCTTTTTCCATCCGACCTGACTAAAGATTTGACATCTCCCTAACCTGCTACAGAAACCCCAACGCCGGCCCTGATGAATCGCAAGTAATTTTAATGGATTAGCTAAAGCAAAGCCGAAACATTGCCGAGTATGAATTTTGCTCGTAACGCTAGCGTATGAGTAACCGATATCAGCTCCAGTTAATGCGATACCTCACGTGCCAAGGAGAACGAACGTGATCGCCCGCAATGATAAATCAACAATTGCTTCGCGACGCTCCGGTAACAAGCTGTTAACCGTCGTCGCCGGCATCTATTTTTTAATCTTCGCACCAACGGCGGCCGCGACAACAACGCCGATTATTCCGTCGACATTCGATCGCGCTAATGCCGCCATGCTGGAGGCTGCTTTTAAAGACGAGACAATAGTCACAACCACCGGCAAAAAAAAGTTATCAGCGCAAGAACAAGCACGTCTCAACTATCAAAATACCAGCAAACAATTTCTACGTGGCGGCCAAAGCCGAGCCAACGCGATCACGCATCTGCAAAAGCAACAGAATCTACCTGCTGTCTTACAACGTAAAGTCAAGCTAATGACTTTGGTTCACGCTGTTGAGACGCAGCCGGATAAAAATCGTCCGCAACATATCGCCGCTCTTCGTCAGCTATTGCCAAGACTGAACGCTGTAGAGAAAATCGTCGCCAATCATACCTTGCAGCGCGCCTCTGAACGCGTCGCCATTACACAATGGCAAGCCGGAAAATTTCGCGAAGCTGCTGCCACCTACACTCGTCTGATTAAGCAATTTGAAGCGGAACCGCGCGCAAGTAACTTTGAACGTCGCCTGGTGGATATTCGTAATAGCGAATATCAAAAAACCAGCGACCCCAAAGCTTATGAACAATTGTTGCTGCGCTTGCGCCAAAAATACACGGACAGCGATGGTGAGAACGCCGCAATGGCTAAATTCGTCGCCACCCGCTATGCGAGCCTCATCAGCCGCGAAACCCAACTCGCCAAGTCCACGAAAGCCACGACCGTCCAACGCCAACGTGCCATCGCCATGCTCCAGCGTCACATCGAAACACTAAGCGAAGGTGCGCAACTGCAAAACGCCCAAGAGCAACAAGCCGATATTTACGCGTTGGTGCCCAATCATCGCAAAGCATCAGCGATTTATCTTGATCTCGCGCTCAACAGCAAGTCAAACCGAACCGGCACCTATTTGCGCAAAGCCATCAACTCCCAAGCGGTTCTAGCCAACTGGCCCGCGACTGCACCCTGGGACGGTTTTAAAAACGGTAGCCGTAATGATCGTCTGAGCTTATTGGAAACCTACAAGAAACTTAACGAACTGCACACGCAACAAATCAACTGGCCAGTCGCTGCCCAAGTCGGCTGGCTCGAAATCGCACTTGGCGAGCCACAAGCCGCCTTTGATCTTTGGATGACGAGCTTGAACAAATCCACGCGCGGCACCGACGCCGCCCTCGCCACCGGCTACATGCTCACTGCTTATCAACGTGCAAAACGCTGGGACGATTTAGAGAGTTTGAGCCGTCTCAGCATTAGCAAAAACATACCAGCGCGCTTCCAGCGCCAACCGCTGACCTTGAACTCCCTGCTGGCTCTTGCGCTGTTTGAAGGCGGCAAGCAGGCACATGCAAATCAGGAGTTTGCCAAGGCCGCCGCCAAACTCAAAGAGTTTACCGCTAGTTTCCGCAAAGACGGACGCCGCGCCGAAGCCTTGTACACTCTCGCGCATGCCTACCGCGGCGACGCCAAACATGTCGAAGCTCTGGATATATTAATGGCCTTGGCCAACGAGTATCCCAGCAGTCCGTACCTACGCAACGGTCTGCTTAATGGCGGTGAATGGGCGATCGCCATGGCGGCTGAAGAACAGGCGATTTATTTTTATCAGGCTTTCATCACCCGCTTCGGCACCGATAAACAAGCACCGCAGGTACGCATGACGTTGGCTGATCTTTATATGGGTCGGGCGTTATACGCGCAGGCCATTACTGTTTATCGTGAACAAATGTCGGCACGAAACGTTGACCGCGAACTTGCCTTGACGGCGGCACTCGCGATTCTGGATATCGAAAACCGCCACGGCAGTCCGGAACGCGCTAACACCATCGCCGAACGTATTTTGAAAATGCCGGTCGCTGACGCCGACAAGGTATCGGCTTACGCGGTCAGGGCGCGTTTCCTGGAAAACTCGAAAAACTACAAAGCTCTTGCCACCTTGGAAGCTCAACTCGAAAAAATTGCTGATACCTCCGAAGGTCTTCAGGATGTCCTCGGCGAAGTCCGTTTTCTGCAAGCGCAGCGCAATGGCAAAACCGCAACAGCAGAATTCTTCAATTTAGGCTTGCGCGATCCATTCAAAACCCTCGGCGAAAAACAAGCAATTTTCGCGCGTGCACAACGCGGCTATGAGCAGGTTTGCGCCGCTGGCAAAACCACATTCTGCGCACCGGCCATGCATCATCTCGCCCGCATGGCGGAAGACATGCTCGGTAACATCGAGGACCTGAGTATCGCCGAGACATTGGACGAAGCCACGGTCAACCGCTTTAAAGCCCGCAAACGTGAGCTGGTGAATGCGCTTCTCAAAGTTGCCGAGTCATCCGACGAACGCGCGTTGGCTGCCGCCACCGCCGGTCGCACGTCGCCCGACTGGACGACCCAGATTCTTTGGAACAACACGTCCGACTGGACCTTTGATCGTATCGCTGGCGAAACCGGCAATAGCTATATCCAATGGTCGCCCGTTACCACCAATGTCTCGGTGGAGGAATAACCATGCAATTATCCGTCACAACCTGGTCGTTCTCTCTATCACTACTAATAATGCTTAGCGGCTGCGCAACCACAAAAGATTTTTTTGCTTCGGCGAAAAACGCCTTCGCCCGCTCCGATGACAAACATGGACCGGCCGCCACCAGCGCCGCCGGTGAGGTCGTACAGCAAACCGGTCGCACCACCGCCGTTATTTCGCGCCTTAATCGCAAAGCTTGGATTGATATGCGCGAGACTGCCAAAGACGATCGCTCCAGAATGTATGCCGCGCTTGGTGCTGGCGAAGCAGCAGTCGCGGAAACCGAAGCCAGACAAATCCTGAAAAAGCATCCAAACGATCTTGCCGGTTTCCGGGTTCTCGCGACCAGTCTGGTCTTGCAGCGCAAATACGAACTAGCCGAGTTTTATGCCAAGCTGATCGATACCCACCATCCCGGCACCGCTATCGCTGCCAATATCCGTGGTATCGCCGTGATGTTGCGTTCGCAGAACCGCGTCGAGGACTTCGAGACCGCCGTCAAATTCTTTGAACAAGCACTCAGCAATTCCTCTACCGAGATTGCAGCCGGCTTGAATCTCGGCTATTTGCAGCTGGAATTAGGAAATGCCCAAGCCGCCGCCAGTACTTTGGATATCACACGCATACGCTGCGGCGACTGCAAAGAAGCTCTGATGGGCTCGGGCATTGCCATGGCGCGCTCGGGCAATCACCGTGGCGCGGAAAACCGCTTCAACCAAGTTCTGGCCAAACATCCCAAAAACGCCGAGGCGATCTACCGCTTAGCTTTGGTTGCGAAATACGGGTATAATGATAAACAGACCGCCATTAAAAATCTCAAAATTATTTTGACCGACGCTAACGTCAGCGGTGCTGATCGCGTACTCAAGCAACGCGCCAGCACCATGCTACGCGGACTGGAAGCCGAAATCGATCGTCCTAGCACAACGAAGATGGCATCCGAATCTGATGATCATAACGCTGCGCCGCGGTCCGCCGATGATAAGCAGGATGCCGAAGCGATGATGACCGGCATGGAAAACGAGGAACCAGCACCGTGATTTGCAGGCACTCATCTTCATCTTTACGATCATGCTTCCTCGCACTCATCAGCTTAGGAACGATCGCCTGTAAACCGCTGGCCAATATTTCCACTACCGCCTTCATTCTCGGTAATAGTGATGATATCCGCAAAATCGAAGATCACGGCGAAGCTGAAGTACCGGAAGCGATCAAAAATGCCGCCGTACTGATTTCGACGGCGCTAACGGGTGGCGGTCGCAAACTTTGTTCAGGTACGCTCGTCGCGCCGGCAGACAATGATACAACGCAATCTCCACGTGTACTTACCAATCATCACTGCTTTGCCAACATCGACGAACACGGTGACGTCAAAGCCGAACCTTTAGCCGAGGCCTGCGTCAACACCTCGGTGTATTTGGGCTTCATTGCCGGTAATACCAAAAACGCCACCGTTCTCAAATGCACCCAGGCTTCGCTGCGATCCGATGTGACCGGTGATCTGGCGGTATTCACCGTGACTGGCACGGTGCCGACACAGTACAAGCCGCTTGGTGTCTGGCCGGATGCGGACATCGCCGCCGACCGCGACGCAATCGTCGTGCATTTCCCTGACGTCGCGCAAAATTATATTGCTCACGGCACACCGCCCATTCGTCTGCCGGTGGCCGCCGTCACTGCCGCCAATTGCCAGACCTCGGGTGATTTCCCGCAAAGTGAATGGTATCTGGATTCAACCTTGCCGTTCAGCCTGCAACACACCTGTGACCTCGAACATGGCTCCAGCGGTTCGGCGCTCATCGATCGTGACACGCTGACCATTCTGGCAGTTAACTGGGGCGGTATAAAAATCAACTACAAGACCAACTCACGCATCACCAATGCCGGCACCAAGGCCGATTATGTGGGCGCCTTTCTCAATGGCAGTACCGCCGAGATTCGTCACACCCGCCTGGCAAGCGCCGATGCTACCGCCGCTAACGGCGACACCGGTGGTAAAACTTCCGCTAAAAAGAATCGTCTGACCGCCGGCTGCGGCACCATCGCCACTGGTAATAACACCAGCAAATCTGGATTTCCCCAAGCCGCGTTATTATCGATCATCTTCTCGCTACCGCTTTTTTACTCTTACCTGCGACGCCACTAACTCAAATTTCCCTTGTCAGTACCCGGCAACGTAGTAGGATCGGCGTTTGTGTCTGATATCCTAGGAGCTTGGCGAGGTATAACAGCGCGTGCGTGGTTTTCGCGATATTATCAGCAGCGGCGACCCTTTATTATTCGACGGTGCCACTGGTACCGAACTTTATAACAAAGGCATCTTCATCAACCGTTGTTTTGAAGACGCTAATCTTAGCAACCCCAGTCTGGTTTCCGAACTACATCGTGAGTATTTCAAGGCCGGAGCCCAGGTGCTCTCCACTAACAGCTGGGGCGCCAATCGTTTCAAATTGATCGGCCACAATCTGCAGGATCGCGTGCACGACATCAATCTCCAGGCGGCACTCCTGGCGCGCGCCATTACCAAGCAAGATGGTTTCGTTGCCGGCGCCGTTGGTCCGTTAGGGGTGCGCATTGAACCGTGGGGACCAACATCCTTTGCCGAGGCCAAAGCAGCCTTTCGCGAACAAATCCACGCACTGGTGGAAGGTGGCGTTGACGTTATCAGTCTCGAGACCTTTGCGGATATCACCGAACTACAACAAGCAATTCTTGCCGCCCGCGAAGTTAATGCCAATATTCCGGTCATCGCGCATCTGATGATTAATCCAGACGGCAAACTACCAGCAGGGACACCGGTTGAATGGGCGATGAAAAAACTCGACGAATGGCAAGTCGATGTTCTCGGCTTAAATTGTTCGGTAGGCCCACAACCGATGATGACCGCTATCGAAAAAATTCGCTCGGTCACGCAAAAACCGATCAGCTTTCAGCCGAATGCCGGCCTACCCAAACGCGTCGAAGGTCGATCGATTTACATGTGTTCACCGGAATACATGGCGGAATTCGCCAAAAACTTTTTGCAAGCCGGCGTGCAATTCATCGGTGGCTGTTGTGGAACGTCACCTGATCATATCAAAGCCATGGCGAACGCCATGCGTCATCGTACCGCCATGCTCACCAATGAGAAACCCAAGAATCCGCGCGTGGAAGTCGGCAACGAAACCACGGTCAGCGAGGCTCAACGCCTGCCGTTAGCACAAAAATCCGCATGGTCACGCAAAATCGCTGCCGGCGAACCGGTGTCTTCGGTCGAACTTCTGCCACCTGCCGGTGTGAGGGCAGGCGATATCATCGCCAAGTCTCGTTCGCTGAAAGAAGCCGGTATCGATGCCATTAATATTCCGGATGGCCCGCGCGCCAGCGCCCGCATGAGCGCCATTCTCACCGCGGTGATGATCGAGCAACAAGCAGGTATCGAGACGGTTTTGCATTATACCTGTCGCGATCGCAACCTGCTCGGCATGCAATCGGACATGCTCGGTGCGCACGCGATCGGTTTACGAAATATGTTGTTGGTGACCGGTGATCCACCAAAACTGGGAAGCTATCCGGACGCAACCGGCGTTTTTGATGTCGATGCCATCGGCCTGACCAATATGGTTCATCGCCTCAATGGCGGTATCGATCTCGGCGGTCGCAGCATTGGCGAACCAACCGCCCTCTCGATCGGCGTCGGCGTTAATCCGGTGGCGCGCGATCTGGACTTTGAGATGAAACGCTTTTGTTACAAAGTCGAAGCCGGCGCTGAGTGGGCGATCACCCAACCGGTGTTTGATGTCACGGCGCTGCTGCGCTTTCTTGATCACATCGATAAGCATAAAATTCGCATACCGATTATCGCCGGCATCTGGCCGTTAATCAGTTATCGAAACGCACAATTCATGAACAACGAAGTTCCCGGCGTCGTCATACCACCGCAAATCATGGAACGTATGACCAAGCCGACAACACCGGAAGATTCCAAAAAAGTTGGCGTCGAGATCGCGCGCGAGATGATCACTCAGTTGGGCAACAGTATTCAGGGGATTCAGGTATCAGCGCCGTTTGGCCGCATTGATCTAGCCTTGGCGGTTGCCGATCTTTAACCACGTTGAATTTTCCGAGCGTACTTCATCAACAATTTCATCAACTCATCGGCGGTGTCTTCACGCAATCCAAGTTTGCGGGCATAGTCGCGGCTGGAAGCCAACGCGGATTGCTCGACCGCACGGATAACAACAGGTAGTTTCCGCTTGGCTTTAATTCTACCGATTTTACTGGCGACTTGTTGTCGTCGCGCCACCAGCTCCAACAATCGGGCATCGATGCGTCGCATCTGTCCGCGCAAATGCTCCAGGTCATGTCCCGTCATAACAACGTCCTTTCGTAGTTCGCCGGATGCGTTGCCGGCACAGGCGTTCCGGTGAGACAAGCTGTGATGATATCGTTGAGTTGAGCACCGGTATAGACGCGGGTCAGAAAATCCACGCGGAACTTGCGTACACCAAACTCGACAAACTCGCGCTGATGTTGCGACCAGGAAAACGCCTGCTCGCCATACACGATCGATTTACAACTCTCATGCGCGACATGAAAACGCTCGCCCTGCTGATTTTCGATGACCAGTGAGCGATAACCGCAGACTTTGGCGGTAGGACAGCCGTTGTGCAACGCTGTTAACGTACACGCCTCAGCGATAAACAGCGGCGTATCTTTAAACAAGATCACTTGTGGCTCGCAGTCCGCCGGCCACGCCCGCAGATGATCGTGCAAATTCTCGCGATCATCTTCAATCGAGGTCGTGATCGTTCGCAGACCCTGATCGCGCCAGAAGCCACTTGCCTCGCGATTCAGACTATAGAGAGTAAAATCACTACTTAAATCCACCTCGGGACCGCGCAAACCCCACTCGGATAACAACTGCAGACCACCGATATTGCCAATCTCAAAACGCCGCACACCCAACGCGTATGCTTCCGTGAACCAGACTTTCAGCAACGGCGCATCCCATGCACGTAACACCGTCGGCAATGCTAGGCGTAAGTGTATCTTCGCCGTCCGCGTTTGCTCGACCAAGTCACGCAACCATTGATTCAGCCTGTGTTCGTCACTGCTGAAGAACGCCCGTTTGGGTTCAAACACCAACTCGTTAATCTCAGGATGTTGTTCGCACGCCGTGATCAACGTCGGCAGATAATCGAGACGATCAAATTTTATTGCATACTGAACCGATGATTTATCCGGTCGTCCGGTACCAAGCGCTATCCCCTCACCCAGTACGTTTCGCCGGATCGCCGCCACATCCGCAACACGCTGCTGGTGATAAAGCTGCGGTAGTACTGCCGCGAATTCGCGCTTGATCTCTTTGAGTAACGATTTGGGCACAAACCAGCTCGCGAACTGTTCCGCGTCCTGCCGCAACGATAAATCAGCGATAAAACCAACATCACCAAAGACCGCAAACAACGCGCGCAAATCTTGCTGCAATAATGATGGCTTCTCCGCCAGCAAGCGCGGCAGGCGATACTGACGACGAATAAATTCCTTGCCGTTCCGCCGCGCTCCGCGCAGCTCGACGATCAACTCCGACGCATCATCATCGGCACGGATATCGATGGCCAACTTAAACGCCATCAGATCTTTCAGATTAAAAGCCGCTGGCGGCGTACTGATTTTCTCCACACGTTGCTTGAGATCATTCGAGCGGACTTTGAAGACAGCATCACCGATTGCTATGCCGTTCGTGTCCGCAGCCTCGACCGCCACATCGATATCCACCACAGTGCCGGCCGGGACCGTCGTCACGGATTTACCGTGCAGCGACATGAACCGCAGCGAAAACTGCAAATCCTCGTTGGCGAAACGTCGGCTAATTTGTTCTAGTTGCGTCGTATCAAGTGTCTCGCCGTGTTGTGGACGCGCATGATACATTTTTTGGTGCGGCGTGATTCTCAATCCATCAAATTTGGTCAGCGGCGCTGCGGTCCGCAACGTAATCATGGAACCATTCACAGCCTGCACGGTCCCAACCAACAAGCCCAGATGCGATGGATTATCGAGATCGATAACATTTTCATGATAACGACTCTTCAGAAAAAAACTCGTCGGCCGTCTTTGGAAGGTCACCGCCAAATCCGCTTGTATAGTCGCCAAATCATCATTGCTGAAATTAGCCTGCACCAGTGCCCGCGCCGCCGGCCGCAACGTATCAGTCTGCATCAACTCGTTGAGTCTGGCACGATAAGCGCGTACCACTGTCGAGACATACTGCGCGTCTTTCTTGCGACCTTCAATTTTGAGGCAATCAATACCAGCTCCAACAAATTTATCGAGATAAGCCAACGTATCAAGATCACGCATGGAAAATAAAAAACCATGTCCTGGTTCGCTGACGATTTTATACGGCTGCCGGCAGGTGTAAGCGCACTCGCCGCGATTTCCGCTGCGCGCGTCTTCGGCGCCACTAAAAAAACACAAGCCGCTGTAGCTGTAGCAAAGACTGCCATGACAAAAAGCTTCGAGCTCCAGATGTTCAAGTGCCGGATGCGCGCGCATCTGCCGCAACTCCTGCGCCGTCAATTCGCGCGCCAGAACCACGCGTTTGAAACCGTACGCCTGCGCCTGCTCAGCGCCCCAGACATTGTGCACAGCCATCTGGGTCGACGCATGCAAACGCAAAGACGGAAAATATTTTCGCACTAGTCGCGCAACCGCCAGGTCCTGGACAATGATGGCATGCACACCAAGCTCTTCGAGCTCGGCGAGTGTTTCGATAGCGTGCGCAAGCTCGCCGTCTTTCAGCAGGATATTAAACGTCACCAGCACTTTCATGTCGAAGGCATGTGCTAACGGTAGCAGTTCCCGCAGATCAGCCAGCGAAAAATTATCGGCGCGCGCCCGCGCATTAAACGACGGCAACCCCAGATAAACCGCGTCGGCGCCGCTCTGTAATGCCGCCAGGAACTGGGCCCGGCCACCAGCCGGCGCCAGAATCTCGGGCACACGCCGCTTGGATAATGGCGTCGCCGCAACGTTTTGGGAATTAATCGCTGACACAAATAACCTAAATTTTTTAGTTATTACAGTATATTACAGAAAAACAACGGGAGCCGCGGGAGCGCGCGGAATATAGCTTTTCGCAAATGGCTTGGCAAGGGCTAAGGATTCCCGGCTTTGCCACCGATAAAACGGTACGAGAAAAACGAAAAGGACCGCGGCCAGGTCGCAACCACGACTTGCAAAGATGGACACAAGACAAGGATAAGGTCATGGAATTATTCAAACGCGTTCTCAAAGAAGCCGTCAGTCAAAAAGCCATGCGCCTGCAACTGCAAGCTGACAACGTGCCATCACTGGTGACGCAAAAAGGCCCGATTCAACTGACCCAGGCCGGAGCGATCCCCGCCGATACGATGTGGCAGCTGTACCAGGCATTGTTCCCAAAAGATCAGGAAAGTATTCGCAAACAGCAACCGACCAAAGGCGTGATGAATGTCGTTGGCGTTGGTCATGTTTTGTTGATCGCCGAACCAAGTCCGACACCAACCTTGAAACTCTATCTTCCGGACGGTCATACGATGTTTGAAGCCGCCTGGGCTGCCGTGAATCCGGAAGCCACACCTGCTGCCGCTTCGACCGCGGCAACAGCCACAACACCGCCGGCGCCGCCGCCCCGTTCTATTCCCGTGAGTCCAAATATGTTCACACCGCCACCACCACCCGCGGCACCGACACCTGCTCCCGTGGAAGCAGCGGCAATACCTGAACCCGAGCCAATCGCGCCAGACATGCTGGCCATGCCCGCCGTTGCTGATGCGCCAAGCGCTACCGAGGTACCGCCACCACCAGTAGCCGAGGCGGTATCGGAATCACCCCCCGAGATCAACGCACAGGGTATGTTCAAACTCGCCGATCATTCGTCGCTGAAAGCACTGCCGGCCATCAATGCCGCCGTTATCCCCGACAACCTCGCGCCCATAAATGGCGATAATCTCGATGTACCAGCACCAGGCGAAGCTTTGTTTGCAATGGCGCCACCACCCCCGACGCCCGCACCGGTATCAGACGCGGCCGTGCCTGCATTCACGCCGGCTCCTGTACCCGTGCCGACCGCCGCACCAGCACCGGTCATCGCTGCTCCCGCTCCAGCGGAGAGCAACCAGGACTACGATATTCCTTTTGGCGACGACCCGCGCAAAGTCGCGCCAGTCGGCGTCGAGTTCCCGATCAATGAGCTGCTGCGTGACATGGTCAAGCGCCGGGCCAGCGATTTGCACCTGACTGCCGGCGAGCCGGTGGCGATGCGCATCGATGGCGAAATCGAACGCGTCGGCTCCGAACCGATCAGCATCGATCGCATGCGCGAGCTGTTGTTACCGATTATGCCACCAGCAAGCAAAATTGAGTTTTATCAGGATTCGGATACTGACTTTGCCTACGAAGTCGCGGGCGCCGCTCGCTTCCGTGTCAATATTTATCGCGACCGCAACGGTGTTGGCGCGGTGATGCGCCAGATTCCAAGCCAGGTTCTGACTGCCGATCAACTCGGCTTGTCCGATGCCATTCGCAAATTTTGTACTTTAACCAAAGGTCTGGTGCTGGTCACCGGTCCAACCGGTAGCGGTAAATCAACGACATTGGCGGCAATGGTCGATCTGATCAATAAAGCGCGCAGCGACCATATTCTGACCATCGAAGATCCGATCGAATTCGTCCATCAACAACAAAAATGTCTGGTCAATCAACGCGAAGTACATCGCCATACCAAATCCTATGCACGCGCATTACGCGCGGCGCTGCGCGAAGACCCGGATGTCGTATTGATCGGTGAGATGCGCGATCTGGAAACTGTCGAAATCGCCATCGAGACCGCCGAGACCGGCCACTTGGTGTTCGGCACGCTGCATACCAACACCGCCATCTCAACAGTCGATCGTATCGTGGATCAATTCCCATCCGAGCAACAGGCGCAGATTCGCGTGATGATGGCCGAGTCGCTCAAGGGTGTGGTCTCACAGACTTTGCTCAAAAAAATCGGCGGCGGTCGCGCGGCGGCACAGGAAGTTCTGGTGGTTAGCAAAGCCATCGCCGCACTGATTCGCGAAGGTAAAACCCATATGATCGCCAATCAGATGCAATCGCAAAAAGCCGATGGTAACGTTGTCTTGAACGATGCGCTGATGAATCTGGTTATGAAAAAGGTTGTCACGCCGCAGGACGCTTTTGTTAAAGCCGTCGATAAAGACAACTTTATCGCAATTGCTCAACAAAAGGGCGTTGATCTCAGCTTCCTGAAGAAGACTTCTGACGCCGCGTAGGCGATAGACGTGTCGTCTATCGCCTTATGGTTTTGTCGGAACGGTATGAATCGTTTGCAGTTTGTTTGCGATCGTAAACCGCGCGCCCGGTCTTAGCTCCATTTCCGCAAACGTAAAGGAAATTTGCATGCCCTGGCGAACATCGCGCTCGCACAGGTCGGGAATCTTACGAATCAATTCCACACCGACCGGATCACCAATCTGGCGAATGAAAGTAAAGTCTTTGGCCTGGGTACAGCCGTTTGAGATCACATGAAAATTAACGCCCTTGGCACCGACGATATAACCAAGAAGAACTTCTGATTCACCAGCAGCCCGCGTCAACGACGGCAAAGCCGTAAGATAGACCAATAAAATCAACGCCAGACTCCGCAATTCCTACCTCCATAAGCATCCTAGTGGCATTTTACCATTATTTTGGTTGAGCTATAGCCACCGCTTCATTAATACATGTACTGCCTCTGCGGTTTTTTTGCCTGATCTTTTTGGGAGCCCACATGCAGACAGACAAGCAAGCCTCCAGCAGCAGCCGGGAGGGTGCTAACTTCTCGCTCTTTCAGGTATCGACCATTGTCTATTTATTGATGGCCGGCATCGGTAGCCTGGGCATGCAGTATGTACATGGGAATTTTCATTTGAGCTTTGCCATTCCCATGCAAAGCATCGCTCTCGCCAAACTGGTGGCCATCGGTGGTTTGGGCGCCGGCGTTTTGCTGACGCTGAGTTATCTGTTTGAAGGCTGGTTCCCGGCATATCGCTCACTAAAAAAAATGATTGCGAAGGTTCTTGGTCGGACTTCGGTGCCGATGGCGTTTTATCTGGCGTTGATTTCCGCATTCGGCGAAGAGATGTTGTTTCGTGGCGCCATACAGCCTTTTGCCGGCCTGGCACTGACGAGTATTTTGTTTGGACTTTTGCATTTAGGACCCAACGGCAGCATCTCCGCCTGGAGTTTATGGGCGATGCTTGCCGGCTTATTGCTGGGTTGGATGTATAACGAAACTCAGAGTCTTTGGCCGCCGATCATCGCACATTTTGCCGTCAATTTTTGCGGCATCATAACATTGCGGCGCTGGTTCGCCAAAACACAGCTACACGCGACACCACCGGCACGCTCGACGACAAACGTCGAAGACGACCCATCTTGACGCATGCGTCCTGGTCATCCACAAATCTGTTTGTATCGACCTGAAATTCCGCAAAACGCTGGCACGATCGGCCGGCTGGCGGCGGCGACACAATGCCGTCTTCATCTGATCAAACCGTTTGGCTTCTCCATGGATGATCGCAATCTTAAACGAGCCGGCCTCGATTACTGGCCGTTTCTTGATCTGGAAATCCACGATGACATTCATGATTTGTTGACGCGCGTGACACCGCGTATCGCTTTCTTGTCCAAGCGCGGCCAACGCAATTATACTGAGATTCCCACCGATACCGAATTAATCGTCTTCGGCCAGGAAACCGCCGGTCTGCCAGAAACATTCTGGCAAAGTTACCCGGAGATGTTTTATAGTCTACCGATATTGCATCCTGGTGTACGTAGCATCAATTTGGCAAATGCTGTTTCGGTAGTGATCTACGATCAGCTCCGCCAACGGAACCTGAAATGACGATCAATTCAAAATCAACAACGAACACACCGCAGCCTGTGACTCCACGCGCCATGAGCACTGCCTGGACACAAGAGTGGTTCCTCGATGCGCTTAAAGATATCAAAGCCTATAGCATCGACACCGAAAATGTTCGGATCAAACTTGATCAAAACGAAAGTCCTTGGGACTGGCGCCCCGAATTCAAGCAACGCGTCGCGACGCGCTTGACTGATATTGCCTGGAATCGCTACCCCGCCGCCTTCGTTGACACGTTAACTGAGGCAATCGCACGCTATATTGGTCTGCCTTCCGATTGCGTCATGACCGGACCGGGCTCCAATTTTCTGATCAGTTTATTGTTAACCAATTTGTCCAAGTGTCTGGATACACCTGTGATCGTGGCGGCGCCGTCGTTTCCGCTTTACGAATCACATTGCCGCGGCGAAGGCATCGCCTATCAAACATGGCCGCTCAATGATGATTTGGAATATGATTTACAATTGCTGCCGAAAATTACCGGCCGATCGCTGCTGATTTTTGCTTCACCCAACAATCCGGTGGGGAATACCCTACCACGCGCGACATTGAGAAAACTTCTCGAACAAAATCCACAGCTGCTAGTTATCGCCGACGAGGCTTATGTCGAGTTCAGTGACGAGCCATATACGCCGCTGCTGGCTGAATTCGGCAATCTGATTCTGGTACGCACCTTCAGCAAAACGCTCAGCGCCGCCGGCGTCAGACTCGGCTACGTCGTCGCGGCAGCGCCGTTCATCAGCGAACTCAAAAAATTCCGGTTACCTTATTTACTCAACCAGTTCACTATCGTCGCCGCCATGGAAATCCTGGAGAACAAGGAACTGCAGGATTTCTTTGCCATGACCGTACGTGAGACTATTCAAGAGCGCGATCAGGTTTATGCGCAGATTGCCAAACTACAAACGCAGCTCGGTTGTAGCGTCAAACCCTCACAGGCGAACTTCTTGTTGCTGCGCTGGCCAAACAACGAGCTAGCTCGCCAGGCGTATCAGCATCTAATCGCGCATGAAATTCTGGTGCGCAATGTTTCCGGCGCGCCAGGCATGTCCGGTTGTTTGCGCATGACGATCGGTTCAAAGACGGAAAACGCGGCATTGGTCGCCGCGCTGCAAAAATTTCATCCGACGAAAAATTAAAGCGTTGATTCCGGCTCGCCACCAAGCAACTCCGGCGCCTGCAAATCACGCGGAATGGTTTCTATACCACCGAGCACTTCGATATCTTTATCTTCATCACCGGCTTCCAGATCACGAAACTTACGCGCTGTCACCAGAACACGACTTTCCATGCTCGCCGCCGCCTTGTTATAGCAATTCACTGCTGTTCCGAGCGAACGTCCCATATCAGCAAGATGTCCACCCATACTGGCAATGCGACGATACATATCGCGACCAAGATCGCTAATCTCTTTAGCATTCTTCTCCAGGCTTTCCTGTCGCCAGCCGAAAGCCACGGCTTTCAGCAGCGCGATAAGCGTGGTCGGTGTCGCTAGAATCACCCGCTGGGCGACCCCGGCTTCGATCAGCGACGGATCATACTCCAACGCGGCGCTGAAGAAAGTTTCGCCGGGCAAAAAGAGCACGACAAATTCCGGCGCCGGCTGAAACTGATCCCAGTATGCTTTTTGACTGAGCTGTTGAATATGACGCTTCACCTGCGCCGCGTGATCGCGCATCTTCACCAGCCGCAACTCTTCATCGGTGGTATCCAGAGCCTCAAGATAAGCATGCAAAGGAACTTTAGCATCAACAACGACGTTTTTCCCGCCCGGTAGTCGCACGATGACATCGGGACGACGCAATCCTAATTCCGAATTGGAGGTTTGTTGCTCGTAGAAATCACAGTGATTAAGCATACCGGCCATTTCAACAACGCGCCGAAGCTGAATCTCGCCCCAGCGACCACGCACGCCCGGCGTGCGCAATGCCTTAACCAGATTCGCCGTCTCACCGCGCAACTGCTTTTGCGTTTCCAATAACGAACGTACCTGCTGCGACAAACCTTCGTAAGCACCTATCCGCGCTTTTTCCAGATCATGGATTTTATGATCGAACTTTGACAAGGATTCGCGGATCGGCTGAATCATTTCCGCCAACGCCATTTCCTTTTTTTCCATTGAGTGATTGGCAGCGTCGATGTACTTCCCCAAAACATTCTGCGCCAAATCGATAAACGAGCGATTACTTGATTGCAGCGCCTCGGCGGATAATGCCTTGAAGGTATCGCTGAATTTCTGCTCGATCATACGCAACGTATTATCCTTCTCGCTGATAATCCGCGCCTGCTCTTCATAACGCACGCGCAACTCCGTCAACTCGGAATGATCACGTTCAGCGACCACCGCTTCTTTTTCCCGCTGCATTAATTGCATATCACGGCTTTGCAGGCGCTCACGTAGCGTTGCCAGTTCGGTTTCGGCGGCGATACGCTGGTGATCGCGTTCCTGCTGGGAACGCAGGCGTGAAATAAACCAACCAAGGCTCGTGCACACGGCCCCCACGCCGATCATGCTGATAACTGTCCAAATTCCCATTATCTGCTCCTACGTCTTTTTTTGCCGTGATAACGACTTGTCGGACCCAAACACCATTTGTAAAGCCGGCGGCGTAATCATGGTTGTCACCATGACCATAAACACCACCGCCGAATATAGCTGCGCATTGATAACCGGCTGACCGAACAATGTCAGTTGCGCACCAATCGCCGCGAAAATCAAACCGACCTCTCCCCGCGGCACCATCCCAAAACCTATCGCCCAGCGGTTGGTGTTTTTCCCTGAAATAAATATACCGCTTAACAACTTGCCGACGATGGCCGCCAGCGTCAACGCCAAGCCCAAACTCACGACCGCCGGATCGACAAAATGTCGCAAATCAACCTGAACACCCATCATGACAAAAAATACCGGCGCTAAAAACCGCGACAGTGGCAATAACTGTTCTTCGAGCGACAACGACTGCTGTTGTCGCGAGAAAAACTTTTCAAATGATGTGCCGTCAATAATCAAACCGGCAGCGAAAGCACCGATGATCGGCGCCAGTCCCACTGCCCCTGATAGATACGCCAGGATAAAACATACTAATAAGGACAGTAATAATAAGACGCCCTCGCCTTCCAGGCGGCCACCAAATTTGAACAGCTTCGGTGCTAGGCGTACACCAATAACCAGCGCTGTCACCAGAAAGCCGATCGCCTTGAAGGTAATCCAACCGACCTGCGCCACGTCGAGATCGCGACCAGCATTGGCTGCGACGACGATGCCGGAAACCACCGCCAGCAGAATCAAGCCCAGCACGTCATCAATCACCGCCGCACCAAGAATAATCTTGCCTTCGCGTGTCTGAACTTTATTCAACTCCTTGAGCACCCGCGCCGTGATGCCGATACTCGTCGCGGCGAGAACGGCACCAACAAATAGATGCGCTGCCTGCGGCTTGGCGGGATCCAGCCAAGAACTCACATAGTAGCCAAACACCGACGGGAACAGAATGCCGGCGATCGCCACGATCAGCGCTTCGCGACCAACCCGCATCATCACAGCCAAATCGGATTCCAGTCCGACCTCGAACAGCAGTAAAATCGCGCCCAAACCAGCCAAAACTGCAAATATTTCCGAAGTTTTCAGGAATTCGAGCTGAGGCAGGCCGAGCAGCACCAAATTGCCAATGACAACACCGGCCAACAACTCCCCTAAAACCCCCGGCTGAGCAAACTTATGGACGACAAACGCCCCCGCTTTTGCCGAAAACAGGATTGCCACCAGGCCAAGCAAAACCGGCATCACCGCCTCATCGCCCGCGGCCAGAGCGATGTCTGCGGTAAATGCCGCCAAAAATAGCAGCGCCAGCCTACGAAAACCCATGACCTAACCTCAATATCGGGGAAACACGTATTACATTTGTAGACGAGCACACCGCGAATGAAAAGCGAAACTGTCACTCAAAGCGTTGATCGGACAAGGTATTTTTAGTAGAACATAACTCTGATCTGAGGAGCGGAAATGTCAACAAAACACCGGCGCGCCGCCATTACCACCGGTTTGATTGGTAGCGTGCTCATATCTTTGGTTGCTTATCTGTGGTGGATTCGCGCGCAGGATGTCTCCGCTGATTTGCGTCCGCTCGGCCCGGCCACGGATTTCTCCTACGTGCTGGACGATGGTCAAAACGTGTTCACACGCAGCGACACGCTCCGCCGCATTACCGTGCTCTTACAACTTCGTGCCTGTGTCGCTCCGTGCGCGAACGAGGCTGAACTCGCCAAAACTTTGCTCAGCTGGAGCGAAGTTGCTTTGCGTCCCAAAGACCCCGAAGACACGCCACCGCAGCCGATCAATTTCATAGTGATGCAGCGCTCACCACATACACTCACGGCGACGCCAGAAGGCTGGCGCAGCGTCACGCTCGATGCCAAAGAAAATTTTCTGCTGCCGCCCGGCAACAGCAACCCACAGCACGACACGTTGGTTGTAGTCGATGCCAGCGGCGTCTATCGTGCCGTCTTGGCAACGAATGATCCTTTAGTCACCGAAAAAATGCAGCGCTTGTTGGCAAAATTAACCTCAAGTCAGTTTTTATACCATTACCTGGCAAAACAAACCTTGATGTGGGAAAAACTTCGCGGCCGTTAACCGCCAGGCATAGTTCAGGAGTTGGAGTTTTATTCATGAAAAAAGCATTGATCACTGGTCTAACCGGACAAGATGGCTCGTACCTCGCGGAGCTATTACTAAAGAAAGGCTATGAGGTACACGGCGTTGTCAGAAGATCAAGTAGTGTGAACTTTGATCGCATCGCACACATTCAAGATCAATTGCATATTCATCATGCCGACCTCTATGATCAATTGTCTTTGATTGAAGCACTCGATGCCTCCGAGCCTGACGAGGTTTACAATCTGGCGGCGCAATCATTTGTGGCAACCAGCTGGAGCCAACCCGTGCTTACCGGCGAATTTACCGCCATCGGCGTTACCAAAATGCTGGAAGCCGTGCGCGCGGTGAATCCCAAACTCAAATTCTACCAGGCAAGCAGCTCGGAGATGTACGGCAAAGTCATCGAGGTACCGCAGCGCGAAACCACGCCGTTTTATCCGCGCAGTCCCTATGGCGTCGCCAAGGCTTATGGTCACTTCATTACCGTTAATTACCGCGAAAGCTACAATATGTTCGCGGTTTCCGGCATTCTCTTCAATCATGAATCGCCACGGCGCGGGCTGGAATTTGTAACGCGCAAAATCTCTGATGGCGTCGCCAAAATCAAAACCGGCAAAGCCAAGAAATTGTATCTCGGCAATCTGGAATCCGAACGGGATTGGGGTTTCGCCGGTGATTATGTCGAGGCAATGTGGATGATGCTGCAGCAAAAGCAACCCACTGATTACGTTATCGCTACCGGCGAATGTCATTCCGTGCAGGAATTCTGCGAAATCGCTTTTGCGCGCGCCGACTTGAATTGGCGCGACTATGTCGAGATTGATCAGCGTTTTGTGCGTCCGGCCGAGGTTGATCAACTCATGGGTGATTGCAGCAAAGCCAAAAAAGAGCTGGGCTGGAAGCCGAAGACATCATTCAAGGAGCTGGTGCACATGATGGTTGACGCTGATCTGGATTTGCAAAAGCGCCTGAAATATTAAAAACTGCTCTACTTGTCTGTTGCCCCATAAGCCTCATGTCATTGGCTGACATG
>CAZZCU010000017.1:0-47070 GCA_964652825.1 uncultured Oligoflexales bacterium
CCGAGGCGATGCGGCTTGCCAATCTTGCCGCCGGACGCGTTGTGGAGAAGTGGGGAACGCAGCCGATTACGCGTACCGAACTGGAAGACGAATTGCAACGCGCGTCCTCCGGCAGGCCGGTGCAGTCGATAAACAGTGCAGAAAAAATTGTGACGGCAGCGCAGTTGATCTCGCAAATCGGCACCTCGGGTCGCAGGCAGTCACGCGTGGTTTTCACCAATGGCTGCTTTGATCTCATGCATGCGGGACATATTACTTATCTGGAAGCTTGCAAGTTGCGCGGTGATGTTCTGATTGTTGGTTTAAACACAGATGCCTCTGTGCAACGTCTTAAAGGTAAAGATCGGCCTATTCAAACGCTGAAGCATCGTGCGTGCGTGTTGTCCGCTTTGGGTTGTGTTGATTATGTTGTGGCTTTTGATGAGGACACACCTGCTAGTCTGATCGAGGCGATTATCCCGGATGTTTTGATTAAGGGTGCTGATTACGCTGCGCATGAGATCGCCGGTGGCGATATTGTACGTGCGCACGGAGGCAGTGTGGAGACAGTGGCGCTGGTTCCAGGTGTTTCGACAACGTCACTAATAGAGAAAATCCGCTCTACGGATTAACGCTGCTGATCGTTACTGAGTTTTGAATATCTGCTGCGATGCGATCGGCGAGATTAGCCCAGACTTTATTGTCTAATCCCATGTTGATGTGACCATTGATACTGGAAGGAAACGGATAGCGATATTCCGTATTTCCTGAGGCTTCCATAATTGCGGTCGCATGCAAGACATTAAAGAAATCAACTTGGAAGTAGTTATGCCACCAGCCGACGCGCTGACGGATTTGCTGTTTCTGTTCAGAGGTAATATCAGTGGGCGATGTGCCACAACCTTGTCCGGACGGCGGTATTTTACCTTCCAAAAGGTTGTTCGCTACATTTTTCATTGTTTCGGCATCACAAGTATGCGGACTAATGGCATCCATGGTTGAAAGCAAGCCGATGCGTACAGTCTCGGGAACATTTAATGCTGCTTGCATCGCAAACCAGCCGCCGTATGAGTGTCCATTGACGTACGCACTACCGCGGCCTTCTTGTGCCTGGCGCGTAATCTCTTCATAGAGCTGTGAGATCGGGCCTTCGCGCAAAGTGTCTGGTGCGGCCGAAGAGTAAAAACGTACAGAATTGATATTGGGTGAAAAACAACTTAAGACAAAACGGGTCTTGCGACCGGTCGCCGCCTCGATGCGTTGCTTCATTTGCATGAAGCCGGTGTAATTGTTCATGCCATAAGGATTGGGAGTTGCATTGGTGGCGGTCGACACGCAGCTATTCCAGCCGGCGATTGATACTAAGACCGGATCGCCGTCGCCTGAGGCGGAATTAACATGTTGGATGGCGTTGGGATTACCTGTGCCGACCTGGGTCGGAGTTGTTGGTTTTGTGGAAGCTCTGCCGTTGGTTTTGGGGCGCGAGGTTGTATTGCATGCGCTTGCTGCGAATATAACCACGCAAGCTAGCGCTGTCTTTGTTAAGCTGCCTGGCAACCAGTTCGAGATCTGCAACAACCGAAGCATTTCGTTTTCCGTCCTACAACATACCAATACAATCGTGGTCTTATCGACAGAGCAAGGCCTGCGCCAGTTTTGGATATAAATTTACAATTATATAACTATTTGAAAATATTGAGTTATTTTTGATTCGAGTGCGGATTTTTGCCTGGATATACCTGTATAGCTCCAAGATAGTGTCTAAATTTTTGACGTTCTGTGAGCAGGCATAGTGTAAACTAGCAGCTTATTTCATTGATCGAGGAGCGCCGTCATGACGATGACAACTTCAACGCGTTTGCTAGCATATTTAATCGCTTCAACCATGCTCATGGGCTTGGTTACGCTCGGCGGGTGCAAGACCAGTGAGAAGACTACCGGTGGCAAAGCTGGTGCTCAAGGTTCGGCGCCTGCGGGTTTTTTGAAGGGATTTATACCGTCGGCTCAAATAGTCAGGCCCACACAAGTAGTAGATGTCGCAAAAACCGATATGGCGAAACGTATTAATGCGCTTGGCACGGTTGTTTACCACCATCCTCCCTCAGGTGGTAGCGAGACGACGGGGTGTATTGCCGAAGCTATCGCTGGCGTCAAGGCGGTTGCCGGCAAAGATCGTTTGTCATTCGATATTCCCAGCGCTGATTTAACCGCGTGCATGAATCGGGAAGTTGCTGCTCAGAATACAGCTGGTAGCAGTGTCACTATCGATACTGCACAATTGCGCGTACAGTTGCGCGGCTTTTGCGAAGGCGGGGACGCCACAATTTTCAATGGCAAAGGTGGAAGAGAGTTTCTTGGTACAGACGTTATGAATCAGTTTTGCCAAATCGGCGATCGTGTTTCGCAATTGTTAAATATTGAGTTTAGTCAACGTGCCACCATTCGTACCGGTAGTTTAACCATCACCTATGGCACGCGCACACTATCAGGTGTCATGGATGCTAATGGTGATGCCTGTGTCGCGACGCGTGCGGGCACGGATTGGAATTTTTCTTCTTGCAAGCGTTTTGAAATTATTACGGTTGATGACATACAAACGAATCCGCCTAATCAGCCAGTACCTGCGGGTTTGCAGTCCAAGGGTGAGTATTATATTGCTGACTTCGCCAATCTTATTGGTGTTAACAAAGGGCGTTATTACAAGAGTGGCGTGGTCAGTCTGGACTTCAATAGCTGGCAAGGTCAAATACGCTACAACGGCGCGGAGAATCCACCTTCATGGTCGATGAGCGGTGCCGGCGGTACAGTTAATGGAACATTTGTGCCTTACACCACTGCAGGCCTTCGCTTGCATCGTTTGATGAATACGACGTCGGCGGAGCTCAGGGAGTTCACACCGCGGTTTTTGGGTGTTTGGTTTTGATGGAATGATGCATGCGCTCAGCGATTTTTTTGGACGGCGGATATTTTCTTAATCAGGTAAAAGCAGCACAAGTAAATATAGACTACGATCGATTGGCTGACTATTTCATGGCACCGCTACGCCAGCGCGTGCCCATGGATTTGATGCGTTCTTATTTTTATTATTGCGCTCCATGGATGTCGACAACACCCACCGAGGATGAGTTGCGTCGCATGGAACAGTTTTCCAAGTTTATTCAACAAATCGAAGATCTCAGTCGCTGGCAGGTGCGGTTGGGTAAATTAGAAAAACGTCGTGATGGAATGCGGGAG
Organism: uncultured Oligoflexales bacterium; assembly: GCA_964652825.1. Taxonomy (GTDB): domain Bacteria; phylum Bdellovibrionota_B; class Oligoflexia; order Oligoflexales; family CAZZCU01; genus CAZZCU01. Next base: position 3,214 of record CAZZCU010000017.1, read on the forward strand.
TATTTTGAGCAAAAACGTGTCGACGTTTTGTTATCAATTGATTTAGTGCGGCATGCGGCATCGGGTCATATTCAGCATGCAATTTTGATTGCTGGTGACAGTGATTTCATTCCGGCTGTGATCAGCGCCAAAGAAGCCGGCGTGACGTTGACGCTGTGGTGTGGAGATAAGACCACAGTGCACAAAGACCTCATTACGGTTGCGGATGAGGTTCAGTATTTTAATTGGAAGAGCTTCCCGCGTGTCATCGAGACCAGTAAAAAACAGCCAACACCGCGGGCGACGGCGTCTCAGTCGCGTAGCGCATCATCAGCAAGCAGCACTGCAGCGCCATCACAATCAGCGGCAATTGTATCAAAAGCCAAAGACGAACGCCGCGGTGGGCGCCCAAGTGGTGGTGGTCGTGGGCGGAAGTAATCTGACGACTATCGACAAATAGCGAAACTAATATCATCAACAGCTAAGTCGCCACTTTCTGTATTTTGATCGAAATTTTTTCCGCAGAGTTCAATCGTTTCGTCTTTGGTAGCTTCCCATTTTGAGGTAAACAGCACCCAGCTGCGCGGTGCTGGATCGAATATTTTGCTAAAATCGGCGCCATTGATTGTCCACGAGATGCGGCTTTTTTGATCTGTCAGCGAAACGGTGCGCGTGCGTACCGACATTTCATACGTAATGCCAGCCTTTACTTGTAATTGCTGGCACCAGAAATTGCGCATGCCGTCGCCTGCTTTTGGCAAGTTTACGACGAGCATTTTACCGGAATTGCCAGCTACATTTTTGGCGTAGCCGTCGTGACACTCACCAGGGTCTTCGTTGATGGTATACTTGAGCGCATCGCCTGGTGTGTATCGACCTTTTGTTACGCGACAACCTAATTCATATCCATATTCAGTCGTAAAGCTGACGTTTCCTAAGTCGAAATTACCGTTGGTTACCAGGTTGGTGCCTTTGCAACTGATCGCGCTACCTACTGAATCAACAATTCCCACTTGATCGGGAATATCTTTATCGTCCGTTGCATCTTGAGGGTTGCCATCTTCATAACCAATAGAGATGCCTGGTTCGGAAGATACCTTGGATTTTTCTTTGGTCTTGCCGGTTATACCGCCCGAAAAATTCGTGTCTGAGCATGCTCCGAGTGCGAGCGCAGCGCTGAGACTCATGGAGATCAATAGAGGATTCATATGGGCTCCTAGATCATTGTAGAATCCTAATCGGTATTTATTGGGGGCGGCTTAACTGATATCTAAATCTACTAAAATCTCAGGGGTATAGACGATAGATTTAAAAATGACATTCAAGCTGTGCCAGAAAGTCATGTAATATCAGGAGGAATTTTGAGTTTTTCAACAATTCAGTGGTGGCGAGAGGCGGAGTTGAACCGCCGACCTACGGGTTATGAATCCGTCGCTCTTACCAACTGAGCTACCTCGCCATAGAGCTGGAAACAGGAAGGGTAGTTTTAGTCTTGAGGGGCGGTACTGTCAACACTGCTCGTCAGCTCCGACGTCGGAGTGAATAAATTCTTTTAAAATCAATTGGTTGCGTCGCAGTAAAATGTCTTTTATCGATACGGCGGCAAGGGCATTGGGCGATGCGTGGTAACGAAGTCGGGATTGCGTTCGATGGCTTGGATAAAGGCGACGGCTTTTTCCATATTTGTGAATAACGAGCAACCATAGCGTACGGCCGCCTGGCGGATTTGACTATCGTTGGTAAGTTCTTCGCGTTGCAGATTTTTGGGAATGTTGATGACGCAGTCGACCCATTTCTCGCGGATGGCGGTGATTGCATCTTCTTTCGCCTGCCCTGGCCAGGCAACATCTTCAACCTCAAAGCCATGTGAACGCAAGTGTTCGGCGGTTCCCTCGGTGGCATAGACTTTCAAGCCGAGCTTTTTTAGAATGTCCGCTGATTGCAGGAATTTGACTTTTTCGTGTGCGCGGCCAGAGCTAACCAGAATGCCGCGCTTTGGGATACGAATTCCAGACGCCTGCAAAGCCAGCAGCAGCGCCTCATCGAAGGTATCGCCCAAGCAACCGACTTCGCCAGTGGAGGCCATCTCAACACCAAGAATGGGATCGACACCGCTCAAGCGTGTAAAGCTGAACATCGGCGCTTTCACGCCCACATGTGGCAGATCATCTTCGTTCAGGCGTGCCAGACTTGGATTGATGCCGATCATGACATCAGTGGCCGCATCTGCCAAATTCAAGCCGACGGTTTTGGAGACAAAAGGAAACGAACGTGCTGCGCGCGCATTGCATTCAATAACTTTTATTTTGTTAGCTTTAGCCAAAAACTGAATGTTAAACGGACCGTTCAGGTTCAAGCCCTTGGCAATTTCGCGTCCGGCTTTGCGTACTTGTCGTGTGGTCTCGACGTATAGTTTTTGTGCTGGTACGACCAAAGTCGCATCGCCTGAGTGAACGCCGGCGTTTTCGATGTGTTCGCTAACGATCGCGGTTAAAATCTGCCCTTGGCGTGCGACGCCGTCCAACTCGATCTCGCGTGCGCCATCGATGAATTCGCTGATCACCACCGGGTGATCCGAAGATACTGCTGCCGCGTTGGCCAAACAGCGCTTCAGTGATTCCTCGTCGATAGCGACTTCCATCGCCGCGCCTGAGAGAACATAGCTTGGTCGAATCAGCACGGGGAAGCCGACCTCATCGACAAATTTCATCACGTCCGCATGCGAGGAGGCCGCCATCCAGCGCGGCTGCTCGATCCCCAGTCGATCGAGTAGTGCCGAGAATTTGCTGCGATCTTCCGCGCAGTCGATCGTTTCCGGGCGATGTCCCAGTAGTTTGACGCCAGCGCCCGCCAGTGGCAGCGCGAGTTTATTGGGTAGTTGCCCGCCCATGGAGGCAATGACGCCGATCGCGTTTTCATGTTGCACGATATCGAGAATGCGTTCGAGCGTCATCTCTTCAAAGTACAGACGATCAGAGCTGTTGTAGTCGGTGGATACCGTCTCAGGATTGCAATTGATGATAACGCTGCGCCATCCGGCTGTTTGCAAGCGTTGGCTACAGCTCACCGCGCACCAATCAAACTCCACGCTGGTGCCGATGCGATAAGTGCCACTACCCAAGATGACGCCGGTAAAGACTTTGCCATCGTCTGGAATCGGATCGCTGAACATCCCCGCATACGACATATAGAGGTAATTGGAGGGCGAGGGGTATTCACCCGCCGTGGTATCGATTTTCTTCACCACTGGTTTTAAGTCGAGATCCAATCTAATCTTTCGCAGCGTCAATGACGCATCAATAACCATCCGACTGGTGATTTTCTCGTCTTTTAAACAGGCGCTCAGAGCCACGGCCGCGATTTGTTCGTCACCAAAGCCATTGATTTTCCAGCCGCGTAAGGTGTCTGGATCGATAGTGCCAAAGGCTTTTTGGATAATGCCGCGTGGACTATCTGGCTGTGGTGCGTTTTTTGTCGCCGTCTCGCGAATTTGTTTTTCGCAATCAGTAATGCGTCGCAATTGCGCGAGGAACCATTTGTCGATTCTCGTCAGTTCATGAATCGCATCGATATCCATGCCATTGCGCAAGGCGGTGATCACCGCCGACAAGCGAGTATCAGTTGGATTCTGCAGAGCGGCGCGCAAGTCATCGTCGCTTAGCTGCGGCGAGATCATACTGATGCCGCGTGCGTCTTCCGTCACCATGCGTACAGCTTTTTGGATTGCTTCGGGGAAGGTTCTGCCAATCGACATCACTTCGCCCACCGACTTCATGGTCGAGCCGAGTTGGCGCGAAACGCCCGGGAATTTTCCAAGATCCCAGCGTGGGAACTTGACAGTGATATAATCAAGTGCCGGCTCAAAAAATGCATAGGTGATGCCAGTGACCGGATTCTTGAGCTCCAGCAGATCATAGCCGAGTACGACTTTGGCGGCGATATAGGCAATGGGATAGCCGGATGCTTTGCTTGCGAGAGCACTGGAGCGTGATAAGCGCGCGTTAACTTCGATGACATAAAAGTCATGCGAATCCGGACTTAGCGCGAACTGTGCATTGCACTCGCCGACCACACCGACCGAGTTGATAATCTTGATCGAGGCATTGCGTAGCATCTGGTAGTCTTCGTCCGACAAAGATTGGCTGGGACAGACAACGATGGAATCGCCCGTGTGTATCCCGAGTGGATCGAAGTTTTCCATATTGCAGATCGTGATGGTGTTGCCCTCGCAATCACGCATGACTTCGTATTCAACTTCTTTCCAGCCTTTGACGGATTTTTCGATAAGTACTTGCGGTGCGTAGGCAAGTGCGCCTTCAACAATTTTATTCAGTTCGCTTTCATTGGCGGCAAAACCGCTGCCCAGTCCACCAAGCGCATAGGCGGCGCGCACGATAACCGGATAACCAATGTTTTCCGCTGCCTCCTGTGCGGCTTTGAGCGAAGTCACGGCATAACTCGGCGGTGTTGGCATGCCGATTTTCGTCATTTGCTGGGCAAATTCTTCGCGATCTTCCGTCATCCTCAATGTCGCGATTGGCGTGCCGAGATTGATGATGTTGTATTTTTTGAGAATGCCGAGATCTTCGAGCTGAATAACGCAGTTCAGTGCCGTTTGCCCGCCAAAGCCGGCAATCACGGCATCCGGGCGTTCAATATCGATCACTCGCTCGACCCATTCGGCCTCGACTGGATACAAATAAATTTTGACGTTCGGTTGTGGGTTGGTCTGAACCGTGGCGATGTTTGGGTTGATCAGAATAACATCCATGCCCTCTTCGAGCAGCGCTTTGATCGCCTGGCTGCCGGAGTAATCAAATTCGCCCGCCTGGCCGATCGATAATCCGCCCGATCCGAGGAGCAGGATGCGTGGCTTGCGACCTAAATGACGAAGCTCGGGGCGAAGCGGCATTTACCTGGCTCCCTTAATAAAATCGTCGATGATCCAGCCAGTGTCGCGCGGCCCACCAGCGGCTTCCGGGTGAAACTGCGCGCTACGGAACGGTTTGGTTTTGTGTTTGATGCCTTCGATCGTCTGATCATTCACGTTCAGGAACCAAGATTCCCATTCGTCAGGTAGTGTTTTTGCATCAACAACATAGCCATGATTTTGACTGGTGATGAAGCCTTTGCGGGTTCCCGCCAAATACACCGGTTGATTGTGACTACGATGTCCATAGGGCATTCGCGTGGTTTGGGCGCCCGCGGCAAGTGCCAGCAATTGATGACCAAGGCAAATTCCAAGTACAGGGCGTTCGCCTTGCAACAACGCACGAACACTCTCAATAACCGTGCCTGTATTTTTGGGATCGCCCGGACCATTGCTGATCAACCAGGCATCGCAATCCACGGTTTGCATATCGGTGTCCCACGGCAACAACTCAATTTCGCAGTCATGAGCCAATAGTTGTCGCAAGATATTCCACTTCACGCCGCAGTCGAGAACGCCGACGCGGATTTTACCTTTACCGAGTTTGACACGTTCCTTGCTGGAGACCGCCGATAAAATATTTGTCGAGCCCGGATCGAAGTAACCGCCGACTTTGGTTTTGGTATCCAAATGACCAAGATCGCGGCAGCCCTCGGCGCTCTCCGGCTCGATGCGGGCTAAGAGTTGTTTGGAATTGCGAATAGCATGAACCAGATGACGTGTATCCAAGCCGGTAATGCCAGGTACGTTCTGTGATTTGAGCCATTTGTCTAGCGAGTGCAGGCTGGTCCAGTGAAAAGCTTCTTCGCTGTCAATGGAGACGATAACTCCTGATGTATGTACGGCGCTGCTTTCAAAACCATTGCTGATGGGAATCTGTAAGCCTTTAGGCAACGATGGAATGCCGTAGTTGCCAATCAATGGATAAGTGAAAATCAGAATCTGACCGAAATAAGAAGGATCGGTGATGGCTTCGCTGTAGCCAACCATGCCGGTAGTAAAAACCAGCTCGCCACTGGCAATCAGTGGCGCACCGATGAGTGTGCCAGTAAAACGCTGACCGTCAGATAAGACAAGGCTGCAGCGTCGCGTCTTTTCAGTCATCTTGCGCATGCTCCCATTTTGGGCGGCAAAATTTCGCAATAACATAGCCTAATGCTGTTTGATTGGCTATGCTTTCCGCGGGATTTTCATAGGACCAAAGGAGTTATTTTATGAGCAGCAATCGATCGGTGATTGTATACGCGGGCCGGACTGCGGTGGGCAAATTTAGCGGCGCGTTGGCGACCGTGCCAGCACCCAGGCTTGGCGCTGCCGTCGTCAAGGATGCGCTGGCAAAAACCGGTCTTAATGGCTCGGATGTCGATGAAATCATTATGGGTAATGTCTTGACTGCCGGTGTCGGTCAGGCGCCGGCCCGTCAGGCGGCGATTTATGGCGGACTGCCGAACACGGTTTGTGCAACAACGGTTAACCGCGTTTGTGGCAGCGGTCTCAAAGCGGTTATGCTCGCCGATCAGGCGATTCGGCTTGGCGATGCTAAAATTATTTTTGCTGGTGGCCAAGAAAATATGACCCTGGCACCGCATCTACTGATGAATTCCCGCACTGGCTATCGCTTTGGTGCTTTTGAAAGCAAAGATTCCATGCAGTGGGATGGACTTTGGGACCCATACAACAATATGGCGATGGGAAACTGCGGCGAGGTGTGTGCCAAGGAGTATAAATTCACGCGCGAAGCCCAGGATGAGTTTGCGCAACGCAGCTATGAGCGGGCACGCCAAGCGACGGAATCCGGGCATTTTAAGGACGAGATCGTACCGATTGATGTAACGAGTGGTAAGCAGACGACAACGGTTGCTGTCGATGAACAACCGTTTTCAGTTGATCTTGCCAAGCTGAAAACTCTACGCCCGGCTTTCGATAAGGACGGCACCGTGACAGCTGGCAATGCCTCCTCGATCAATGATGGGGCCGCGCTGGTTGTAGTGATGGATGAGGCTGAAGCCGCCAAGAAAGGCTTGAAGCCGTTGGCGCGTATCGTGTCGCAGGCGTCCGTCGCGCAAGACCCGGTATGGTTTACAACGGCACCGGTGGGCTGCATCAAGAAGGCTCTGCAGAAAGCCAATCTCTCAAGCAAAGATATCGATCAATATGAGATCAACGAGGCATTCTCCGTTGTCACCATGGCTGCGATTAAAGACCTGGAGCTTGATGGCAAGCGCGTAAATCCATACGGTGGTGCGGTTTCTCTGGGCCATCCTATCGGAGCCAGCGGCGCGCGCATCTTAGTTACGTTGCTACATGGATTGCGTAAAAGTGGAGGCAAGCGCGGCTTGGCCACCTTATGTATCGGTGGTGGCGAAGCCAGCGCGGTGATTGTCGAGCTTATGTAGGTCTAAATGGATTCTGGATTGAGCGCGGCTGCCTGATTACGCTTGTCGCTTAACCATTGCGATGCCGTCGTTTCCTGGCTGCGTTTTGCAGCTTGGTTTCGCTTAATCTCTTGGATGTACATCGAGCAGCAGGTTTTGCACGACAACTCTGGTGGTGTTCTCGTGTCGTAGTGTGGGTGCCGTAGGCAGACAACATTATTCATAAAAAGAGCCTCCGAATCAGCTTTGGCAGTATCCTGTCACCCTTGAGTAGTGCAGGCTCTGTGCCAGTTAGCTCGAATTAGGAGGCCACCTTAATATCTCTGTTATTATCGACAGTTATGGAGTTGCTGGCAATCTGTCTTGTAAAACGTTTGTACAGTTTCCGGGCGATTGTACCGTCTTTTTCCAGTAAATTCGCAAAGGCATCACCCGGTATAAGTCGGATATGACAGTTTTTTTCGGCGATGAATTTGACCGTCGGTGCAATCTCAGCCATCACCCAAAATTCACAAAAGCTTTCACCTTCGTGCAGACTTTTCACGAATTGATCACTGCCGCTCTCTAGGAACGAATTAATCTGGCCGCTGATTAAAAAGTAAATGCCGCCGGGTTCGTTGTTGTAATCAAGGACGGTTTCTTTGGTAACAAAAGTCAGGGTTTTACCAAGTTCCCATAACCGACGTTTTTCGGATGGACTCAAATCCTGAATGAACGGCGATGCGCAAAATTGCACATACTCGACATCGTCGGCTGCGCCGCCGTTTGGGCCTTTGGTGTGTTGCTCCGCGAGCAGAGGTGACATGACGATCTCGGTGCGTTCCTCGTTGCCCATTTGATTTTGGCCGACGATATGTGAGCCGGTGATGTTTTCCAGCGAGAATGCGGCGTTTGCACTAACTGTTTTGGACATCGACTTTGGTGGCTCGGGAGGAGCTGTCATGCTTTTGACCGGCTGTGCAGGCATCGCCATTGTTGATTTGCGTGGGTTCATTCCCGAGGCGATGCGAATGCGCATTTCGGTGACCATGGCGTTGTTGCCGGCGCGTTCATAGCAATAAGCAGCGCGTTCAAAATCCTCGGCTTTTTGGAATGCTTCGCCGGCTTTGTCGAAGGTACCGAGAGTTTGGTATACCATGCCGGCATATTGAAAGTTGGAGACGTTTTGAAATACTTCCGCCAAATTTTTTGCGGATTGATCGAGATAGTTAACGGCGGAGAGTAGTGTCGGCCCCAAGTCGGCGGTGCTGCGTAGATAAAGCTCAGATGCCGCGCGTGTTAAGCCTTTGGTGGTTAGTTGCAGAATAACATCGCCGAGTTTGCCGCGTGTGGCTAGTAAGTCAGCTAGTGGTAGGTCGACATTGCCGTTACTAAGATACGTGCTGATGAGTTCGATTTCCGCTATTTCCAGTTCGATAGAAGAAATATCGCTCGCCTTGGATACCAGCTGTCGATAAATATCGATCGCTTTGGAAACATCACCAAGATGCGTATACGTCTTGGCGGCTTTGTTGAGATCACCGGTTTCGACGAGACATTCCGCGGCTTCGGCAAGGCGACCGGCACGAATAAAATTATCAGCTGCGATTTTGAATTCGCCGGCCTCCCAGGCGCATTTGGCTGCTTCCAGCGGCATATCGGCTTGCATAAAACAGCGCAAAGCTTCTTTCCATTTTTTATTGCGTGCGTAGACATAGCCGGCGCGGTTGGGGCGTTGCATGCGAATCAAGATACCAGCAGCTTCATTCACATAACCGTTATCTTCGAGCATTTGTACAGCCTGGCGCATGAGGCCGATGGATTCCAGCATCTGTGCTGCGGATTCGATCTTGCCGGCGGCGTGTAGCTCGCGCGCGCTGTTAAATATTTTGCGTTGGTGGCGATTGAGGTTAAGTTTGTCGGATTTTCGTTGCTTACGAGCACGTTTAATCGGCAGACGCGCGGCGATCCAATTGGACGTCATCAGGCGCCACGCCAAGAACAAACCAATAATGCTCGCCGCGATGACCGCGGCACCAATGGTGCTTCCCATTTTACAAAGCGTTCTCCAAAATAAAAACGCAGGCTTATGCCTGCGTATCGGTACTTATTTCGGGGAGCTTGAGGAAGCTAGCCTTAGAGCTTATAGGTAATCCCAACTTGCGAGTAGGAATCGAGAACGTTACGTGGTTTCTCGCCAGTAGGAGAGTAAACCTGGCCAGGCGAGTATGTGCGTGAAAAGCGAAGAGAAAAATTCTGGTTTAGAGTAAATGCCAAACCAAAACCGCCATTGGGGACCGGACAATCGGGGACCTCGTATTGTGTCGTGCCATTTAAATCCAAGGACTTAACGAGATACTTTTTGCAGGCTATACCACCAAAGATAAAGGGCGTGAGGAGTTCGCCCTGATAGAGAACAAGAGTTAAATCAACCGAATTGGCGATCGTTCGTACGTTACTTTGGAACTCGTAATAACCTATCTGGCCGCTGCTTGTTGACGTGAATTTATAACCGTCTTTTTGCTCTCTGGATTGGCGATGGGTATAACCTATCCGAAAGTATGAGCCCAAGTCCAAGGAGATGGTGCCGCTGGCTGACATTTCGTCTTTGACTTCCCAACCGCCGTGAGTGGTGGAGCCAGATCCTGCAAGACCAAAGGATAGGTACGCGTATGCTGGTGAGGCCATTAGCAAAGACGCCATCACCGAAGTTAAGAGTATTCGGAACACAGTCTGCATAAATATCCCTTTGTTGGCTGTGAACACTTGTCTACAAGGGTATTCGGAAGATTTTCGTGGAAAATTTAGGGTACTGCCATATTATAGCATGTCTGATTCCACGTGTACGTCGATGAGGTATCTGCTTGAACCTTAAGCTAAGAAGAGGCGTTGTTGGTGTATTTACCAACAACGCAGGCGAAGTCCTAATAGGAGAACGTGCCAACGAGCCGGGATCGTGGCAGTTTCCGCAGGGTGGTATTGATGCAAACGAGGATTTTGATCAGGCACTGGTGCGTGAAATGCGCGAAGAACTTGGTACCGATCAATTCAGTGTTTTGCGGAGCAGTGATGAGCTGACTTCTTACATTTTTCCGCGCACGCTGAATTCGCGCATCGTCAAGAATTATGATGGTCAAACACATAAGTGGTATGTGCTTCAGTTTATTGGTGATGCTTGTCCGCGGGTTGATCTTTGTGATGGTGAGTTTCGGGCCTTTCGTTGGCTGCCGGCACAGGAAGTGCTGAAGCTTGTGGTCGAGTGGAAACGCGATGCTTATCGCCAGGGCTTATCATCTCTGAACTTTGTGATTGAGTGAGGTAATAGTTTGTCGCGTTTATCGTTGTTAAATATGTTTCTGGGATTTTTGGTGATAGCGCTTGCCGCCGCCGCCGGATCTTTTATTGGTGTGGAGATGACGCAAGGTTTTTTGCGTGATCCGGAAATGCTGACTACCTGGCGTTTGACGCTATTGCGAAGCGCCCACGGTCATACGAATCTGTTCGGTAATCTGCACGTATTGTTTGGCCTGACGCTGCCGTATTCGATTTTAAGCCGGCGTATTCAGATTTTGCAGACAATTGGCTTGTTCAGCGGTGTGATAGCCATGGGACCGCTAATGTTTGTACGTGCGCATCTAGGGCCATCCGAACAAACGGACAGCGTGGAATTACTTATGGGTATAGCGTTGTCATTGGCGTTGGCTGCGGTAGCGACGCATGCTTATGGTTTGGCGGGAAAATTATTTCGCCGTTAGCTGGCCTGTTTTAACGCTTCCAGTAATTCACTTGCGGATGCTTGTTTATCTTTGCCACGCAGATCAGTGACAGTGCCTTTGCCTTTGATCAGCGACAGGAGTTGTTTGTTATCTGGAACAACTTCGGCGAGCTTCTTGAGAATATCGCGACGACGCATGCCTGCATCCAGGAAGGCTTGGATTTCGTCCACCGAGAAGGGCTTGCGTAAAAACCCGTCCGCCAGATCATGGATTTCTTTGATCTGATCATCGTCTAACATCGCGCCACTGATAAGAAACACAGGAATCGATGCATCATGTGCGCGGATTTTTTTGAGCAGTTGAATGCCATCAACACGTGGCATGCGTATGTCCGACAGTACTAAATCAATCTCTTTGGTTTTCATGGATTCAATGGCTTCTTTGGCGTTCTTGACAACAATCACGCGTGAGAAAAATTTATTCAAATGAATCTTGAAGAACTTCAGCAAAGTTTGATCATCGTCGACGACCATAATGTGGCTGGTGCGATCGTAAGCACGTTTTATCGGTGTACTATGACCTGACATAAGCCGACTCCGTATCCCGTTTGAATGCCCAAGGTGTGCTGCCTCGTCAAAGCGACAAAAGCGAGCCCTTTGTCATCGGCATAAAAATGTCAGTCTTTACCTAAATGTGATTGAGATTTTTGCGAGAATCCTGAAATTGCTAAGGATTATCGTTGGTAAGATCCGTGGAGGCGAATTATTTGCGGTTACTTTGCAGGTCTTCGATATGTAATTGCGCTAGCTCGCGGATGTCTGCCGTCGCTTGATCTTTGATCTGCAGAACCTCATGGAACAAACGCAAAGCCGTATTGGGTTGCTTCAAGTGCTCGGCATAGAGCACGCCTAAGTTATAGCGCGCCAAACTATCTTCGGGATCAAGATCAATGGCTTTGCTAAAAGCGTCGGCAGCCGAGCGATAACGGCCGGTCTTGCGTTGAACCACGCCCATAGCCACGCGAGCAGGTGCATATGCTGGTGCGGCTTCGATCGCATTTTGCAAATCAAGTTCGGCGGCTTGGAATTCGCCGAGATTAGCTGCTAGGTTGGCGCGATTAACGAGTGCCGGCGCATGGCTGGGTGAGAGTTGGATTGCCTTGTTGAAGTGCTCGCGTGCCACCGTAAATTTATTTTTATGGGCCGCGACAGCGCCAAGCAGATTATAGAGCGACGCATCGTCTTTGCCGCGATCCAGACCGCGACGGGCGATAAAGTCCGCGGCATCCCAACGTCCCTGTCTGATATAGGATGCTGCCAGCGCGGTGTAAGCGGGCGCAAAGCTGGGATCGATACTGATTAGGTCGCTGAGAATATCGTGACCCTGTTTTCGATCACCGCGTTCGACGTAAGCCAATGCCAGAACATAACGATAACGAAAACGCAAAGTCGGATCGAGACGAGGCTGTTTTTCCAATACTTGTTTCAGCTGGGCGATAAACTCAAATGCTCGTGTATGCTCACGCTTGCGAATATATAGTTGGGCTAGTTCGAGCAAAACATCGGTATGATCAGCTTGCAAGCGAATCGCGGTGCGAAGACTGGCTTCGGCGGCCGGGAGTTTGCCGATGGCGAGCTCAGCGCGAGCCTTTTGCAAGAGCTTATCGGCCGAATCCAAATCGGTCCAAGCCGCTAATTTTTGGCTGAGGATCCGGCGCTGCGTTGGCGTGGGTGAGGCTTTGAAGTGTGGCAACCAGTTGATTACAGTATGAGCCGGAAAATTTAACTTATTGCTGGTCTCGGTATTCAAAGCCAGCTCGCCGCCTTCGCCCTCAGTTGGTACGCCAATAGGCATATCCAGACTTTGTTCAATGGTAGAGGTGCAGGCCGCAAGCTTGCAAGCAAGTACAACAGCTAGAATTTTAGAATGCTTATTCATCATCGTTTACAGACTCCACTGCGAAGGCATGTCTGCTTGTGCAGCAGTGGGTGATGGAGCACCATATTCAGCTTGGTTGTCAGAGGTACTGGCGCCGGTCAGTTTGATGGACGATTTTTTCACCCACGGATTTTGTTGATGGATTCCAGGGCGCCTGCTTCTTTCCGCCAGATTGTTAGCGTGTTGTCGTTTGGCCAACTCGCGCAAGCGTTTGCTGGTTTCCAGGAAACGTTGCGATTGTTTTACATTAAAGCCGCTGCTGGTGCTCTTCAAAAGCAGCGTGAGTTCATCCGCTAGACGGCTCGCGGCTTCTGCCGTCTGATAGCGCGATTTCGTCGCCCACGTTGGATGCTGTGTTTGTATGGCCTGCTCATAATAACGATTCATGCGATCAAAGACGGCAATCTTATCGTCGGTGTTGCGCGTGATCTCCCCAGAACGCTCACTAATATTGAAGTCTTCTAGTTGTGCAAAGAGGTCGTCGCCAAGCAACGTGTTGGCTTCGCCATAAATATTGCTGTAGACGCCGGCAGACATGCGCGGTTTTTGTCTGCGCACATCATTGACTAAACTGCTAAGTGCAACGATGCCGCCCTCGGTTTTACCCTGCTGTAGAAGTGCTTTCGCAGCTAATTTCCGACTCTGCATTTGATCGTCAATACTACGCGAAGCAGTCAGGCGCGTGTTGGCGACCAGGCCGACGGCTTTGGCGTCACCTGCTTGGCTGTAATAATCAGCGGAGCGCGTATACAGCTGCATCTTCTCGTTTTGGTTTGGCGTCAATGACGCACGTAGCTGAGTGGCTTTGGCGGCAAGGATGAAGTCCCCTTCGGCATTTGCCAGTGTTTCGGCGCGACTTAAGCCTGAGAGAGCACTTGGATGCCGAGGATAATTTTGCGCTAACAAAAAATATGCTTGTGCCGCTTCGGCAAAACGAATCAGATACTCATTGGCGCGGGCTTCCAAATATTGCAGATCGCCGCCAAAACCTTTTAGCCCGGTTTTTTTGTATTGGCTGGCCGAGCGTCGAGCTCCGTCCCAGTTGCCGCCGATAGCGAGCATATAAGCGCCGTCGCGATAGATACGATCACGGTTAGGCAGTCCGGCAAACTCGTTGGCCGTGGCTACCATCAGTGCACCACCGTCGCTTGCCTGGCCAGTTTTCGTTAGTCGATCACCTTCTTGAATAGTGGCTGCTGCAAGAACACCGAGCAATTCGTTATTTAGACTGATGTTCATCGCAGCCCAATTTTCAAGTTTCAAATAACGTTTGGTAATCGCAACGACATCACCTGGTGAGCCTAGGCGCATCTGCACCATGACTAAACCGCGGATAGCGACAGCCCGCTGCGGCAGTGATGGTTTTGATACAAGTGCTCGTTGCCAGTACTTCGATGCCGCATCGAGCTGTTGCGAATCCCGATAGGCGCCGGCGATTACCAGCATTAAATCAACAGCTCGGGATTTTTCCGGGAAGCGGTTGACGAAATCTTGGACAACTTGTTCCAGTGTTTCCAATTCTTTTTGTGCGTCTATTTGGTTGTTTTTGGCGAACTCTTCCTGCCAGATACGTTCTTGGGTCAGCACGCTTTGATAGGCGGCGACTTCAAGGATGGCAGGTGTGACGCGTAGCTGTTGCTTCAGCTCGGTATAAGCAGCCAGTGCTTCGCGGTAATCGCCGGCAAAATAAGCGCAATGAGCACGGCGTAAACGCCATTCCGAGCTTTGTTCACCGGTCGGATCATTTTCAATTAAAATATCGTAGAATGAGCCGGCAGCCACAAAATTTTGCGTGTTGCCGGTATTAATGCCGCGGTCGTAGTGATACGCGGCGGTGAGTTTGGCGGCAAATCGTGCGTTGTTCTCCATGTGCGAGATGGCGTCAAGATTATCTTTGTTTTTGGCACGCCAAAGACTTTGTTTTGGCAGTGCCATGGCCAGACGTTCCAGCGCTGCTATCTGTTCACGCGCTTGGCCTAGGCCTTTATAAGCGTCGGCTAGTATAACCATGCATGCTGGTGCGGCAGCCTGACTCATGAAGTTGCCAATCACGACTTTGCCGATTTTGATGACTTCATGATACTGACGGTCGCTATCGTAGCGTTGCATGGCGTGTAAAGCGACAGCGGCTGCATAATCATGAAGCTGTTTGGTCGTCAGAGTCTGTTCCATGCGTACCGCATCATTTTGTTCGTAGATCGCGTCGCCAAGCAATTCAACGGCATCATTGTGAACGCGGCGGCGATAGTCGCTGGATTTGATATCACGCCCCGGGGTTAGCAGAGCAATGGCCGAGCTGATGACAATATCCAGATCGGCGGCGCGATAAGCTGCCCAAGCCATACGGTATTGAGCACGAACCATCTCAAAATCGTGATTTGGTATATCAAGTCGTTCGACAAGATTAAGCGCAGCCGTGTAATGCTCCAAAGCGGTTTTGGCATTGTTGCGACTAAACTCCGCATCACCAACAGCGACATGAGCATGTGCGCCGTATAAGCTGCTTTGAGCAACGGCTGCCAGGCGTCTCCATGTAGCGACGGCTTGATCGCTTTGCTTCTGCGACTCAAGAGCGAGCGCGCTTAGATAAATGGTCGCTTCACGATGCTCAAAATTTGGATAATTCTTCTCAAGATCGTTTAGAAGCGTCAGGGCGTCCTTCTTTTCCGAGCTATGGTCTTGGCGCGTACTTGGTGTCTCTATATCCGTCAGCGCGAGTAGTGCTTGTGCAAGGTTGAGCATCGTATAGGGGCGATTGTCAGTATTCGTATGTTGTGTCAGGTGCTGGCGATAACGTTTAATGGCTTCCTGAAGATCAGCGTTTTGTTGGGTTTTTAGCTGTAGCTGCGTTTTGTTGTATTCGTCTTTGAGTGCTTGCCACGAAGCCTGATATTTTTCGCGTAATTCGGCTTGTCGGCGCCGCTCGTATTCTTCAAATGCACCCCAGTAAGTACTAAAAGCTTTGAGTGAATTAGCCTCGGCAACTTCTGGCGCTAACTCGGCGCGTAGAGGTGCGTTTGCCGATAGCGCGATCAGATTAAATAAAATTATCGATCGATACTTCAATCTCATGGCACCGTATTTCCGCTTTCCAAAGACTGCAAATTGTATTGCAGCATTTGTTGCTCAAGTTCTAATTTTTCATCACCCGATGAGCGATCATTTTTCGCTTGATCCGAACGTAGGCGATCGATATCAGCTTGCCACTTTAGATGGCGCGATCTCTGGCGTGCAATGTCTTGTTCATACTGACTAAGCAGCAGAGGGGCAGCCGTGCGCAACATCTTCTCCAACTCTAAGCGATAGCTGGTTAAATTAGCTAGTAGAGTATCAGCCTGTTGCAGGCGCGCGTCAATATCCCTCAGCAACCCGACCGTATGCTTGTTGATGTCATTCTCCAGTAATTCAAATTGCTTATAAACGTCCTCGGTGGTGCGTTGCCATCGTACCCAGGCTTTTGCGGCGTCTTCCGCCAAGAACCGATTACCGGCGGTCTCTTGCTCATCGCGTACCTTGGCAAGAATTTCTGCTTCGTCATGAAGCGCAGATGCATATTGTGTTAGTAGAGCTTTGTTTAACTGATGGCTGTTGAGCAGGTTAATGGCCCGTATGCGGGCAGATCTAAGATTGAGTAGCGATTTATTCATGCGCTGATGGAGCGATTGTTGTTGTTGACTTAGCTCCGAAGCATCGGTTTGCGTATCCGCCTGATTGGATAATAGATACTTGAGTGCGGCCATACTCGCGGAGGTTTCCGCGAGTTCGGAGTTTTGCTTGGCTAGTTCGTTGTTAAGCCCGGCGAGATTAAACCAATGTGCCCACAGGTAACGTTGTCGGCGCATATCCGCGGCGGTGCTCAGGAGCTTGGTGCGCTGCAGCTCGGAATTCTTGAGTTCGTGACTCTGTAATGGATTCAATCTTTTGGCGTAGAGATAGCGTTCGGTTGCGGAGAGTCTGTGTCCCAGTGTTAACACCTTTTCCACAAAGTTCATGAGCTGATCGCCGCGTTCGTAAAGCATGGGGTTTAACTGTTTCAGATCGGTTCTGCCGAGGGTAAACACCAGTTGCTGAAGATCGCCCCGAGTATCCGCCAAGTGCCGTGTTTGTTCGGCTATGCGGCGAAATTGAGTTTGTGCGGTTAGAACTAATTCGGGTGGCTGCTGTAATATCTCGCCGCGAGCAATGGCTTCGTCAATGGTGAGTTGCGTAATTGGTGTACTGCCATCGAAAGCCTTTTGAACCCACATATGGAAATCAGCAAATTGCTGATCGGCGTCTTCGATCTGTTGTCGCGCGGAGGCCAAGTCGCCTGCGTTCAGTTCCAGGTAACCAAGAAGATTTTTGATCTGCAATGCCTGGCGATCTTTGGGGTGTCTTTTCATGTAGAGGCGTGCGCGATCAATGGCGCCTTGGCGATCACCTAGTTGTAAAAGAACATAGGTGCTTTCAAAAGTTGCGTCTTTGAAGTTGATGGCATCATCGCTGATCTCGTTATAAAACGACAAAGCACGCTCTGGCTTGCGTAAGTGCTGGGCAATTCGTGCGAGCGCCAATCGGGCAAAGTTTTTAAACTCATCTGCGCCTTGACCTTCGAGACGCAAAGCTTCTTGCAGATGTTGTTCCGCGTCGACAAAGTCTTTTCTGCCAATCGCCAACAAGCCTTGGAAGTACAATGAACGTGCTTTAAGATTGACATCGTTTGCCGCCGCTTGACTCTCCTGAAACCAGGTATCAGCGATATCTCCTCTGCTGCTGGCGCCGGCGGTACGTGCAGCCAAATAGGTAAGTTCCGCGCGTTTTTCCTCGGGGAACTCGATGCTAGTCAACGATGAAAGTAGCGGACCAATGTCGGCGCTACTGCTCGTGGCTTCTTTGGCGGCAAGAGGGATCAGGCGTCGCAACACGTTCAGTACTTCGCTGTAATTGCGTTTGGGAGACGTTACCGCTGCTGAGATGTACTGCATGTAAGTTCTGATGGCGTGGCGATGCAGTCTGGAGGCGTCATAGCTTTTCGCCTGGATTAACGTGGCTTCAAGATGCTCGTCGCTGGTCGGGACTTGCTTGAGATTGCGAAAGTTATTTACCTCGGAAATCGCTGATAGGTATTCTTTATCTTTAAAATAGGCGCGTGCGCGCTCAAATGCTTTGCTGGCCGCAAGGGCGTGAGGTGCAAGACCAGGTCGGGTCTGTACCTGATGTGTGCCAGTCATTTGTAATGATAGCGCATCCAAATCGTTAAGGATCGCGGCGATTTCCATTTCGGGAGCGTCAAGCATATTCGTTTCAGGTGGATGCTTTTCGGCAAAAAGCTGGCTGCTGGCGCCTAATAATAAGGCGCATGCTATCCAGGTTTGCTTGAAGAGTTTTTGGCTCACATCGCCTCGTTACTATTTAGTATCGCTGTTGCGGCCTCGCCGGATTTGGCTGGCCTTAGCACGACATGCCAGGTTTTATTTATCTGCTGTCCTTCGGGCATGTTGACGGTCAACGTTTGTTTGATACTGCGGTTTTGTCGGGTGTGTAGCGGTAGGTGGTCTTTGTCTTTGAGCGTCAGTATCGCTTCTACATCGATCTTGTGATCGCCAGGCTGCAATGGGCCCGAGTAGATAGGCAGTGCATTGGTCGGCAACCATAGACCCGACGAGTCGTCGATGGCATAGACTTTATAGCCGTCGAGCTTAACCGCTAATTGTCGAATGCTGGCGTGGTCGCTGCCTTCTTCAAGATGGATTTCGATACGTGCGTTATTATTGATCCGAGCGTCTTCGATGAGTTTTTGCTTGGTTTTTTGCACGTCGCTGCTGAGCTGCTCGACCTGTGTTTCGATGTCGCCGATTGCGGCTGCCAATTCGCGCAGCTTGTCGGCTTCTGGCAGATTGGTTTCAATCACATCTTTTTTCATCTGATAAATTTTACGTTCAGGTGAAACAACCGGTTTATCGGGTGATGTCTCAGCCGCGACTCCCAAAGGCCAGATCAGGGCAGTAAGAGCCAACGCATATGTTGCCGTCATTACCAGGTTCTCCTCGCTGAGTAAGAAGGAACTTTGATTTTATCAATTGCCAGACTGACATCTCGCAGCAGATGTTTGGGGACCATTAGCTCATAGTTTTGGGGTAGTGGCTGATACTTATAGCTGCTGAACGCGCGTGGCAGCAGACATGGATTATATTGTTTGATTGTTTCTAGATCGAGCGGCGTGAAACGCACCAGATGCGATATCGAGATACGCTTATTGATCGACAGAGGGCGAGTTACCAAATTGGGGCTTGGTTGGCGTTTGGGCGCATAGAATTTATTGTAAATGTTTTTTGCCGCGATAAATTCCGCATAAAAATTCTTGCTGGCAAAGCCAAATGATGGCGCGCGATAACGCAGAATAATCTGACTTAAATCCGCCGATCCGACCTGACGGGTGGCGCGTGCCATGCCGCCACGTCCGTGATTGTAGGCAGTAATCGCCAGTGGCCAACTCTTCAATTCTTTGTAGTTGTGTAGCAGTAATTGCGCGGCGGCTTTAGTTGCTTTAAACGGTGAGTTGCGTTCGTCGATATAGTGGTTAACAAGCATATAGTCACGTGCCGTCTGCGGCATGAATTGCCAGATTCCTGATGCACCGACTTTGGAAACCGCGTTGGTGTTAAACATGGACTCTACAAAAGCGATGCGCGTGAGATCGGTCGGAGCACCCTGGCGACGAAAAGTATCTTCCATGTAGGGTAGATGTTGCTCGGCTCTCTGGGCGGCGCGGCGGAACTCATCGGAGAGACCGGCTTGACCACGGATGGTGATTTTTCCCGCGAGCAGAGCGCGAGTTGCGGCCGGATTGCGAGCGTAGACAGTGTGTATGCGTTGCTCCATCGCTCCGTGCTTTAGTGCGCCCTCGCCGATTTCTGAGAAGCGCTTGACCGCTAGTTGATAGCGGTCGATATATTTTTGCATGACTTGATCTTTGCCGCGGCGATCGAAGCGGGTGTTACCCCCTTTTTTTCTGGCCAGCTGATCGAAGTCAATGATGTCGACAATGATGTCGGGAAAGTCGGCGTCGTGTAGCAAAATGTGGCTGGCATTGTATTTGGAGAAAACCGCCTCCCAAAACCACACTTGCTTGGCAACATGCGATGTGACTGGGAATACCGCTGGTGGAGTTTGCTTATTAGACGCGGTGGCAGCGCCCTTTTTTTGTGGTTTAACCACGGCGTGTGCGAGCGATGGTGCGAATAAAAGATCGAGGAGCACGACGCCGCGGAAAGCGACGGCGATGACACTGGATCGGAGGCTGGGCAGACTCCAATACACTGAGAATTCCCCCATTCCTTAGGCGAACACGTAAAAAAACTGACCGGAAAATGACCGCGAGGAGGTACAGCTGATTGACGATGATTATTGATTACACCCTATATTCTAACAATGGTGTGGTGGCCCTGCAATTATCGCCGCTCATGGCTTTCATTGAGTTTATGTCTAGGTGGCAGGAACCATTCAACAAAGGCTGGGAATTTTATTTTTGCCGACTTTAGCCGCCAAATTTTTGGCGCAGGCTTAACTCAGTTGACCCGTTCTTTACCTCCATGCTAACTAAGTATGTTCTCACCAGATGTCGGGGTGTAGCGCAGCTTGGTAGCGCGTTCGCTTGGGGTGCGAGAGGTCGCAGGTTCAAATCCTGTCACCCCGACCATTTCGATACTTTTCTGTCACATCATTTAAGGTTTTTTGAGCCAGTGAGTCGAGGAAGGCATTGAGGGCGTTCGTTAACTCTCTTTTGAGGGAACACCGTCTGAGAAAGAAGCAGTCGCACTTCTGGTCCGAAAAGCATTCCGCGATAAAAAAGGATTCTTCCGTAGCCAGAAGGATTTCTTTGAGATTCTTCCTCCCTGTTTCTTTGCCAATATGAAGCCCTCCAGCTCTGCCGCGGGTGGTTTCGATCAATTTGATTTTGGCAAGCTGGTTGGAGATTTTGGTTAGATTGTTTTTGGATACGCCGAGCTTCTCGCTTAGTTCGTTAAGCGTGACGAGTCGCTTCTCTTGGTTGAGGTACATCAAGAGTCGAAGGGAGTAATCCGTGCGATCGGTTAAACGCATCTCCATTCCCTCCATGGTTGTGTGCTCTTCAGTGATTGCAACCGTAACACACTTAGAAGCATCAAACCAAAGCTACCGGCCATGGCCATGACGGCACCTAATGGAGTAAAGATTCCTAGGATGGCCAAGGTGAAGGCTGTCACATTATAAACAAAAGCCGCAGCGCAAGTTTCAATCAGGATTCGACGGTATTTTTTAGCATAGCGAACTACCATGATAACAAGATTCAGATCGTGAAACTGCAGCTGAAAATCCACCGGAGCAAATCCTGACACGCGATGGCCCAGACGTATGCCGACATCCGCTTTGGCCAACGCTAAAGTGTCATTGAGTCCATCACCGATGAAAACACTATGTTCTTTGATTCTTTCGGCCTTCTCATGCGGTCGCAGGTTGCCAAAATAGATGATGCGCGAATCCAGATCACAAAAAGACTTGCCGGCCTCAGGCTTAGGGTCACCAGATAAGATTTCGATGCGAGATTGCGCTATGGTTTGGAGAAGGTGTTTTAGAGTGTTCTTAACAGCTTCATCGTAGATAGTCTTTCGTAGGATATAGCCAACAATCTCTCGATTCATGGCAACATAGGAATATGTGCTTTCGGCGGCTATGTCAAAGATCACGCCGTGTTCTTTTAAGAAATCTAACCTGCCAACCAGAATTTCCGCGCCATCAGTGGTGTTCGCAATCAATCCCTGCCCTGGGATCTCTTGCACGCCGGTGAGATCTATCGTGTGCGGCGGCAGGGAGAGTCCACGTAATGTAACGTGAGTGGAGGCTTTGGCAAGGGCTGAAAGAACTGGAATCACATCATACTTGTCGTTGAGATAAACGAATGAGGATTCGGTGGCTTCGAGGGTGCCGGTTTTGTCGAAATAGAATGTTTTGGCTCTGGCCAGATCAAGCAGCGCTTCGCTGCGGTGCAGCATTATACCATGCCTGATTAGGGTCAGATGTGCCATCTGGCGTGTTAGAGGAATGATGCTGGCAAAAAGACATGGACAAAAAACTAGAACGCCGATGAAGAAACCTTCAACGGCGACAAGTATGGAGGCGCCTTTTAGGAGGTAAGCGACAGCGATCGTGACGGCACCCAATCCTGCCACTAGTGTTAGTGATTCCTCAATTTTGGCGAACAACTTGGGCCAAAATGTTTTTTGGACTTCAGCTAGGAGTGACGCTTCCGCCCAGACATCAATGCTTCTTTCTCCTTGGGCAGAGCGAACGATCATTTCCAGGGGGGTGATAGCAATGGTTCCCGCCAGCAGGTCATCTCCTGCTTTAAGGGAAACAGGGGCATTTTCACCGCTAATGAGATGATGGTTAATCGCCGCATCTTTGCTTTCGAGTTGGCCGTCGAAAGGAATGGTCTCTCCGGCGCTGAGTCGAATGCGGTGTCCTTTCCTTATCTTTGTATTCTCTGCGCGGACCCACCTGCCGTCCCGGTAGACCTCAATGCTCTCTTTAGCATCATGAATCTGATAGAGAATACGACTTGTCACATTCCGGTTGAGAAGTGATTCAGTCTTTTTAGTCAAAAGCAGGATCGAAAGAATCATTGCTCCGGAATCGGCATAGGTTAGATGCCCGCCTGAGAATAAGGAAAATAGGGAGGCGCTGATAGCAGAAAGGCCTCCGACAAAAATGAAAAAATCGAGGGTCAGAATTTTGGCGAAGTAGAGTGCGCGCACACCGGCGCGTGCATATGGAATGATACCAAGAAGGATTGCTGGTAAGCCAAACACGCAAGATGCAATGGAGAGATAATGATGTTCGCTCCGGGAGAGATCGCCTAAATAACCAGCAAATGCCAGCATTGAAGACCACATGGCAAGAAACCAGACGATACTAATGTAAAGCCAAGTGAGTTTTTGTTCGGATTCCCGGCGCAAGTCATTTTGGAAACCAAGGATCCATCCAGATGACTGTTTCTTGATGCCAAAACCTATTTTGTAAACCGTTGTCTGGATTTCTAAATCAATCGGATCAATATTATGGGGTGAATTTGTTGTAACAATTAAAAGTTTACTAGCATAGTTCAACTCCGCGCCGACCACACCGGCAATATGATGGACGGATTTGCGAACACTTTTTGCGCATGTTCCGCACCACATTCCGGAGATAAAATAGATAAGTTGCGTTGAGGAGGTGGGTGGCACGAGGCGTTCCTTTTCTCGAATTGACAGTTCCAATAAATGTTGCATATAATATGCAACATAAGTTAGGCAATTGCGATCTTCTTTTCCTGACTGGATTAATGGTGAGGAAAGTTGCTTGAAAGGGCATCAGCCATGGATGCAAAGCTTATCCTCTTGATTTTGACCTTTGCCATCTCAGTTCTTGGGATGTTGGCGTTTGTTATTGCTTTGATCCAGAAGCAAGTACTTGTGCCCGCTTCTGCGGCTAAATCTATTTTTGCCCCCAATGAAGTAGGGAAGACAGAACTTGATCAACGCAGTCAGCAGAGTGAGTTGTGGCGGAGCCTCGATCAATCAGCGAAGACGCCGATTTTGATGTTTATCGTCACGTCCGTGGTGTGGTTGGTGCTTGGTTCGATCTTTGGATTGTTGGTGTCCATTAAATTTCACCATCCCGACTTTCTTGGGACGCAGTCCCTTTTAACGTTTGGAAAACTTCGTCCTCTCCACCTCAATATGATCACCTATGGTTGGTTAAGTCCGGCGGCCCTGGGCATCGCCATGTGGCTGGTGCCTCGTCTGACCAAAGTCCCGCTCCAGCACACTAAAACTCTGATGGCAGCGGGAATTATCTGGAATATTGGTGTGATCCTGGGATGTATTGGTATCGCTGTTGGTGTCACCGATGGATTGGAGTGGTTGGAGTTTTGGTGGCCGATAGATATCCTGCTTGCAATTGCCGGGGCGATGATTGCCTTGCCGCTTTTTAGAACGATATACCTGAGTCGGGAAGAGCATCTGTATGTGAGCATGTGGTACACGATTTGTGCTCTGATCTGGTTCCCTGTACTTTTTGTCATTGCGAACACCCATTTCTTGCATTCCGGCGTGCAGCAAGCGATTACGAATTGGTGGTTTGCTCATAATGTTTTGGGGTTGTGGGTGACGCCGCTGGGGTTGGGGATCATTTACTATCTGTTGCCCAAAATTATCGGCCATCCCATCGCATCTTATCAGCTTTCACTATTTGGTTTTTGGGGTCTTGCGCTTTTCTATTCGCAAGTAGGTATGCATCATCTTCTCGGTGGGCCGATTCCAACCTGGTTGGCGAACCTTTCGGTGGTTATGAGTGCTGGCATGGCGATTCCCGTTGTTACGGTTGCGATTAACCATCATGTTTCAACTTATCGACATTTTCACGTGCTGAAAGATTCGGTGGTCCTGCGATTTATCGTCTTTGGCGCTATGTCTTACACGGTCAGTTCTTTGCAAGGATCGTTGCACTCACTGCGCACCTTTAACTACATCACACACTTTACTCACTGGACGGTATCGCACGCACACTTGGGACTCTATGGATTCACCACTATGGTTTTGTTCGGAGGGATTTACTTTGCGCTTCCACGTTTGGTGGGGCGCGATTGGAGACGTCCAGGGCTTTTGAACATCCACTTTTGGACCGCGGCGACAGGTATTCTGCTCTATGCTATTGCTCTCGGTATTGGTGGATGGTTGCAAGGCCAGGAACTTCGCAATATGCAAGGAAGCTTTGAAGAATCGGTGCGATTGACCATGCCCTATCTGTTTCTACGTAGTGTGGGAGGGACGTTGATGCTCTTTTCTCACTGTTTGATGCTCTACAACGTCATCGATATTCTGAGGCCGATATCCAAAGAGGTGCAACCATGAACAAGGCTTACATCTTCGTTTTTGGTGGTACCAGTACGATCACGCTTTCTATTTTTCTCTTTGTTCTGATCCCAAGGCTTCAGGTTGCTGGCGTGGACAACGAAGCACTTAGTGCGCAGAGTCCTTACACCGAGCAGGAATTAAAAGGGCGTTCAGTTTATATCGAAAACGGTTGTGTCTATTGCCACTCTCAACAGGTGCGGGATCCCTCGGTTGGTGCGGATCAACATTTCGGCTGGGGCCGAGCTAGTTTGCCATCGGATTACATTTATGACAGGCCACACCTTCTCGGAACAATGCGAACGGGGCCGGATCTCTCCAACATCGGTTCGCGTCAACCCAGTCGGGATTGGCATCACTTGCACTTATACAGCCCTAGACTTTTGGTCGGTTGGAGCATCATGCCTGGCTTTCCCTTTCTTTATGAAACCGTGCTGTCCGAGATTTCTCCCAACGGCGGTGCGATTCGTCTGCCTGGCCAGGCTAATGAATGGATCGTGCCTAGTGAAGAAGCGGAAGCCCTTGTTGCCTATATGTTGAGTTTGAAACGAGATCGTGATCCCGTCAAAGCTTCGGAGATTTCGCCATGAGTCAATTCGACCAAGACCGCCTAGAGAACGAAAAAAGTGATCCTGCGGAGGCAGCGTCTCTTAAGTTCGTCAATATTCCAATTGTGATGCTGGCGTTTTTCGTTGGTTTCGGTGTGACCTATTTGGCATTGAAGACGGATGATACCGAGCTCACCCCGGGAGATAGTCGCACGGTCGCATCATCCTCGTTAGAGGGAGAGTCGTCGGCACGAACCTCTGGCGAGACGGATGCGACGTCAGTGTTGGAGAAGGGTAAGCATATCTACACGAATATCTGTCAGGCTTGCCATCAAGCGAATGGCGAAGGGATTCCAGGAGTGTTCCCGCCTCTCGCCGCATCGATTTGGGTTACGGGTTCGCCCAAACGTTTTGCTGCCATCGTACTGCATGGTTTGCAAGGTAAGATCAACGTCAATGGCCAGGTGTACGAAGGTGTAATGCCGCCACTCAAAGATCAACTTAATGCTGAAGACATCGCAGCGGTGACAACTTATGTGCGCCAATCTTTTGGCAACCAGGCAGAGTCTGTCAGCACTGATCTAGTTAAAGCCGTCGCCCAGGAAACTCAATCTCGACTGACCTTTTGGGATGGCGAGAGTGAATTAAACGCTCACGCCTGGGATGACTGAGGTGAGGGTCCTACCAGTATTGTGAAGTAAGTCACGACAAACAATCCAAACGCTGCGATCCAAAACGTCGCCGAAACCGCCATCAGAGCTACACTAGCACTTGGCGATGATTCGATGACAATCGTTCTCAGGATGCCAGAGATAACAATGCACGCAAACGCGACCTGCATGGCTCGACTTGCTTGAATCGTTCGCCCAGTATGACCAAGGCTTACTCTGGCGATCATGCCAAGAATCATTGTGCTTATCGATCCGGCGGTAAATACATGTAGAGCCATTGACTCAGATAGCGATCCGAAAAATGTTATCCCTGCCGCAAAAAATCCAACTATGGCCCATGCGAATCCAATATAAAGAATAGACAAGATTGGATAACGCCAAATCCGCCTATCGTACCATCTTGCCAATCTACACGAATTGACTAAACCAGCTGAGCCGGCAATAAGCATGGAAACGAGAGATGATTCTATAAATGGCGTGAACGCAAAGGCTATCGCTGTCAAAGTCGCTAGATGGTCCAACAATGGAGCCTTTGCCGGTACAGTATCAGGGAAAATTCTCGAAGAAAAAAATGGGATAACCCGACCACCAATGACCACGATCATAAATATGACAATGTAGGTGGTAAAATAAAGGCTTGTGCGGAGGCTAATTTCTGTCAAGCCATTCATGTTTAAGTGATAAAGAAGATTTCCAACCCACAGGGATCCGATGGCGATAAGCAGCGGAATGTTACGTCGATTTTGCCCTGAGAAATAGATCCGCATCATCCAAATGAAGGTCGGCAAGAACAGTAGATCCAAAATTCCTGTGACCATGGGCCAAGTTGATACCAAGAGCATAGCGAGTCGACCCATGCTCCACATGGTAACGAGCGCGCACAGCCTCGCACCATGAACGCCACGAATCCCTGTCCAATTCTGTGTTGCCGTCAACAGAAATCCGGCGATGATGGCGGTCGCGAATCCGTGCAACATCTCATGAGCGTGCCAAAAAGTATGAATGCCAGGAACACTGATTCCGCCAGTGAGGACGATGATCCATATAGCCAAAGCAAAGAGTCCCCAAAGGGTTCCAAGCAGAAAAAACGGCCGAAATCCGATAGACCAAAATGGACCTTCAAATACAGAGGCATAGGATTGCTTACTCTCAAGTGCCGACATATTTAAAACTCATGGCCTTGGCCAACGGGCGTCGATTGACGGTGATGTCTTCTAAAGTGAAGGTGTCAAGAATGGAAAGAAAAGCATCTCGTGCTTTCGATAGGGCTAGCTTGAGTTGACAGACACGAACCAACGGACACTGATTTACCTCGGAGTCAAAGCACTCAACTATGTTAAAATGCGGTTCCATTTGGCGCACGATATGACCGATGGTGATATCGCGAGGAAGACGCGCTAGACGAATTCCTCCTCCACGTCCCCGCTTTGTAACTAAAAAGCCCCTTTTGCCAAGCTGGTGAACAATCTTGATCAAATGATTTTCTGAAATGTCAAAGCTTTCGGCTATCTCTTGAATAGAAGCTATCTCGCCTTGATTGGTTGCCAGATACATAAGTACACGACATGCGTAATCTGCATGCAATGAAAGCTGCAAACGAGTCTCCTTGTTGATTTTTTATTACACTTGACCTACTCTTAAAGGTGTATCATAAATGCACCTTTATTCAACCCCTATTTTATCGTGGGAGCAGGCTGTATGGGTTCTTTGTATGAAAAACTTGGCGGACAGGTTGCAGTAGACACTGTTGTTGAAACCTTTTATCGCAAGGTTTTGGTTGATGATCGTATTAAGCATTTTTTTGACGATATCGACATGGATGAACAGATCATCAAACAGAAGGCTTTTCTGACGATGGCATTCGGTGGTCCGACTGCATATACCGGTAAGGACATGCGCGACGGGCATCGGCATCTGGTCGAGCGTGGTCTGAATGATTCACATGTCGATTCGGTTATTGAACTCCTCGGAAAATCTCTCTCAGAGCACGGAGTCTCTCCTGAAGATATTGAAGCCGTTGCATCCATTGCCAATAGCGTGAGAGATGACGTCCTTTGCAGGGGTGGTCAGCATTCATGACTATGGAAATCAAGTATCTTGAGCACTCAGCAATGCTGGTACCAGGAGAAACGGTTCTCGATGCCTTGGAGAAAGTTGGTGCTCCCGTTCCATCCTCTTGTCGCGCGGGAGCGTGCCAATTTTGTATGATGAAAGCTGTATCAGGAAGTGTCCCCAAGAACTCGCAAGAAGGTCTAAAAGAATCTTTACGCCAGACGGGACACTTCTTGTCATGCATCTGTCGACCCACAGAGAGTTTGGTCTGTGAGCCCGCCAATTCAGCCGCTTGTCGCTGTTTTGTCACTATCAAAGAGATTCGCGATATTGGTCCCAACGTTGTTTTGGTTCGCTTTGATCGGCCAGACATCTTGGCGTTCGAGCCAGGGCAATTCGTCACGCTCAAGCGGGCTGATGGTTTGGCGCGTAGCTATTCCATCGCATCCGGCAAGCAGGAAATGGATTACTTCGACATCCATGTTCGGCGTATCGAAAATGGCCGGTTGAGTACCTGGTTCCATGATGAAGCTGATGCGGGTGATACGTTGTGGCTCGAAGGGCCTAAAGGCGACTGCATGTATTACTCTGGTAAGCCGGATGAATCGTTAACCTTGATAGGCACGGGAACTGGCATTGCGCCTCTGTTCGCAATTGTTTTTGAGGCTCTACGACAAGAGCATAAGGGAATGATTTCGATCTATCACGGTGCTGTGTCTCAAGATCGCTTTTACTTTGTTGACGAACTCATGACTTTAGCCAAGCTGCACCCGAACGTCACATACAATCCATGCGTCGTTCAAGGGCCAGTTCATGGAGAAGTCCGTATCGGTGATTTGAAAGAAATAGTTGTCTCAGAACTTAGTGATACACAACTTATGCGGGCCTACTTGTGTGGCGATCCAGGTCTGGTGCGCCTCCTTAAACGTCATCTGTTCTTGGCCGGCGTTAGCTTGAGCCGTATACATGCGGATCCATTTGTAGGATCAGTTAGTGATTAAGCAGCGAGCGTGAGCCCATTGAGGCGTGCCGTTGCTTTACTAGTATCTGTATTCATTATGTGCTCGTGTCAGATTCGAGGACCAGTGGCAGGTAAGATGTTGAGCATTGGTGGTTATGTACTCGAGCAAAATCATGAATTACGGCGATACACAGTTGCTGTTGGTACGGTTACATCAAATGGAAAATTCAGGCCTCACTGCTCGGGAACATTGATCGCACTGGAAAGACGTGCGGCGAATTCAATTGGGCACGTACTTCCCCGCCAGCTTGAATTCTCACGTTAAAGTACGGAAATCGACTCCTTTTGCATGGCGCGATCGAGTGTATGTCGAAAATGGCGAGTTTGACGTGGCGCTATTGGAAGTTTCTGGAAACATACCCGAGAATTTGCGTGCTGCTAAAATTCTTGCAAGTCCGGACGAGCTTCCCGAAACAGCAACCACTGTTGGGTATGGCGTGGGAATTGTACGTATCAATGGGAAAAATCGAAGATCGAACAGGGCAGCGTCTAGCCATAGATCAGAAAATTCTAAAGTATTTCGATAACGCTCTTTTTTCATCGTCTATTGCAGTCCGGAAAGAAGGAGAGCCATTCGAGCGGGATTCTAAGACGGGTGCGCCGGTGATGGGCGGAAGTTGTTTTGGTGATTCCGGGGGCGGTGCTTTCGTGAAGGCCGCGGCTGGTGATTCGGAGTCAGAATGGTACCTCGCTGGCGTTGCCGGTAATATTAATGGTTTTTTGGCTCCAGGCGATCCACAAAATCCCAGCTCACTATCGAGCTGTTATAATCCTAACTCTACACTCTGGTCAAAATCCCTTTGATGCTTAATGGAAATGAGCCAGTTTTAACAATAATTCTTTATAGCTAAGTAACTGAAGTAAACTTGATAATACTGGCTCGAAGATCGGCAAGTTTCCCCAACCATTTCCTAAACTGTCGAAAATTGTAAAGATTTGTCACAGCCGACCGATAGTAGAGAGGATCGCAAAGTATAGCTATCGGGGTTCGTCATGGCAAACGCCCAAAAAAACTCCCTCTCTTGGTCGGCAACGGCGTTGGCAGTTATTGCCTTTGTCAGTCCATTCGTTTTCCCCAACACTGTGCATGCACAATCACAAGCTGAGCTCGATAGAAAAACCATGTCCGCTTACCTGCGCACTGATATTCTCTTCCTTATCCATAAAAGTGGGACGATCGGTCACACGGATTTTGGCAGCGAATCGAGTATCACGGCTGGCACCTGGACCGGCAAAAACAAGCGCCTTGGTCTGGGCATCATCAGCCGCAACAATCGAACAAACTATTCCCAAGTAGATGCTTCAATGTCCGGTGCTTGGACCGATTTCTTCCTTACCTATCGACTGTGGTGGTTTCAGCCCTACTTTTCGGCAGGATCATGTTACGTCAATGCGAGCAAAAACGGTGTCAGTCTTGTTAACGGTATTTGCACGACGATGGGCGGCGGACTCGATACGCGTGTACCGATCGGAAACTATGTCGTACTCAATGTCGAAACCGTTTTCAGTGAAGTCGTGCACTACCGCGACCACGCCGACATCAACAATAAAATGGGTGGTCGCCGAGATTTTTCGATCGGCGCAGCTATCTCCCCAGGCCTAACCTGGATGAATATCCTGGTCGGTTATCGCTATCGCACTTATAAGCTCACGACAGCCGATGGTGGCAAAAGAGAGATTGAGACAGGGCCACATGCTGGTTTGATCTTTGGGTATGATTTGTAAGATTATGTTTCAGCCTTAGACATTCTTGGTTGAATCGGGTAATCCGGATACGGATTTTTTCCAACGCCTCAACGATCTTAACCAGCTCTATTGTTATGGGGACACACGACTGAACCCAAATTATTTAGAAAAAAATTGGGTTCAGTCGTGTGTCCCCATAACTCAATGTCTACAGTCAAGCATTACCTCTCGAAATTTATGCGTACGTTCATCTTGACCGTACGAATGACTTACGGCGAAGAATGGCAATAGTCCGTGTAAAAACATTTCCGAAAATCTATTCCCAGCGTAGTCACCCACGGTAACAATAAGCGTACTATTGTTTTCATTCACATGGGCAAGGGCATTTTGCGAAAGAAATTCCAATAGCAAAGAGCCTTGTTGACCAGAGACTCCGGCTACTAGCGTTCCTGATTTAGATTCTAGTCGCTGACCATTCTCAAGATAGCTAGCTACGCAATCGTAGGTCGCCGCACTGGCTGAAAGCATGGGTACAAATAAGAACAAGAAGGTGACGATGATGCTTTTCATTTGGCTTCTCCCTAAAAGCTATATGTTGTATTTATCTTTTCGAAATTCATGTCATAACTCAAATGCATAAAATTGATATTTATATAGATATAAGTTATAGAGTGACTTATGCATCAGTACTACTTACAGCATCATCTGGAAAAATTGACTTATTTCGCGATTATTGCCGAAACCGGAAGTTTTTCTGCCGCCGCACAACGTTTGCGAATTTCTCAACCAGCATTGTCACGGTCGGTAAAGGCACTCGAAGAAATCCTAAGCACAACGCTCTTTCTACGCGACCGTCACGGAGCTCGACTCACTGTCGCCGGCGATAAGTTGTTTCAAGCTACAAAATCAATGTTGGCTATCATCCGCGAAACCGAGGCACAAATTCGCCAAGCCGATCCGACAACCCAGGTTACACTCGAACTAGGTACCAAAGATCCATTTGTTATCCATTTATGGCCTCGCTTTATGGCTTATCTCAACAAGCAAAGCGACCCAGTCGCGCGAGATTTTTCACAGAATATTTGGCTGAGCGTCGACAAGCAAAATGCCGTGCTTTGGAATCGGCTAATAACAAACAAAATCGATTTAATTTTGCTCGTGGAGCCACCAAAGGACAAGTCCGTCGCCGCCATCGCACTCTTTCAGTCCGATATGCGGTTGTACAAGGCCGGGCGCGCCGCTCGCGCTCGTTACGGAATCTCACAAAATTTATTGGAACAGCCGCTTCTTTGTTATCGCAATGCCATTATCAATGTTGAAGCGACTTTGCGAAATTTTATCAGCAAAGACAGCACATCTCGGCGTATTATCGATTTGCAAAGCTTTGATGGCGCTAGGCAAATGGCTGTTCGCGGCCTTGGAATCTGCATGCTTCCGCAATGGATCGCGCATGAGGATTTAGAAGAAAACCTGCTTGAGGAACTACCGATGCAGCATTTAGGCAAGAAACGTTCACCTATTCCAAAATCAACAGTGTACTTATGTGCCAATGCAAAAACAGCTGCAATTCCAGCCTTCGCAAGTTTTGCAAAAAGCTTTCGACAATTTGCGCGCGCCGAATTTGAAAGTTAGATGGAATTTAGGTAAATATTTAGGCATGAGGGAGGATTGATATCAGCAATGCATTTTGGGCGCATCGAATCTAGCCAGTCTTTTGATATGTCGCTACCACCTGATACGGTGAGAACGCAGCGTTTTTTGAATTTGCCTCATGGTGGCACGACACGTTTTTATGTGGGCTGTCCCATCTGGGCGTGTCGAGCATGGGTTGGGAGTTTATACCCGCCGAAAACCAAAGCTTCGGATTTTTTGCGGGAGTACGCAAAAAAATTCAACGCCGTAGAGGTTAATAGTACGTTTTATCACCTTCCCGATGTCGCACGGATCGCACAATGGCGAGAGCAGGTTGCGGAAGACTTTCGTTTTTGCCCCAAGGTTTATCGAGGTATTACCGAGCAACTAGGTTCGTCGCGACTGCCGCAGCTTGTTTCGCAGTTTTGCGAGGGAATCAAAGGCTTTGGTGACAGGCTTGGTTTGGTCTTTGCGCAATTGCCCGAAAGCATCGGCCCAAGGCAGGAGGTTTTGGTCGCGAATTTTTTGCGAAACTGGCCGACCGATATTGCCTTGGCTTTGGAATTCAGGCACCCAGGCTGGTTCAGCAACCACGGTCTAGGTGATGATGTTATTGATTTTCTTTATCGTCAAAATATTGCCACGGTTATTACCGACACACCAGGCCGCCGCGATGTTTTGCATTTGTCCCTCACGCAGCCGCGAGTGATGATCCGCTTTCAGGGTAATGAATCGATCGCTAGTGATCATGATCGGCTTTCGAAGTGGGCGGATCGTCTATCTATTTGGAAAAAGCATGCTCTTGAAGACATTTATTTCTTTACCCATCAGCCCTCGGAAGCTTTCATTCCTGAAAATGCTCAGTTTTTGCGGGATAATCTTCAATAAAGACTTGCCTGATTATTGAGCAGGATGGTATTGGAAGGCCCCCAAGCCCTTGGGGGTGGTTTCATTCCTTTTGTGAAAGGTTTCGATATGTCGAATCAGTTTTATGTAGTTTTGTTAAATGCGATGCTGGTGATGATGGCAAGCAGCCAGGCTGAGACTGTGCGCGCCGCGGCTGGTGAGCCCTTACGTAGTACGGCCGCAAAACAGTATATTTGCAACGGTCTTGTTGGTGACAGACAAGATGTAGGTGTGACGTTAGCCAAATGTCTTCGCGGTACATTTATCGTGACCCAAGAATTGCAAGACAAGATTGGTGGCAGTGCCAAGACTACCAGACTGAATGTCGTTGTTTCGATCGACGATAAGGAATTTGCAGTATCCATCGCTAGAGGCGTGGGTGTTGATGATGCTGGCAAGATTACTTTAAGTCGCGATTGGCGCTCGTTTAAGATTACGGGCGAAACGCTTGGCGATGTAACTATCATTGAGCGATCGCATGTTGGCTCGAAAAACGTCAAAGAACTTAATCTGAGGACCGCAAAAAATGTTCCTCAGCAAGTCACTAATTGGAGCAACTACTCAGAGATGCCCGACTATGACCTGATTGGCATCGCTTACTATAAAATTCTTAAGCCCGGCACTCGTTCAGTCATTGGTTATATTATCGAAGAAGACTGCTGTAGTAACGAAGAAACCGAACAATGCACTCTGTCTACGGCAAAATTTGATGTCGAAGGCAATATGATTGGCGAAGTCGACGAAGAATCACGCGGGATCAACGAATAAATAAGTTGAAATTTTATTCGACGCCCGCGTATCGATTTTACTTCTGTTTTAGCGAAAATTTTCTTGTGGCGATCAGATTGTTACCGTCGTCAAGTGCATTGACGGTAACAATCGCCATATCCGGCTTTTCAAGTTCCATCAGTTGGAAAAATTCCCGCTCATCTTTATTACCTATGTAAACGCCTTTAAGTGTCAAAGCCGTGCCACTTGCGGTTTTGACTGTGGCCTCTATTTTTTTACATTTAATGCAGCTCATCATCAGTGTTGCTGATGTCGATGAGTTGGTAGGTACAAATCCAACAGCGATATCTTGTTTTTCCCCGCCGGTACCATTGTTGTTTATTCCATTCACCAGAATATTTGGTGATGGCGTTGTTGGTTTACGATCGTCGTCATTCAGACCACGTATTTTGGCGCCTTGTTTGACAGCGGCTTGCAGAAACTCCTCATTAGGAGGGTGACGCAGATTCTCGTAGTTACCACGCGATTTACCGGTGGCAGTTGCCTGTGAGTTGACGGTTGAAGAAACGCCTATCAATGCGTCATGTACAAACAGTGGACCACCAGAGTCGCCTTGTGAATTGGTAACCTCTTTGCCGGTGCCTTCGTTAGTCTCGGGGCGACGGAAACCTTCAAAATTGATACGTCCTTGACTGTCGAGGCCGATCACTTTGTTCCAGCCAAAACGTTTTTTTCCGCCGCTCTTACCGTCCAGATGATCAAACTTGCCATAGCCAACGAGAACCATGGGGTCGCCAGTAGTTGGCGCTTTAGCTGCAACGCCTACATGTTCGGGCGAAGAATTAGGCGGGAAAACCAACACTGCCACATCAGCGCCAAAGTCGCTGTACTGCGGATGCGTTAAGACTGCCGTGGCTTTAGCACCTTTGCCGGCACCTCTGCTGACGGTAACGTTGGTTAGTTTTCTTTTGCCCTCAAATAAACAATGTGCCGCGGTAATGATGGTTGAATCGCTTACCCAGGTCGCCGAGCAGGCCGCGTTCAAGCCGCCGCTGATGACGGCCGAAATTTGTACAACGTAAGGATAGGTATCCTCGTTGATTTCTTTGCCATTTACGATGCGTAGGTCTGAGGAGCTCGGAATATTGCAGCTCGCCACCAAGCCCATGATGACCATCGAGTGTAGCCAAGTTTTTTTGCTAGCCAAGAATGCCCTCATGACAAGCTCCTTTGTTTGCTAACTATGTATATAGCAACTATTAATCCATACTTAACTCATTGAAATTAAAGATTTATTTTTTTCGGGTGATCAAAGTCTGGGCAATGCTGTTTGTGATGACTACAGAAGATTGGCTTTAATTGTCTGATTTTATATGTTTGGGCATGCTGTTTGGCTCGCTCATTGTTAAAATCAGCAGCAAGTATTGCAAGGATGTTAGTAGCGCCCAGCTCTTTTATCGTGACGATAATCAGCCGGTAAAAATTCTGCCGTAAATAAACTCGATATTCAGCGCAAACTTCGCACGGCTTTAGCGAGAGCGCGAAAAATTTTATTTTCGCGCAGTCGAAACAGTGGCAATTCTTTCTGGCGGTAACAGATCCAGTGATTTTTAAGTGCTAACGTCCCGCGAAATCGCTATTGCTGACGATCAAGACGGCAGCGTTCAATAGCTTGCGGCAAGGCGAACGACTCACCAGCTAACCATGCATTTGTTCTGATGCGTGTCACGATGACTAGGCGGTCATTGTTGTTGATGCGGAAAGTCGAGTTGATGGAGCCTACGGTGCGCAAATTGCTGGCTGTCGGGAATCTTGAGTGGTTTTATGGTTAATCTTTTCTTCTGCGAGCTTGTGCTCTAAAACATGACAGGATATCTTGGTGACAGGTGTGTGATTGTGTCCTGAGACGGAAGCGAATGTTCGGTTTAATCAGCAAATTATTGGTTTTAAGTACCCTCTTTGTGGGGGTTACATCGCGCGAACGTCCTCTTGCGCATAATGGAATGGCGTCCGAGTCATCGCGCTGCTCTCTTCACAAGTTT
This sequence comes from uncultured Oligoflexales bacterium, assembly GCA_964652825.1. Lineage (GTDB taxonomy): Bacteria > Bdellovibrionota_B > Oligoflexia > Oligoflexales > CAZZCU01 > CAZZCU01. The sequence continues at coordinate 39,327 of CAZZCU010000017.1, forward strand.
AGCGAAGATATTTCGGCGCTTACACCTGAATTGAATGAAGTTTATGCGAGCGGCGTTGAGGCATGGTTATCCACGACTCCAGATTATATATCCGAGGATAAGATCTACTCCCAGGTGCTGTTCCGTGATCTACTTCGTTCACCAACTCTTTTCCTTCACCGAACTCAGTATATTCGCGATGGCAACTCAAGTCGTCGCAACCGCTTCTCCGGGCTTTCGCCGCCGATAGCTTTGTCTTAATTCAAAGTAAAACCAGTTTTTTGCTGTCGCTTCAATGCGTAAGTCGCATTGCCTCGCGAGTTTTTAAGACAAGTGTCTGGGAGACTTTAGATAATGAATCTTACTTTATTAGATCTCAAAAAACATTGGCGCGACGATTTGTCGGCCGGGTTTATTGTTTTCATGGTGGCGTTGCCTTTGTGTATTGGCATAGCAGCGGCGTCCGGGGTTCCGCCGGCCGCTGGAATTATCGCGGCCGTCATCGGCGGTATTCTTGGCTCAGTTGTTTCCGGAAGTTATGTCACCGTCAATGGTCCGGCGGCTGGACTGATTGCCATCATACTGGCTTGTGTCGAGGAAATGGGGCGCGGCGTGCCTCTTGATGGTTATCGGGCATTGCTAGCATGTACGGTGGTGGCGGGTTGTCTCCAGTTGCTGATCGGCTGGTTGCGTGGTGGGGGCTTGGGCCTGATGTTTCCGAGCTCCGTTGTCCATGGAATGCTTGCGGCCATCGGTGTCATTATCATGGCCAAGCAGGCGCATGTGTTATTGGGCGTGACTCCGGTGACGACGTCGCCATTGCGGCTTATTGCAGAGTTGCCGCATAGTCTAACCATTCTTAATCCCGAAATCGCTTGGATTGGCTTTACTAGTCTTTTGCTGATGATTGGCCTTTCGGGACGTCAGCTAAAAATCCTGCGTTTTATACCGGCGTCCTTATTGGCAGTATTGGTTGGAATCGCCTTCGGCCAATTTTTTGATTTAGCACATGAGCATACCGCGCACTTTTTTTCTTTGCGTTTTTATGTAGGTCCCAGATTTCTTTTGGATATTCCTAACAATCTCGCCGCGGCGATCTTTCTGCCTAATTTCGCTGTTTTGACTGATCCTCTTGCCTGGAAGCATATTTTTATGATCGCTTTTGTTGCCAGTACGGAATCCATTTTAAGCGTTTGTGCCGTTGATAAGCTGGATCCGCAAAAACGCCATTCCAATTTAAATCGTGAACTAATGGGCAAGGGTGCTTGTAACGCTCTGGCGGGAGCAGTGGGTGGCTTGCCGATGATTGCAGAGATTGTTCGTAGTTCGGCGAATATTGTCAACGGTGCCAGAACACAGTGGTCGAATTTTTTTCACGGACTTTTTCTGTTGCTTTTCATTGCTGCCGTGCCGCAGTATCTGCATTTGATTCCCCTGGCATGTCTGTCCGCGATTCTCGTGTACGTGGGTTATAATTTGGCTCGCCCCGCTCATCTGATACATGCCTGGAGACAGGGATCCGCCCAGGGCTTGGTCTTTACCGTCACTTTGTTAACAATCTTGGCGACGGATTTGCTGGTAGGCGTGATTGCCGGTACATGCCTGGAATTTGCCATGAACTTTTACCGGAATAGAAATCGAGTATTGTTTCGCTCCAAGGTTATTACTCCCGAGACCGAAAAAAACGGGACGCCAAATGAAGACAATGTGGAGTCATCGGTTGTTTATTGATCGTAGTCTTGAACGTATTGCGCATCTGCTGCCATCGCAGGGGCCGTTGCGGACTTTTGTTCATCATAACACCCTGCATGCATTTCAACATATGCAGTTTCATGATGCCATCAGGTGTGCATCCCGACTCTATGGCACGCAATGCTACTTGCCACTGCGTGATTATTTAGCTGCACGTAATGCTGGCGTTCTAAAAGCCGATATTTTAGAGCGCATCGTGGCGCAAGACGACATGACCCAAGCGGAGTTTGCCGCGACTTTCGAGCAATATAATCTTGATGATGGCTGTTGTCTCAATAGAGTCCCAACTCTGCGACAGGCGCGACTTAAGCGATTTAAAGTTGCGGTTGATGAGTTAGTTATGGTCTCGGGGATTCGGATTATCAGTTCTTATCTCGATCAGGGGATTAGTATTTTGCCGTTTCCGGCAACATCTTCTGGCTTGTGGCAGGACTTGCGTCAGGTTGTCGACGAGAGTTTGTTGCCGTGGCTGCCTTTTAACCAGCCCATCTCGTTACATCTATTGCATCTACCTGTCGATGCAGCAATTAGTGAGGCATTGGTGTACTTGGTGGGCAACGCAGCGTGGTTTGAAACATACATCGAAGAGACGATCCTACAGCTGCCTGGGTGGAGTGGTATCGTTCGTCAAATTGAAAAGTCGCCGGGTTCACTGAGCGATAGACGACTTGTTACTCTCAGGGAGTGGCTGGCGATCTTGCTGGTGATGGAAAGTGGATACGTCGCCTCTGAAATAGGAGTCGATCATGTCCCGCTTGGTGATTATGCCACACACAAGAGTCAGGATGTTGTTTCTGATATCCAAGCAAAGCCGCTGCGTCTAGCGCGAATACTGCATGAGGCTTTCGAGGAGTCGGTTTATCATGATGTTCTTTCTCGGCTGAATATCGGTCCAAATCATGGTCGCTCACGCCGGAGGCATGCGCCAAGTACCCAAGTTGTTTTCTGCCTTGATGATCGGGAATACAGCGTTCGTTACTTTCTGGAGGACATTGACCAGGACATCGAGACGTATGGTGCACCGGGCTTTTTTGGTATCGATTGTTTTTTGAAAACCGATGCGTCGGCGGAACTGATCAAGCATTGCCCTGTCCCAGTTGAGCCGAAGTTTGTACTTCATAAAATCCATAAACCGACTGAGCATCGCTGGTTTGGACGCCGGAGACGCTCGCTCATCGCTCGCGGCTGGGTTCTACTTCAGTTTACCGGTATTCCTTCGGGTATCCGGATGTTGCTTGGTATTCTCAATCCGCATTGGGCCGAGAAGCGCCGTTTGTTGCGCGAGTTTTTGACGTCGGATCTAAGCGTATTTCGCGATGAGCTTGCAACAAGCAACGAATCCGAGCTTCTCAATATTGGTTATACCTTTGATCAGGCGTCGCAGAAAGTTGCAGAGGTCTTGCGCATGATCGGTCTGACGCAAAATTTCGCTAAAATCATTGCCATGGTTGGGCATGGCGCCAGCAGTGTGAATAATCCCTATTTTTCCGCTTATGATTGTGGCGCTTGTTCGGGGAGACCAGGTGGTATCAATGCTCGGGCCTTTTGCGATATGGCTAATCATCCTAAAGTACGTACTAGGCTTCGTGATTTGGATATCGTTGTTCCCGCCGAGACGATTTTTGTGCCGATGTTACATGACACGACTGCCGATGAGATCGCCCCTCTTGTTGAATTACGGTCAGATGCGGATACTCAGCAAATATTTGCGCGTTTAAGCAGGTCTTTGAACAAAGCTCTGGATGAAAATGCCAGGCAGCGCTGCCGGCTCTTTGCTTTGGCGCCAAGTCTGGACAATGTTACGTCGGCACGTCGGCATGTTCACGAACGCTCTGTGTCCTGGTACGAGCCGCGACCGGAATACAATCATGCCACGAATATTGCTTGTGTCATCGGTCGCCGAGATCTGAGTCGGGGCGTGTTTATGGAGCGTTCGGTTTTTTTGCAATCATACGATCCTTTGGCGGACAGTACCGGCAAAATTCTTGCCGATATTCTCAACGCTGTTGTTCCCGTGTGCGGCGGTATTAACTTGGAATATCTGTTTTCGCGTATCGATACCGAAGTCTATGGAGCTGGCACGAAGCTGCCGCAAAACGTCGCTGGTCTGGTGGGAGTTATGGCTGGTTTTGAGTCAGATCTCAGAGTCGGTCTGCCGATCCAAATGACTGAGGTTCACGATCCGCTGCGTTTATTGTGTGTTGTGGAGCAGGACCCTCGGGTGATCATCGAGACTTTGCAGCGCTTGCCGGCGATTAAAGAGTGTTTTGACAATCAATGGCTTCGCTTGGTGGCGATAGTGCCAGAAACGGGCGCGATGCTGCGTTATCGTTCGGGTGTTTTCTGTGAGGTGGCGACGGGTGCAGGCATTTGATTGGCCGATGTTTCTTCTGGGTACGGTTTGGTTGTTGCCGTTGCTTGGTGCGTTCATTGTCATCGCATTTAATCGGGCAGACGAATACGTTTTATCCTGGATAGTGCGTGTTATTAAATGGTCGTATCTGGGAGTAGTGATTTCGTTATTTATTTACTGGAGCGTGGGTGATTTTGAAACTCTGCTGTTTCGATATCCTCTAGAGATCGGCTGGAAAAATTATAGTATCGACTATGCTGTGCAATTTGATCTGATTGCGGCCACCTTTCTCGCCATGACAACGTTTTGTGGGCTGACCGTAGTTCGCTTTAGTCGTACATATCTGCACCGTGAGCAGGGATATGCCAGGTTTTTTGCTTTGATCCTGTTGCTGGTCACCGGGATGAGCATTCTATCAATAGCTGACAACATGACGATTTTTTTCGCCGGCTGGGAATTTGTCGGTTTGGCTTCTTTCTTTCTCGTTGCGTTTTATCGTCGTCGCTCTGCGAGTGTCTGGAATGCACTAAAGATTTTTGCGGTCTATAGATTTGGCGACTTAGGTTTAATTATTTGTGTGGTGATTATGCATATGTTGTCAACTGTCGGCGGGCACACGTTGTTTTCGACGTTATCGCCGGAGTATTTGCCGACTTATTTTACCGACTCTGCTTTGTCGCCATTGCTGGCGTTTGGTATCGTCGTAGCGGCGACCGTGAAGTCCGCTCAGGTGCCATTTTCTTTTTGGCTCCCCCGCGCTATGGAAGGACCAACACCTTCTAGTGCAATTTTTTATGGAGCACTTGCGGTCCATGCCGGTGTGTTATTGCTATTGCGTATGGCGCCATTTTGGTCGGAAGTGCCAGGCGCCCGAATGGCGATTGCAGGTATTGGTCTGATGACTATCGTGGTTACGACTATCAGTGGCCGCGTGCAGTCTTCGATCAAAGCACAGCTGGCATACGCTAGCACGACACAAGTAGGAATTATGTTTGTTGAGCTTGCTTGCGGATTTGATCGGTTGGTTTTGTTCCATTTTGTCGCCCATGCTTTGCTGAGATCGTTTCAGATTTTGTTGTCGCCATCGATTATTTCAACATTCATGCAAATGCAATTATCAGAAGAAAGAAATTTGCAATTCTCGTCCTGGTCTTGGGAGAAGATACTGCCACGTCGGTTACGTAGTTCTTTCTACGTATTTGGCATCCAGGGCGGCTTTCTCGAATTCTTTTGGGAAAAACTGCTGATCAGGCCGGTAAAGTGGTTGATCAATACTGATGAAAAGATGACAGGTAGGTGGCGGATAGTCGTTATCGCCGGTCTTGGCGTGATTGGATATCTGGTCGGTGATTACAGGCAAGCCGTGATTTTTAGTTTGACCGGTATCTTGTTAATCAAAGCAGTGCGGGCCTGCTTTACTTTACGCCGCTTTGCTTACGCAACCGATGAAGTCATGCAGGCGTTTTTGCTCGCAGGTATCATTACGACATTGATCGGTCATAATTTTGATCCATTGGTGGCTGTGTCGCTGGGAATTATGCCGTTTTGGGTTGCCATTCGCTACCTGCTAAGTCGGTCTTTGGATGCGGAGTTGAAGCTGGGTTTTCGGGGACAATTTGAGACGCAGCCACTGCGCATGTGGTTATTAGTTGTCGCGATTTGCGGATTTGTTGGTTTGCCACCTTTGCCTGGTTTTCTGGCGGAGGATATTTTAATGGAGCCGATTATCCATCAGTTCTCGATAGTGTCCTTGGGAGTTGGCTTAAGTCTGGCTTTGAACGGCATTGCGATGTTTCGGGGTATTGCTTTACTGGGAATGGGAACGCCGACACGTTAGCAGATGAACCAATTTGTTTTATTGTTGAATAATTTGTTCTAACCAATCGCCAACAAAATGCGGTGGGCCTTTGTGAATCCGCGCAAAAAAACTGTTGGTTGTACGTTGGCATTCCAGGTTTTCTTTGGGGCAGTAGCCATCCGAGTTAACGCCGACGACTTCCGATGTGTTGTTGGTGGAGAAAACCGGTCCGCCGGAGTCGCCGCTGCCAAGATTGGCGTAGCGGGGACCGTACAATGAGCCAAGCACACCGAAAAAATCTAGCAAACTGGGTTTGCCATCGATTTCGGCTTCGGTGCCTATCAGCGCTGTTTCGAGCTCAGGTGGTGTCGCGACACGAGAACGATGGAATTTCAGCATTGGTCTGAAATCGGTGTTGTCCTCGTCTTGTGCCCCATAACCCATAATGGTCACGGTCTGGCCGGAGAAAACATAGGCGAGATTTACCCGCGCAATCGGTGCTTGCTTAAATGTCCCTTGGGGATTCTCGACCTTCACAATGGCGATATCAGGCACTGGTGCTCGCAGGCGCATGCACGATGTGCGTTCGTTTTTGGGTTTGTTCATACATTCTTGCAAGAGTGGTGGTAGTAACACCGCGTTGATCTTTAATCGTTCGATGCTTGGTGCCTGGGCGAGATTGCGATCAAAAGAATAAAGTAACTCTTTATCAGGCACGATGAGTGGATTGTGCCGCCATTTTCCCGCGCCGTTTTTGGTCGGCGTTTGTTCCAGCACGCAATGAGCTGCTGTTAATAAGAGTGATGGTGAAATCTTGGTTGCCGTGCAATACGACGACATGATGTCTTCGGCAGGCGTAGTCCAGATAAATACCGATGGATATTCGTTGTGCACCGCCGCCGCGCCGCCAACCAATGCTCGCGCCTGCCCGCTGCTTAACAAAACGCAGACTAGTAATGTGGCCACCCCAAGAGGTCGTCGACAATCTCGCGTCTTCATTCGGCTTCACCTTTAATCGTTCCATTAAGATACCTCCGGAGAGTAAAAATTGCACTATCGATCGGTAGACGGAAAGGCTCATTGCCTGGCTTCGGCAGGAATCGTGGCTTGACCCCCGCCCAGGGTGGAGGCATCCTGTACATATACAATTATTAAGGCAGGATTATTATATGTACCGATGCGCATACACGTGGCTCATTAGTTTTAGTCTGATTACCCTAAGCTTTACTGCTTGCCGAACCAGCGACAAACGCTCGAACAGCCCTGCCAAGAACCCGCCGTCGGCGACGACCAACCCCAGTCCGTCCACGGATCCTAATGTTATTACCGAGACCAATCAGGACTTTACTAACGGTAACACTCAGGCACCCGTTAAACTGGAATATTTCGCCGACTTACAGTGCGGCGCCTGCAAAAATATGAGTATTGTTCTGGATGATGTGATGAAAAAATATCCCAACAAGGTTTTATGGATTTTTCGGAACTTTCCAAAAGACTCCTCCTGTTGGGACTACCAAGGGACTTACAATCATCAATATGCCTGCAAAGCTCATGTCGCCGCTCGCTGCGTTGGCCTGACCAAGAATAGATTTTGGGACATGAAGGATCGGATATTTGCCAATCAGGAGGCTACCACCCCCGCCGCCCTCAAAGATTGGGCGAGGGGTTTGGGCATGACCGAGCAACAGTACGACGCTTGCATCGCCATGCCAGCCGTGCTCGACAAAGTCAAAGCCGATATCGCTGATGGCAAAAGCCGCGGCGTTACCGGTACACCAACCATCTACATCAATGGCGTTAAAATCTATCCCGCGACGCGGGCAAAAGTCGAAGCTGAGATCAATCGTCAACTGCGCTGACGG
>CAZZCU010000018.1:0-46326 GCA_964652825.1 uncultured Oligoflexales bacterium
TCATCTTGTTATTGGCGCTCGTCGTCTGGATCGCCTACAAACGCTCGCTGAGAATTTACAAGCTAAAGGTGCGGCATCAGTATTGTCTCTGCCTCTTGATGTTTGTCTTCAGACTTCCGTCGATAATTTTGTCCAACAAGCGCTGAAGAAATTCCCGCAAGGAGTGGGCGTACTTGTCAATAATGCGGGCCTAGCTATAGGCGTCGATCGTGTTGATAACGGGCATATCGAAGAGTGGCAGACGGTGCTGGATACCAATGTCATGGGTGTTTTGCGTGTGACCCGCGCTTTATTGCCAGCCATGCTCAAGCAGCAACGCGGTCATATTGTGATGATGAATTCGGTGGCGGCTCACGTCGTCTACGAAGGTGGTTCGGTATATGCAGCCTCAAAACATGCATTGCGGGCCATTACCAAAACCATGCGCTTGGAACTGAATGGAACACCGATTCGCGTTTCTTCCATCGATCCCGGGATGGTGGAAACCGAGTTCTCCATGGTTCGGTTGAAAGACACGGCAAAGGCCGGCAAAGTTTACGAAGGCATGACACCCTTGTCGGCGCGCGATATCGCGGAAACCGTCCTTTTTGTGGTGCAGCGGCCAGCTCACGTGAATATCGATGAGATTATGTTGATGTCCACCGACCAGGCGGCGGCTCACAAAGTTCACCGTCGCAACTAAATCTTAGTTACCTTTTGGGTGATTTGTCCAAACAAGCTCTTACCGGTTTTATCAAACATCTCGATAACCACGGTGTCATCGTGTTTCATAAATGGTGTCGTGATCGTGCCGGTGTCGATCTTTTCAATCATGCGTTTTTCGGCGAGACAGGAACTGCCACGGGCGCGATCCTCATTGGAAATTGTACCACTGCCCAGAATCGTACCGGCCGTGTAAGCACGGGTTTTGGTGATGTGCGCAATCAGGTCATGGAAAGAAAAATGCATTTCTGCGCCGGCATTGGGATCGCCAAAGACTTTGTTGTTGTATCTGGTCACTAAAGGCAGATGCAGCCGCCCATCACGCCATGCATCGCCCAGCTCATCGGGTGTGAGTGCCAGCGGCGAGAAGGCCGTCGCTGGTTTGGATTGGAAAAAGCCAAAGCCCTTTTCCAACTCCACAGGGACCAAATTTCGCAACGAAACATCGTTAGCGATCAAAACCAGGCGGATGTACTTATGCGCATCCTCCGCTTTGACGCCCATGGGGGTGTCAGCCAAGATCACGCAAACTTCCGCTTCAAAATCACATCCCCACGCCTCGTCGCGGATCACGATATCATCAGTGGGTCCAATCAGAACGCCGGAACCACCCTGGTAAACCAGCGGGTCATGCAGAAAAGATGGCGGCATTTCGGCGCCGCGTGCTTTGCGGACCAATCGCACGTGATTGAGGAATGCCGAGCCGTCGATCCATTCGTATGCACGTGGCAGCGGTGCGTGTAATTTGCTGGTAACCACGGCTTGACCAAGCGACGTATTCTTATTCAGATCCTGATAAAGCTGCGCGAGTTTTGGCTGAGCGCTGTTCCAATTATCGAGTGCGCTCTGAAGAGTCGGCCAGTCTTTGCCGGCCACGACATAGCGTTGGTTATCGGTGCTTACGACGACTAGTTGCCCATCGCGTGTTTGATTACGCAGGGTCGCCAATTTCATAGGGTCTCCTTTTCGCGCTTACTTGTCGGAGATGCCGACTAATTGCTTCAATTCTTCGATTTCTTTGGCCTGCAACTGGCGGTATTCGCCGGGCGGCAAATTCTCAGGCAGACGCAGCGGCCCAAAACCATATCTGATCAGGCGTTTGACCTCAAAACCGAAGGTCTCAAATAAGCGCCGCACCAAGCGATTGCGCCCCTCATAGACAGTGACAAAGTACCAACTTCCTTTGGCATCGCCAATACTTTGGCCATGCACATATTTCAGATCAATACGAGGGCACGGTCCGTCGTCAAACTCCACCTGGCGTTTGGCGACTTTAGCTTCGTCGGCTTCACTCAGGCGACCTTTGATCAGCACCTGATACATGCGTGGTACTTCATACTTAGGATGAGTCATGCGGTTGGCAAGTTCGCCGTCGTTGCTCAGCAACAATAGTCCTTCGGTCATAAAATCCAGGCGACCCACGGGCGAAATCAGAAACGGTAATTTTTGCAGAACCGGCAAATCATAAATGGTCTTTTGCTCGGGAGTGCCGACACGGCTGGTTAGGAATTTATTGGGTTTATGCAGTAGCCAATAAACACGCGGTGGCAGTTTATTTTCGATGGGCTTGCCATTAACAATAATCTTGTCGACAGCAGGATCGACCTTAAAACCGAATTGTTCGACAATCTGGCCGTTAACCGAGATCTTCCTGGCTTCGATCCAGTTCTCTACCTGTCGCCTCGAGGCTATCCCCAGGCTCGACAGCCACTTCTGAATCCGAATTTTCTGATCCTCGGTCTTGTTGCTCATGATCTGTTATTTCATCGTTTGATGGGACAGCAGCCGGCGCGTCTTCGTCCCAGGATTCAGCTGCTTCTGCGCCGACGAGGCCCTCTGATACCAGAGGTTCGGTTTTCTCGCTATCGCCAATATACTCTTCGACGTCAACATCACCGGTGTTGGTTAATTGTGCCAAAGCATTGTCTACCACCTCTTTGGGTGGCTGGAACGATGTTAGGGGCGGTAAATCATTGAGAGAATTGAGTCTGAAGACTTTCAAAAACTCGTTTGTGGTGCCGAAGATCATCGGCCGGCCGGCTTCTTCTTTGCGGCCGACGCAGCTGATTAGATTGCGTTCCAACAGGTTCTTGATAATGCTGCCGGCATCGACACCGCGAATAAATTCGATTTCGGCGCGTGTGACCGGTTGGCGATAAGCTATGATTGACAAGGTTTCCAAGGCAGCACGCGAGATCGGCCGTGGGCGGGTCGCGAACATACGCTCCATGATCGGAGCGGCGGCGGCATCAGTGCGGAACTGATAGCCGAAGCCTTTGATATATTCGAGTTTAAAACCACCGGCACGGAGCGCATGGCTTTCCACCAAGGCATCTAGAACGGTTTCGGCCTGCTTTAATGAAATACGTTGCTCCAGATAATCGACGACTTCGGCGGGACGTACCGGGGTCGGTGAGGCAAATACAATCGCTTCGACCTGCGCCTCGATACTAAGATCGGGGACCAAACCCAGCCCATCCATACCTTCAGATATAGGTGCTGCTTCGGTGTCCATCATGTCTTCGGTCGTTTCCATGGCGACGTCTTCCGCAACCTCAGCCTGATCAAATTCTTGTTCGTGTTCTTCCATGTCATCGTGCTTCACTGTGTTTAACCCTCATTTACCGTTTCTGGTGCATGGGCCGGTGTTGCTTCCGGCACGGCATTGCGAAGAATTTTCTGACGTTCCTCGGATGTCAATGGCAGCAACGCCTCGTCATAGCCGATGCGATATATCCATAGGGGGCCAAGGAGTTCCTGCTGGTAAACTTTTAACTTGCCCCAACGTGATAACTCCAACACCGCCAAAATATAAACCACCAACTCATAGCGGGATTGGAACTTGGGGTAAAAACCCTGGAAGAGCGCGAAGTTTACCGTTCCGAGTAATTTTTGCAACTCTTCGGCCTTTTCCTCGACCGTGACCACATGTTGGTTGGCCGTGACTTTCACGGTTGGTTTGCGATCGGCGAATTCCCGCAGCATTTGCTCGTACAGAACCACCAGTCGCATGGGGTCGCCGGTTAGTGGTGCTTCGATTAGGCTGAATGTCGGTTCTAGGCGTTGCCATTCCTGGCTGACTTGAATTTGCAAGCCCTCCATCGGACGCGCACCGAGATGCTCGGAGGCTTGCCGGATGCGCTCGTATTCGATGAGGCGTTCCTGCAGAGAGCGGCGTGGATCATCTTCGTCGAAATCGCCCTCACCCCGGCGCGCTGTGTGCGGCAGGAGCATGCGTGATTTGATCTCAATCAGGGTGGCAGCCATTTCCAGAAACTCGGCGGCGTCGCCCAGATCCTGGAACTTCAAGAGCCGCAGATAGTCCAGATACTGCGATGTCAAAAGAAAGATATCGATATTAAAGATATCGATCTCATTGACTTTAATAAGATGCAGGAGAAGATCCAGTGGACCTTCAAACTGGTTCAATTTGAGAAAATAGGGATTCGACATAATCCTTTCAACGGTATACGTTTCAACAGCTTCCTGCAAGTTGTAACCTATTGGACCGTCATGGAAAAAGTAAAGGATGATAGACAAAAGGGAGTTCAGACAGTGACCGGATTCGCCGCCTTACCGCAGGCCAAGATTATGACTACGGGAGAGGTGTCTCCCTATGTGCCGGTGGAGTGGTTTAAAGGTCAGGCATTAAACGACGTCTGGCCGCGGCCATTGGGGGATATTCGTGAATTTTTATCCAGTGGTACGTCAGGTCAGGAACGTTCTCGTTCGTTATTCTCCGTTGCGGGTCTGAAGGCTTATCGCCAGGCGGCGATACAAAATTTCAGTGCGGTGCTGGAAAACCTGCTGCCGAAGATGGCCGATGTTCGCAATGTCGAAGGCATCAGTTTAATTCCACCGGTCGCGGCATGGCCCGATAGTAGTCTTGCGCAAATGCTGGAGTGGTTTGCGGCGGTATGGCCGGTTCGCTATTTGAGCGTTAGCGATTTTGCGGCATTGGCGCCTCAGCTTGGGGACAAACCGCGATGGCTGTTTGGGACGGCCGCGCATTGGCAGCAGTTGGCACAAACATGCAATCGCCTAGCTTTGCCCGGCGAAAATTTTGTTTTTGAGACGGGTGGTAGCAAGAGCCTCGGTGAGCCGCTTGATCGCGAAACTTTTTATCAGCGTCTATGCAATCTTTTGAACATTGAACCATGGCAGATTGTTAGCGAATACGGCATGTCTGAGCTTGCCGCACAAGCTTATGACTGGGTGATTCCAGAATTGCGTGGCGAGCAACAGGTCTTCAGCCAGCGCCGTTATCGTTTTGCCAAGCCGGTGTCGGTGTGGGTGATGAAACGCGCGGAAACCATGCTGCGTGAAGGTGTCGGTGCTTTGGTCGTTACCGATCCGGCGCGTGTGGATCTACCGTATCCAGTTCGTACTCAGGATCTTATTGATCTTGATGACGATGGTGGCTTTGTTTTGCATGGACGCGTACCACAGGCTGATTTACGCGGTTGTTCCTTGCGGGTTGAAACGATTGTGGGTGACACGACCACCGCAAATGCACCTGCGCCTTTGAGCGCGGTCGCACGGCGGATGCAACCGATCCTGGAATTAGACGTTTTTTTACCGCGGCTGCGAGCCTTTTTGCAGAGCTCTCTATGTCAATTGCACCTGACGCGGGAATTAGGTTCGGCATCGGCCGCCGCCGCTGCCTTGGAGGATCTGGTGGCATGTCTGCCGATGGATGTCAGTGCGTTTCACCGGGTGATCGCCACGGCCATGAGCGAATCCGCATTATATAAACGCTGGTTGATGATTGCGCCGGCATCGCATTCGATTGCGCCGATTTATCCATTGGTGGTTGGCGCAATTGCTGGCTTGGATTTAACCCTGCGTTTACCAAATCTGCGCGGCGGTCTGTTGGAGCAGGTGGTGGGGTTTATACGAGAAAGCATCGGTGCTGAGATTAATATGTTGCCGCCGAGTTGGCGGTTGCGAGGCTCGGTTGCTAAAGAATGGGATGCGATTTTGGCTTTTGGCTCGGATGCGACTTTGGCCGAAATTCGCGCGCGTGCAGGTATTCCCATTGCCGGCTATGGTGACTACCTTGCGGCCAGTTGGGTTCGGGATTTAAACACGACTAATGTCGCTAAAGCTGTAAAAGATGCTCTGTCACTCGGGCAAAAGGGTTGCATGAGTAGTCGCCTATTGATCGTGCAAGGGTCTACAAAACCCGATCGCGGGCAATTACATGACTTTGCGCGCCTGCTACAGGCAAACGCCAAGACATTTTGGGCCATGGCGCTTAGCGATAGCCAGCGTACTGCTTTGGATCATGAATTTATTCGTTATCGAGCCATGCCGGAGGTTTATCTGGCGCCGGTGGAAGATGTCGACGAAATCTTGTGTCCGCAGATTATTGTCGCGGATGCCGCGGCTCTTCCTGGGGCCATTGGTCGGATCTTCTCATCGCGCAGCTTTGTCCTGCCAGTGGTCTGGTTTACGTCCGCCGTTTCAGATGCCTGTTTGTCGGCTTTGAATGCTACAATCTCCGTGAACCCAGGCATTGCTTTATTGACGGTGGATGAGCTTAGTCGCGGCGAAATTGCGGCGTTAACAAGTGTTGATTCGCGCATACAGCTACGAGCTCTAGGCGATGCCAATCGACCCCCATGGGATGGGTCGTTGCAGGGAGCGCCACTATTTGCGTGCCGATAAGCATAATTTGATTGCACCGCTGGAAATTCTTCAGCCCGAACGTATTCCACCACAATGGTTTCATCCCTATTTGTTGCGGGGTGGTGATCGTGATTGTCTCGCTAGCGGCGACTTACAGGCGTTGGCGTATGATTTTTTTCTACGGTTTATGCGTTATTTTCGTGATCAGCCAGAAGGTCAGATGCGTCACGGCGTGGCGATTGAATTCACGCGTAAAATGCGCCAACGTCTGGGGATGGCAGTACTTGGCGAAGGCAAGATCCGCCTGAATCATGATTATTTTAGTATGCGGCCGGCTGGGCTTCCTTACACTTTGTTTCATGAGATGGTTCACATGTGGCTGTATGACTGTGATCTTGATCCGGGACATACGCGCCGTTTTTATCAAAAAATGATGTCGTTTCTGGAGACAGGATTGCCAGTAGATCCAGAGGTTTATGTTCATCGCCGTCTGGCGCCGGAGGCCAAATTTGTTTATCGTTGTCCAGGTTGTCAGCAGCGTTGGTATACGCGTGATCGCTCCGCTGAACGCCTTTACTGTGGGTATTGCTTTGAAAATAGCGCGCAGAGGCACTATCCTACTTTGATTCGTATGAATGGCGACAGTCGTTAGCTAATAGAGATAAGGCTATAAATTCCGTGACTAAGAACTTCTCTTCTTTTACTGGCATCGCGGTGCTGTCGGGTATGCTGTTGATCGCGGTTGCCGGTGTCAGTGTGGCCGAGGTTGCCAACTGGAGCTATAGCAGTGTTTTGAACCAGGGTTTTAGTAATGTACCGGTTGTTTCTTCTTATAATCTGTCAGAACGCAAAATCGCTCCCAGCGAAGCGTCGGCGTTGATAAAAAAGTTTTGTGCCGATCTTGGCGTGCGGTTTAAAAAATATAATTGGGAACAGGATCCATGTGGGGCGTTGCCCTGGCGTGCAGACTTAAAAACGGCTGGCGGTCATCCGCTGCTTTATCTGGATTTTGGTAAAGGCGAAGAAACGACTTTGGTTTTGAGTGCTGTGCATCCCGATGAAATGACGCCGGTTCCCATGGGGTTTCGTTTTGCCAAGTATGTGGCGGAACATCCCGAGGTTTATAAAAAGGACGGACGAGTTATTATTGCGCCATTAGTTAATCCTGATGGTTTCTTTCGCGACAATCCAACACGAACCAATGCGAATGGCATTGATACCAACCGAAATTTTTTCACGATTGATTGGTATGCGCGCTCGAAATTAATGTGGCAGAGCGGTCGCGGTCGTAGTCTAAAGCATTTTCCCGGATACTTTCCGAATAGCGAAATCGAGACGATGTTCCAGATTCAGCTAATGGAAATATTTCAACCCGATAAGATTTTGTCGGTACATGCACCATTGGGTTTTCTTGATTATGATGGTCCGGGTGATCGCAAACCGCGGCAATTGAACTCTGTGGAAGAACGCGCTAAGCAACTGGTGCATTCCATCTCCAAGAAAACCAATAACTATCGCGTGGTCGATTATTCGTTTTATCCTGGATCGCTTGGTAACTATGCTGGTAATGAGCGACATGTTCCGACCGTGACATTGGAATTGGAAACCACCGATCATCGCAAAGTGAACGCATATTGGGAGCAGTTCTTGCCGGGTTTAATTCAATTGGTGCAGTATGACTTTCGCGGCCCGCAGACGATTCGTTCCGGGAACGCTTCTTTTTTCTATAAACATACGGCGACGCAGGCGGATGAAAAGTCTTCTGCCGGTGACGCTGAGCAGCTGTAGATTGCGCCGTCCGTGTCGCGTTTAACTTCTGAATTTGATTTTGCTTATCCTGAAGAACTGGTTGCGCATCAGCCTTTAGTAAATAGAGATGCTTCTCGTCTGCTCTTGCGTCATGCGAATGGGCAGCTTGCGCATTGTGCGGTCGCGGATTTACCTGATCTTCTACCACCAGGTGCTGTTGTGGTTGTTAATGATTCTCGGGTGATTCCCGCTCGTATTCTTGGCGAATTTGCAACGGGTGGTCGTCTTGAGATTCTTTTGCTTGCCCCCAGTCGGGTGGCGAGCTCATCTGATACATCAGTATGGGACGCGGTGGGGAAACCCATGCGTAAACTTGTCGCTAGGCAACGTGTTTATCTGCCGGATGGATTGGTGGCATCGGTTGTTCGTCATCCCGACGAGCCGCGACACATCCAGGTGACATTTAATCGGGGACAAAGCGCGTTGCATGCTTGGCTGGAGCAACATGGATTTATACCTTTGCCACCTTATATCAGGCGCGAAGATCCCAAGCCGGCCGCGTATTCCGAAGATCGCGACCGCTATCAAACAATTTTTGCCGAAGCAGCCGGATCAGTGGCGGCGCCTACCGCTGGTTTGCATTTTACCGATCAGGTGCGATCGCGTTTGGTGGACAAGGGCATTGAAATTATTCCGGTGACGCTGCATGTCGGTGGTGGAACTTTCTTGCCCGTGCAAACAGAGCGCATCGAAGATCATTCCATGCATACGGAGTTCTATCATTTAAGCCGACAATCGGTGGAACGTCTGATGTATGCACTCAGTCGGGAGCAGCCGATTTTTGCAGTAGGTACGACAAGTTTTCGTGCTGTCGAGTCGTACTGGGAGAATTATGGCGATAATCTGGAATCGCTGCTGGCGGCTGCGGATCAGTGGCATGGCACGAAATTATTTATCCATCCACAGCAGCCCGAACAGTTGTACGAGCCACATGTATTCAACGGCATAATGACGAATTTTCATCAGCCGAAATCGACATTGTATATGTTGATTTGTGCATTGCTTGGGATCGAGGCGACGGCAGCGCTGTATCGAATTGCCGTCGATGAACGTTACCGGCTTTTTAGCTACGGGGATGCCAGCTTACTCATGCTTGAATAAGCCGGGATTTAGGCGATCGATTTGCGTTCCAGAATTTTAACGAGACATTGTAGATCCTCGACCTGCTGTTGCAGTTGATTCAATTCAATGTTCTTGCCGCGTATTTCTGAATGCAGTGAATGGATTTTGGATTCAAATTGTTCCTGAAGTTTGACTTCCACTTTATTGACCAGACTGACAGTGTGTTCACAGAAGTCGAGCAGGGCTTTCGTATCAACCAGGGATTTGTCATAGGTTTCTAGTTTGGCCAGGATGTGCGCTGGAATTAACTGCGAACGTGTTTCCGGCATTTGACGCGGTCCGACTTCGCGGCGAACAGGTCGGTGATGAGCGGATTCGCGTGCGCGTGCTGCTTGTTCAATATAGCGCGGTGCGGTTGGCTGATTGTAGGGAGTTGTTTCATAGCGCGGTACTGCAGCCGGAGCATGTTGCGGGTAATCACCATCATCGTGGCCATCATTGCCTGCGCTACTGCGGAGTTTAGCTGCCTGTGTGGCAGAGACCGGGATGTAGTATTTACCATCGCGCAACACCGCATTCAGTCGTCCGGTTTTAATGCGGCGACGAACCGTCATGTCGGAGACCGCAAATTCACGTGCATACTCGACAATTGAGTACCATTGCTCTGCCATAGTATCCTCGACTCGATTTTTGTTGGAGGGATTTTGTCTATCTAAATTCTATCACGATGGACAGGAAACTGAAGACAGTCACGGCTTTGACGCCGATGTCAATTTTTTGACATTCTTAATTTAGAATAAATGATTTGCATCTTCTAGCTGTGCGGGGGTTTCCCAGCCAACCGGTAACATGCCGTTACTACTGTATTTGCGTGTATATTCCGAGAAATGACGAAATACTTCTTTGACGTAGCGGCGAGTCTCTCGATACGGAATACTTTCGACAAACTCGTCGATTGAACAGCCTTTGCATCTGCCCAGCCATTGATTAACCGCGATCGGACCGGCGTTGTAGGCAGCCACCGCGATCATAGGATTATCAAATTGATCCAATAGGAAGCGCAGATAAAAGGTACCGAAAATGATATTTGTCTCCGGCGATTCCAGGTCGTTGACGGTGAAGTCTTTTAGGCCGATGAGATCGGCAATTTTAATTGCGGTGTAAGGCATCAGTTGCAGCAACCCTTTTGCTCCGACCGGTGATGTGGCGTAAGTGTTGTATAAACTTTCTGAGCGCATGATGGCGAGTACCAGAAATTTATCAACAGCGATTTTTTCACATAGCGGTGTCAAGATTTCATCGTACAGCAAAGGATAGTCACTTTTTGTAATTCTCTCCGTCTCCGGTAAAAACGGTGAGCGGCGGTTGTTACGTGGCAATGTGCTTAATGAGGCTGTGAGAACCGGTTCGACTTCTGGTTTTAAGTCATCGATCAGGCCGGGGTAAAGATTCTGGACCAATACACTATAGAAACTGTTGCCGTCTTTTCTGAGCAAAGCCATGTAGTCTTGCTTGGCGGCACCCAGGTGATCAAGCTTCTCCAAAACTTTTGCGCGCCAGTAGTACATGGCGTTTGGCTCACTGGAGTCCTGGGGCATAACATATTTTGCTCGATCGAGAAGAGCAAGTGCACCAACCCAATCCTGGGCTCTATATAAATTCCAGAATTCATGCCAACGCATGTTGGTCGGGCCACCACGCACGGCGACGTTGCGAAAATGCGTGGACGCCGCCTGAAATTCGCCGAGACGATTGTGAGCGAATGCCAACATTTCGCGAATTTTCGGTGGAATGTAGGTTGGAGAAAATTCGCTCAGATATTGCTCGTAATAGGTGATTGCCTGGCGGTCGTTATTTGTTTCAGTAGCCGCTCTTGCCGCTTGTAATAACAACCTGGATTTTTCGGTCTGTGAATATTTATTTTCTTCCAAAGCCTTGCTGGCCACCGCGAAGGTCTCCCGATACATTCGACATGAGATCATGAATTCCAATTTATCGGTAAGCGCAAGATTTTTGACAACGCCGGCTGCACGAACGGGTCTTTCAATTTGTGCTAATACCCAAGGACCGATACCTGCATCGAGAGATGTATTTCGCGCAAGGGATCGCAGTAAACCTAGCGAATAAGAGTAAGATGGACGATTGCCAGTTGCATCGCGTTGGCTGTATCTTTCGAGTTCGCCGTAAGCCCACTTGGAACTATCGGTTGTTGGGTAGCTGGCGGCGACGCGTTCCAGTAGTTCGTAGGTTTTGCTCCAATCGGAGCTGCGTGCCTGGTATGCCTTGGCGATAATGGCGTAAGATTCATTTGCAGCTGCCAGAGATGACATTACTAATCTAGTGCGTACTTTTGTATAGTACTGGATGATTGCTTCGGGACGATTCAATTGCTCGTAGCTGCTGAAAATCAAATGCAAGCGCAGAATATCAACGTTACGACCCAGGTTTCGCCATTGTGAATCAAGCTGGCGTGCAAGCGTCAACGATGTCTCGTAGTCCCCGCATTCATACGCGGCGAGGGAGCGATGTAGTGTCAGGAACGGTCCAAGCTCATGTTCGTTGCCGGCAAGTGTGTCCGCCAGGCTAAGATACTGGAGAGACGTTTTACATTCGCGTTTTCCCAGATAATAGGCGCCGAGGCCGAATGCCGAAGTTAGCGCATCGCTGGCATAGATCCCGGTGTTGATTGATTCTTTAAACACATGAGCTTTGCGTTCGCTTTCGTCACGAATTTTTGCGGCGGCGGTATCAATATATTCCAGTGTCAGTTCTCCAAGCGTGCGTGCGTAGCTTGCGCGACAGTCGAGAATGACGCTCAAAAAAATAGCGAGTATCACAAAGTTGGTTTTGAGAAAAAACACCGATACCATCCATTGTGCGGGGGCTTGCACTAACAGATAAGTATCGGCATTGGCGTCAGACGCCTTTAATTTGCCGAAATCGCAAAATTCAGACTTTTACTTTGCAGTCACTTTGATTTGTCCGTTCTCGATGGAAACAGCGATGGTTTTTCCGGGAGAATCTGACTGTGAAATCAATATGTTAGCAATTTCATTTTCCACGGTCTGCGCTAATTTACGACGTAGCGGACGGGCGCCGAAATTGCGGGTATCAATTCCCGTAATTAAATACTGTTTTGCTTCCGGCGAAAAACGAATGCTGATTTTCAGCTTTTCCAGGCGTGCTGCCAGCTGAGCTATTTGGACGTCAAGAATTTGCGCCATCTCTTCATCACCCAGACGATTAAAGACCACAACCTCATCAAGACGATTTAAAAATTCCGGTCGCAGGAATTTTTTTACCTCGTCCATGACGGCATCGCGTTCACCTTCGGTGTTATCTTGTTGTTGCATGCCAAGGCCAACGGGTTTGCGCTTGCTGGTCAGGATTTCCGAGCCGATGTTGGATGTTCCGATGATTACACAGTTTTGAAAGCTGATCCGATTGCCTTCGGCATCTGATAACCAACCTTCATCGAGTACTTGTAACAAAATGTTGTAAATATCAGGGTGGGCTTTCTCAAATTCGTCGAATAACACGACCGAATAGGGATGATGTTTTACCTGCTCAGTTAGTTGTCCACCTTCGCCATAGCCGACGTAACCGGGAGGCGAGCCGATCAATTTCGCAACCTCATGACGCTCCATAAATTCTGACATATCGATGCGGATGATTTTGGTTTCGTCGTCAAGTACCTCGGCGGCAATAGCTTTGGCGAGTTCGGTTTTGCCCACGCCTGTCGGCCCTAAAAACAGAAACGATGCAATCGGTGCATTGGCGCGCCGCAAGCCGGCGCGATTACGGCGAATCGCGTTCGCCACGGATTTGATAGCCTGTTTTTGACCGATGACGCGTTTTTGCATGCTGTCTTCCAGATGCATTAACTTTTCGGCTTCCTCGGCAACCATTTTCTTGGCGGGAACACCGGTTAAACGACTGATAATTTCCGCGATATCATCGACGTCAACCTGTCGATCCTGCGGGCCGACTGCTTGCTTGAATTTTTCCAATTCTTCGTTGAGTTGGGCTTCAATTTTGGCGACCTCCATTTGAATTTTTGCCATGTCTTCAAATTTCTCCGCCGCGAAGGCCGCGGATTTCTGATTGAGGAACTCCTGGCGCTTGGTTTCTAGTTGTCGGATCGCGGGCGGTGTGTAGATAACACGCAGGCGCTTGGTGGCACCGGCTTCGTCAATGAGGTCGATGGCTTTGTCCGGCAATTGTCGCGAGGTCAGATAACGTTGTGATAGTTCGGCTGCCGCGGTCAAGGCGGCATCGCTATACTGGATTTGATGATGCTTCTCGTACTTGCCGCGTAGTCCATGCAGCATTTCAATAGTTTGCTCAACACTCGGCTCCTCGATTTTAACTTGCTGGAAGCGGCGTTCGAGTGCTTTGTCGCTTTCAATATACTGCTTGTATTCTTTGAGAGTGGTCGCACCAATGCATTGCAACAGACCTTTTGCCAGTGCGGGTTTGAGCATATTGGACGCATCCAGTCCGCCGCCTGATCGGCCGGCACCCACGACCGTATGAATCTCGTCGATGAATAAAATGATTTCGCCGGCTGCCGCCGAAATCTCGTCTTTGATGTGCTTGAGTCGTTCTTCAAATTCACCCTGCATTTTAGCTCCTGCAATCAGAGAGCCGATTTCCAGGGACAGTACCCGCTTGTTGAGTAGGTATTCCGGCACGTCGGCCGCGGCGATTTTCTGCGCCAAACCCTCGACGATAACCGTTTTACCAACCCCTGGTTCGCCGATCAGAATCGGATTGTTCTTTTTACGACGCGATAGAATTTGGATCGTTCGCTCAATCTCCGAGCTGCGACCAATAACCGGATCGAGTTCGCCGCGTCTTGCCAATGCCGTGATATCGGTGGTGTATTGATCCAAATAACTGGTTTTACTTTCGCCATCTTTCTCCATAATGCGCGACGGACCGCGAATGCGTTGATAAGCATCGACGCATTCCTGGTAATCCACACTTGCGCTCAATAACAATTGCGCTGTACGTGGTGACTCCTCATTGAAACAAGCTAGGAACAGCGCGCCCGTGGATATAAAACCATCGCCCAGTCGTTGCCGTTCCTTGTCTGCTGCCAAAAACAGCGATCGCACGTCTTCGGAGATTTTAATATTAACCTGCTGTCCTTGTACGAAACTCGGTAGATCCTGAGCATTGGCGATCACTTGATCGGCGATAGTGCGTCGAACCGTCCCAGTGTCGGCTTTAAGTTCCTCAAGAATTTTTACCGCGATCGAATCTTTTTGTTCGAGCAATGCCACCAAAAGCATTTCCGCTGGGAGCACGGATTTACTCATGTTGGCGAGTTCCATAATTGCGATTTGTATAGTTTCAGCCACTTTGGTGGTCGAATTTTTTAAGAGTCTTTGTACCATCTGCCAGTCTCCGCTTGTTTAAGCACCGCAGCATATTGTGCCAGGGCTACGATATTGTGCAAAACATAAGTCATGTTTTCGGATTGGCAAGGTTCTGGTGCAAGGAATTGCTAGACACCTGAAATTTTAGGCAGTATTTCCATGCTATGCGGATTAAAGCGGTTATATTTGATTTCGATGGTGTGGTGGTGGATAGCCTTGGGGCGCATCTGGCGGCCTGGGATGCTGCGGTTGATGCAATCTTTGGTGAGATCATTCCCGCTGATCTGCGATCGACACTGGCCGGACGTTCCACCACAGCGATTGCCACCTTACTTGCGGCGCACTTCGGTAAAACGCAGGAAGCCAATATTCTTGCTGATAAAAAACGCCGTCTTCTCACCGAGCAGGGGCGTGAAATTCTTTTGTTGCCTGGCGCACGCACACTTATGGAGTTGTTGTCTGGGCAGAATGTTCCCTTTGGAATCGCCAGCAATGCACCGCGGGCTTTCGTGGCCGACATGGTGCGTATCCACCAGTTGCATGTACAAGTCGCACTCGGTGTCGAGGATGCTTTGCGACCAAAGCCGGCACCGGATTTGTTTCTAAATTGCGCTCATCGTCTGGGCATATCACATCGAGATCATGCGGAAGTGGTGGTTTTCGAGGATAGTTTGCACGGTTTAGAGGCTGCTGCTGCGGCTGGCATGTATGCAGTCGGTTTAATGACTCAGCACCCTGCGAAACAGCTGCAGGGTGCGGGAGCTAGAAGTACTTTTGCGAACTTGCAGGATGCTTTAGACACGGCTTTTTTTCACGGCACTTTGCGGATGCAATAAAACGAGAATTGGTTGTCGCACGATGTTGTGACGATACCCCAGAAAGCACGGGAATCAACATTGTCGACCCGGCCTTTCATCACACCCACACCAGTGTTAGCGATAGAGGTACGATTATTACAAGTTGACGAGCTATAGCCGGTTCTTTTGCAAGAGTGATAGAAATTGGCGTTGTTCCAGGCTGGACCGTAATCGAAAGCGATGTTCTTACAAGCCGGTGCTCCTTTGGGAACATTGATTCCAAACTCCGTAAATCCTGTCCAAGCATAACGCGCACCGACGCTTTGGCCATATTCATCGTAGTTAATCTGTGCATTCAAACTGCCATCCCAGAAATCAGCTTTGTTGCTGGCGACAGCCTCGCAGTTTGTATTGTAGAGAGTGCCTGGGATATCGGTCATATCGATAGGATTAGGTCCATCATCGACTGTTACCAAAGCTATGTAATTGCCGGGTAAGCCGGCAGTCGTGGCTGCTTCCTGACAAGCGGCATTGGCTGATTCCGCGGTGAATGTGGATCTATGTAATGCTCGGGTGGAAAAGATAGATTGCTTGCCACTCAAGCAGGAGATCGCACTGTTTTCTGATACATTCAGACCGTTGTTGTTGCCTTCAATGCCGTCATTGTTATCTTCATTGTCGTTGTTGTCATTATTTGCCAGCGCATTGATTTCGGCGGTTTCGCCACCTTTAACAGCATTCTGATCACCTTCTTGAGCGGAGCGATTAACGCTTTTGCTAAGATTGGTGCCGCCACCGAATTTAGCTTCGCTACAACCGGTTGAGACAAGCGGTAGCGATATGGCGCTGATAAGTATGACAATCGTTCTAGTATCCCTAAACATAAATAACTCCGTATTTATTGTTAGAAACCCGATCGGTATAGCTAAGCTAAATCTTTAACCCCGCACTGTTTTGGCGATAAGTGTTTGTTATTAGAGGGTATTTTGGGGCGGTTGGAGGCGGAATTTATTAGAAGGGCGCGTATTGCTCGAAGGCATGGACTTTCACGTCTTTAGGATTCCATTGATAGTTCGGTCGGCACATAGGGTCTTCTTCGTCAACAAGACCGTCATGATCGTTATCAATGCCATCGGAGCAGGAGTTGATCGAGTAGTGACTTTCAGCAGCTGGTCTCAATGGTTCGCGTGAAGTTTTTGGGTCCGGCAGGTGTTCCCAAAGATCTTCAAAGTAAGCTAGGGATTGCGCCGCGAGCTCACGATTATTCTCGATAGTCACCAAGTTTTCGTCATTAGCAACGGTGCCGGCCGCAGTCCAGTTCATCGAGCCAATAAGAACTTTGTGGTCATCGGCGATAGCCGATTTCATATGCATTTTGCCGCCGAGATTCTCGACACGCAGGTCAACACCACCTGCTTGTAAATCGCCGTGGCGCGATGCTGGATGCGCTGCCGCCAAAGCGTCTTGGATCAGTCGCACGTGAACGCCGCGCTTGACGGCTTTGATCATGGCATCGGCAACGCGTTTGTCCGTCAGATAGAACATCGCGATTTCAAGTGATTTCTTGGCGCCGTTGATAAACGGCACGACGGCGGTCTCTACCGGATTATCCTGAGGCGAGAAGAAAATGTTTACCCGCGTACCATCTTTGAAATGAACCGTAGAGGTTTTGCGGGAGAAAAAGGTGCTGCGTTTGTAAATGCTAAACTGATGACTTTCAAACATTTGTGCGAACTCGTCGTTAAAGATCGCGGCAACCGTCGGTGAGTGGATAATCAAAGCATTATTCGCGTTATATTCCGCCCCAAGACAGGTGTGGCTGATGTTAGTGCTGCCGATCCAGGTTTTCTTTTTATCAATGACAAAGAATTTATTGTGCATGATTGAGCCAGCACGTGGTTTGCCAACGGGGTCGACATCGGGCGTGATACGCTTCAGGCCCAATGCTTTGGGTAAATAAGCTGTGTCGGGATAACTGAAGTTTTTCGGAACCCAGTCATTCAGGGCGCCATGGGCCTGATCAACAACCGCGCGAATGTTGACGCCACGGGCACGTAATTTGCGGAGTTTGGTCAGAAACCAGTCCTGGCGATAAACACCATAAATGGCCATGTCGATATCATTTTCAGCACTGGAGAGAAACTGATCTAGCGCTTCGGCCATCTCGCCTTTTGCATTGGCATTGACTAGTCCCTTGCAGGTGCCATCGCGCCAGCAGGCGACATTCGTATGAAATAACTCAAAGGAGAAGGTTTCGGAAGTATGAAGGGTATTGCTCGCACTTGCTACTTGCGAGAAACAAGTAAGGGAGAGAAACAAACAGATCCGCTTGACAGGAAGCAGGCGCATTATGTTCCTTTGCGCTTAGCCAGAAGTCTTTTTCAAGATCTACTCTCTAGCAGTAATTTGGTTGCATTTAAAACTTTAGCTTATGCTCAAAGCACTGTCACTAAGATATTGTATTTGTAGGATCAATTTTTTGTTTTTATCCGATTAAGGTTGCGTAAAGATGCTATTCATCTCTCGGCTGTTTCCGCGTTTGCTAATCATCTTGTTTGTGGCCTTCGTTTTACACCGAGGGTTGAGCTTTGAATTCCTTGCACCACAAGGTTTTTCTGTCTCTAATGCCGATCGTGTTAGTTTCTTATTTGTTGGTTTATTGAGCGATTTTTGGGTCGCAACTCTGATCGCCTGGTTAGCTGTTCTTCTCACATGGGCAACGTGCTCCGTGGGGAGGGCAAAAATTTATCAAAAGCATGTGGCATCAGGTGTTGCCGTCATTTTTATCGTGCTGACCGCCTTGCACCAACCATATGTCGAATTTTTTCATTTTCAATTCCTACCGGTGCATCTCCAATACTTAAGCGATCTGGATTTTATCGCGGCTAATGGCTCATCGGCTTGGTCGACAAGTGCCATGTTGATCTTTGTCGTCGCAATATTGTTGTCGGCGATTTTGCTCATCCCACTCAATGCGGCAGTCGCAAGCCGCAAACGTATCGTTATCTATGGTATTGCTGTTGCCTTGAGCAGCACGGCGTTGCTGGCGCATATGATCAATATTCGTACGCGCGTGCAGTGGTTTGTTCCCGAGCTTCTGCGCACCAATTATCTCGAAAATTTTTACATAGCTTACGGTCAAAACTATGCGCCACCACCATTAAGTAGTGAAGAGATCATGTCGTTGGCTTTGCAAAGCGGCTTGCTGCTGAAGTCAGCGGTGCAGCCAGATGTCGAGCAATTGCGGGCTGAGCTGGCTTTACGACCGCCGGTTGAATCCGCGGGCCATGAGCGACTGGCGCAAGTCATGCGCGAGGATTTGCGTCGGCAGCGTTTGGCGAAGCGAAAGCCACTGGTATTGGTTTTGTTGCTGGAATCGATGCGACCCAGTGAATCGGCGCTCTACGGTGGCACCAAGCCGACACTCACGCCAGAGATCGATCAGCTGGCACGCACGGGGATTTGGTTTGCGCAGGCGTACAGTACGGGCAATGTCACGCGCGGTGGCCAGGAAGCCGCTTGGTGTGGCTATTACAGCACGCAGAGTAATTCAGCGATGCGCAACCGGCCCGACATCCATCTACGCTGTTTGCCGGATATCATTGCCGAGCATCGTCTGGATATCGCCACGGCTTGGTATCATGGCGGTCGCGGTGAATTCGATGGCCAGCAGCCTTTTTGGGCGAAACATGGTGTTGAACGATTTTTGGTGGATGCGAATTTTCCGCCGGAGACACCGCGAACCGGCTGGGGAGTGAGTGATCTGGCGTTTTATGACCGGGTTCTTGGTGAGCTGGCAGGTTTTAAAGCCTCTGCGGCAGCTAGTGGGCAGACGGCGTTTCTTGGCATGCTATTAACTGTCAGTAATCATATCCCGTGGCGTATGCCTGCGGACGCCTCGGCTGATTTACGCAAAACTGTTGCGGGACTATCGGATCCATCACATGCAACGGCCGTCTATGCGGATGCTGCGATTGGTGTCTTTGTTGAGCGTTTAAAGCAGCAACAATTATGGGATGAAACCTTGCTAGTACTGATGAGCGATCATGGTCATGGGGCGCCGTCGTATCAAGATCTTCCTCCACATCGTCATCGTCTGCATCAGGCAGTAAGCCATATTCATTTGCTCATCTCGGGTGGGATCGGTGAACGGGCGGCGCGGACGCTGCCGCAAGAGGTGGGCAAAGTTCGCGAGCGCCTGGTTAGTCAGGCGGATCTAGCGCCTTTTCTAGCGTACGTTCTTGATCTCAAGGACATGCGCTTTTTTAGCGAAGGGCTCTTTGTCCGTGAGCCACGCCAGACCATGGTTATAGCGGATACCGGAGCTGGTGTTTATCTACCGGCGTCACAAAAATTTTACTCTTATGCGGAGCTGGCTAAGGGCGGAACGCGGCTGGCGCCCAATGATCTGCAGCTGCGACGCTATATCAACTTTCTTAACTACATTAACACCACTCGCACCTTGCCAGGCGGTCTACCTCATGTAGAATAAGGCGATAAGCGCATATGGATAAGGGAGCTGTCAGTGCACATTTGGTCTCGCGGTGTTTTAATCACCATCATGATTGCCGCAAATATACCGACGTTGTTTGCCCGCAACCTCCTGGAAGGTGATGAGCGCTTTGAGGTGGATTGGTCGTCCATGACGATCAAGTTCTATGGCGAAGCACCGGTACCCCCCAAAGGCGACAATGCCTTCAAACAGGCTGAACAGACCGCCTGGACCGACGCCTTGCGCTATGCCGAGCAGGCAGCTGCCAAAGTGCTTGCTGAAAAAGCCGCGACCGAGAAGCTCGGTGAGCGGGTAACTTCGGCTGTGCGTTCCTATAATACGACCTATTTTGCCGATGGTAGGGTTCGCGTGCATCTGGAAAATTCGCTGGCCGCCGCCCTGCGCCGGGATGATATCAATTTTAAACACAAGCAGGTCCCGAGCACCGCCGGTGCCCGCAATACCGGTCTGATCGTGGAGGTCCAGGGGGCGAAAGAGCCGTTGGCCCATTATCAGATTGTCGATGAGGGTGGACAGGTGCTCTTTAGTGTCGGTGATATTGCCGAGGATGCTTACAAAAAGCATCTGATGGGTCGCTGGTACAAAGGTATTAAGTCTGTAAAATCAACAAGTTTGTCTGGAGAGAACGCCGCGCGCCTTCAGTCGACCTTGTTGCCGGAAAGCGGCAACCTTCAGGTTAGCAGGCAGGCCTGGCAGGCCGCGATCGAAGGCAACGAAAGCGTGTTACAGGCAGGGAAGATTTCTCTCGTCATTCCCTGATGCTTAATCGCGAAATTCCCTCAGTTTCATCTTGCAGCGTCCGGTTAACCAGTGTTACACAAGGCATTCATTTTGAACGGCTTATCAGTGGCTTGTTCTATAACTGAAGGTTGAAGTGTATGCCGAAAATCAAAACCAAAAAAGCAGCATCCAAGCGATTCAAAGTTCTGGCTTCGGGCAAAGTTCGTCGCGGCCGCGCCAATAAGCGCCACATTCTGACGAAAAAGTCACGTACGCGTAAAAATCGTTTGAAAAAAGGTGCTTTAGTTTTGCCATGCGATATGAAGAACGTCATGGCGTGTCTACCCAACGCTTAATTGCAGTTAGTCTGAGGAAAATAATATGTCACGTGTAAAACGAGGTTTTAAAGGTCGTACTCGCCGGAAGAAGATTCTTGGTCGTGCCAAGGGCTTTCGCGGTGCGCGTAAGAATCGCATTAGCATTGCGATGCATGTTGTCCGCCGGGCGTTGGTCTATGCTTATCGTGATCGTCGCGTTAAGAAACGTGATTTCCGCAAACTGTGGATTGTGCGTATCAATGCCGCTGCACGTGCGTCGGGTCTTAGATATTCGGAATTCATGAACGGCTTGAAGAAAGCTGGTGTAACTTTGGATCGCAGCGTTCTCGCTGATTTGGCGTTGAACAATAGCGCGGCTTTCGCGGCTTTGGTTAGTCAGGCGCGCGCCAGCTTGAAAAAATGATCTTAGTTTGATTTGTTTTCAAGAAAGCCCGGTGGAAGTAGCCGGGCTTTTTTATTGATGCCGACCCCAAGTAGGAATTGCGTGTGTGAGGCAATTGTCGCAGCCAATCTATGTAACGCTGGGTGTCGTTAGCCTGTTGGTTGGATTGATCGGTGTTTTCCTGCCGTTATTGCCGACAACGCCTTTTGTTCTGCTGGCCGCCTACTTTTTCTCGCGCAGCTCGGGCCGTTTGCATCAGTGGTTGTTGAGGCATCGGGTGTTTGGCTCGATCATTCGCGATTGGGAAAGCAATGGTGCGATTAGGCCCAAAGCCAAGCTCATCGCCGTGACTATGATTACGCTATCACTGGGCTATGCATTGGTTTTTAAGGCTATGTTTTGGCAGATAAAATTTATTGCCGCGATCGTGGGTATTGTGGTGGTGATTTTTATCGTGACGCGCCCGTCACATCCGGGAGTACTTAGATCTTAATGGGAATGATCAGTACCTTATCAACGCGCATGCCATCCATGTCAACGACCTCGAAACGATAGCCGCCCCAGATAAAATGTTCGCCTTCGCTGGGAATGCGACCCATATGTGCCATGACAAAGCCGCCGAGTGTTTGGTAGTCGCCCAATTCATCACCGTCAAGTTTGGGAATATTGAGTGCTTCCTTGAAATCATCGATCGGTATCATGCCATCAACCAACCACGAACCGTCTTCGCGTTGTTTGGCGGGTAAGCTCCGTTGATCGTCAGCTGACGGGAGGTTGCCGACGATTGCCTCCAGTATGTCGATCAAAGTGACAATGCCGGCAGTGCCGCCGTATTCATCGACTACCATGGCCATGTGTCTGCCGGTTTGTTTGAAGAGTTCCAGGGCTTTTAGTGCCAGCATGCTTTCGGCGATAAATAAAGGTTTTAACATGCAGTCTTTGAGGCTTGTGACGTTCTGTTGTTTCGCCAATTGCGCCCACAATAATTTTATGGAGACGGCGCCGATGATGTTGTCATGGTTGCGTTGATAAACTGGAAAGTATGAGTGCGGACTTGCCAGCATTTTTCGTACGTTTTTTTCGAGCGGTTCGTCAATGTCCAGCGCCACCATTTTTAAGCGCGTGGTCATCAAGTCACCGATCGTTTGATCAGCCAGGCGAAAAACGCGTTTTAATATGGCTTCTTCGGTTTTCTTGAAGACGCCGGCTTGTGTACCTTGTTCGATGAGTATTTTGACTTCTTCTTCGGTCACTGGCTGTTCGTTGGTTGGTTGCATTCCCAATATGCGTAAAACCGAATCCGTGGAAAAGCTGAGAAGACGCACAAAAGGTAACGAGAGACGGGTAAATGCCGCCATTGGCCGCGAGACCTTGGCGGCGATTTGATCGGCATTGCCGATAGCGATGCGTTTGGGGACAAGTTCGCCGAACACAATGGTGAGGAACGCCGACAGTATAACGACGGCTGCTGAACTTAAATAACTACTAAAAGGTGTTAGTGCCGGGACGTTGTTTAACAACTCGGCTAAATCGTCGGCGAGAGC
Source organism: uncultured Oligoflexales bacterium (assembly GCA_964652825.1). Classification (GTDB taxonomy): domain Bacteria; phylum Bdellovibrionota_B; class Oligoflexia; order Oligoflexales; family CAZZCU01; genus CAZZCU01. The sequence continues at coordinate 22,883 of CAZZCU010000018.1, forward strand.
GGTGGCGGAAAAAGCGCCGGTCAAAATACCAACCAGCGTGATACCGATCTGAATTGTGGACAAAAAGTCCGTGGGTGCGTTTGCCAGATCAAGTGCGACTTTGGCGCCTTGACTGCCTTCGGCTGAAAGTTGTTGTAATCGTGCTTTTCGTGCCGAGATGATCGCCAGTTCAGCAAGCGCCAGAACGCCGTTGAAGCTGATCAACATTGCAAGAATAATGAGTTGTGTCGAAAGCTCTACCAAATTAATTAGGTCCTAAGGACCAATCCCTAAGCAAATATTAGTCTTACTATACAATGACCAAAGGTTTTTTTTAAGGAGTTTTGTGTTTGATCGCGGCATGCCAACCTAGCTGGCTTTGGCAAGGATTTTTAGTTTGCAGCCGCCAATCCTAACTTCATCGCCATCAGTAATTTTGTGCATGCCGGACATTTTTTGCCCATTAAGAAAGGATCCATTCGTTGATCCTTGATCTTCGGCAAACACTTCGCCGGTATCGTTGAGTTTAATCAACAGGTGTTTGCGTGAAATTTCGGTATCTTCGTCGAACTGGCCGAAACTCGAAGCGCGACCGATATAGATGACGCGTTGTCGCAACTCAAGCACTTCATTTGTGCCGTTGCCATACGTAACGTCGATTTTGATTACCGATGATTGCGTTGAACGCAGTTCACTCTGAATCAGGGTGTCAACGATACTGTTACTCTTATCTTTATTGCGTTTATTGTTCTTAAAGATCGTGGCGATGTGGCGAACAGATTTTTCGTCTTCGAGACTAAAACGAAAAGAGGTTTGTCCAATGGTAACAACGTCACCGACTTTAAGTCGTGCTTTTATAATGCGTTGATTGTTGACGAATGTACCGTTGGTACTGTTCATATCAAAGACATGATAAACATCACTGATGTTTTGAATTTGGCAGTGCGTTGACGAAACCTCATTGTCGTCGATGATGATATCGCCCTTCTCGCGACCAAAGATGGTGGCGTCACGCCGTAATTTGATAAGCTCTTGCGGTCGATCATCAACGACTGCGATCAAGACAGCTCGCAGGCCGGAATCTGAGCTTTTATCTTTCTTGCTCATAGAGCCTTCTTTAAAATCTTATAGAAGATACTGCTTTAGAGGTATCGGCAGCTTTGTCGGGAAGTTTACCTTGGCGTGGAAACGGACTTTTAATCATAGCCGGGTTTAGATAGTCTAGGACGGCACGAGGGAAGGAATTTGGTATGACACAAAATTTTACGACTAACCCACAGAATAACAATGATCTGCCGGGCCTTGATTTTTCCGCATTGATTCTCGGACTGAGTTCGGCGGCGTTAAGTTATATGGGTCTGGCCTCGCTCCCTGGTCAGCCACCCATGCCAAAGAATATGGCGTTAGCAAAACAAAATATCGATATTATCGCGTTGCTTGCCGAAAAGACGACGGGCAATCTCACCAGCGAAGAATCACAACTGACCAAGCAAGTGCTGTCGGATCTTCGGCTGAAGTTTGTTGAGCAAAGCAAGTCCTAGCTATCAAAAGTATTTATCATCGTATTTTGGGTTCCATCAAAGATATCAGCTCTATATTAGTAATTTATCCTTTAATTGCCGCGCGACCGTTCCGATACCTTTTGGTGACTCATTGTCCGCGGTAAAGGTAAATTGCGCATGGATGTTTCGCGTTACGATTTTGCGTGCCAAAAATCTCTGCATCTGGGTTTGCAATACGCCCGGAGCCTGGGACATCAATACCTTGAGGTCGAGCATGTCACGCTTGGCCTGCTTAAATCCGATCAGTTTCAACTCGATGGTGTCGACAAGGAGAAACTGCGTCAGCATTTATTTCAGTATCTGACTGGCGTGCCGAAAGTTTTCGGCGCGTTTAAGATCGAATTCGGCAAACGTCTTAATGCCGCGCTTGATAAAGCCGAGCAGGCTGCAAAGCGTCAACAAGTGGATGAAGACGATCTATGGGCGGCATTGTCGGCGCAGTCGACAGTGGTAAAAACCTTTTTGCGTCGCGAAGAAGAAAATCGCCAGCGTGAGCAAGATTTCGAGCCCCTGAATCTGGGAGCGTCGGAAGAAAAGGGCAAGTCACCCAAGAAAGCCGGCAAAAAGACCTCAGCAACATCGGAAGCCACACAATCAGAAAGCGTCAAAGTTGATAAAAAATTGCGCGCTTTCACCACCGACCTCTCGGAGCTTGCTGAGCGCGGGGAACTTGATCCCGTCATCGGTCGAGATGCGGAAGTTCGGCGTGTTCTCGAAATTCTTGGCCGCAAGAAAAAGAATAATCCGGTTCTACTCGGTGAGCCCGGTGTTGGTAAATCGGCTATCGCCGAGGCTATTGCTCTACGTATCGCCGAAGGTAAAGTCCCGGAGTCGATGCGTGGTCGTCGTGTTCTCTCGCTTGATCTTGGTGCATTACTTGCGGGCGCCAAATATCGCGGTGAGTTTGAAGATCGTCTAAAAGGCTTGATGAATGCACTGGCTGAGTTAAAGGGCAAGGTGATTCTTTTTATCGACGAGTTGCATATGTTGGTTGGGGCCGGCAATAATGAGGGCTCGGCTGATGCAGCGAATTTGCTAAAGCCGGCGCTTGCCCGCGGCGAAATTCATTGTCTCGGTGCAACCACGCTGGATGAATATCGTAAATACATCGAGAAAGATCCGGCCCTGGAGCGCCGCTTCCAGCCGTTGATGGTGGAAGAGCCAAATAAATCGGTAACCCTATCGATTCTGCGCGGGCTGAAAGCCAAGTATGAAATTCATCATGGCGTACGCATTGGTGACGACGCTCTGACCTCCGCAGTGGAGTTGTCGGTGCGGTATTTAACGCAACGCCGTTTGCCGGATAAGGCCATCGATCTGATTGACGAGGCGGCGAGTCGCGTGCGCTTGCAGATTGATAGCGTGCCGGCGATTCTCGATGACTTACGTTCTACTATTGAACAAGCCGAAATCGAACGTAAAGCCATCGGCGATGCACCCGCCACTAGGAAAGCAATTGTTTCATTGGATACACGTCTGACGAAAGCCAAGAAGGACTACGCGGAGACGGAAGCTATCTGGCGCGACCACCAGGCGCTTTTGGAACAAGCACGTCGTACCGAAGAAAAGAAGCAGGAGGCCCAAGCTCTTTTTGAAAACGCTAAAGCCAGTTCTGATTTTGAATTTGCCGCTAAATTGCAATATTCCGAGTTGCCGAAATTTGCGAGCGAATTAACGGTAATGAACGAGAAGCTGGATAATATGCAAAAAGCCCATCCGTTTTTGCGGCAGATCGTTGGTGCTCGTGAAATTGCTGAAGTGGTTTCAATCTGGACAAAAATTCCCGTTGGCAAACTCATGGATGAAGAAGCGTCTCGTCTGATGTCCATGGAAGATCGTCTGGCAAAACGCGTCTACGGGCAGCCGCTGGCGATTCGGACAGTATCCGCCGCAGTTAAGCGCGCCCGCGTTGGCATTAGTGATCCGGCGCGTCCCATGGGAGTATTCTTGTTTGTTGGACCTACTGGTGTGGGTAAGACCGAAATGGCCAAAGCTCTGGCCAGCGAATTGTTTGATGACCAGGCTCGTATGATTCGCATCGATATGTCGGAATACATGGAAGCGCATAATGTCGCGCGTTTGATCGGTGCGCCTCCCGGCTATGTTGGTTATGGCGAGGGCGGTGAATTGACGGAAGCCGTGCGCCAAAAACCATATGCGGTAGTTCTGTTTGATGAAATTGAGAAAGCGCATCCGAAAATTCTGGATATTATGTTGCAGATTTTTGAGGATGGTCGCTTGACTGATGGGCGCGGTGTTACCGTCGATTTTCGCCATACATTATTGATCATGACGTCAAATCTGGCGGTGGAGAATCCGGCTACTGGTGAGCCGAATCGTCGCGATCAGATCATTCGCAATGGTCTGGCGCATCAACTGCGTCCGGAGTTGGTCAATCGCATTGATGAAGTCGTGGTCTTTAACAGGTTGGGATCCAAGCATGTCGAACGCTTGATTGCACGCCTGACGACCGAGTTGAATATGCGTCTGGCCGATCGCGACATTCGCGTTAGTTTGGGCGAGCGAATCACCCGCCGCCTGATCAGCTTAGGTAACGATAATGCCTTTGGCGGTCGTGCGGTCCGTCGGGGCTTTGAACGGATGATTCTCGACCAGATCTCCGATCGCCTCCTTAATTTCGGAGCGATGACCAAGGGCTCGTGGGTTATCGATCTCGATGATCATGGTCACATGCGTTGGCGCGAAGAACATTTGCCTGGTCGCTACCTGCCGCCCGCTCGCGGTTGATACTCTCGATTGACATACCAACAGTGCCTGCTATAACTTGTCGATCCCGTTATCTAATGGGTTAATACCGTTGCTAGTTGGGGCGTCGTCAAGCGGTAAGACACTGGATTTTGATTCCAGCATCCGAAGGTTCGAATCCTTCCGCCCCAGCCACTTACCTTAAGGTGGGCAAATGGTCGAAAGTGAGATGCAGCTTTTCACCGGAAATGCCAACCGCCCGCTCGCGAAGAAAATCAGTCGTTATTTAGATCTACCGCTCGGCGAAGCTATCGTGGGTCAGTTTTCTGACGGCGAGACCCGGGTGGAAATCCAAAGCAACGTCCGTGGCCGGGATGTCTTTATTATTCAACCGACCTCATCCCCGGCAAATCATCACATCATGGAAGTGCTCATCATGGCGGATGCCTGTCGCCGGGCGTCGGCGCAGCGCATAACTCTGGTAGCACCTTATTTTGGCTACGCGCGTCAGGAACGTAAAAGTGCGCCGAGAACACCGATTACGGCGAAGTTAGTCGCCGATTTGTTGACCAGCGCCGGCTTTGACCGCTTGCTTGTTTTGGAGCTGCATACCTCCGCAATCCAGGGATTTTTTAATCTGCCGGTTGACCATTTATTCGCTAAGCCGGTGTTTAGTCCGTATTTCCAGACCATGACTGATATGGTGGTGGTTTCGCCTGATGCTGGTGGTGTGGAACGCGCGCGCGCCATGGCCAAACATTTTGACTGTGGTCTGGCGATCATCGACAAGCGCCGCGAACGTCCGAATGAGAGTGCGGTCATGAATATCATCGGTGATGTTTCTGGTCTTAACTGCCTGATAGTAGACGATATTTGTGATACCGCCGGTTCTCTGACCCAGGCCGCTGAAGCCTTGTTGGGGGCTGGTGCCAAAAGTGCTTCCGCCGCTATCACCCACGCGGTTATGAGCGGGCCGGCCATTGAGCGGATCGAAAATTCCTCGCTGGCGCAGGTGGTGGTGACGGATTCGATTCCTTTGCCGGAATCTGCCAAGAAATCCAAGAAGATAGTGCAGTTAAGCATCGCCGAATTGCTGGGAAAGGCCATCCGTCGCATCCATAACGCCGACTCGATTAGCTCCTTGTTCGTGTAGGGTTCGTCAGCGGAAGCTTTGTTTCAGTTATTCAACAGTTGCGGATCTTTTACCTTCCCGATATAAGATCGGCTTTCCTTTTCTGAGCCAATTATGGCTCAAAAGTAGTTCAGCAGCGTGATAGGCGCGGTCCGGGAGTAGCGGAAATGTCAGAGTTAGTAACTATCGAAGCAAGTGTTCGTACAGAAACAGGCAAAGGTCCAGCGCGCCGCACGCGTAAAGCTGGTAAGTTGCCAGGTGCTTTGCATAGCAAAGGTAAAGTTATCTTGATCAGTTTGGAACCAAAGTGGTTGTCGAAAGTTTGCAAAACCGCTGATCGTGTTTTCAATTTGGTATTGGATGGCAAGACGCAGAAAGTGAAAGTTCACGAACTGCATGTTGATCCGGTAAAACGCACAGCGTTGCACGTGGATTTGATGCCACAGTAATTGGATATAGGCGTTGAAGCTGATCGTTGGACTTGGTAATCCCGGTCCCAAATATTTGTTCACGCGGCACAACGCTGGATTTATTGCCCTCGATCTTTTGGCAGTTGAATTTGATGGTAGTTGGCAGGGCACGAAGTTTGATGGCGAAGTCGGGCGCGCCACGGTGTTTGGTGAAGATTGCTGGTTGTTGAAGCCAATGACTTTTATGAACGTCAGTGGCAGATCCGTGGCTCAGGCGTTGCGATTTTATAAAATCGCTCCTGAGGATTTGATTGTCCTGCACGATGATATTGATGTGCCGGCTGGCAAAGTGAAAGCGCGGGTGGACGGCAGCGCAGGTGGTAATAACGGCGTTGCCAGCATTATTGCCGAGATCGGTACGGACAAGTTTAATCGCATTAAACTTGGCGTCGGCAAGCCGGGTCCCGAGAAACCGATGGAGATTTCCTCCTGGGTGCTCGAAAAGATGTCGCCGGAGGAATTGGAAGCTCTGCGAACGACGATGTTTGAAGAGATGCTGGTTCGTTTAAAAGGTATTTTCCAACAGCGTGGTGCTGTTGCTGATAAATAGGGCTCTCTTGCTGGTCGCTGGTCGACTGGCTGTCTAAAGTCCATAAGGGAGGTTTTTGGTGCAAAGAGAATACGAATTCACGGTTATCGCGCGCGGGGATCTGCAGGAAGCTGACAAAGCAAAGTTATTTGAAAAGTACGAAGGTATTTTTCTTGCTGACGGTGGTGAGATTTTGAAGCGTGATGATTGGGGTAATCGCCGGTTGGCATATCCGATCAAAGAACAATTCCGCGGTCACTACATTAATTATGATTTCGTCGGTAAGTCCGAGCATTTGGCGGAAACTGAACGTTTGATGCGCATTGACGAAAATATTCTCCGCTACATGTCGATTCGCATTGGCGAGAATGTCGATGTTAAAGTTCGTCGTGCTGAGTTGGCTAAAGCGCAGGAGATGCGTAATAACCCCGACTCCGACAATAACTGATTTGATGCGCCAAAGAGCGAGGGATATACATGAAGCTAATTCTAAATAATGATGTTGATAATTTGGGCCGCGTTGGCGATTTGGTGTCAGTGCGTGATGGCTATGCGCGTAACTTCTTGTTACCGCGTGGACTTGCGGTTATGGCGAATGAGCGCAACAAAGCAGCGCTTGAGAGCCACATGAAGCGCCTGGAGAAAACGCGCGCGGCAAGTCTGGCGGCTGCCAAGGCCATCGCCACTCAAATCGAAAAAACCAGTGTCACTATCGCCAAGCAAGTTGGTGAGGACGAGAAGATTTTTGGTACGGTTACCACATCGGAACTGGAAGAGTTGTTGGTGGCGGAAGGCTTGAAAATCAGCAAAAAAGATATCGTGATCAATGAAGATATTAAAAAGATCGGTTTGTACTCTGCGCAAGTTAAAGTACACCCTGATGTTAGCGCCAAGTTTAAGATTTGGGTCGTAGCTCAGTAGGTAAAAACCTGCGGGCTGGCGCTATAATTAATTAGCTGCCATGAACCAAAGCCGGATTTAACTTTGGAGTCGCAGTGCAGGTATCTTCGCAACAAGATAATTTAACGCCCCCACATTCCGTTGATGCTGAAAAAGCGGTGCTGGGGGCGATTTTGTCCGATCCCGATCATTTGATCGTGGTCGAGAATTTGTTGCGTCCAGAGCAATTTTTCCTCGATGTTCATCAACGCATTTATACCGCAGCCTTGGAATTATCCGCGGCTAACGAATCGGTGGATATTTTAACCGTTTCGGAGAAACTGCGTTTTGCTGGCGGCGACAGCGAGTATCTGGGGCCGGCTTATCTGGTCGAGCTGACCGAGAGTTGTCCCGTCACCGAGAACGTCGAGTACTACGCTGAGATCGTGCGTAATCACGCTTATATGCGGCGTATTATCAAGTCATGCCAAAGTACTATCCGTGACGCTTACGCGAACCGTGTGAGTATTGAAGAGGTTGAGCGCGAGTTTTTAGCGATCACCTCCGAACATGATCGCAAAGGCATTAAATTATCCGACACCATTCTCGAAGCCACATTGGATGAAATCCAGCGCCGCCTGGATCAGGAAGAAAAAATAACCGGTGTGCCGACCGGTTTTGTGGAATTTGATAATCTGACCGGCGGCTTGCAGGGCAGCCATCTGGTGATTGTTGCGGCACGTCCCGGTATGGGTAAGACAGCTATTGCCTTGAATATGGGTTTTAGCGCGGCAAAAGCTGGCAAGAATGTTGCTATTTTTACGCTTGAGATGGATGAGCGGCAGCTGATGAGTCGTATTTTGTCGACCGAAGCCCGCGTCGATTCCGCGCGTTTGATTCGTGGCGATCTGACCGAGGAAGAAGTAGATCGGATGATGGAAGGCGCGCGAACTATTTATCAATACCACACCTACTTGGGTATCGATGAGACTCCTGGTGTCAGCCTCATGGAGCTACGATCACGCTGTCGTCGTTGGCAGAAAGAACGCGGTCTTGATTTGGTTATCATCGATTACTTGCAGCTTATGGGCAATGTTTCTCATAAGAAAATGGAAAGTCGCGAACGCGAGATTTCAGAAATTTCAAAAGGTCTCAAGATTCTGGCACGTGAGCTGAATATTCCGGTGGTGGCGCTGGCGCAGCTCAATCGTGGTCCGGATGCGCGTCCTGACAAGCGGCCCAAGCTTAGCGATTTGCGTGAATCAGGTTCGATGGAGCAGGATGCCGATTTGATCATGTTTGTGTATCGCGATGAGTATTATAATCCGACCTCAGAAAACGCCGGTATTGCCGAGTTGATTGTAGCGAAAAACCGGCATGGTTCGACCAAGACCATCAAACTGGCGTATCAGGCCAATTTCGTTGCATTCCAAAATCTGTTTTTGGAATCAAACGTCACACACTAGTCACATTTAGCGAGATTTACAGGCCGTAGATTTTCATCTTTTTGCGCAACGTGTTGCGATTGATGCCGAGAATTTTGGAGGCGTGAACCTGATTCCCGCCAACCCGGCGTAGGATCTGCGAAATCAGCGGCTTCTCGACTTTGCTCATGATGACATCATGTAGATCGTCAGGGAAAAAGGAGCCGATTTGATCCAGGAAGCGTGAGATTTTAAATTCAACAACATCTTCGATGGAATATTTTTCGAGACTAGCCAGTTCACCGTTATGAGCTAATGGCGCATGCGTGCCATTGATATGTGCCGCCTGGCGGAGAACATGATTAGGATTAGGGCGCTCAGTAGCAGTGACCGGTGAGCTAGTAGTGCGAGCTTCAACAGGTAGCTGATTCACAGACCAACACTCCACAAAACCAAAACAATAAACTTCGCAGGATTTACGAGTTGGGTAGAACAGTCACCTAAACTCGACCGGCAGTGAAGGAATGTTTCTAGCAGGGTCGATTACACCTGTCAACGTAAGCAAGGCCATGTTTTGCTACTTAGTAAAAACAAAAAAACTTGACAAACACGTCATCGTTTCACGGGCCATGGGAAATTTTTGCCCTCTTTTCGTGATGCTCGTACTGAACTAGAATTATAAATAGATAAAGCGAAAGTCTTCTTTCCACGCATCGCATAATCGGGCGCTCCCGATACGTCTTCAGACTCTTGCGATAATCCCATTGACGAGCTATGTTGCAGCGTCTCAGAGTAGCTTAGGGAGAGACGCGTAGATGAGCGAGATGACGACAAATACCCCGAACCATGACGATCAGAAGACCAATGAAGCAGCGGAAGATTCCGAGTCAGTCGCGCGAACACAAAATGGCAGCGATGAAAATCAACCCACAATTGAAACGCTGCAGGATGAATTAGCCGGTTTACGCGGCGAAAATGCCGATTTGAGAGACCGTTTTTTGCGAACGATGGCTGAGATGGAAAATATTCGTCGCCGTACCGATCGTGAAAAGCAAGATACGGTTAAATATGCCCTTGAGAAGGTGATGACAGAATTGCTGCCAGTTTTGGATGTATTTGATTCCGCGCTCCAAAGTGCTCGTGCTTCGGAAACCAACGAAGTTCAGGCCTTTCTCGCCGGAACCGAGCTTGTACACAAACAATTGACAGCTACTTTGGCGAAGCACGGCCTCGTTCGCCTGCAATCGTTGGAACAACCATTCGATCCTAATTTGCATCAAGCAATACAACGCATAGAAAGTGAAACTTGCACAGCCGAAACCGTTACCCAAGTTTTCGCCGAAGGGTACGTGCTTAACGGCCGCTTGCTGCGACCGGCGATGGTCGCGGTGACAGTACCCAAGTCCTAGCAAGTTATAGCGTTGAAAACTCTGCCTAATCGGTGAGTTTTGCAGGTTCCCCCAATTTTTCTTTGGCTGATGGGTTTCAAGTCGAAATCCGTGAGGCCGATAAAACATCTATACACGTAATTTCCGCTGCCAACTTATTGAGGAGTTGCAGGATGAGTGATGCACCAGAAAAGCAATTGGTCGAGGCTAATCCGGAGTTGCCTTTACTCCCGTTGAAAGACATCGTGGTTTTCCCACACATGATTGTTCCCGTCTTCATCAACGAAGACTTGTGTGTGAATGCTGTCGAAAACAGTCTGGCGACGCATCGCAAGATTTTCTTATCAGCTTTCAAAGTAGCTGGTACCGATGGCGAGGGCTTGGAAAGCCGCTTGGAGCCACCGTTTGATGTTTATGATGTCGGTACGGTTTGCTCGATCATGCGTACCCGCAAGCTTCCCGATGGTCGGATGAAGGTGCTGGTGCAAGGTCTGCATAAAGGCTCCATACAAAATCTCGTGTCGACGCAGGATTTCCCCCTGGTCAAAATCAAAGCTATGCAGGAGCCGGCACTAACGCAAAAATCTCCTGAATTGGAAGCTCTGGTACGCTCAGTACGTGAAAATCTGGAGAAAGTTGTCAGCCTTGGCAAGGTTCTATCACCAGATATCCTGATGATCCTTGAAGATGTATCCGAGCCAGGACGTTTAGCTGATCTGGTTGCTGCTAATCTCGGTTTGAAAGTTGCTGAAGCTCAGGCGATTCTGTCGGTGAACAGTCCGATCGAACGCTTGCGTAAAGTTCATAACTTCCTGTCGCGTGAAATCGAAGTTTATCAAATGCAGGTTCGTATTCAGTCGCAGGCCAAAGAAGAAATCGGCCGCATGCAGCGTGAGCATTATCTGCGCGAGCAAATGCGTGCTATTCGCTCCGAGCTTGGCGATGGTGATTCCAAAGAGGAAATTGACGCACTGTGGCGTAAACTCGAAGAGATCAAAATCACCGCGGAAGCCAAGGAAGAAGTCAGTCGTCAGATTCGTCGTCTTGAGCGTATGCATCAGGATACCAGTGAGGCGGCATTGACGAGAACGTATGTTGAGACGATGCTGTCCTTGCCATGGTCGATTACGACCGAAGATTGTCTCGATATTAAAAATGTGCAGACGGTTTTGAACGAAGATCATTACGGTCTGGATAAAGTTAAAGATCGCATCATTGAATTTCTCGCGGTTAAGAAACTGAATCCGACCGCCAAAAGCCCCATCATCTGTTTCGTCGGCCCGCCCGGTGTCGGTAAAACCAGCTTGGGTCGTTCTATCGCCAAGTCGATGGGGCGAAAATTCTCGCGTATTTCGCTAGGCGGCGTGCGAGATGAGGCTGATATCCGCGGGCATCGCAAAACCTACGTCGGTGCTTTCCCAGGTCGTTTGATCACCAGTATCAAGAATTCCGGCAGCTGCAACCCGATTATTATGTTGGATGAGATCGATAAACTTGGTTCAGATCATCGTGGTGATCCGTCGGCGGCATTGTTGGAAGTTTTGGATCCCGAACAAAATAAATCCTTTATCGATCATTATCTTGGCGTATCTTTCGATCTTTCTGACGTCATGTTTATCGCCAATGCAAATACGTTGGATACTATTCCGGCACCATTGCGCGATCGTCTGGAGATTATCGAGGTTTCTGGCTACTCCGAAGAAGAGAAACTTATTATCGCCAATCAGTACCTGATTCCCAAACAAATCAGGGAGAGTGGTCTGGAATCCGCCAATGTCGAATTCACCAAAGGTTCGGTAACGACGATTATTAACTCTTACACGCGCGAAAGTGGCCTGCGCGGTCTGGAAAAACAGATTGCCTCGGTCTGCCGCAAAATCGCCCGCCAATTTGCCGAAACCGATACCGTACCGAGTGTTGATGCTAAGCCCGCGGCTATCAAACTCACGCCGGCGGTGATTCAAAAACATTTGGGCGCAGAGCGTTTTGGTGATGAGTTCTTCCATAAGGAAGCCGCGGTCGGTGTCGCATTAGGTATGGCTTACACTCCGTATGGCGGCGAGATTATGGCAATCGAGACCAACCTGATCCCAACTGCGAATCCGCGTCTGGTGTTGACCGGCAAGCTCGGCGATGTCATGAAAGAGTCTGCGCAGACAGCACTTAGCTTTATCCGTTCGCGCGCGGCGGAATTCGGCTTTGATGCCGAAATACTAAATCGTAACGAAATACATGTGCATGTTCCTGCTGGTGCCGTGCCCAAAGACGGTCCGAGTGCCGGGACGGCGATTGCCACATCGATTCTGTCGGCTTTACTCGGTCGACCACCTTTGCGCTCGACGTCGATGACGGGCGAGATTACGCTGCACGGCAAAGTTTTGCCGATCGGTGGTTTAAAGGAAAAGCTGCTTGCTGCCCAGCGCGAAGGTTTGGAGCATGTCCTCCTGCCCGAAAAGAATCGCGCAATTTACAATGAGCTGCCCGTAAACGTCAAAAAACGCATGAAGATTGAGTTTGTGAAAGACTATGCTGAAGTCGTCGCTTTCATGTTCGGCGATCAGGCGGGAGCGCGTAATGGTAAATTACCTTTCCGTGCCTTGACGGGTGCAGAGCATCAAAAAGACTTGGCAAGTTAAGAGGCTTTGCCGGTTCATCAAGATTAAGAGCCCCCGCCCATCCGGTCGGGGGCTTTTCTATTTGCCGCTAAAGCCGTTAGAATTATATTCATAAGTGCGCACACCCGGGGCGGGCGATTGAACCGCCCCTAATTTTCACGAGGACATAGTATGAATGATTTTCTCAAATGGCTTGGCCGGACGTCGATGATCGCGGTGTTTTGGGTCTTTGTCCTATCCCTAAACTTCAGTAATCGCCCGCTGTTTTACTATGCCAATGACGCTCTCGTACAGAACAGCTTCGTCCAAATGCTCGACGAAGAACTGTCCTCGCTATGGGTTAAAGTCGTGGATACCGCTCGTATCACTTTCCGCAACCTCTCAGCCAGTGATGAGAAAGCCTAAGCTTCGGCGGGCTCAATATTAGCCGCAACACCTTGTCAGCCAAGCGGTTTGACCACCGCCGCAGGCTCGCTTTGCCGCACTTCTTGTGGTATATGTTTCCTAATGTGCCGGAAGGCTCTATTAAAAGCAAAATACCAGAGGGATACCGGAAGTGACCGTACTTAAAGTGGTGGAGTGGCCGGCCAAGGTCCTGGAAACTCCAGCCGAGAAAGTAACCAAATTTGATAGTGAACTGCAGCAGTTCGTTGCCGATATGCACGAGACGATGCAGGCCGCCAGTGGTATTGGCCTGGCCGCAAATCAGGTAGGCGTGCTTAAACGCGTACTGACGATCAATATTCCCTGGTCGGAGAATCGCTACAGTGAGCAGGAAGAAACGCAGGAGTGGTGGCACAACAAACCATTCACTTTCATTAATCCAGAAATTATCAAGAAAGCTGGCAAGTTCACCGGTCAAGAGGGCTGTCTAAGCTTTCCCGGCATTTATGATTTCGTGAATCGGGCGGCGGAAGTTTGGGTGCAAGCCATGGACGAAAATGGCAAACCTTTCGAGGTGCATGCAACCGGCCTGTTTTCGATCTGTATTCAGCATGAGATCGATCATATTGACGGTATCGTTTTCATTGAGCGGATGAGTAAATTAAAATCTACGACGATCCGCAAAAAAATTATGAAACGCCGCCAGACCGTTGATGCCGAATTGGTGTGAATCCACTATGACCAAATCCAAAATTATTGTGGCGCCGTCGATACTTTCCGCTGATCCGTTGAAGTTCGCCGAAGAAATCAAATCTGTCGAACAAGCTGGGGCCGATTGGCATCATATTGATGTTATGGATGGACATTTCGTTCCGAATTTGACGTTTGGGCCGCCATTGATTCGGGCGTTGAAGTCGGTTGCCACTATTCCTCTCGATGTTCACATTATGGTTGATAATCCGGATGCCGTGGCTCTTGACTATGTGAAAGCCGGTGCTGATTATTTAAGCTTTCACATCGAAGCTGCCACCCATGCGCAGCGCGTTGTTCAAGCTATCAAGGGCCAAGGCGCTAAAGCCGGTGTTGCTCTTAATCCTGGTACGGCGATTGCCAGCGTCGGTGGTTTGCTACCTTATGTCGACTATGTGTTGGTCATGTCCGTGAATCCTGGTTTCGGCGGTCAGCAGTATTTGCCGCATACCGCGAGTAGGCTCGCTGAGCTGCGTAAAATGCTGACGGCCATTCATCGCCAGGATGAAGTTATCGTCGAAGTGGATGGTGGTATCAATGCTCAAACCGGACAGGAAGTCTGCGCAGCAGGCGCATCGGCTCTGGTTGCCGGTACTTTTATCTATGGTGCAAAGAATCGAGCGGATGCTGTTCAGGCGTTGCGTTTTAGTAAGTGATACATTTGGTGTGACGAATGACGATTTATCAAATCGGTGCTGAGACTCTAAATACCAGGCAATTACTGGTTTTGGCCACGGACACCGCTATTCGTTTTGAGCTTGCTCCGGCAGCAAAAAATGAGCTGATGGCACGTCGGAAAATTGTTGAGCAATTGTTGCGCGACAATAAGACAGTCTATGGAATAAATACCGGTTTTGGTTTTCTAGCCGATGTGAAAATCGAAGTCGACAAGCTGACGCAGTTGCAGGAGAATTTGATTCGCTCGCATGCTTGCGGTGTCGGCGAGCCGTTGGCACCAGTGGTGACGCGTGCACTCATGATCGCTAAAGCTCATGCTTTGTCGCTTGGCGCCAGTGGTGTGACGCTAACGTGCATGCAAGCCTTGATCGATTTTTTGAACCACAATATCTGTCCGTTGATTCCCACTCAAGGCAGCGTCGGTGCTTCCGGTGATTTGGCGCCTCTGGCGCACATGGCCTTGGCATTGATGGGCGAAGGCGAAGTGACTTATCAGAATAAACGCGTTGCCGCTGTCATTGCTTTGCAAGAGGCAGGCATCAAGCCTTTGCAGCTTAGTGCCAAGGAAGGCTTGGCACTGATTAACGGGACGCAGTTTATGACCGCCGTTGGCGCCTTTGCGATCGAAGAAGCACGTCAACTTGCGCAAGCTGCTGATTGCGCCGCGGCACTAAGCTTGGATGCCTTACGCGGAACAGTGGCGGCTTATGACGAACGTATTCACGCTGCGCGTCAGCAAATTGGTCAGCGCCTGGTTGCCAAAAACATGCGAAGTATCTTTGCCAGTAATGATCCGATCATGCAATCGCACGCCGACTGCGCGAAAGTCCAGGATCCTTATAGCTTTCGTTGCGTGCCGCAAGTTCATGGTGCCAGCCGTGACGGTATCGAATACGTGGCGACGATTATTGATCGCGAGTTAAACAGTGCTTCTGATAATCCGCTGATCTTTGCCGACGGCGCGGTGATTAGTGGCGGTAATTTTCATGGCCAGCCGGTTGCGCAGGCGCTCGATTTTCTCGCTATTGCCGTGGCTGAATTGGGCAGTATTGCCGAACGTCGCATTGAGAAACTGACGAATCCGCATATGAGTGGGTTGCCGGCTTTTTTGGTGAAGGACGGCGGCTTGAATTCCGGCTTTATGATTCCACATGTTGTCGCGGCCTCATTGGTGTCGGAAAATAAAATATTGGCGCATCCGGCTTCGGTGGACAGCATTCCAACCTCCGCGGATAAAGAGGATCACGTCAGTATGGGGCCGATCGCCGCGCGCAAAGCTCGTGATATTTGTCGGAATGTTTCTCATATCTTAGCTATTGAACTGTTAGCCGCTGCCCAGGGAATTGACCTGCTGGCGCCGCTTAAACCTTGCAAACCGCTCGCCGCGCTATATGATCAGGTGCGCAAAGTCGCGCCCGTTATGGAACGTGACCGCAGTTTATCCAGTGAAATACAGCAACTTGCCGGTTGGGTTGTGAGTGGTGCGATAGGCGGATTGATGCAAAAGCAAGGTGTTGCTCTTGAATAGTGAGGAACGGATGATTAGTCGTAGTTGTGTATATGCAAAAATATTTCTGGTATTCAGCCTGTTGGTTGTGAGTGCCAACGCTTCTGCAGATGATGCAACCATCGATGACTCACAAATTTTGCGTGTCGGGGGCGAGTATACCGTCCAGAAAATTGCCAGCCGACCAGGTGGTGGCTTTGTTATTGATTTCATCGCCAAGGTTCCGAGCGGTAAATTTGATTTATTGCGCTTGGAAAGCGACCATGTTCATGTTTCGGTGCAAGAGGGACAGACTTTACGTATTTCCGCCGAAATCAGTGAGATTAATGGTCCGGCGGCTTTGGTTTCGCAGGTATTGATTTTCGTGCCGAATATAGGTGGTGCTGTTCCTGTCTGGTTGCTTTCGAGTCGCGGCAGTCCCGCGGATTTACGTGGTTCAAAGTATATAGAGATGCACAATCCTTTAAGTGACTATGTTGTTTTCTAGAGCTGGATAGTAGATTTCTCTGGTGGAACCTTCCTTTATACCGATACAGCCGCCACAAGGGCTGCGCTTCTATTTGGGAACCTGGTCCGGTCGTCTTATCCTCATTAACACTCTCGTTTTCGCCGCAATGTCCTGGTACAGCGGCTCGCTGCTTTTGCCTGATCAGGAAACGATGTTGTTGTTTGGCGCCAAAGATCCCGTGCGACTGACACATGGTGAATACTGGCGGTTTTTAACACCGATCTTTGTGCACATCGGTTTGCTCCACTTCACTTTTAATACCCTGGGGTTGTATTACATCGGTTATCAGATCGAGCAGACGCTGGGGAGCTTCTGGTTTCTGCTGACTTATCTGGCCGCGGGCATTGTCGGCAATATTGCCAGCGGTGTCTTCTCGCTGGCCATTAGTGCTGGCGCATCGGGAGCATTGTTTGGCTTGTTGGGTTGCGGCTATCTGATCGAGAGGATCGTTAATCGTCGGGTTGAAGCCATGACTGGGCGGCGACCGCGTCGAGGAATTTACGCCGGCATGGTCATGGTGAACGTTTTGTTTGGCTTCTTTATTCCGGGAATTGATAATGCCGCGCATATTGGTGGTCTGATTACGGGTATCGCCGTAACCTTTGTCATGATCAACGTGCGACCTAATCGTTTGCATTTATTGAATCGCCGGCTGGGTTGGTTAGTAGCGTTGTTGGTTGCTACTAGTGCGGTGTTTGGCGCGCATTTGGCGACTTCGACAGCGTTTATGGTCAATCGCTTTGAGACCGCTGCCGACGACAGCAAAAATCCCGGCCAAATGGTTTACTATCTCAGTCAGGCCATTGCCATGGAATCCGATAATACGCGTTTGCGATTAAAGCGCGGTACGATCCTTCTGCTCGGTGGCGAGCGGGACGACGGTTATCGCGATCTTGCTATTGCGGCCGCGGACCCGCGACTACGGGCTAATCTGGAACAAATTGTCGCTGAGCTGCGCTCAATGGGTCGTCTGGCGGATGCCGTACGATTGGCGGAGATTCTAGATCGTTCATGATGATAGAGCCCTACGAAGCTCGTTTCAAATCCAAATACTGCAATTTATCACTTAGTGACGAGATATAAGATTGACGCAGCAAGGTTCGCAGCTTTGGGTCGTGGATCGGACTGCCGTTATGTTCATGTTGCTGCAAAAAGCGATACCAAAAATCCGCGGCGTAGCGATTGGCATCGTGATATAGGTCGCCAGCACTATAGATTTCACTTTCATCAAATAATTTGCGCGCTAGAGGCAGCAAATGCGCGTCACCGTGCTGCTCAAACAGCAGGCCGGCGGCTAATAATAATTTATCGATCTCACCTTGGATCTCCAGCTCCAAATGCGTGACGCCGCGAGCGCTGTGCGCGCGATTGCAGATCAAATGAAAGTGACTTACTTCTTCGGCAATCACCCAAAAGGCATCGAGATTGTGATTGGACAGTTGGGTTAGGGGATCGTGACTATTGACGATAGCGAGAATTTCATCGCGTAAACGAATCCCGACTTCCAGTGTGTCGTGCTCTTTATTCTCATGGATTAGCACACAACCACGTTCTGTAGATTCGCTGATGGTTTCCGTGAGGAGAAACTCAGCGGATGATGCGGTTAATGTAAAACCGTAGAAATGCGCGAGCGTATTCTCGATGGTTTGAATTAATCGCAAGTGTGGTCTGGCACCGGACATATGCTGGAGCCCTTTGCGTAATCGCCTACTGAGCGATCTTGAAAGGTGTGGCTATGGGGTGAATACCTTGTTTTTCCAGGATGCGTCGCAGTCGCTCGGATTTAACGCGATTCCAACGATCATAGATCGCTAGGATGTTGTTGTTGTCATTGTTGCCGTGGCTGTCGGCGATTTCCGCAACGACGTCGACAAGTTTCTGGAAGTTGTCCGCCATAGTTTCATAAACTTTGGGGAAGTGGTCCTCGCGTCGACGTTCGCGAAGCAAGTTTGACACTTGTATATAAGCATTGGCGCCAACGGTGATGTAATAACTAAGATCAAAAGCTTTACGATTAAAGTAATCTTGGAAGTAGCCAGCCACATAAAGGCTGCTATCACCAATGGATTTGAACTGCTTTAGTTGTGTACTGGGTGGTGACTCCAGGGCCTTTTGTAGCATGAAGGCCAAGGGCTGCTCAAAAATATCGAAATCGCCGGCGCTTTCGGCATTAACTTTTGTTGGGTCGATAAAATCACACAGCAAGTTCACCAGATAAAATTCGACGTGATCATCGAGCTCCATCTTCAGCTGCGATACAGCAACCGTCACTTTCTCGCGAAAGTATTCCTGGGGATTGGTTAATTGAAGCGTCGAAGGTGCCATAGCTTGGGCCTCCATCGTTCTGGCGCTGATTGGTGCGAGTATTACTTTTATTTTCTCGCTAACTGGCTGCCCAGTCAATTCACCCTCTCATCGCCCGTAACATAAGGAATTCATCGGCAACTTATGGAAAATACTTTAGTTTGCCATCCTTTCTGCTAGAATGATAAATCTTATTTAATAATTTCAGGATGTTATGGAAAGTCGATACGAACCAAGCAATAAAGAGGCGGATAAGCTCCCTACGCCTGATCCGGGAACGCCCACTGATCGGCTGTCGCTCGAAGAAATCGTGCATGTTGCCAATAGAATTGGTCTTGAATACGCGCAGGCAAAAAAAGAAGCGGAAAGGTTGGAATTGTTGAAACCAACTATACGCGCCCGCGTGTCGTTGCGGCTTGATGATGACGACTTGACCGAAGCCAAATTACGCCGTTTGACCGAGACTGATCCTGAGTATGTTGAATTTCTCGAGAAGTTGGCGGAGGCGCGCGGCGAGTCTGATCGCATGCGCATTCGTTACGAATCGTATAAAAACTTGTTTGAAGCCCGCCGTAGCATGCTTAGCTATCAAAAAGCGGAAATGAAACTATTATAGTTACTGCAGTGACGAGCTACCGTCAGAGGTAGATGCTTCGCCGCTTGTTGTCGCGCCGGCTTTGAGCGATGAAATTCGCTGTCGGACTTCGTTCAACTGACTAACAAACTCCGGGTCTTTCGCGGCTTGTTTGCGAAAATGCGCATAGTATCTGAGCGATTTTTGCTGGTTTTTGTTTTCGTAGGCCTTGCCGAGTAAATATAAAGCTTCCGTGAGTCTGGGGCGGATGCGAATCGCGCGTTCCATATAGGTAATGGCTTTATCGGTATTTTTGTTGTGCATGAAGTAGCGGCCCATACCCAACAACGCGCCGGGCAGTAACGGTTGTTCTTTGAGCGCCGTTTGATAGGCATTGGCAGCTTCGGCGTAACGATTCATGGCAAACAAGATATCGCCTTCAACGCTCGCATAATAAGGTGCTGCGTGCTTTGGTATGTTGCCGCGTGATGAGCGAATGGTCGACAAAGCTTGTTTTGCGTCACCGGCTTTGAGCAAAGTGCGGGCTAAAATAATTGTCGCCTGGCCATCGTCGGGTGACGCTTTCTGCAATAGACGTGCGGTTGACAGCGCCTCGCTGTAGTAGCGGATTTTGAAATAACTCCACGACAACGCCTTGAGGGTCTTGGGATCGTTGGGTTTAAGTTTATGGGCGCGTTGATAGCGAAAAATCGCTTCCGCGTATTTATCTTGAGCACGATAAGCTTCGGCCAGATAAAAATTGGCGTCATGATTGTCTTCGTAAACAGTCATGCTTCTTTCAAGATTACGCACGGCGTTTTTGTAATCGCCGGATTTGACCTGAATGATGCCGAGATTGCGACGTGCCGTCGAGTCGTTGGGGGAGGTGCTCAAAGCCTTGCGGTAACTATCGCCGGCCTCGCGCAGCAAGCCATCGCGCGCATACTGATTGCCGATTTCAACATAATCGGTTTGCTTCTTGGTAATGCAGCTTGAGAGCAAAATCGTGATGACGAATAGCTGTATTTGCCGACGCATTCCCAGCTCCTAGAGATACTTGGACGATGAAAATAAATGCCAGGTTTTATTGTAACCGCAAAAGGCTGCCAGGCGCTAATTTCAGGATTGCTTTCGCGCCTGCTGAGTCAGTGTCATTTTGGGATTTATGAGAAAACTAATTTTTTACGTAATATTCTTCGAAGAGTGACCAGCAACGTTCGTCGGTCGAGTAGAAGGAAAGAACCACGTTGCGTTCGTCCCAATCCTTATAATTTGCGGCTTTGTAATTGTAATATCTAAGGCTGAGTAAACCTGACTTACCTGTTACCATGCCATCTGGAGTTGGCATGAATTCGTCGAGGAAGTAACATTCATTCGCGGAATTCTTGATGAATGGAATGTTTACGCTGTCTACGGTTTTGACTCGTGCACTGAGACCTAAAGTCTCGCAGCCTGACATGGCAGCCGCACCGCTAACCAATAGAGCAGATAAAAGTAATTTTCCAAACATGGATGCTCCCTCAATGATTGAGGCGTTATGACATTGATATCTGCATGACTTTTCGTCGTGATTGCATATAACTTTAGGTAAGCAATTTGGTTGGGAGTATAAAAATGCGCTTTTTCGCCATCATTATCAGCGGATTGATCTGTACTACATGTACGACGAAAATGTCTCAAAATTTGACATCTGGATGGAGCGTGTTGCGCGACACAAGCTCGGTCAAATGCACGTCATGGCCATTGCGGGATGGTGAGTTGGCTTTGGATAATATGTTGATGCTGCCGGGCGGCGTTCCTGGTTTTGTGGCCGAAGTCCGCATGCGCAATCAATCGCGTCGTATTGCTCACGCAAATTTTGCTGGCTCGGAAGCCATTGATACCAATGCGATTGAGACAATACCTTTGCCATCCGGCGCTCAGGTTCTGGGGAGTGCGCAGTGGTACGACAAACAATATGTTGCCGTGAGTCAAATGAAGAATGGCAAGACCGTTCTCGATTTGCGGCAATTTCCGCGTAATATCGTTCAATTTAGCGGCGCAAGTTTCGGTCACCCGATCGCGGCAGCGCGTCTGGCGGGCGGTAACAGTGGTGTTTGGATGACTTACAAGGTTGGCGCGGAGAATCGTTCGGTCGAGGAGACGCCGGCAGCATTGACTTTCCTGAAAGCAGCGGGAAAATCCGATCTCGCTGCTAAAATGTTTGCGATCAATTTCGGTGATTTTCCCGCACTGCTGCCGCAAAAGGGCACCAGTACGATGCTCGCAATTTGGCAAGATGTGGGCGAAGGTGGTGGAAAATTTAAAATCGCCAAGTTCAACGAAGATGGGTCCGTCGCTGGTCCGCAGCAGCTGGCACTACCGGTGAATCATGCCGTCGAGAGTTGGGCGGCGGTGGTGAACAACAACTACAATCTGCTGGCATACGTGGACGGAGACTCCATGGTCGGCCAAGCCTCGATAAAAATTGCAAAAATCAGCTGGAATGAGACGGTGCCGGTGGTGAATTGGGTACGGACGCGGTCCCTGTCGGATATTCATGTCGCCGATCCGGTATGGGTCGCGGGCAGTGAGAACGCCTATTTGCTGATTCCCAAATGGGTGGACGAGGAGAATACTGTCGCTTCCTATAAGGTCGGTGCGGATGATATTGATGCCATGGCTGCTTCCGGGGTATTCCCTAAGGGAACCCGCGTGGAGTCTGGTTTCTACGATATCAAGAACGCCAAGGTTTATGCGGTTTTGCGCCAGCGTGCTTCGGTGGGATGGCGTTATGATTTATGTCAGTTGAAGGATATCTAGGTAGTTATGAACAGGGCAGCTAGAGCGATTGCCAGTATGAGCACAGCACGCGAGGCAGGGGCCTCCTTGTTGGCGTTTGGTCGGGATATCAAGCTGGCACATAGTGTATTTGCTCTACCGTTTGCCGTAGCAGCATTGTTTCTGGCGCCGATTATTTTCCCCGACGTGCGCCAATGGTTGTTGCTGCTTATTTGCATGGTGTGCGCACGTTGTTTTGCCATGGGCATCAATCGTACGCTTGATGCCGATATCGATACCATGAATCCGCGTACGCAAAATCGCATGATCCCGCAAGGGCGGCTTGATCGACGGCAATCGATGCTGTGGAGCTGGATGTTTGGTGCGATTTTTATCGTGGCGGCGTTTGGCCTAAACCTGACTGCCGGCTATCTTAGTGTTCCATTGCTGATGGTATTGGCCGGGTATTCTGTGACCAAGCGTTTTACCTGGCTGTGTCATTGGTATTTGGGATTTTGCCTGGGCTTTGCACCGGTCGCGGTTTACATTGCGCTGGGTTATCAGCCGCCGATAGCCGTGGTACTGCTCGGTATTGGTGTGGCTGCATGGACGGCGGGCTTCGACATCATTTACTCGCTCCAGGATATTAATTTTGATCGTACACGGAAGCTGCACAGTATCCCGGCGGTGTACGGCGCCAAAAAAGCTTTGCTCATAAGTCGCTTGAATTTTTTGGTTATGATCGTTTGTTTGTTGCTCGCCGGATATTTTGCAGCAACGGGTATCGTCTACTATCTAGGTGTATTAAGTGTCGCGACCATACTTGCTTATGAACATTGGCTGGTGCGCGACGCGGCGTTTAGCAAGGATGGTGGATCAACGAACATTAATGCGGCCTTTTTTAATTTGAATGCACTGGTCAGTTTCTTTTTTCTGCTTTTCGTTTTTATCGATGCTCTGGTCCGAATTTATGTCTGAAGCCGCTAAATTGGAGCGCCGTATTATTCTCGCCGTTACCGGAGCATCCGGTTCGATTTACGCTGAGCGTTTATTGAATCTTTTGGTGGCGCGTGTCCCTCGCGTTTATGTCATAGCTACTGACGCCGCCAAGCAAGTTATTCGCCATGAATTAGGTAGAAGTAACACGGAAGTCTCACTCGGCGATGTTTGCGAAGGTCAGGTTCCCGAGGCATTACGATCGACGCTACGTGTTTTTGGCGTTGATGATTTATTTGCGCCGATTGCCAGTGGGTCGTCGGCGGCAACGGATATGGTGGTTGTACCTTGCTCCATGG
>CAZZCU010000019.1:0-44059 GCA_964652825.1 uncultured Oligoflexales bacterium
GTAACCCGCCGTCTCTTTTTTGGACGATGGTTTGTCTGTTGTGCAAAATGGTGGAGGCGGTGGGAATCGAACCCACGTCCAAATGTCCACTATCCCAAAGCCCTACACGCTTAGTCTTGCGGATTGTCCTCTTGCCTGGCGAGCCCACAGACCGGCATGCCAGACCGCAACCTGATTGTTGTCGACCCGCCTCTCCAGATGTAAGAAGCGGCTACCTAGCTAGGGTTATTGCGCTTCCCCACCGAGCCTAGCACCCAGTAGTTCAACGGCAGCCTAATTAGGCTGCGAGTGCGTAATCGTTGCCGATTAAGCGTTGGCCCGCATTTAATAACCGGGTTACGGTCCCACCCCGGACGTGCTCTCTGGGTTAGCGACGACACCTGTCGAAACCAGTGCGCCCCCTCGAAGGGGAGACTATATACTATATATAGAGCAAGAAACATATATAATGGGTTGCCTGCCGGTGCGGGAAAATGAGGGCACTTGGAACAAGGAGGCGGCAAGTGCAAAAAATAATTCCAAATTTATGGTTCGACCGGCAGTCTCGGGCATGAAAAAGGGTTCCGTCATGGCCATGGCCTTCCAGCTCATCGACAGCATGCACCAAGCTAAAAAAATTTTCTTTAAACTCAAAATTCAGATGCTCTTTATTATTTTGATATGCAGTCTTACTGCGTGCCAATCAATCTTTTATCATCCCGATGCTCTGGAGTATTCCGATCTAAATATCATCCCCTTTGCAAATGAACGATTTTATATCGAAACTCCTGGTCAACCGCGCCTATATGCCTGGCTGTTAAAAACGCGGCAGAAGCAAAAACGCGGCATTGTCATACAGTTCCACGGCAATGCCCAAAACATGACAGCTCACGCCGCTTATCTGGAATGGTTTCTCGATCAAGGTTTTGACGTACTGACTTTTGATTATCGTGGTTACGGAAAGTCCGAAGGTCATGTGGATCGCGCTGGGATATTACTTGATAGTCAGCGAGTCCTGGACTATGCAGCAGAGCATTTTAAAGGGCAAAAAATCATTTTACTTGGCCAAAGCATGGGCGGCGCCAAAGTCGCAACCGCCTTAGTTCGGCGAGGGCAACAACAAGATTTTGCGATGTTGATCTTAGACTGCACGTTTTATTCATACCGCTCGATAGCGCGACGCAAGCTTGATGCGATCTGGCTGACATGGCCGTTGCAGTATCCATTATCATGGACCATTTCCAATGCCGACAGCCCGGAAGAAGCATTTCCGCAAATCTCGATCCCAACCTTGGTGGCCCATGCAACCAAGGATCCAATTGTACCCTTTATCGAGGGCGAGACGGTCTACGATAGTCTGAACAAGGATCTTAATAAGATGTTCAGCAAAGTCGAATCCCCTCTGCATCTTGCCAGCTTTGCGATTCCAACATCAGCAGCCAAAGCGGAATTTTTAAAATTTTTTGCGACGCTATAGATCTTCAGAAATAATAATTCAGCAATGCGCCTGCTTCGTGGCTGAAAGTCATGTCCTGGAAATAAATTTGTGCGTGCAATCCATTGTATACTTCACTCGCCAACGACAGACGACTTTCCCAACGATGACGCTCGGCCCCATAACTGTAGGCAAGCTGACGCGTATACATATTTAAGCGAGTGTAGGCGGGAAACTGGATATTTATTTGCGGTGTTATACCACCATGTACAACAAAACTGTTTTTATCGTGCTCTGAAGCCACATGAACGCCGACATCCGTATACAACGCCAACAAGAAACTTCCATCCAACAGCTCCATCGCCACACCAGGACCGCCGGCGAGAAAGAAATCATTTACTTTACGCGCAGGATCCCGGTAGCCAAACTCACGCTTCATACCGCCATGAATCTTCCACGCCGGTATCCTGTTAACGCGCGAAAAACTCTGCATCGACTGAATCTCTACAACCGAGAATTCCTGTAGATAAAACTTTGCTTTTTCTGGCGAATAATCGATGACGGTCTTGCCAAGCTGGATACCGTGGGTCGGCGGCAATCCCAAGCCAAAAGTTTCAAGGTCATGGAAGGATGGACGACCAACAATCTGAATATAACTATCTCTGGCCCTACTGGCATTCAGATACTCTTGCCTAAAACCAAGCGAAAGGCGCTTGTTGTAATGCGTTAAATGCGGCTGTCGTGTTGCCACCATGGGAATCTCCGGGGGAGGCGGCGCCTTGCTTTGAGCGCGAAGAAGCAGAGCCTGCCCGAGTAGATTACCGTAGACTTCAGCACGACGATCACCAATCAATTTCTCCTCAAAGTGGATGTACTCCACAATCGCATCCAGGATATGTGCTTGCTTCGGTTCGGACAGGTCGCGCAAATCATTGGCTGCAATTTTCGTGTTGACCAAAGCCGTCTCAAATATTTTTCGCTCCGCTGGCGAAAGACGATCATAAATGTCGAGAAAGCGTGTACGCTGCGATGGAATCAATCTGATCTCAGAAACAAGCCCTTTTTCATGCACCAGCTTGATGGTGTCTGACGGCGTGACGATGGAACGAAAATGCTTCGCCAGATGCAATCCAGGACGCGCGGCATCAATCAAGAACAGCATGATATAGCTGCAGTTCTCGTCCATATAAAAATAATTGATGTAATAAGGTCCAACATCGAGAGTCATTAGCAGCAACCGGCGCACATCCACGGGAGTAAGATCGAGCTTGTATTCCCACATATCGCGACTTTCGTATTGCGCGTATTCAGCGATTTTCTGATGATATGGCTGCAAGCTAAATGTACCGGGAAAACCGCCAAACATGCCCAAGTACATGTAGAGCAAAGGATTAGCAGCCGTCGGATTCGCCGCGAAGTTCAATGCATAATCAAGCAAGGGTGACGAGATCCCACCAACTTTCGTTTTGCTGTGAAAACGCAGGAACGTATGGCCCATCATGCTTGCGGGGTTACTGAGATAATATGACGAGAACACCAAAGATGCGGCTTCCGGGTTGATGGCGTCTAAGTACTGTCGCGTACGCGCACACTCTTCGACATCACGCTTTAAGTCTTTATAATGCGTTTTCAGAAACTCATAGCGCGCCGGAAAACGGCAAAGAAAACTTTCTTCGCTGCTCTGAGTTATCATCTCTTCCGAACGTGCCCTGGCAAGATTTTTGACCAACTCATCAAGCGGATCATACTTGCCCACCGGCGAGAGAAAAAAAGCTGGATCGTCAACAAGACTAGAAGGTGAACCGATATTTCTGGGACTATAGACCAACAGGGCCTGCCATGCCTGATCTTTAGCAATATCATGATCACTAAGCGCCAAGCTTAGCTCGGCTTGCAGACTACAAAACAAAATAAAAATGGATGAGATATATTTCAATCTCATCCATTTTTTGTTCCATGATTCTGAACGATCGTAAAAACTAGGAAGCACTGATACGACTGCAACTCCCACCAAAATTGCGACGGTATGGCGCAATGATCTTTTCTGGCTCTGATGTCGAGAAGATTTCGGAATAGTTATCTCTGGAGAATTGCAAGAACGCCTCATGATTGCAGCCGAGCAACTCAGCAAATGCGCGAATATATTCTCCGTCACCTTGCGCAGCGTCTTTCATGACCAGTGCATAGTTGGTTTCGAGAAAGACGCGTTGCTCTTGCGCCGTGTTAGCGCCGCCCTTGACGCATTTAGATGTACCCGATGTAATAGCAAACGTTTGATTGGAAGCTGTGCCGTTAGTCGTAGTCGCGAAAATTTGCATAAAACCGTCATCAGTAATGACCATCGACCCCAGACCACAACCAGCCATGCCATACGAGCCTTGATTGTAGCTTGCCAAGTCGTCACCGATTTCATCAGCACGGCTAGACGTTCTTTCCCCAGCACTTTTTTTCTTTTTCGTTTTCTTTTCCTGTGCGAAGCCCGTACCTGCAATACCCAGAGCCATCAAGGCAATCAAAATATATTTCATGGATTATCCTCTTCTATATGTTTCGAGTTAGATGATGTCAGCGCAAGCACGCGCCAATTGTGGACTGTCCTTCATACGAGCTTTGGTGCGATTGAGTGCCGTGATTGCGCCTGGCGCACTGAAAATCTCTTGATAGTTGGTTTTCATCAAAACAGCGAAGTTTGCATAGCTGTCGTTGCTGCAACCAAGATGCGCAGACAAAGCTCTGAGGTTTTCCCCGTCACCTTGCGCGGTCTCTTTAGCAATAGCACTGAAGTTCGACGAGAAGAATTCTTCTTGCTTCATCAAAGCAGCATGTTTTTGGGCAGGCAGACAATTCGATGTACCGGAAGTAATACCGAATGTCTGACTACCGGACGTGGCGTTAGTGGTAGCAGCAACGACCTGGATGATGCCGTCCTCTTTGATGACGAGCGAGCCAAGACCGCAACCTGCCATTTTGTAGTTTCTGGCAAATGCTTCCGATGGGAACGACAGACCGACAATTAAGATTCCGAGCAGATACAACATGACCTTCATAATTCACCTCGATACAGGTTAAGATTCGAACATAGTAATGCAGACGACATCCCATGTTCAAGGTCTTTGATGAATACATATGTAGGTAGTCCTTGGCATGTAAGCGGTTGAGGCAAAATATGTATGCCGCAAGAACTCACCAAGGCTAGCAGCTCGGGGCCGGATGCATTACAATGTTGAAAACAAGATCAAAATCTGCCTCAACTGAGACAATCACCCATGGTCGACGACAGCCAACCAAAAGCTGAGTTGCTTATTCGTCCTTTTGCCGAAGGCATTCGCAACAATAAGCGCGTGATTATCGGCGACAACAGCCGGGACCATCTCCTGTTGCTGACAAAGCAGGAATTCAATGAGCTGCAACGCCTTGGGGATGGCTACCTGACCGTTGCCGACTTGATGTTCAACCATTGGGGTCGGCAGGACGCGATTAGCTTCAAAGCCTCACTCGATCTTTGGGCAAAACTTTATAAACATAATTTTGTCGAGCCATCTTCGATACATCTACGCCACAAGCTCGATACGTTATTTAAAGAACCCCGCGGCCCGCAAGTATCCGCACTCGACCGACTCTGGCAAAGCTGCAAACGCTATCTGCAACTTCGCCTTCGCCCGTTCCGCCAACTGCACCCAAGCTCCGGCATCAGCGGCAAGCTCGCCACTGCCTGCACGCATCCGGCGACTCTCGGAGCGATGACCGCGGTGATACTAACTGCAGCCACAGGCATGATCGTCACCGTTTTCAACAATAAGTTCGACATGGCGATCGATACGCTCCTGACACAACCAAAACCGCTCTTGATTGCTGGCTCCATCGCCATGCTTGCTGTTGCAATCTCACTTCTGCGTTGGTTGCAAGCGTGGATTTTAAGCACGATATCCCATGATGACATCGACCTTGATATACAGCTTAGCGGCCTGCTCGTACCGCATTTTACCATTCGCAATGACAATGCCTCCTTCCTAACAACGCGTGGCGAATGCATGCGCTACCATGCTTTCGGCCTACTCACGCCGTGGCTGAGCGCGGGAATGGTGTGGGTTGTTACCGCCGCTCAACCTAACGCTACCGGTCTTTTTTTCATGCTTAACTTCATCGCCATCGGCTTGGCTGGTGCGCTGCCATGGCAACGCACCACACTCGTCAAATTCCTGGAAGCGTATTTTGTCCGCCAGCATATTGATCTGATAGCAAAACTACATCTAAAGAATTTTATTCGTGCGATCGCCGCACCCTTCTTAAAATTCCAAAGACAGTTGCGCTTCTACCGTCTGCACCGCATAAAATCATCGGCCGCTATTAGCAAATTCCTACAGGATATCCCGCTGTTCAAGCAGTTGCCGGCGGATGTCATCATTCAACTCACCAAATATTTGCGCCTCGCGGAGTATCAAACCAATCAAACGATCATTCATCAAAATGATACCAGCGATTACACGTTCGTCATGGCTTTGGGCACGACTGATGTACTGGCCACCGACAATGATGGCACGCAAAAACTTCTCGACACATTGCATCCCGGCGAGACGTTCGGGGAAATGGCTCTAGTCAGTGAATCGCCGCGCCAGTATTCGGTAATCGCCCGCAGTCGCGCCCGCGTTCTGATTCTGACCAAAGCCGCTTTCGCGCGCATCTTCCCGACAGACAGCGAGCATCGCCAGCATATTATTCAACAAGTCAGTCGCGGCAACCTTTTGCTTAATTCGCCGGCGTTGTCCTATTTGCGCCGCCGTCAGATACAGCAGTTTCTTCGCAAAGCCGAAGTCATCCAATTCCCCGCCGACACCATCATCATGACCGAAGGTAGCCGCAGCAACGCTGTGTATGTTATCGAGTCCGGCTCGGCGCATGTCTTACATGGAGGAGCCAATGGCGAGATCGTCGCGCGTCTGGAGCGCGGTGATTTGTTCGGCATGATTTCTCTTTTGCGTAACGCCCCGCGCACAACAACCGTCTTTGCCAGCTCTGATGTCAGCTGTCTCAAGCTTCACAAACAGGATTTTCTTGACCTATGTCTGCAAAGTCCATTAGCCGGCGCTCTAGTGACCGCACTGGATGATCAGCAGTTGCTTGAGCTACAGAATAGCCTTCACGAAGCGGGATAACTGGCATAACATATAATACAGATAAGCAGCTCAACATCAGTCAACGAGCACCCCATGCAAGACGATAGTTACGACAACACACATCCAAATGCAAAAATCAGCGGCACGGTACCACCGCAAAGCCTGCAACCTGACGAGCCGCTTGCCCGCCTGTCACGTACCACCGTCGAGCCGCATTACCAGGACGATGATGACTCCGACCAACTTCCCACCTCCGACAATCAAACAACCGGAGGCGCCAGCGGTACTCATACAACGGTGTTTTCATGCCCGGTCGATCATTCAGGAACTTCGGTTTATCTAAAAGGCTGGCTAACTGATACCTGTGAATTCCCGCCGTTGGTGTTTGTGCATGATCTTGGCGAACACATCGGTAAGTATCGTAAAATGGCGATCGATCTCAACGCCGTCGGCTGCAATTTTTACGGCTTCGACCTGCGCGGCCACGGCCGTTCGGGACGCATGCTCGGTCATATTACACGTTTTGACGATCTGGTTAACGATCTACTGCAGGTCGTTGCCTGGGTTAAACACAAAGAGGGTGGCCGCCCGCCGATACTGCTCGGCCAGGGCATTGGCGCACTCGTCGCAGTACACTTTCTTATCGCGCATCGGAACATGGCGCAGGCGGCCGCACTGGCGGCCCCGACGCTCTCCTTGCAACACAAGGTACGAGGTTGGCATCGTGTAGTGATTAAATCCCTATCAGAAATGATGCCCACGATGCGCGTACCGGCGGCGATTAAACCACGTTTGAGCACCGCCAATGCTCCAGCAGCCACTGGCGGCACTATTTTTGAGAATCTGGTAACAAACCGCGGCCCACAAACCCCACCTCTGACCGCGGCTTTTATTAATGAAACGCTGACGGCCATGGATCACGGGCTCAATAAACTTAATGACATTCAAATTCCGACTCTGGTGTTATATCCTTCGCATGATCCGGTTTGTGATTATTCGGCTTTGCGGGCTTTGCAGAAAACCAGCAAAAATGCATGCCTTGAAATCACCGAGATCGAAAGCGCCGAACATCGCCTGTTTCTTGATGAAGCGCCAGGCATGAACCCGAAAGTGCGAGAGATATTATGGCCGTGGATGCAAGCCTTCCGAATCAACAAGAAATAATCTCCGCAACACCCGCGACCAATTTTATCGATAATGCCGTGCAGTCGATCAATCGCCTGCGCACCAAAAGCTATGTGCGCTGCCTGATAACAGAAGCCCTACTCGCCGTTGTGCTGGGTTGGTTGGCATTTGGGGTCTGGAGTCTGGTGAATACTGATATCAGTTGGCTACACTATTTAGTGTTTATCAGCGTCGGCTGCGCGTATTTTTTGTTCCATCGACCAAGACGCCCACCGGTAATACAACGGCAAAATTTGTTGACGTTTTTAGAAATCAGTCATCCTCATATTGATTCTTCGTTGCTGACGCTGACAGCGCAGAGCGCGGCCAGCGCACAAGCTCCCTGGCTGGCGGCAACCAAAGATCATCTAACTAAGGCTCAGGCACAACAAGACCAAGTGTTCAACACGCATGCGCAGCGCCTCATGGTACCATCGGCTTTGCTGTTGCTTGGATTCCTCGCGGTACCCCTGGAAATGTTCACGCCGTTTGGGCAAGCCTCCGATTTTATCAGCAGGATGGTAGCCGCTGCCAAAATCCGCGTAGTTGCCGGCGCCATGGATCAAGAAAAATGGTCGCAACCTGTCAGCATATCGACCTCGCGCCCGGCCCGCATCGAGCTTATGGCTGAGAATCTTATCGAGATCAGCGTACCACAGCGCGGCAACACCAGTGCCGGATACAAAATCGAATTACGACGTATCTCGCCCAAAGATCAAACCATTGATAGTCAGTCGTTCCAAGCCTTTCAACTCAACAACGAACCACAACCCGGCTATCCGTCAACGCGCAGTATCTCGTTTCAGGTGAATGAGGCGGTGGCGGTGTTTATTCCTCAAATCAGCAATAGCAAACCCCTGGCTTACATTGATGTTCGTACCTTGCCCGTACCAAATGTTGAGTTACACATGCTGTCACAGGTCGAGGATCCATGGCCGGACGAAAGACCGATTCCGTTAAAGATATTGGCTGACGCCGAAAACCCTCTGCAACAAATCAATCTTATTATTAAAGCCGAGGGTAAAAGCACGCGCGAACTTGTCTCCAACATCATCGCCGATGATCTAAAAGAGGTAAGCACTGATTACACACTGGCGCTCGAACCCTATGTTCAACAAGATATCGTCGAGGTGGAAATTGTCGCCGAAGCCATCGATAAGTCTCTGCCAGCTCCATTGATCGGTCGCAGCCAGCCACTGATTCTAAAAGTAGCCAGTGCTTACGGCCGTTACCGCGAAACTTTAACAACCTTGCGACAACTCAAAGAGATGCTCGATGAACAGCTTGGACGTCCGAAAGTCGAACTATCCGCGCAAGCTGAGGAGGTTGTCAACAAAGCCATACGCCAGGCCGAAAACTCACCGTTCTTTGATGGTCTGGATCGCGTACAAATCCAACTCTTTCAGAACGAAGTGAAAAATCTGCGTGCGGATGCCAATGCCAGCAAGCTGATCGATCTTAGCACTAATCTAAACCAGTTTTTGTTTGAACACGAAAGTCTGGATGATCGCGAACGCGACCGCGATTTTTTTGTGGCGGTACGCACGTTATCGCGTTTAGTGGAAAAACCCCATAATGAACGTAATGCCGCTGTCAGCCTCGTTGTGGATCATCTCCAAACCTATCTTGACGATCGTCACCAGCGTTGGAATCTGCGCGTACAACGCTTGCCCAAAAAGCTGCAACCAAAAAGCTGGGAAACCATGAAGACCCAGAAGCCGTTTCACCGCGCGATTCGCACTGTCGAGGAAAAGGATCGCGCCAAAACTCCGGCAACCACAGCGCAGGCGCTGGAGACTCTGACCAATACAAACAGCGAGTATCGTCGCTGGATCGAAGAGCTGGAGGCCAAGGAAGACGAAGCCCGTGCTCAGGAGGAATCGCAACGCCAAGAAGGGCTGGTCTCCGCCCGCAACGAAATCAAGGAATTGCAACGACGCCAAGCGGAGATCTCGACTTTTCTCGACCGCGCCAAAGCACAGGACCCAGAGCAAATGGCTTTGCAATGGCCCTCCAATCGCGCCAACCAGAACACCAACATCACTGGCACGCGACGACTCGAAAACCAAATGCGCAGCGTCTCTCCCAATGCCAGCGAACGTCTGAAAGCCGCTTTGGAAGCCATGCAAATCACGGTGGAAGCCGGCAATGCCAATGGCTTTGATAATGCCGAATCAGCCTCTGACATGGCGGGACGACTGCTCCGCCAGGCGGACAGCGCCGCCGAACAATCACAACGCTCACCGATGAATCGCGGACGCCGGCGTCGCGTTGCCGGGGATAATTACTATGGGCAGGCGATCGTTGGCGGGGATGTCGAAATCAAACGCGACTATCAAGTCGACAAACGCTATCGCGAAGAGATTCTCGATGAGGTCCGCCAGACCATGGGCAGTCAAACTATCAATGATAGCGAAGAAAATCGTCATCTGTTAGAAAATTACCTAAGACAGGTAGTGCGCTAATCAGGAACAACCATGCAACCACGCATCACGCACGAACACATTGTTAGTATGATCAAGCGTTTTGCCGCG
Source organism: uncultured Oligoflexales bacterium (assembly GCA_964652825.1). Taxonomy (GTDB): domain Bacteria; phylum Bdellovibrionota_B; class Oligoflexia; order Oligoflexales; family CAZZCU01; genus CAZZCU01. The sequence continues at coordinate 10,227 of CAZZCU010000019.1, forward strand.
CTAACCATTGAATCCAGACAGATCGCGCGCCGACTCGGCAAACTATTGCCCACCCGTCTGAAATCCTTGCAGCGCAGCTTTGCCGTGAATATGTCCGCTGCCCGGGCCATGCGACAGGCGCTGATTAGCGACGAGTATCAGGAGCATCTGCTGGAGATGAACGCCATCGCCCATCAGGCAAGGCTGGCGCGCATTCAGTATGAAACCCATCTGATGCTGATAAGCGCGCGCCGTTCCATGCGCCGACACACCCTGCGCACCCAGACACGCTTTAATAAGAAAAATCAATAAATTTCCTTAGATACGGGCGATACGCGTGGATTTTTTGCGCTTATTTCGCTATCCTAATAGCAACCTTTTTTTCAACTCCAGGCAGTGACTGTTATTATTCGTTTCCAGCAGGAGCATACGCACATGGCATTATCGCAAATCGTCTTCGCTATTCTTGCCGTCGGCTCGTTCGGTTTCTTTGGCTACAACCTGTTCCGCATCGTCAAGACGCTTATGCTTGGTAAAGGCAAAGAAGATAACCGCGCCGACAATCCTCTGCTACGCGCCTTTGAAGTAGTGAAGCTCGGCTTTGGACAAGAAAAAATGTTCAAGGATCCTGTTCCGGGCCTGATGCATGCTTTTATTTTCTGGGGCTTCGTCCTGGTAACGATCGGTACCGCCGAGACGTTGATCGCTGGCGTTTTCCCAACGTTTAATTTCTCGTTGTTCCTCGGCGAAGGCGCGTTCTTCGGCGCCTATTTGCGCTCGCAGGATCTCGCGAACTTCGCGGTGGTTGCCGCGATTGTTTTTGCCTTCATCCGTCGCCTGTTCTTCACGCCCAAGCGCCTGGCGAGTTTGCCACAATCATCCAAAAACGACGCTTACATCGTCCTCGGTTTTATCCTGGTGCTGGTAGCTACTGCCTTGATCAGCCAGGGCGCTCGCGTTAAGGGCGGCATCCTACCGGAAGGTTATATGCCGTTTTCCGTCGGTTTCGCCTCGCTGTTTGGCGGCCTGGTCAATGACTGGCATGGCTTCGATCAAGGAGTCACCTGGGTGCACTGTCTGGTGCTGTTCTCGTTCACCACGTTTCTACCTTACTCCAAACACCAGCATTTGATTTGGGTCTGGCCAAATATCTTCTTTCGCAGTCACAAAGGCCGCGGTCGTTTGCGTCCCATGGAATTCAAAGACGACGCCGAAAGCTTCGGCGCCGGCAAAGTCGAAGATTTCACCTGGAAGCAATTACTCGACGGTTATACCTGCGTCGAGTGCGGACGCTGCGTCGAGCAATGCCCCGCCAACATCACCGGTAAACCGCTCGATCCTCGCAAGATCGCGCACGATCTGAAATACGCGCTTAAAGACAAAGTTGAAAATCCACCAGAAAAGCAAAAACCGTTAATCGGTGGCTTTATCACCACTGACGAGTTATGGGCATGCACCACCTGCGGCGCTTGTATGGAAGCCTGTCCGCTGTATATCGAGCACATCCCAGCTATTGTTGATATGCGTCGCTATTTGACCATGACCCAAGGGGAGTTCCCGCCCGAGCTCGCCAACACATTCAAGAACCTGGAAAACAATTTCACACCGTGGGCCATGAGTCACGCCACCCGGGCTGATTGGGCGCAAGACCTCGACGTCAGTACGATGGCACAAAAACAAGATGTCGAGTATTTGTTCTGGGTCGGCTGCGCCGGATCCTATGATGAGCGCTACAAAAAAGTTTCGCGCTCCATTGTTAAAATCCTCAAGTCAGCCGGCATTAGCTTCTCCATCCTAGGCACGGAAGAAAAGTGCAACGGCGACACCGCACGTCGTCTGGGTAACGAATACTTAGCGAATATGGCGATTCAGGAAAATGTCGAAACCCTGAAGAAGTACAATGTTAAGAAGGTCGTCACCGGCTGCCCGCATTGCTTTAACACCATCAAGAATGAGTATCCGGATTTCGGTTTCAAAGCCGAGGTTGTTCATCACTCCGAGCTGATTACGGATTTGACCAAGTCAGGCAAAATTAAGACGTCACAAATTCCACCCGAAGCCAAAGATGTAACTTATCACGACTCCTGTTATCTCGGACGTCACAATGAAGTGTACGAAGAACCACGCGACGCCCTCAAGAAAATCCCGGGGCTCAACCTCAAAGAAATGACACGCATCAAAACCAAAGGCTTTTGTTGCGGCGCCGGCGGTGGACGCATGTGGATGGAAGAGCATATTGGCGAGCGTGTAAACGTCAATCGTGCCAAAGAAGCCCTGGCGACAGGAGCATCAACGGTAGCAACGGCGTGCCCGTTTTGTATGACGATGCTAACTGACGGCGTCAAAGGCGAAGGTCAAGGCGATAAAGTCGCAGTCAAGGACATCGCGGAGATCGTCGCTGACGCTATCAAGTAAACTTAGACAAGAGGATTTACATCATGAAAATTCGCGGCAAAAGCGTGTGGCTGCTTGCTACATGTCTGATTAGCTTTTCTTTATGGGCGGCCCCGGCATCCGCTAATAAGGCCAATCATCCATATACGGTCACCAAACTAAGCAATGGCCTGGAAGTCATCGCGCTCGAAGATCACAAGGTCCCCCTGATCACGATCGTGCTCTCCGTTAAGGCCGGAGCCATGACCGAGACTCCGGATATCAACGGTCTGACGCATTTATGGGAACACATGTTCTTCAAAGGCAACAAGCGTTTACCCAACCAGGAGGCGTTTCAGCGCCGCATTCGTCAACTAGGTATCGTTTACAACGGCGACACCTCGGCGGAAAAAGTTCGTTATTATTTCACCATGCCTTCGGCTTTTCTTGATGAAGGTCTGCAATTCATGGCGGATGCGATCGCCACACCATTGCTCGAAAAAAGTGAGCTAGAACGCGAGCGACGCGTTGTTCTTGATGAATACGACCGCAATGCCTCGCAGCCGAACTTCGATCTTTACAAAGTCATTCAGAATCTTGTCTATGGTGATCAAGCACATCTGCGTGATCCGCTCGGTAATCGCAAAGTCATCGAAACCGCGAATCGCACTCAACTTCTCCGCATTAAGGATGAGGTTTTTGTGCCGGCGAATTCGGCGATTTTGGTATCCGGTGACTTCAATTCCAGCAAACTCATCGAAATGGTCAAAAAACATTTTTCCAGTTGGTCAAATCCACAGGGCTGGCAGCCGGCTAAGCAAAATACGTTTCCGACTTTCCCCTCAACAACTGAAGTGGTCATGACACGACCGCTCGCACAAAACGTCGATATCGATTTTATTTTCCAAGGCCCCAAAGCCCGCGAGAACCCCCAGGATACCTTTGCGGCTGATGTCTTGAGCAGTCTGATCGGCATGGGGTCCGGCAAGTTTTACAGCAAATTTGTCGACTCAGGTCTGTGCATGAGCGCCGGAATTTCTTATTACACCCAATGGCAGACGGGTGAGATTAATCTCAGCGCGCTCACCTCGCCCGAGAAAGCCGTCAACGTCAAGAAAGCCCTGCTCGCTGAAGTCAATGAATGGATCAAGCCAGGATATTTCACCAACGACCAGCTAAACGATGTCCGGCGCAGTCTTTTGATCAACCACAAACGCGAATTAAATTCTCCGAGTGCTTACATCAAAACACTGGCTTTCTGGTGGCCGGTCACGGGACTCGATTATTACGGCTCGTATCTGGAGAGTTTGCGTAAAATCACCCTCAATGACATTCATACATTCGTAAAGAAATATCTGATCAAGCAACCTTACGTATCGACCGTCTTGTTATCACCGGAGAACGCCAAGATCGCCGGTCTGACTGATAACTCGAAGCCTTATGTCGATAAACTCAAAAAGAAAAACTAAGCGGGGAATAGCCATGAACTTTAAATATTTCGTCTCTTTACTTTTTGCGGGATCATTCGCTTGCAGTCTATCCACGGCTGCATCAGAATTGGTCAGCGCCGAAACGATTAATCTCCAAAAATCGCTCACCAAGGAAACCAAATTAGCCAACGGCATTCCGGTAATTTATCGACGCGTCGATAAATCCGATATTTTTGAAATTCTGATCTCATTCCGCTCAGGCGTCAAAGACCTGCCTACCGGCAAAAAGTCTCATATCAGTGCTTTGATGGCAGCAATGCCCATGGGCGGCAAAGGCTTCCCCAAGCAGGTTGTTTACAAGATGTCAGAAAAGTACGCACTTGAACTCGGCTGCTCGGCGGCAATCGAAACCTCAAGCTGTATACTGGGAACCGTCAATGACTACTGGCGCGAAGTTCTGCCGCTATACGCTGCCATTATTAACGCACCGCTACTAACCAAACAAGATGTCGATCTTGTTCGCGAACGTCTAAAAGTCGATGCGAGAAACATCATCAAGGAACCAGGTCGTTACGCCAATGACGTCGTCAATCGCGTCTTCTATCCGGAAGGTCACCCTTATCGCCAAAGCGCCGAGGAAAGCTTGCGCGACTATGATGCCATGAAGGATCAGGATCTACGAACATTGCACAAACAAATTCACAGCGCCAAAAACATGGTTATCACCATTGCCGCTTCGGTGCCGCTGGAAAAAATTCTGCCGGACCTCAATCGTCATTTCGGCAAAATTCCCACGACTGATGTTCCTCACGTAACACCGACAGCACCGGCTTTTGATAGCGGCAAATCCTTTGCTTTTGAAGGCCGCGATATACCGACCGCTTACATCAACATCAAATTTAATGGCATCGGCGTCACCGAAAAGGACGCGGAGGCCGCCGAATTCATGCTGAAAATTCTTGATGAGGAGCTGGGCGAAGAAATTCGCACCCGGCGTTCGCTATCTTACTCGGTTTACTCCTATATGCTGCAATACTCAGTCGGAATTGGTGTCATCGGCGCCTCAACCTCCAAGCCGCAGGAAACTCTCGAAGCCATTACCGCCGTGGTCAAGAAGCTGCAATCCAAACCCTTAAGCGACGAAAACCTCAAGGAGCATAAACGTGTCTATGTCACGCAATACTTTCGCGGCAAAGAAACGCATTCATCGCTGGTAAGTTCATTGGCAGGCTCGTACATGTACTTTGGCAATGCTTATCGCGGCTATGAGTATCCCAGCCGTATCGATGCCGTTACCGCCAATGACGTTAAGCGTCTGGCCGAGCAATTATTGGTGAACTTTCGTGTCGGCATCGTCTATGGACGTGATCGCTTTAAAGATGCCTGGGCGAAAACACTGATCGATAAATCACTAAAGAAATAGAAATCTAACGAGAGGGTGTGTTTCCCTCCCTCTCCATTGCCTCTTCGATAAAAAACTTCGTTTTCGCTGGAATCGCAGATTGCGGATAATAATGTGCAATGAGTTCGAAGACCTCTTCCTTACTTTTCATTGCAAGATGCCTTATCAAAAAAATTACATCATCTCGATCAGACGTATCCCAACGCGCACTCAAACATTTCATAGCTAACATGTATCTAGGCTCAGGCGCCCAAACCAGTAAGTGTGATAGATTTGCCACCGTTTCACGTTTGAAACCCTCTCGCAAAAAACCTTTTGCCGCATCATTTAACCAGTCTTCCGGCAAGTTTAAATCGCGCGCAATGCTTTTTGCCGCATTGCGAATGACCTGAACGGGTTCAAAAATTGCATCAACATCCTTGGTTGCTGCGCGTGCATTATAGACCAAACACATAACCGCACCCTCAACTATACCCACTTCACCTCTTTGGCCCTCTTGGCGTAGCCGATCATTAAGCTGACTGAATGCCGTTTGAATATCGTTCTTAGTGAGCATATTTAAGCCCTTGATAAAATATTCTGTTGTACAAAAATATTATTGCGCCGAAACACCATTGGAGACTCAACAATTGCCGAAGCCTTAAGCGACTCCATCTCAGATACAAACCATGGTTTCGATAAATAATGCTCTCTCTTAGCCCAGTCAGGAATGGAATAACCAACTTCGAGACACAACGCCTGGACAATAGAGGCAAGCATCGCTTGCAATCTTTCATCCAAGGAAGCCACAGGCGGTAACATGATTAATCTGATGTCAGGCTGACCACGAAACTCATCAACCAGATTAAAAAAGTGTATTTTCCACGATTCAAATCCGTCCTTTTGCACCAATAACGACACCGCAACGGTGGAATAATTACTCGCGACCTCCGTGAATGGCACGACACAAACCACCACCTTGTAATGAAATATTGCAGCAAGCTTTTGTAGAATCCCGACTTTGACCTGTTCTGGTGCTTCTTCGCTTGTTCGGAGGGTTGCTCTAGAGATATCTGCTCGCTTGGCGATATCACGCTCGCTAAGACACGTATTTTTTCTTAAGTATCTAAAAATACTCATAATTATAACTCTGGAAAATGTTTCCTTGGGATCTATCGGTCAAATTGTATAAAAATTTAGACCTTTTTGGTACTTTTTTTTATACCAAATATCATCTATTGGCAGGCTAGGTTACTCCCATTGCTGTGTGTGTCCCTTTATCATAGTGACGCAAGCACAATTATCGGGATCAGCTTTAAGCTTTTATATCACCAATCGTCTTAACGATATCATCCGTGTGCAATAACTTGGCGCTCTTGCTGACCGAGCGACGCGCCAGACCAAACAGCACTTTACCTGGACCAATTTCAATAAAACCATCACACCCTTGCGACACAGCGGTTTCGAGCGATTGAGTCCAGCGAACTGGAGAATCAATCTGCTTGATCAACATTTCCGCCGTATATGGTTGCGCCACCTCACCGGTCAAATTTGCAACCACCTGACGAGCGTTGTCATGAATTTTTGTTTCATTCAGCAGCGGCGTCATCTGCTCTCTGGCTTTGCGCATCAGTCGCGAATGAAACGGCGCACTCACCGGTAACATCACGGCCTTGGCGGATTGCACCTCAGCTTCCCGAGCGACTTGTTCAACCGCCGCCTTATGGCCGGCGATCACCAATTGCTGCGGCGAGTTAAAGTTAACAACCTCACAGCTTTGATCATCCTTGCTCACCCGCGCACAAATGACCTGCAACGCGTCGGCAGCCATATTCAAAACCGCCGCCATTGCCCCGACACCAACCGGCACAGCCGCCTGCATGGCCTCACCACGCCGCCGTACCAACAAAACCGCACGTGCAAAATCAATTTTACCCGCCGCAACCACGGCGGAATATTCGCCCAGACTATGACCGGCAAACAGATGCGGCTCGATGCCGGTTTCTTCGCGCAGCACCGTCCACATCGCATAGCTGACAGCTAAAATACAAGGTTGGGTATTGGCGGTGAGTTTGAGTTCGTCTTCCGGACCTTCAAGGCACAAACGTCTGACGGGCGCCTTGATAGCGTCCTCAGCTTCTTCAAAAATAGTTTTAGTTTTGGGGAATTCGGTGAGCAGTTGCTGTCCCATGCCAACAAACTGACTGCCCTGGCCTGGGAACATCGCTAGGAACTGAGGCATAAGTAGCTTATGCCTCGGTGTCGAAGGACGTTTCCATCAACTTATTAGCCTTCTTAGGCTTCAAAACCTGCTTGCCGCGATAATGTCCACAGCTTTCGCAGACGCGATGCGGATGACGAATCTCGCCACAGTTGGCGCATTTCGACGCGCCAGGCGCACTCAAAGCTAAATGCGAACGACGCATACGCTGACAAGTCTTAGAAATTCTTACCTTTGGTACTGCCATGACCTATCTCCACCTAAACTTAGGGCGCCTATCAATGTAAGGGGCCTGTTTATCGCAAAATTCGCCTTATGGTCAACCGCCGATCGTAATCAAACGGTCATAATCTCTTTTTCTTTTGCCGCGACCCGATCATCAACCAGCTTGATAAACTGATCGGTCAGCTTCTGAATCTCAGCTTCCAGACGTTTTTGCTCGTCCTGGCCGATTTGCTTCTCTTTCTCGAATTTCTTCACCGCCTCATTCGAATCACGGCGACTGCCGCGGACGGCGACTTTAACGTCCTCTGAGATCTTTTTTACCTGTTTTACCAGATCCTTACGGCGTTCCTCGGTAAGCGGCGGCACCGGCAGGCGCACCACATTGCCATCATTGGTCGGCTGGATGCCAAGATCCGCCTTCATGATGGCTTTCTCGATATCCGAAATCAGCTTCTTCTCAAATGGCGCCACCACGATCATGCGCGCATCCGGAGTCGACAAGGTTGCGACCTGATTCAACGGCGTCGGTGCACCGTAATAATCGACCTTAACACCATCCAAAATGCTGATCGAGGCACGTCCGGTACGCACCTTGGTCAAATCACCTTCAAACTGCTTAAGGCGTTTTTCCATGGCCGCCTTACAATCCTTAACCACCGTATCTTTAGTCGACATAACGTTCAGCTCCTATTGCACTAATGCACTAAGGTACCCGTAGAATCACCCAACACAGCCCGTTTAACGGCGCCGGCTTTATCCAGCTTGAACACCAGGATCGGCAATTTTGCTTCCATACACATGGTAATCGCCGTCGCATCCATCACGTCCAATTTACGCGAAATCACATCAAGATAACTCAGCTTGTCAAACTTCTTGGCATCAGCATGTTTGGCCGGATCGCAATCATAAACACCATCAACCTTGGTGGCCTTCATGATAATTTCGGCGCCGATTTCCCGAGCCCGCAAGCTTGCCGCCGTGTCGGTCGTAAAATACGGATTACCGGTCCCGGCGGCAAAAATCACAATGCGTTTCTTCTCTAAATGCTTAACCGCTTTACGACGGATATACGGCTCGGCAACTTCCTGCATATTGATCGCGGTAAGAACGCGCGAATACAAACCGTACTTACCTTCCAATACACCTTGCAATGCCAGACCGTTGATGACTGTAGCCAGCATGCCCATATAATCAGCGGAAGCGCGGTCAATATCCCAACCCGATGCCGAGGCACCGCGAAAAATATTGCCACCACCGATAACGACGGCGACCTCAACTCCCAAAGCTTGGACACTGGCGATCTCGCCGGCGATCATCTCAATTGCTTGACCCTCAATACCGTGACCTTGCTTACCGCCGAGCATCTCACCCGACAGCTTCAACATGACACGCTTGTATTGTGGTCCCGCCATTTTGCTTCCTTTGTCTACTTTATTGCCGGCTGTTACTGACGCAATTGCGCCGCAACTTCATCAGCGAAGTTCTCGGATTTTTTCTCGATGCCTTCACCCAAAGCAAAACGCAAGAAACCCTTGAGCTTTAAGCCAGCTCCCGATTGCTCCACTAACTTGGCAACCGTGATATCAGGATCTTTAACGAACGCTTGCTCAATCAGACAAACTTCTTTGTAAAACTTCTTCATCTGACCTTCGAGAATTTTCTCGATCAAATTATCCGGCTTCTTCTCTTCGCGCAATTTTTTGCGAGCGATTTCTTTTTCCTGCTCCAATTCACTTACATCCACTTCCGTGCTGATCAGATATTTTGGAGCCGCGGCTGCAACATGCATCGCCAGATCACGCGCGACTTCGTTGATTTTCTCGCCTTTGCCACCATCGATAGCAACCAAAGTTCCGATTTTACCGCCCATGTGCGAGTAACCGGCCACGACACCGCCAGGACATTGCAAGAGGCTGACGCGACGAAGTTTCATATTCTCGCCAATCGTTGTCACCAGATTGCTGAGCTGGTCATTAACCGAGACACCGGTTTTTGCGTATTTCAACGCACCAAGTTTTTCGACATCGGCGATCTTCTCGCGCAATGCCAACTCGGCAACCGATTGCGCGAACGCGGTAAATTCCGGGTTGCGACTGACGAAATCCGTCTCACAGTTTAGTTCCAGAACCACACCGGAGGTTTGATCCGGCGATACCATAACTTCAACAATACCTTCAGCGGCAACGCGATCGGCTTTCTTGGCGGCGCGCGACAAACCACGCTCACGCAACCAAACGATAGCTTTTTCCATATCGCCGTTGTTTTCGGTGAGAGCCTTTTTACATTCCATCATGCCCACGCCGGTTTTTTCGCGCAGTTCCTTAACTTGAGTAGCGGTAATCATGATTTCTCCTAATCGTGCCGCTCGCCAAGCGAGCAGCCGCGAACGAACTTAATAAACAAATCTGAATGAATACGTCAGTTGTCAGTGCAGAGATTACGCTTATTCCTCAGCTTCGCCGGCGCCATGTTTGCGCTGGACAGCGACCGAGTGACCCGACTTATCGCGGAACGTACCTTCTTCAACACTGAAATCACCGCCATCTTCACCTTTGTCCTTCACGCGACGACGGCCGGCCTGACAAGCATTGGCGACCGTGCCGATAAAGAGCTGCAGCGACTTCAAACTATCGTCGTTACCAGGAATCGGATAATCGATACCGGTTGGATCAGCATTGGTATCAGTAATAGCAACGATTGGAATGTTCAGGCGGCGCGCTTCTTTCAGCGCAATTTGTTCTTTATGCGCATCAACGACAAAAATCGCCCGTGGCATGCCCGGCATATCCTTGATACCGCCAAGACTTACTTCCAGCTTGGCGCGTTCGCGCTCAAGACCCAGAACTTCCTTCTTATGCAACTGCGAGAATGTGCCATCCGTCGACATTTTTTCGATACGACGCAGGCGATGAATACTTTGCCGTAGAGTCGGATAATTAGTCAGCGTACCGCCGAGCCAACGAGAATTTACATAATACATGCCCGAACGCCGAGCCTCGGTAGCAACCACATCCCGCGCCAGGCGCTTGGTACCGACAAACAACACGTGACCGCCACGGGAGGTAACGTTCTCCAAAAAATCGCAGGCACGCTGGAACATTTTTACGGTTTTTTGTAAGTCGATGATGTGGATGCCGTTGCGAGCTCCAAAAATGTACTGTTGCATTTTGGGATTCCAACGACGGGTTTGGTGACCGTAATGGACACCGGCTTCGAGCAACTCACGCATGTTGACTTGGACTGGCATAAAAACTCCTCTAGGTTTATGCGTCGACAGCGGTTGCCGAAAACAATTTTCAGCTGAATGCTCACACCGAAGGCAAGCACAACCTTGAATCCGCTGTCTGTTTATTTCCCACCGAAAAGAGCTGACGAAAGGTCAGGTGTAGTCGAAGGGAGCGCAGACTTTACTTGGAAACCCGGGAAATCTCAAATCAATTCTTTAGGCTGGAAAGGACGCTGAATGGCGATTTGCCGGCGTCCGGCTGTTCCGAATAGACTTGATCCTCTTCAAGAGGCAAATGGCATACCGAACAACCACCATCCGCCCCCGATTTGACGGTACGCGAGGGGATAGCTATTTGAATTTGCTCATTGATCAGCTCTTCCACGTCCAGCCGGTTGTCTTTGAGGAAATAGTGATCGAGCTCGTCGCGCTCCAGATCGACCTCCTTGCGTTGCATGGACTGAGTCTGATCATTGCGATACGACATGGCAAAATTCGTCTTAATCGGCCACTGGATAGGATCACCGCAACGACTGCAGGCGACATAGGGCGAGAACGTTAGCTCACCGCAAACCTCGGCAAAGCCCAGCTTCAGCGGCTCCACATCGATCCATCCGGAAATACGCGGCGGCACCTGCTCTTTGGGAACCTGAAAACCAGCGTAAACAGCGGCCAGCCACGGCTCATCGCCGGCAACAATAAGATGTTGTTTACGATCAATTTTCGCTACATCAACGTACATCGTGCTTTCCTATGAAATTTCGGCAAAATTCCCGCAAATTTGCGGTCTTTGCAAAGGTCACCCGATATAACGAAAAGCCCCTGGAAAAACCAGAAAAATCCGCGTTATTGCCGAGATTACCAAGCCAAAACGCGCGCCTGCCTCCGCACCCGCACAGTGAATTTCAGCAAATTTTCTCCGATAACCAATAGAGATGATGAGTATTTGTCGGCTTTAGCATTCGAGCGAGTGAATGACGACACGTTGGTATGTCCATAAAGATAATCAGGCGCATGGCCCCTACACGGCGGCCGAGCTCCGTGCCAGCTTGCGCGAAGGACGTTTTGATCCGTTTGATCACGTCAATCGCGAGGGCTCCAAGGTTCGTCTGGAGTTGGTAGAAGTAGACGAAATTTTCACCGACGAAAAACCCGATCTGAGCATCACAACACCACTAGTGGCCAACGCACCGGCACCGGGAATGCAGCCAGGCACGCAACCATCACCCAAGCCAATCACCGCTTATCAACCGGCCGCGCCGCGACCAAAGCCAGCACAAGCTTTTGTTCCGCAACAAAAACCAAAACCCAACAATAATGGCGGCAGTAGCCGTCGCGACACCAAGAAGTTTTTCCTTCAGGATCGCAAGAAGCGCTTGCTCGGTCCGTTGAGCGGACGAGAAATCGAAGCACTTTATAGCCGCGGCCGACTCGATAATGCCGTCAAAGTTTTCAAGAACGGCGGCAGTAAAGGCATTCCCATCATTCAGTTTGTCGCGGCTTATGCAGGCGCCAAATATACGGAACTAAATGAAATGAATGACCACGGCATGGCAGTCACGAAGCCGGCCGAGGGACTTCCTAACTCACGTGTCATGGAAGAACTCACCCGCGCCGTCGCCCTGCAGGGTATGACCAAAAGCTCCGGACCGTGGGTGACATTTGCCGGACTAATGGTGGGGATTGCGGCCGCCTACTTTGTCGCCAAGCAGTATGTATTGCCACGTATTGATAGGGATGGAGGAGCTAGCTGGAATATTGTCGGCGACGAGACGGGTAACGTTCAGGCACCACAACAGCAACCATCAGCTTCACTCGAACCAATCGTCATCCAACCAGTCGCTCCGGTGACGCCAACGCCAGCACCCGTGAGTATTAAAGCCACCAAACCAAAAACGGTCACGCCGAAGCCCAGATCAACATCATCATCTTCATCCGTCTATTCGGCGCCACGTCCCCAACCGCGAATGCCGGTTTACACGCCACCTCCTACACCGGTACGTGCATCACAGACACCACCAGTGCAACGGCAGCAACAACAAGTCGCAGCGAGACCACCAAGCAGCGGCGCGCGCATCTCACAACTTGTCGGCAAGGAAGGCACCCTGGTCACTATCGGTCCATTGGCCTTCAATCCGGCCGAACTCGCCAGCTGTGGCATGAAATGTAATCTGGTATTTAGAGATCAATTCGGCGGGACATTGACGGCAGTATTCTTTAAAGCCAAATACGAATCCACATTAAAGTCTAAGCGAGGCGCTGCCAGCATTCGCGGCAATCTCGCCAACCAAGGCGGTAAACTGATTATTTATCTAGAATCGGTGTTATAGCCTGTCGCTACGAGAAAACCGGCGATTGCCGCATCAATCAAATACATCGGGATTTTTTTCGGTTACGCCACCAATACGACGTTTCTTGATACGTTCGACCAAAGTTGTACGATTTAGTCCCAGTAATTTTGCCGCTTGATTGCGATTGTTGCCGGTACGCTCCAATGCCTGGGTAATCAGTGCATTCTCGAGGTTGGCAATAAAGTCGGGCAAATTAATACCTTCGCGCGGCAGACTGCCGAACTCAACCGGATACTGAGTCGGCGGACGATGACCTGTCGGCAATGTCGTGACGCCATGCAATATACGGCCGGCCGCTTGATCCAAAGTGGTCAATGCTCCCACCGCGGGGTTGGTGTTAGCCGTAAAATTCTGGTGCTTGGCATCGCGCAAAAATTCCTCGGGCAAATGCGTCGCGTTGATTTCGCCACCACCAGCAAGTACGACCAGACGCTCAATCAGATTTTGCAATTCGCGAACATTGCCCGGCCACTGATAGGACGAAAGAACAGTTAAAGCCTCGGGCGAAAAGAAGCAGGAATTAGCGACATCATGCACGCGATTAGCCACATCCAGAAAATGATCCAGCAATTGCGGTACGTCACCGCCGCGATCACGTAGCGGTGGCATGCGAATCGGCAGCACGTTCAAGCGATAAAACAAATCAAGTCGGAAGCCGCCCGCAGCCACGGCTTTCTCGAGATCAATATTAGTCGCGGCAATAACACGTACATCCGAGATTTTTTGTTCCGTGCCTCCGACAGGCGTATAGGTGCGTTCCTGCAAGACTCGCAGTAACTTTGCCTGTAAACGTTGCGGCATATCGCCGATCTCATCGAGGAAAAGCGTACCGCCGGCAGCGACCTCAAAATGCCCGGCGCGGCGATTGACTGCGCCGGTGAACGCGCCTTTCTCGTGACCAAAAAGCTCCGACTCCAGCAGATTCTCCGGAATCGCGCTGCAATTGATGGCAACAAACCGCTTACCGGCTCGTGGCGAAAGGCGATGCAGAGCGGCGGCGATCAGTTCTTTGCCGGTGCCGCTTTCGCCATGGATCAAAACCGAGCTATCCGAACGAGCGACTTTGCTCACTGTCTCCAGAATCGTAAGCATCGGTTGACTGCGACCAATGATCTCCGGAAAACAGTCACGCCAGTTCTGAGTGGGCCCACTCGAACGAGCGGCAGGTTTATCCCCCAACAGGATTGCCTGTGAGTCAGTCTGGTTTTGCCTGCTTAAATCAGCGTCACTCATAGATGATGTCTTCCTTCTCGTAACAACAAGATGACACGCGTTGATGCGCGAACCACGGTTCGCGCCTTAAACATAAATGTCCGGGGAATGCTAAACGGAAAAAGAAGAGTTGCTCAAACCCGTCTAGCTCAATTGTTTCGTAATTTTGGAGCTTATACTCTCATCATACCAAACATAATTTGCCGAGCAAATAGGGCCGAGAAGATTTTGCCTGGTGCCAAAGCAGGCACGGGACTTGGTAAAGAGCGGAATCATGCGCAAATTTCCGAGAGTTTTCTGATGCATCGAACGGGCCTGCGGGCGTAGAATCAAGGATATGGCATAGCTTTCTTTGTGGACGTGGTTATGGTTCGGGTTGCATTTGTACACGATTGGCTGGTGACTTATCGCGGTGGCGAGAAGGTCCTGGCAAGCATGTTGAAGCTATTCCCCGACGCACCAATCTATACTCTATACTATGATCCGACTCGCATGCCCGAGGTCATCAAATCGCGCCGGATTATTACCGCGCCGTCACTACGCGGCCTCAACAAATTACGCAAAGCTTTGTTACCTTTGTATCCCCGTATCATCGAGATGTTCGACTTCAGCGACTATGATTTGATTATCAGTAGTTCGTCCTGCGTCGCCAAAGGCGTCAAACATCCACCGCAAACAAAACATCTTTGTTATATTCATTCACCAATGCGTTATATCTGGGACCAACAACATATTTATCTGGCGCCTTTTCAGCAGGTCCCTGTCGTTGGTGCACTCGCAAATTATTGTGCCTCAAGGCTTAGAGTCTGGGATCGCAAGAGCAGCTCCCGCGTCGATCGCTTCGTCGCCAATTCAACCTTTGTGCAACAACGCGTCAAAAAATATTACGACCGCGATGCGGACGTCGTGTTTCCGCCAATCCAAAGACCACCGTTCAAAGGCGATCAGTATCACTTCCCCGGTGATGATTTCTTTCTGGTGGCTGGCGCCATGGTCGCTTACAAGCGCTTCGACTTGGCAATCGAAGCCTGTCGCAAAGCCAAGCGCAAACTAATCGTTGCCGGTAGCGGTCCAGAGGAACCCAATCTGAGACGCCTGGCTGCCTACAGCGATGTTGATATCATTGTTGAACCCGATGATCGGCGCCTCGCACAACTTCTGACCGAAGCCAAAGCCCTACTCTTCCCAGGGGTCGAAGACTTCGGCATGATTGCCATCGAAGCCATGGCCTGTGGTACACCAGTCATTGCTTTTGCCGAAGGCGGCGCCAGAGACTTTGTCACACCGGGCAAAACCGGTGAGTTTTTTGCGGTGGCGGATGCGAATAGTTTAGCGGCAGTTCTCAAAAACTTTGATAAAACCAAATACGATCGCAAATATTTACGGAGATTTGCCGCGGAGTTTAACGAAGAGCATTTTCTCAACAACATCCGCAAACAGGTAAATCTGGTTCTCGAACGAAAGGTATTCCCAACCGCATGAATTCCCGACGCCAAAAAATCCTTCTGATCATGCGCATCACCTCCGATATGGTTATGGTGAGTTTGGCCTGGGTGATTGCTTATTACTTACGCTTTTATACCGGTCTGCATGTGGAAAAGGGCATGCCAGCACCAGCCATGTATTTCAAGTTAATCCCGTTTATCGCCGTGATCTGGCTCGGTGTTTTATCAACGGCCGGCTTTTACCGGCGTACTGGTCGCCATCGCTCGCCCTTCATCGAGGCAATCGACATTTTACAAAGTTGCGTGCTGGCGACGTTTGCCTTTATCGCCTTCACGTACTTCTACGAAGAGTATCGCTACTCCCGTTTAACGCTGGTGATTTTCGCACTACTGCATCCGGCGATGATCATCACCGGCCGAAGTCTGATCCGCAAAGCCCTACGCTACTTCCGTCGCCACGCCGATCCACGCAGCATTGTTATCATTGGCAGTGGCGAGATTTTTGTGCAAGCGATCGCGCTCAGCGATCTTACCGACGTCACAACGCGACCGGTGGTCAGTGCGATTCTAGTCGGCGGTCTACCTGAACAAGTAGAAGCCAGCCGGCAGTTTTGCGCGGCCCGCAATATCACGGTTTTACCAGTGCCTACTGATTGGACCGAATTCTTCAGCCAGCGACAAACGCAAATGGTGATGCTGGCATTACCGCACGGTGCTTATCAATTCCTGGAGAATCATTTGGAAGAAATCGTCAATCAGGTGGCCGACGTGCGCATGATTCCTGATCTGATTCGCTACACCAAGTTTGCCGCCGGTATTGAGATATTACGCGGCGTGCCAGTAATCAGCGTGCACGAAAGTCCGTTGGCCGGCATGGGTAGCGTTCTAAAACGCCTGCTCGATATTATGGGCGCCATCGTCGGTGTCCTTTTGTTCGCACCAGTGATGTTACTCGCCTGCATCGTAATTAAACTGACGTCTCCCGGCCCCATTCTTTATCGTCAGGAGCGCATGGGCATTGACGGCAAAACTTTCGAGATTCTTAAATTTCGGACCATGCCAGTAGGCAGCGAAAGTAAAACCGGCGCTGTTTGGGCCAAACCGGATGATAATCGTCCGACCAAATTCGGTTCATGGTTGCGACGCAGCAGTATGGACGAAATCCCGCAGTTTTTTAACGTTTTGTTGGGTGACATGAGCCTAGTCGGACCGCGTCCGGAACGTCCGGTATTCGTCCGTGATTTTCGTACGCAAATTCCGGGATATATGCTGCGACACAAAGTTAAAGCCGGCATGACCGGCTGGGCGCAAATTAACGGCTGGCGCGGTGACACCAGTCTCGAAAAACGTATTGAGTGTGATTTATTTTATATCCAAAACTGGTCGATCTGGTTGGATTTGCGGATTTTAACGCTGACTTTCGTCCGCGGCTTCTTCAACCGTAACGCCTATTAACTGAACGAATTCAACCGCGATATCAATGACGCTGTCGGTAACGAACGATACTTACCTTCGCGCACACTTGCCAAGGTCGCACTCATCGCCAAAACTCGCATGCGCAAACGTACATCATCATTAGTTTTAGGAGGAGGTTGAAGAGACTGTGGCTTTGTATGATAAGTGGCGAGGCGGAAGAGCTTTAACACATAATCGATGAAAGCGGACAAGCAGCAACTCCTTTGCGTTGTGTAACTCACATTTGACATTCCACGCTTTGGATCTAGCAGTTTCCGTGCCGAACTCTGACTACGCAAATCTCAAGTCTTATCTCTGACCACAGCCACAACCGTAAGGAGCAGTGAAGCGTTTTATGAACAGCTTCTAGCGATCAGTGTATCAAGTAGATTACACTTAGCTGGGTTAATTTTGTTTAAATCTGCGGGTTATTGCCCAAAAAACGTCCGTACTCGTTGAAAATACGTCGTAAAATCCTTGTTACCGGAAACTTCGTAATACATGACGCTTTGCGGTTCAGGATCATGATTCATCATAAAGCCATGACCGACTTCATGCGCGAATAATTTAAATAACTCATAGGTTTTTTCGGGGTCTTTGGCATGCATACGGCTGGTCACATACTCCTGATCCAGCTCCACACGCATACTATAGTAAATCGTGCGTTGACCTTTGCTTTGCGTCTCCAAAAGCCCGGGATTATCTTCTTCAATCTGTTTAACCCATTGGCCCCAGCCAATCTTGCCATCGCGGGCATGCAATCCCTGGGTCAAAACGATCACCGAATTCGCTTCGGCGCCGGATGATACATAGTTGAGCGCACTAAAGCCGGCATCATCATTATAGTCATCGATCAATCTGGAGAAAATCTGATGCATGGTATTATCAGGGGATTCCACAGTCAGACGATACTCTTTGACTTCGTATTCGTCGTAATTACGACCGCAGCCAACAGAAACCGTGAGAAGAAAAATTACGGAGAATAAAAAAGGAATGGATTTCAACATCTTCACAACCACACTCAACAACAGCAACTAGTTCAGCAACAACAACAACGGGAATCGAACCATTACCAAGGCTGGGAGCCTTGATGACTCATTTCTATGGTATTTTAATAAAATAGTCAAGTATTTTATGAATATTAATAATATTTTATAAAAAAATCAATAAAATCAGTGGTTTAGTATTAGAATAGGAGATATACTCGGCACATGCAGCTATTTGATTTCCATAAAGCCCAAGGCAAGCCCCGAGCGATCCTCATCAGTGTGCCACATGCGGGGACCTACATACCCGATGCCATAGCCCGCAGGCTGCCTCAGGAGATGCGCACACGGCCTATCGACACCGACTGGTACGTGGACGAGCTTTATACACCGCTGGCGGCCGCCGGTATCAGTTGTATTGTTGCCAATTACAGCCGGTTCGTGATCGATCTCAATCGCGATCCGAGCAGCAAAAAGCTCTATGACGACAACCGCCCCGAAAGCACGTTGGTGCCAACGCATACTTTTGCCGGACAACCCCTGTATGCCGGCGAACCACCAGATGTGACCGAGATCCAAGACCGCACCCGAGAGTATTACGAGCCCTATTACGAACGCATCACGCAAGAACTCGCGTCGTTACGCCAACAGTTTCGTCAGGTGTTGTTCTACGATGCTCATTCCATCAAGCGCCTGGTAGCGACGATTCGATCAGAGCCGTTTCCCGATATGATTCTTGGTAATCAGGATGGTCGCACCTGCGACGACAACATCATTGCCACCGCCCGCACGATGCTCGCCCGCGAGTATCAAGTCCAAGTAAATGATCCGTTCAAAGGCGGACAACTTACCCGCTATTTTGGGCGTCCGGCTGATGGTATTCACGCCATGCAATTGGAGATGTCGCAGGATATTTATATGGATGAAAACACGCTGACGCGGGATACTGCGCGCATGCAAACGTTATCGCAACAACTTACTACCATGTTGTTACACGTGGCTGATGTCGTGGAGCAATTGCCATGAAGCACTGGCGATTTGACGGTCTGTTGACGCAGACCGGCACCTGGCTGGAGCCAGCGTATGTCAGTGTCGATGCCAGCGATAAAATCTGCGCGATCAGTCAGCAGGCGCCACACGCGACAAACACAGATGTGGTTAATTGCCCCGGTTGGGCGTTACCCGGATTTCCTAACGCGCATTCGCATGTGTTCCAATATGCGATGGCGGGCTGTGCCGAGTTTTTGCCGCGGCAACAGCAGCATGATGATTTTTGGACGTGGCGTGAAGCCATGTACCACGTTGCCGTGAACGTGACACCCGAGCAATTGCAAAGTATTGCGACGATGGCTTACAGCGAGATGTTGCGTCAGGGGACAACAACGGTTACCGAATTTCATTACCTGCACCACGATCAACACGGCCAACGTTATAATAATCCGACCGAACTCGCCGAACGCCTCATGGCGGCGGCGCAATTGACCGGCATACAATTGACTTTGGTACCGGTATTTTACAAGAACGGCAATTTTGACAAACCCGCTTATCCCAAACAACGGCGCTTCCTGTTTAAAGATGCCGAAGACTATTTTAATTTTGTTCGTGCTACCCGCGACGCTGCCAAAAAGTATCCGGGTGTAACGGTCGGCACGGGCGTTCACTCGCTGCGTGCCGCCGGTCAGGCCGAAGCCAGAGACATTCTCAATCAGCGCGACGCAGGTACACCCGTGCATATTCACGCCGCGGAACAAGAACTGGAAGTCTCGCAATGTCTGGATGCCTGGGGCAAACGTCCTATCCAGTGGTTGCTGGACAACGTCCAACTCGGACGCGAACTGAATATCGTCCACGCAACCCATATGGATGCGCAGGAGATCGCCGGTCTGGCGCGCGCGGATGTCACTGCCGTGCTATGCCCGAGCACTGAAGGCAATCTCGGCGATGGGGTGTTCCCGCTACTCAGCTATAGCGAGCAGGGTGGACGCTGGTGCATCGGCACGGACAGTCATATCGGTTTGAATTTTGCCGAGGAGCTGCGCTGGCTGGACTACGCACAGCGACTGCACAGCCGCAAACGCAATCCGCTGGTAAGACAGGGCGGTGAGAATAGCGCCTGGATTTTATTCAAAGAAGCAGTGACACGCGGCCGGGCCGCTAATGGCATTTACCAGGACGATTGGTTCGCCGTCGGCGAGCGTTTTGCTGCCGTTGTCGTGGACGCCACGGCTCCCATTGTCACCGGGCGCAGCCATGAGCACCGGCTGGCTTCGATCATTTACAGCGGTGATGCCAGTTTATTTTTGGGAACTATCATCGGCGACGAATGGATCGTCGAGGCGCAACATCATCGACGACACCAAGAAATACGGCAGTCTTACCAGAAAACCATGCAGAAAATTATTTTACCGACGCCTTAGCAGCCGCTTTGGAATTACGTAATTCGCGCGCAAAGTTGGCGCGCAAGCGAACCATCTGCGACAAGCTTTGTGGATTACGTCCCTGCAAAAAGAAACCTTGCGGCGCTTTCATCTGACCATCAATCAACGTCTCGTTGAAATCAACCTGCGTCGTAGCCGCCGTGGCAAAATTACTATCATGCAGGCGACGCTTGCCAGGGCCAGTGGCTTTGCTAGGTGCTTTGGCAAATGCCTCACTGGCGTTAACCAGCAATAACATAACAATAATGACCGCAATAAATAATCTCATGGCGCCAGCTCCTTCTCGAGAGCTTTAATGTCATCACCATAATCGTCGTCGAGCTGTGGTTGGACCACATTCGTCGCTTCACGAACACTTTTCTCTTTGGGACGCGACGGATCATTACCGCCTTCGCCTTGCTTAAGCTTGGCGGCCAAAGATTGAATCTCTTCATCGGAGACTTTTTCACCTTTAGCGGTCTTCTCGGTCTGGATGCTATCGATCAAAGCAAATACCTGATCATTATCAGAACTACGTGCATGACCGGTCTTCAGATAGGCTTTCAAGTTATCAATGGCATCGTCGTATTCTTCTTTGGTTCTTTGAACAACCGCCAGGTTAAATAACGCCAACGGATTGTTTTTCTTGCGGCCCAGAACATCTTTGTACATCGCGATCGCGACATCACCTTGATTACGGCTGGCACGGACGATGGCAAGATGCAGCTTGGCATCGATATGCTCTGGCATGATTTTTAGTACACGTTCAAACTGCACCGAGGCTTCGCCTAACTGGCGATACTTCAGATACATAACACCAAGATTCATACGCACGGCGATATCGCTGGGATCAATTTTCATTGCCTGTTTGAATAATCCCAATGCTTCCTGATTTTGACTGCGTTGCAAAGCAATCATCGCCAGCATATTAAGAACCTGGCTATCCTTCAGACGCACGCCGCCAATACCGTTGAGAATAATCTCAGCCAAATCATAGTTTTGGTTGCGGATCGCAACCGCGGCCAGAACTTTTTTAGCTTCGCGGTTTTTCAGGTCATGACGAAGCGCACGCTTGGCGGTCTCTTCCGCCTCCAGCAACCGGCCTTGTGCCAGTTGAAGTTGCGCGAGATTCAGCAGTGCCGTGACATCACGCGGATTCTTTTTGGTCGCGTTAGCCAGATTTTTTACCGTGTTGCCGACCGTAGTATCCTGCTTGGGATCAGTCATCGCCGAACGACGATCCGAAGTCGAGTGGACCTCAATCGCTTCATTGTGACCTGTTAAACGTGTTGCGGGCGCCGAGGTTTTACATGCCGTCAGCAGGATCGCAACTGTCACGGTCAAAGCTATTTTTTGAATGCCTCTAAACATAAATCCCCCTAGTCGGAGCCGGTTGTAATTGTTCATTCCACCATCCCCGAGTTGTCACTCTTGGCTTGCAGGCGATGAACCATGTAGGTTGGATCAGCCGACTGCTCGATAATTTCAGGGTGCTTCTGCGGCGAAAGTTCCGCCATCTTTTGATAAGTGCGACGGGTCCAGTCACTAAACGCCTCGCCTTCCTGCGAACGTTTGAAGGCGGTTTGATAATACTTGAAAGCCTCATCCTTAAGTGGGAAAGCGACTTTCTCCATCTGCGTTTTGAATTTATCCTGTTCGACCTGTGCTGATTCACGTGGCGCCTGCAAAGACAATAAAGACTCAGCGAAGTTCTCGTGCATTTCACCCAAACGATAAAGCGATGCTACCGTATGCTCGGCACTGCCAATCGTGATGATAGCTTCGTAGCCTTTAGCAGTGGCGACCATACTTTGTTGTTTACGTTGAACTTGTTTTTCGACACGCGTCACATCATTGATCGGGGTTGATTTAAAAGCCGAGAACTCCTGATCCATTAAACGGAACAAGCCGCCGGCAACCGTGCGACGAGCCTCGACGGCTGCGGGTGCGCTCTTAGCTGCCAGCGTCGTGTGCAAGCGCCAGAGGTCTTTGCGGCCGCCAGCCGCATCCAAATGCAAGGACTTCAAGTCAGCTGCCTTGGCTTCGGCATGCAAAGCCTGGTCTTTATCCGTGGCAAACTTGCGCGCGAATTCCAGATACATCGCCACCGCCTCTTTATGACGGCCAGCTTTCTCCTGCATCATCGCCACCTGGAATGCGGCATCACCGACACCCTGTTGATTCGGATAGAATTTAACAAAGCGCGTATATAGCTGCTCAGAGCGAGAGTAGTTCTTGAGACCTTTGTAAAGCGTCGCGGCGTTGTAAAGCGCAGCCGGTGCACGCTTGTCGTTGGCATAGTCGATCGCAAAACGCCGATAATGATCGGCAGCCTGATCAAACTGCGCCAGTGCCTCATAGGACTGGGCGGAATCCACCAATACGTTTGCCACCAGGGGAGACTTAGGATAAGTGGTCATCAGAATTTTGCCGACAGCCAACGCATCTTCGACTTTACCAACCTTATAATAGTTAGATGTAGCATTGTAGAGTGCGCGATCGGCGTTAGCATCCTTGGGGAATTGCTTCTGGAAGTTAACGAAAGCCGTTGCCGCCGCGTCATGATTTTGCTGCTTCTCAAAAGCCAAAGCCTGCTGATAAGTAGCATTGCGCTTAATCTCAGTGACTTTAGTGCGCAAATCCGCTGTCATCAGAGTTTTTGCATTCAAGAACTTATCAGACCACTCCACGACTTTCGCCCACTCGGCCTTATCAGCGTAATAGGCCAGAACCACCAGCGCACTGGTGCGACCCTGAGTGGTTTGCGGCAACTCCTTGGTGATCTTATCAAACTTGTCGATAG
This sequence comes from uncultured Oligoflexales bacterium, assembly GCA_964652825.1. Classification (GTDB taxonomy): domain Bacteria; phylum Bdellovibrionota_B; class Oligoflexia; order Oligoflexales; family CAZZCU01; genus CAZZCU01. The sequence goes on from CAZZCU010000019.1 coordinate 33,731, forward strand.
CAACATCATAGTGACCATAGTCAAAATAAATCTGCGCCACTGTGTAACGCATCGGATAACCGCCTTTTTCCCTGGGCAGCATCGAAACATAAACATCGATCGTATCGATCAGCTTCTTTTTGGTTGCCGGGAGGGCGATCGGCGACGCAACCTGGCCTGCCGGCGGTAACTTGTCGTACTTGGCTTTGAGATCAACTTTGTTCATTGCTGCCACGGCCTGCAGCGCCGCAGGCTTGAGATATTTACCCTTGGGATCAGCCTTAGCGACCGCCAGATACTGCTGCGACGCCGTTTCAAATTGCCCCATATCGAAAAGAATCTCAGCTAGATAGTAACGAATCTCATAGGCGTTCTTGCCGTCAGCAAAAGTTGCCAGGTAAAGACTATAAATCTTCGACGAAGCCGCCAGCATAGCGTTGTTCTTGGCTTTTTGACCACGATTGTGGAACATCGTCCCATAGCGATGCATATTGAATTCGGTAACTTTACGGGCTTCGGCCAACAAAGCAGCATCTTTGCTGAACGCAATCGTCCAAGAACTGCTACCCAGATACATTTTCTTCATGGTCTCAAGAGTCGCAACCACGGCATCAAGATTATTTTCCTGCTCAAACAAGCCCGCCATCTTTGCGTAAATCTGCGGGTTGCGTGGACGATTCGGAGATTCCTGCAACAAGCGATTATAGAGAGCGATGGCTTTAACATTCTTGCCTTGATCAGCATAAGTGTTGCCCAGCTTCTCTAACAGGGCGTAGAAGGACTCTCTTTCGCCGATGGTTTTGAAGTAATTCCACGCACCATCGATATCTTCGGTCTCAGCCCAGACCATGACCAGATCATTAACCGCTTCCTGACGTAAATCCAGGCGACCATAGCGACCGGCATTCTTCTCAGAAAGCTTAACTACCAATTTAAACGACGCAACCGCACGCTTGTAATTGCTCGCCTCCTCGGTAGCGTCTTTAGGTGTCAGATTATAGTAAGTCCATCCCAACTTATAAACCGCATACGGATAGGCTTTGTGAGCCTTGTGTTTAAGAACTTGCTGATAGGCATTCCGTGCCTCGGTCATGTTATGTCTGTCGAAGTGATATTCGCCTAATGATAAATAAGCATCCGACAACAACGGTGACTTGGGGAAACGCTTAACCAATTGCTGGAAGTATAAAACCGCACTTTCGTTATTCAAGCGTCCCAGAGTCTTGCTCAAGGCATATAATGCGGATGCGGTTCGCGGATGTTTGGGATACGCGGTCACCAACATGCGGAATGCTTCGGCTGCTTTCGATAACTCAGCGACCGAACGCTTGGTGTTAAGCTGTGGTTCCTTGCCTTTTTTGCCACCTTCAGCCCATTGATTGAAGCGCCTGTCATACTCCAAAGACTCTACTTCGCGTAGATAGTCGTGACGTTCAGCATGCAGCTCGCCAAGTCGTAGATACAACTCAAATTTACGCGAATCATTCGATTTTTTCTTGAGCAGTTCCCGGATCGAAGCAATAGTCTGCAAACGCAGATCATCAGCCTTCTTGAGATCTTCGGGGCTAACATCCGCCTGTACCGTCGAATAATAATCCTGCTGCGACGGGCCAACGGGTTTATTTTTGCCTTTTGGCGTCACCGCGGCGGTGACTGAGCCGGCGCTAACCACTAACAGCGCGCTCAAGGACAGGTTTCGCAACCCCTTAGCTACATAATACATACATCCTCCTCTAAACGTTGCCTGGCTTATCTGGTCAGGCTAGCGTTCAGTACACATTGGCTCGACGCTATAGATGTAAAAACCGACTTCGTCCCACCAATACTCATTCTTATCGGATTGATTCCACGATTGGGTTTTCTTGCCCCAACCACTGATCTTCTGTCGCATGTCCACGCGTGATATCTTGGTCGAGGCGTGCAGCTCACGTCCCAACAATTGTTCTTTTTCGCTCATAAGTAATTCGAGATACAAAAATTCAGCTTGTGCATACAACTGTTCATATTGAGACTTCATGCTGCGTAGCTCCGCCAGAAATGCATCGCCGATATCCCTGCGAATCTCCTGTTCCAGCGTCTCAATCGTGCTACGTGCACGCTTTAAACCTTTCTTCGTACCAAAAACACCTTTAGCGTCGAGACGATTAGCTTCGGACACTACCGTTGCGTACTGACCACGCAACAACATCATGCTGTAGCTTTCGGCGGCGGAGTTCAAAATATCAGAAGGAATTCGCAACGAATCAGACGATACGCCGCTAATCAGATTTTCAAACAACTGATAAGCGGTGTCACTGGTCAAACGCTGACGCTCAAGGAAAACACTTAATGCCTCAACACCATCACCATGCCGATCGGAGAAGTCGGCCAAAGCAATCCTGCCGTCTTCGTAGCGGCACAACCAGTAATAGGAAATCGCGCGCAGCAACGCCGCCTCGGGATTGAACACCTGCTCAAAGAACGGACTTTCGACACCATGCAATGAACCGAGAGCATGATTCGGATAGCCGCCCATGAACATTGCCCACGATTGCTCAAACAACGCATCATAGTAATACGGACTATCGCGCGTCACCTGACGATAGTTGGTGATGGATTCCTTAAAACGTTTTTCCTGATACTGCAAACGACCAAGCGCCAGATATGCCAAGTTCGACAGTTCTTTAAGCGATTGCTTATCAAGACTTGATATAGCTTGTGTTTCCGGAAAAAGAATCGCCTTCAGCGCGGTCTCGGCTTTTTTGATCTCGCCCTTTTCCACATAAATCATGGCCTGCTGATACTTTGCCGGCAGAAAATAGCGATCACTCATATTCAACTTACGATAGGCGTCAATTGCAGCCTCGCTGGCGCGTTTTGCCTCCAGAGCGTTACCAGCAAAATAGTACCAGCTGTTGCCAAATCTTGGCGGCGTGCGACCCTTGAGATCAACCGAACGCGTCAGATTCTCAGCGAAGTTATCGATGTCACGCTTTTTCGCGACCTCGTACACAATTGCCCATGATGTATTGTAGGTATCATCCCAGGGTTGCTGGGCGCTTTTAAGAACTTCGGCCGCGTACATGGCACCGGTAATCGGATAACCAGCGTCAACCAGCATCATCGCCTGAGTCTGCAGAACCTGTTGCTTTTGCGCAGGTAGTAAGGACTTCTCGCTGAGATCGGACAACTCGGACCAGGCTGCCGCTTCCTTGCCGTCACCTAATCGATAGGTGCGACGAATCCGCTGCAAGTCGTTGCCGACGTCATTGCGCTCATTCTTGACAACTACCGCACGATTCGTAGCGGGCTTGGTGCTTCTGGCTTTGGCGGCCTTGGGAGCATTACTCGATTTTTTAGCTACCGGCTTGGCTTTGGTTTTGACCGACTGTCGTACGTCTTTCTTGGCGACTTTACTCTTGCTCGCTTTGGCGGACGGATTAGCCATGAGATCGCCGGAGACGATCCCTAGACTTAAAAACAATAAAGCTGTCGAAAACACCTTACCCATCATGGCCTCAGAGGAAGAAGTAGCTCGCGCCAAAGTCGATACTTAAAGAATTCTTGCGACTGTTTTTGCCGGCACGTTGTTCGGTATAAATACGATCACGGAAATCAATGCGAAACGACAGCGCATCAAATAAGTAGAAACGTTGACCGGCACCGATCGTCAAAGCGTTCAAAGTCCCCTGATGGGTATCCATACGCGCCATACCACCGGTCAAATAAAAGTCCGAATAGACGATCAGATGGTCGAGTAGATTAAGTTTGCCGTAAAACGGCGCGACAACAACGTTAAAATCCATCGCACCTTTCACAGGATTAACTTCCGGCGTGGGGCTAACAATACTTTCGGGATCTTTGATGTCGCGATATTTCAACTTGTTCAGCGCGCGCAGATCGTCAGTATCCTCAACGCTGGTTTTCAAATATTGAAATTCAAAACCAACCCATTCAGTAACAAACAATCCCGAGCGAAAACCAACCATGGTCGTATCGGTGTAAGCTTCATTCAGGAAGGAACCAGCGATAAAACCAACTTCCGGACGCATGCCTTTCAGAAAGTAACGATTTTGCAGAACCGTTACCGGCTTCTTCTTAGGTGTTCCGCGCACGTCACTGGCTTTCAGTTCAAGTGCGACAGCCGGCGTTGGTACAAGTGCGATCGCCAGCAACAAACTCGCGGCGCCAGCACCAAGCATACGAGTGCATAAGGCTGAAATCTTCATGGGTAAGTTCCTCTATAAAAGTCCCAGGTCGGTTTTTCTCCGACCCTATTGATTCGGATAGGTACTCAATAAGTTTAGGTAATTTTCGAGATCTACATTATCGCAGTAATAAAAATACAATTTAGGGCAGTATTTTTAGCGTGTTGTCGGCTTCGCCGTTGCTCCTGAAATCAAGGGGTTTTTTGGGTGTTTATATGAACATCCTCCGCATAAACAAAGGGGGATAGCCATTTGCTGACTATCCCCCTCTTTAACTAAAGAAGTTAAGTGCCTCAGCACAACCAGCGGCGAATACGCCAGCAACGGTTGCCTGGGAACAGTACGCGTCTGCCGCCTCGTAGAATAGCGCCAGTGCCGCGGACAATAGCCACACCTACGCGCAGGATTGCAGCGAAGAAGCGGCGAACCGGACGATGCTCGGCGAACCAGCGACGAACAGGTTTATTCTGAATAAAGTAAGCAGCGATCGCAAAAGGCGCGCGCAAGATGGCACGCAAGATCGGGAAGCGATAGCCGGCAACCAGACCAAGAGTCGCCGCTGACGCATCCGGATTAGGTGTAACATCGCCAGATACGCCTGTCGCTGTTTCAGCATTACCGGTCAATTTAACCGTCGTCGATTCCGCGGGAGCATCCGCTAAAACCTCTTTCAGTTCAGGCGCCATATTTTTTGTATACCAACGACCTGCCTGACCAAAGACTGGATCATTACCACTGATCAAGGCGCGAGTTTCATCGCTGCAATGTACGGAATCAAACGTCTGTGCAAAAACCATATTCATAAATGCTTGGTAATTATCGTTACCGCGAGCAGCCCAGACTTTTTTCCAACGATCATCGCGGCTGACAGCCGGATCAAGAATGCTCTTATCCTCAATCATTTTGTTGTAGGTTTCCGGGATGTACAACGACTGATCGCGCTTCATCGCGTTAATCAAATCATCCAAGAAAAGAAAGCTAAGAGCTAACTTGTCGTCTTGCATAGTAGCGTCGCTCTTACCAAACTGGTAACGCACTTCGCCTTTGGAATCAGGCGCGGTACCACCACCGATGTCGGTCGCGTACGAAGCCAAAACGATAGAGAAGCCTTGAACAGTGTTAGAAAGCTCCGCCAGGTTCGTATGATACTCGGTCGATGTCACACCAATGAAAATCTGTGGCATCTCAACAACGTCGCCGCTGCTGACGAAATGCACGCAGCCACTGATCTCACCTTTATAGTCGATAATATCGATGACCGTGCCTTTACGAGTTGCACAGAATTCTTTCGGATTACCGAGATACTTGATTTTGCCACCTTTTAAGAAGAACCAACGTTGCAAGCCGGCAGGCACGGATGCCAAGACTGGTTTTAAACGTTCTTTGTAGCTCACATCAGCATCAATGGATTTACGTTCCCAGTACGTATCATATTGTTCCGAATAAGCAGCAGATGGTTCAGCGGTACAAGTCACGCCTTTATCTGATTCTCGGAAATTGTTGAGTGATTCAATATCAGATCCTTTACCACCGGTAGTTTTACAGCCGCTCACAGCGACAACTAAGAATAAGCTTAGTGCTATCCGTAAACCGAACATATCGTGACTCCTTATCATGCTGATGGAAACTTACTAAATTTTAGCCAATCGCGGCCGTTTATTCAATGCCCATGGTCAACAAGCTGGTTTTGGACACGATACATGAGAACAGGCACCGCAATGCTGAGTACGATCGATACGAACGCAACGGTTGCCATACCCTCCAGTTTTCCTTGGCTATTCTCGTGTAATAACCAAGTTGACCAAACTGCGCCGACGGCGGCGGCAAGATGCTGTACCGAGGATTGTACCAGCGCGAACCGCGCCCGTTCGCGCGGTCGCGGTACTTTGGATGTCAACGTATTATAGGAAACATTGCGTACCGACATCGCCAGCATGAAACCAACAAAGATAAACCAGACCGGAATCGGCGGTGGCGTTAGCACGAAGCCAAGCAGAAGAATCATAACTAACAACACGGTTCCCACGATACCCGTGACAAAAGAACCAAAGCGATCAACCAGTTGACCGACAATGCGCATGCTAACAAAACTTACGATGCCGCCGGCCATATATAGCAACCCAAGATGCTCGCGCGGATATTCGAGATTCTGCAATAGGAATGCTGAGAAATTAGGGATGACAATAAATCCCGCCATCATAACCGCGGCGGTCATCATGTATGACTGACGCACGATCGGACGCTTGAACAAAGCCACCAGACTATCAGGTTCGGTGCCGATCGATTTATCCTGCAAATGAAATTTAAACGCTGGCAAACTAAACAACACCAGCCCCGCCACCAGAAACCCCAGACCACCAACCGCGAAAAATGGTGTCCGCCAATCACCAAGACGGGCGAGTTCCAAGCCAGCGGGAACACCGAGCACCGAAGCCACGGAGAATGCGCCCATCACCGCCCCCATGGCTTTGCCGCGCCGTGCCGGAGGTATCACATCGGCGATCATGGAAAACGACAGCGATGTTGCCGGTCCACCAAAGATGCCCGCCAGGAAACGCGCTGCCAGCAAAGTTTCAAAATTGGTGGCAAAGCCACCGAGAATCGTGCCAAAAGCCAGCGCCACAAACACGCACACCAGCGCCTTTTTGCGGTCAAAACGATCGAGAAAAAACGAACATATCAATCCAGATATCGCCGCCGCGGCGGTGTAGGAACCACCGATGACACCGATCATGGACATCGGCACACCCAAAGCACGCGCATAATCCGGCCCCAACGGCATCACCATCATAAAGTCGAGTATGTTTACGAACTGAACGATACCCACTACTAGGATAAGCAGCGATTCGTTAACAGGCGGACGAGCGTCAATAGCGGATGTCGTGGAGATGGGCAGAACCTTTATACATGTGCAGTTAGCACTATCTTACTGGCAAAGCGTCTAAAAATGCGACAGACGTGCCGATAGGAAAAGTCTTTCCTCAAAATAACTGACTGATTTTATTATGAAATTTTGCGGCATGATATGTGCTTTTACCCTTAAGTACACCTATGTGGGTTTTTTATGCGAACGTCGAATAAATCTTTAAACACGATCAGCCTCATCACTATGCTTGGGGTATTGTTAGGTGGTTGTTTGCCTGGACGCCAACACCTGTCCTTGCGCAACAAAAGTGGTAGCGCCGCCATCAACCAGACGCCACCAATATCCTCTGGTAATCAAACTCGCCAGGATATCGAGCCCTATAAACCGAACCGACAGTTTGGGGTCTTTGATCAAAAATATGACTTTGTCAAAGACGGCAGGACCACGGCGGCGGCATTAGCCGAGCGTTTTCCCGTGCATGCCGATGAACAATCGGAAGTCGCGGTATTGGAAACCGGAGCTGATTTTCTGGCAGCGCGACTTGATCTCCTCGATTCAGCGCAAAAGACCGTCGATATCCAACTGCTAGTTTGGCATGGCGATGAAGCCGGCTGGAAGTTGACCGAAAAAATTCTCGAACTTAAAGCACGCGGCGTCAATGTGCGCTTGATCGTTGATCCGGTCAACAACATCGAGCGTGAGGCACAGTCGATGTTTTTTAAGATGAAGCAATCAGGCATTCATGTCGAAGGCTGGGAAACACTTTATCTTTATGTCCTCAACATGTACCGACCAAGCGACGATTTCACCAGCTTTGTCGATGAAGGTAATCGCCGTTATCACGAGAAAATGTTTATTGTCGATGCCGGGACAGACAACGCGCAAGCCATTGTCGGCGGCACGAATATCGGGAATAAATACTATCGCCTTGATCCACGCAAACCTTTGGAAATGTGGCGTGACAAAGACGTGATTGTGCGAGGACCGATCGTTACCGATATCGCGACAATGTTTGAGAATAATTTGACGGCGCTAATCGAATTCCGCAACAATAAGGCGATTTTTAATACCGAACCGATTTGGGTTTGGGTCAACTACGCCCGCAATATCTTAAAACTTGATCCGATGCGCGTTATCGAGACACCGACGTTTGACCCGGTGGTTATCCAAAACTACAACGCCGCGCTGCAGAAACCACGCAATTTGCAGTGGAAACCAGCGACCATGCGTTATCTGCACAGCCGCCCGCGCCTACATGAAAAATTCATTCACCGCGCCTATATTGATTTTATTGAGAGCGCCAAGAGCGAAATTCTGATTTTAAATTCATACTTCCTACCATTACCGGAAGTACAGGTGGCGTTGCACAATGCTGTACTACGCGGCGTCAATGTTAAAATTCTGGCTAATCACAAAGACGTCAACGATCTCCCGATCGTTACCACCGCCGCACGCACCCTGTATAAGGACCTGCTGGCAGTCAATAACACAACAACTCCCAATCCAAACAACGCCAAACTCGAAATTTATGAGTGGGGCGGCGAGCCAGTCTTCAAAAACAACGAAGGCATGCACCACGGCAAGTACGCGATTTTTGATCGCACTGCTACCATTGTCGGCTCCTTCAACCTTGATCCGCGCAGCACCAACCTCAATAGCGAGTGTGTCGTTGCTTATGAAGATGTGGAACTCAGCGAAACGCTGGCGCAGGAATTTGAGCGAGAGATCGCCCCGGAATTCAGCGAGAATATCTCCTACAGCAAAGCACTGACCTTCAATGATCCCAAAGGTTTCCTCGGCCAGATTGAGACGCTTTTGGCCGTCTCGTTTAAAGCGAATTTTTAATTCGCACATATTTATAAATATTAAACCTGCTTTTACCTCTATTTAGCTAAAGTTTTTCGGCAATCTGCCGATGAGAAAATAAATAGAGGTCTCCATGAAAATTCTTATGCAAGTCGGTGGCATTACCGCCATGGCAATCATTGTCGCTGCATGTAAGCCGCAAATGCCGGCTGCCTCCAGCCTGGCGGCACTGGATTATAACGAAACCGGCTTTATTGATGAAGCTTGCTCCGGCAGTCATGATATCGCCCGTATTTCCTCGATACGCATGGGTGCACGTACGCTAACTTTCATTCAATCCAGCTACTGCGATACCGGCTCGAATCAAGCGGCAATGAATTTAAATGGCGCCAATAATCGCAAACCGGTTTTTATCCATTACGGTTACTACGGTAACGCTCCTGAAGACCAACTGATAGACTGGGGTCGACAGGATGCCTTAGCCTGGGCCAAACAGGATTTTCGCGTCCTTGATGTCTCACAACTTCCGATCGCCGAGGCACAAGCTAAGATTCTTGCCGATCGACGCGCCAATCCCATGGACTACGGTCGTAACAGCCACGTAGTTATCGACATCGATGCCCATGGTGGCGTCGCGGAAGATGGCAATCACCGGATTTACAGTGGCCAGGTGCAGACTGATAAGCAAGGATTTGTAAATTCACACACCACCAGCAGCATGCGTACCACGGACGTACAAAGCGCGCTGATCGAAGGCGTCGGCCACAAGACTGGCAATATTACCTGTATCGTCCAATCATGTTATAGCGGAGCGGTAGCTCAAGAACCGGCCTTCAAAAAAATGGAAACCAGCAAAATCAATCCGCAGCAAAATCGCGTTTTCCTTTTCGGATCTTCAGCCGACTCCGTCAGTATTGCCCCAACTCAGTTTAATGACCACGGGTACATGAGCGCGGAGGCCAGCATTGAACAAGCCACCATGACTTTGATGCAAAGCGCTAAAAAAGAAGGCTTAAAAGTCGGCGAATTCAAGAACACTTTGAAAAAGAAAAATCTGATCGTTCCCGACCTTGAAATCAGCACTGTTTATTACCCATCCTCACTGGGCGCCTCCACCGATGCTCCTCCCGGATTTGGCGGCATAGGCGGTGCTTCGCATGATGTCAGCACCTTATGGTCTGAGGGCCCGCAAGGACCGGTTGTCGTGGGTAACGATAACGCTTTAATTCTGCCACCCGGGATTAATCCAGATAAAAGATTCTCACCAGTAAAAAGCAAAAAACAAATGGCCGATGCTTATGATAAGTGGAAGGCACCCGCTGGCGTAATCAAACAAGGTGGTATACAAACACCCATCAAAGCAAAGGATCTGGACCGACCGGCAGCGAAGATGGAGGACGATTGATTGGAGATTCTGCGCTGGGAGTAGCGAAGCTTAAACTGGCCCACTTAGGTGGGCTTCTTCCCACATGTCACTTCATGACCTGAGGT
>CAZZCU010000020.1:0-27988 GCA_964652825.1 uncultured Oligoflexales bacterium
CCATGTCAGCCAATGACATGAGGCTTATGGGGCAACAGACAAGTAGAGCAGTTTAATCATTTCACATTCATATAAATCGTTTGCGCATGCAGCAACGTTTGACCTTCCATCAGATTGAGAGTGATCGAGACTTGCTGGCCTTTGAGGCTTTGCGGAATCACATAGCTAAAGCGCGCACGACCAGCCTGGCTGCCAGGCGACCAGGCACCGTAGTTGACACTGACCGTTGAGCCATTAGCATGACGCATGCTCGAATGACTCATGCGTGCCGAGCGTAGAACAAATGGTCCGCGACGACTTTGCGTCGCATGGAATTTGAACTGTGCTTGAATCTGCACGGTACTGCCGGCGTTGACGTTTATGGTGCCACTGGTGATATCACGTCCGTTCGCATCAAAAACCAGAATGGAGCCGGTGCGGTCGAGATGCATCAGCTTGGCAAATGGTTGCGCGTATTTTAAAGTGCCGGCGCCATCGCTGATTTGACTGACGAAGTTGGAGTAGACATTCTCGCCGACATTCACGCTCGGTTTGATCTGTGCCTCGACGCTGGTGCTTTCACCTGGTTGTAAAGCCGGAATGATCAGATCATTACCATCAATCACCTCGATGATTGCAGGGGACGTGCTCAAGGCCGTATGCATATCCTCGGAGACGATGTTGCTCAGGTTTTTAAAGGTGAATGTGGCTTTCACTGCTTCGCCAACAGCTGGATTTTTCTCTAGTGCGATGTCTTGCAACTCCAACGGATAATTCACCACGGCTTCTTGTGTAAAGCTTTGTACAGGTACGTAAGCTCCCGCCTGATTGCGCGAAAGGATTTGACCTTCGACACTCATCTTGCCGCCCGCATATACCGCCTGCGGTGATAAGCGAGTGACACCAACTAACGTCAAGCGGGTATTCGCCTGAATCGCCGGCAACTCACGTGAGTTGAAGCTGATCTGCTGCACACCACTGCTAGATTTGATTTCCATCTTTAGCTTGCTTTTTGGGCTGGCCGCGCCACCCAGGTTGTCGACGACAATAACCAAGTCAGCAAACTCGCCCGGACTCAAAATCCCATCCTGATCACGTTCTTGCAGGGTCACGCTGCGGACCACTAACATATGCGCTTGGCCGACTTTTTGTTGCAGAGCCGTGCGACCCTCTTGACGTTTTTGTTGTCTTGCCGTAGCCAGCGTTTCGTTGAAACCGTTGAGAACGCCTTGCTCGGTGGCGCCTTGCGCCGCACCGTCAGCATACTGCTCGCGATAATTTTGTTTGAGGGCAGCGTCGTAAGCGCTTCTGGCATTGCTATCAAAGCTCGATCGATGCGCCGCCAGGAACAAGCGTTGATAACTGCTGTTAAACTGCGAGGCATAAGTACTGTCGTAACGAGCGCGGCATTTGGGAACAAATTCCTCCAACGCCAGATTGCTGCAGGGTGGATTGTGAAAGCGATTGTCACGTGCCGGTACCGAGAACGTCGGCGTTGCATAGGCGGGTGGTCCGACCACGGGATCGCCCGGCATACCGTAGTTCGGTGCGTTAACCGGTGTTGTCGTCATGCGATTGGTACTGAGTTCCGGGCTGTTTTGACCGGGATCATCGGGCAACTCGCTGCCGATATCCAAGGTATCCTGATGCGAAGGCTCCGCGCTTAATGCCGCGGCCAGAGCTTCGTTATAGCCGGCAGGGTAGTCCTCGCCTTGGGCTTTGCGTTGGGCGATGTCCGCGCCTTGGCTGCGGCCACGCGCATAAAAATCAGCAAGATTTTTATCGGTAGCGGCATTGGCGCGGCCATGACGATAGCCAAGCACGCGATCACGCGCGCGACCATCGGCTGTACCTTTATCAGTACCCGCGGTGCGTCCTTGGTTGGTACCCAAGGCGGAGCCAGCTTCGGGTGCTCGGGCCTGACTTTCGGCACTGGCGTGATCGTTGGCGGCGCGATCCGCTATCTGATAAATGCGTTCCAACTCACGATTGTAGTTGGCGAGTACTTGTTGGTAGTAAGCGTACAGTTCGTTAGCACGTGATTGTTCGCTTTGATATTGTCGCTCGGCGCTTTGGTACACGCTGCGCTGACTGGCGACTTCGGATTCGGCGCGACGAATATCATCTTCGGCGCGCTGCAGGTCTTGTCGCAGTCTGGACATGTCGTCTTCGATACGATCACGACTGCGCTCGGCGTTGCTGAGATCCGTGCGTTTTGTGCGAATGCTGCTTTGCGTGCGCTGAACCTCGGCGCTCAAATTGTTGACACGTGTTTGTGCCTGACGAACGCTTTGTTCGACGCGGCTGATTTCTTGATTTTTGGCCGTCAGATCGCTACGCAGTCTATTGAGTGCGGCTTCGGTGCGGGCGATTTCCGCTTGATCAGGTTCCGGCGCGCTGTGTAGTTCGCGCAGGCGATTTTCCAGACGGGTGATCTGACTTTCAAGACTGGAGCGATCATGTAGCAGGCGATCGCGTTCTCTCACCAGTCGGCTCAGGTCTTGCTCGGCGCTAGTCAGCTCACGTTGTTGGCGAGGTAAGTCTGATTCGAGTTGATTGATCTCGCGTTGCAAGCTGATAATTTGGCGTTCAAGAGATGCCAGCCGCGTTTCCGCGTCACGCAACCGTGTCTGGGCATTCTGACGGTCGGTTTGTGCATTGCGCAGCCTGGTTTCGGCATTGGTAAGACGGCTGCGCTCCAATTCCATTTGAGATTTGGCGCGATCAGCGATTTGTCGTTGTGTCTCGTAGCGGCGTTTGGCGCCTTCGACATCCAGATCGCCCTGGGCGAAGATCGGTTCGGTTAGAGGAGCAAGTAAAAATAAAGTTGAGAGAAGAAGAAAGCTGATCGCGCGCATACCAATACTCTCCTTGTAACAAAATGTGACTACACGTCACAAAACTAAACCGAAAAGTGGTTATTTATCCCCGAAATATCTAGAGAGCAAAGAATGGGCCAAGTCGTCTGGGGTAGTTGTCAGCCGTGTGCGTGGCGATAGGCTTTGATGGTGGCGAGCATGGCGTCATCAATCCATACGCGTCCAAGACAGGTACGATTATGCAGAGAGGTTACGATATCATCCAGAGTTACGATGGCATGTACCGGTACGCCGTGCTCAGTAGCTAATTCCTCGGCCGCCAGTTTTGTGCTGCTGCCGCGTTCTTGCCGATCGATGCCCAAAATGATGCCGCGCGGTTTAATCTTATGTCGTTGCAGCAGCTGCAAGGATTCGCGGATGCTGGTGCCGGCCGTGAGCACATCTTCGACGATGATGACTTTCTCATCGCCGCGATAAGTCCAGCCGACCAGTTGGCCGCCTTCGCCGTGGTCTTTGGTTTCTTTGCGGTTAAAGGTAAAACTGACATTTTGTTGAAATTGATTGTGGAGTTGCAGTGCGGTTGCAACCGCCAGTGGAATGCCCTTATAAGCCGGGCCGTAAAGATTATCAAAACCTGCCTCCAAAAAACGCTCCCGCAACGCAGCAGCATAAATGCTGGCTACATCCGCCAAAATAGCGCTGGTATTTAGTAGGCCGGTGTTAAAAAAATACGGCGACAAGCGACCGGACTTGGTTTGGAATGAACCAAAACGCAAAGCACCAGCGGCAAGCAGTAATTCGATAAAGCGATTTTTATAATTCATGATGTATGAACAGGACCAATGATCATTTACATTTGCATGATGAACAATATGTCGCGATCAATCTGATCAGCGATTTGCGTGAGCATACTGCTAAATGCTGGTTTAGGCGAGAGTCCTTGTTTTGTCGCGATCGACGGGCGTGGCGCGGAACATGATGGGGAAGGCACAGGTGTTTGAACAAGGCGAAGCCCCGAGCGTTGTCGCTCGGGCTTGACGATGGTCATTGGGTTTTTCTTGTTCATGGCAACATCCCTGGCCGAAACGATAGCTATTTGTTTGATCAAAGATGCTATCGGTTGCTGGCCAGAGGTCTTTAGATGGGCAGATTTTGCCGAGCTCAGCCTTTGCTGCCTTTTGCCTGTTCTTCACGATACTTGGCGGAAATTTGTTCCTGGATCGACGATGGTACAGGCTTATAGCGCGCAAATTCCATGGTGAAACCGGCTTTACCCTGAGTTGCCGATCGCAGCGATGTTGAATAACCAAACATCTCCGACAGTGGTACTTCAGCGAGAATGACCGCATAGTCATCACGCATATCGCTACCAAGCAACAAGCCGCGTCGTGAGGACAGGTCGCCTTGTACCGAACCCTGGAAGTCGATCGGGGTTTCCACTTCGACTTTCATGATCGGTTCGAGCAATACCGGTCTTGATGCCAGGAAAGCCTCTTTGAACGCCGCGCGTGCAGCGATCTTAAACGCCATCTCGGAGGAATCGACCGGGTGATAACCACCGTCAACCAAATCAAGTTGGGTACGGATAACCTGACAGCCGGCCAATGGTCCTTTGACCACTGATTCCTTGAAGCCCTTTTCCACGCCGGGGATATATTCTTTCGGTACCGAACCACCCACAGTTTTATTGTTAAAGATAAAGGTCTCCGCAGCATCCTCTGGCAAGGGTGTCAGTGTACCGACCACGTGTGCGTACTGGCCGGAACCACCAGTTTGCTTTTTATGTTTGTAGTCGAAGTTCGCGGGTACGGTTGGGGCTTCGCGATAGTTTACTTTCGGTTGACCGACGATTACACCGGCTTTGTATTCACGACGAATACGCTCGACATAAATCTCAAGATGCAATTCGCCCATACCGGCGATACGTGTTTCATTGGATTCCTCGTCGACCGAGACGCGGAAGGTCGGATCTTCTTTCATAAAGCGGTTCAAGGCTTTGGACAGCTTCACCAGATCGTCTTGCTTCTCCGGTTTAATCGCCAGCTCGATCACCGCGTCGGGAACGTAAATGCTCTCCATCGAAATATTTACGCTCTCATCGCAATAAGTATCACCGGACGCGCATTCAACACCGACCATGGCGATGATGTCACCAGGTCCGGCTTCGGGGATGTCTTCGCGGTCATTGGAGTGCATGCGCACGATACGACCAATGCGCTGTTTTTTCTGCATACGCGGATTCAGATGCGTATCACCTTTGCGCAACGTGCCTTGATAAACGCGTGTGTAAGTAAGCTGACCGAAATTCTCGTCAGTGATTTTAAACGCCATACAGATCAACGGCAGTTTGGGATCGGGTTTGACTTCGACGCGTTCGCCAGTATTGTTATCCGTTCCCCAGTACTGCCGATCAAGCGGGCTGGGCAGGAAGCGCTCTACAGCATCAAGCAACAGCTGCACGCCTTTGTTCTTGTAAGCCGAACCCATGAACACCGGTGTTAGTTCGCGGGCAACGGTGGCTTTGCGCAGGGTTTTGTGAAGGAGTTCGATGCCGATCGGTTTGTCTTCGAGCATCAATTCCATCATTTCATCGCTGAACATGGACAAGGCATCGAGCATTTTGCCGCGATAGTCTTTGGCTTGTTCGGCGAACTCTTCCGGAATTTCTTCCTCACGAACGTCATCGCCTTTTTCGCCGTCAAAATAATAGGCTTTCATCGTCATCAGATCGATGATGCCGCGCAGGTCTTGCTCGACACCGATTGGAATTTGCATCATGACGGCATTGTGACCGAGTTTTTCGCGCAATTGATCGGTAACGCGGAATGGGTTGGCGCCGGAACGATCAAGTTTGTTGATGAACGCCATGCAAGGTACTACGTAACGTTTCATCTGCCGATCCACGGTAATGGACTGGCTCTGCACACCCGCCACACCGCAAAGCACCAAAACAGCACCGTCCAAAACGCGCAGCGAACGTTCCACTTCGACAGTGAAGTCGACGTGACCCGGGGTATCGATCAGATTGATGGTGGTGTCTTTCCAACGTACCGTGGTGGCTGCCGAGGTAATCGTGATCCCGCGTTCTTTTTCGAGCTCCATGTGATCCATGGTTGCGCCATCGCCACCGCCACGTACCTCTTCGATCTTATGGATACGGCCCGTGTAATACAGGATACGTTCGGAGAGGGTGGTTTTACCGGAGTCAATGTGCGCAGAAATACCAATGTTTCTGAGTAGATGCAGATTCTTCATGGAGTAGATAACCCTTTGTAAGTGGAGCGACGCTCTATAAAAATCTCGAAGGCTTGATTAACTACCCGTAGTTTATAGAGATTTCAAGCGCCAAATGCATGCTGATAACCAGTAAAAATAACTCAGCTAAAGAGCGTTTCTTGAGCTTGAGCCAAGAATAAAATTAACAAAAACCTAAAATTAAATTTTAAAAAACCGAAAATAAAAATTGTGATGAATATAAACCAGGGAGGGAACCTTGGACGCACCTAAATTTACACTCGATGACACCAGGACTCAAGCCGATGCTGCGCCCGGACAAAACGGTACGCAGGTGCAATTACAGCCGGCGCCGGTTGTGGCACATCAGGATACTGGTATGCAGATGGCGTCAATGGAGTTGGGCGGCGATGATTGGAGTCTGATGGATGTCGAGCCGATCAGCACCCAGACTTCGCAGACAGTTGAGAGTATCGCGCCGGTTTCCGGCGTGACCGATGCCTTGCAACTAAATCAGGGGGCAACGAATAAGAACGTTCTCTACGGTGCCTTTGCTTTAGTGCTTATGGGTGCTGTGGCGCTATTATATTTTCCTTCCGGCAGCGACGATTCTTTTGATCAGCTAGTCGTAGAAAAAGCACCGGTAGCCAGAGCTCCTCAGGCGAAACCAGCGCCGGTCGTAACACCGCAGCCAAGTGGTCCACCTGCGAACCCATACTGGGCGTTGCCAAACATCAAGCCGGCAATACCGCCTCTTGGTCCATCCTGGAGTGCTCAGGACGAGGAAATCTATCGCGCCGGTATGACACATCGTTTTAACTATCAAAAGTATAAAGCCGTAGTCTCAGTGCGTCGGGGTCGCCTGGCGGGTAGTGAAACCATTCTGCGCGAGGCCATGGGTGAGCCCAAATTGTGGACGCGCATGCAGGCGGCATTTGGTCTAGTGGAGATGGGCGTTGATTTTGATTTGGCCATGACGCGTCGTCTGATCGCCGATGCCAAATCGTGGCAGATTCATAATTACGTTAAGCGTTTGCAAAAACAGCCGGCGCAGGCCGAGCTATTTGTTCTGCGGCAAATGGTGCGGTTGGTGGATGAGCGTACGCGGCTGTTGATTCTACAGATCTTGCATCAGCACCATGATCCCCTGGCTGGATTGTACCTGACTGCCGCTGCCTACGATCCTGGACAGCGTGTGAACGGCTGGGCAAAAGGCGTGATGGCAGAAGGCATGATCGCGGCCAATGATCTGGAGCATTATCAACGCGTGGTCATGGGTATCGAGAGCTATCGAGCGCCACTACTGGCAGTAGCTCCTAAACCAGCGGTCACGACCCAGGCGAAAACCACCGAGTACACTGTCGAGAAAATTGCCGGTGAAATGTTGGGCGCACCATCGCGTATCGCCACCGATGAGGATATCGGTGATATTGAGTTTTTTGACAGCGCGGAAGGTGAGGAAACATTACGCTACAATCCCGACGACGGCTTTGATGGCTTGAAGGCCAAGGTGTTGGAACAAGTCGGTGATAGTATCTAGGAGTGCCTAGCGAATAGAAGGCAGGCGGAATACCAGACGTGGTTTTGACTCAACGGGCTGGTCGCTATTATCGGTATCATTGCGTTCGGATGTCGACGACTCCTTGGCCAGCAGTTGGCTGCTGATTTCTCGTTTGAGTTCGGCATCGGTTTTATAACCAAACGTCGAGCGATAGACGGCGAGTGCGCCCACTACCGCAGCCGCGGCGGTCGACGAGCCGGCATAAGACTCACCATTGCTGAATGACAGAATCGACGGCGACAGGACTTCGGGCTTTTGCGGCAGGTTGTTGTCGTCGCGCCAGCTGGTAAAATCAACATCGCTGGCGCCAACCGTTAAGACGTTGGGATTGTCAGCCGGCACCATGATCGAATCATTGAACTCACTGGGATCAAGCAGGCGTACGCCATACCCGTCGATAGAAATACGCAGGCGTGCGTGTTCATTAAAGTTAGATGTTTTGGCTTCGACACTGAGATAGTAGGTGCCTTTTTTGAGAACGCCGCGGATGATCTCACGGGCATGATCAGAATATCCTTGTTCATTGGCGCCGTGAGCTTTGCCATCTTGAATGAGTTTGCCGATGCCCATGACGCGGCCGGTTGAGGCTTCCAAAGTCAGATCCAGGTTTTGTTTGCTACGATAAACAAAGGAATCCGTGAAATCATTCCAGCTCAGAACGATTTTTACTGGTGTTCCATCACGTTCGACTTCAAAGCGCACGTAGCGATCCTGATGCGGCAGCTTTACCTGTCCCGTGGGACTGACTTCGACTTTGCCGTTGTAGGTGGCGTTGCCGTAATTACCGGCGGCGTTCACCCAGATAATGCCGGCGTCGGTCGCGCGATTGACCTCTTTATTGATAAAGCCGCCACCGTCGAAATTGCCGCCATACTCCCAGACTTGCGAGTAGAGAATAATATCGGCGCGCTCCTCGATAGCTTTGTTGATTGCGAGCCGTAAATTGGTAAAGCCATTGCTATTCAATAGCAGCAAGGTCGGACCAAGATGCTGAGGCGAATAACTAGTCTGGCCAGTAGCTAAAGCATAAACCAACTCCGCCAATTTTGTTCCGTGATTGGTGTCGGCTTGAATATTACCGCTGGTGGGCGGGACGCTGAGGCCGGGTGGCAGGGTTTTGCCAAGCGACTCTTCGAGGCCCAAAAAACCATTGTCGAGAATGGCGACTTTAACGCCGCGCCCGCGCTGGCCTTTATTGTGATAAACGCTGAGGTTCAGTTGTTCCATCAACGTCGCCAGATTGCTGATGGTCGCTGCCGGTAGGTCGTTGCTATCATCTTGTGGTTGATCAAGGCTTGGATCGACAGGGGTGTCATCCGCTTTTTTATCCTTGCCTTGTTCCCACGGCATCGTCATATCGCTGCCACAGGCGGACACTGTGGCAAACATCAGCATAGCTAGAATGTTAAGCGATAGACGCACGTTAGTCTCGATCCTTTGTTTAATTCTGATCTACTACCAGCGGCGGCACGATTTGGTTTTTTTGCAGCACGGACGCGGATAAACATAATAACGGTAGCGATTATTCGCGTAACAACCCGGGCGACCATACTGATACGAACCACCGGCAACCACCGTCGACGTGACGGTCGGACGATATTGCGTCATATACGGACTGTTAGCAATGCCCGCGTAGGGCGGGGTTTCCAAGCCAATACCTGACGCCGGATGAGCTGGCCGTACCGGCACCTGGATACTTGGTGTGCCAGAGGCGATGGCCATGGGCGGTAATTGACCTGGAGGAAAAATACCAGCACCGTAGGTTTGCTCTGGCAGACCAATCGAGTCAAACTCCGGGCCGCGATTCAAGACATTCTGACCATAACCACCATAAGGCATTGGCTGGCCAGGATACTGATTATTATAGGGGTTGGGATTCATTTGATTATAAGGATTCTGAGCGGCGCCACCGCCACCGATACCCGGAAAAGGCATCCAGCTTTGCGTCGAGGAGTCGTCCAGATCGTTATCGCCAGTTTGAGCAATATTGGTGATCGGCGCTAACTGCTCAAAGTTATTTTCCAACAGATCAGCAGAAACCACACCGCTTGTTTCCGCGAGCTCGGCCTGATCGTGTAATTCATTGCCATGGGCATCGACCGGTACGCGGACGACCACTATTTGTGGCAGGCTTTGGTACTCAGCGGCCATGGCCTCGGTTTTGGCGTCGGGTTGCTGGGTTGCCGTTTGCTCGGTGTGACATGCGGCCGCCAACAGGACTAGGCCGGAGCATAAGATGCTTGGACGATAAAAAGTCATATAATATCCCCTGGTTATTAAATATACTTCTTAATAATGCAGGGATTATATTATAATTTTATAAAATGTCAATAATTTTTTTAATAAAACAAGAGTTATTTTAAGCAGACGGTAAAACCAGTCGTGTAAAGGCATCGGCAAAGCGCACACCAAAGCCAGTGACTGTTTTGTCGACATGCCCGAGGCCGCCCTCGTTTTCGATCGCCGAGAGATCGACATGCAGCCAAGGCACGTCCTTGCCAACAAAACCTTTCAAAAATATCGCTGCCTCGATGTGATCCGGACCACCGGTGATGCGGCATTGCTTGATATCAGCAATATCAGATTTGAGACAGTCGCCATAATCCGCGTCCATGGGAAACGGCCAGACGCGCTCGCCGCTAAGCTTGCCGGCTTTGATCGCCGACCGATGCAGTCGCAGACGGTTGGCAAACACACCACTGTAGTTAGTGCCGATGGCGCGCACGCAGGAACCGGTGAGCGTGGCGAAATCAAGCATCAAGTCGGGTTTGTCCTGCGCTGCTAGATGTAAAGTGTCAGCGAGAATCATCCGACCTTCGGCATCGGTATGAATGACTTCAATGGTCTTGCCGGATAAGGCGGTCACAACGTCATTGGGACGAAATGCTCGACTGCCGACGGCGTTGTCGGTGATCGCCAGATAGGCGTTGACGTGAATCGGCCACTGCTCCTGGGCGGCAAGCAGGACAAGAGCTAGAGCCACAGCCGAGCCAGCCATGTCACCGTTCATACCTAGCATATAGGTGCCGGGTTTAACATTGACGCCACCGGTGTCAAAAGTGATGCCTTTGCCGACATAGTTAACCAGCTTGGCTGAACGTGATTTGCCGGCTTTGCTGATGTAGGACACTCTCAGAATCCCGCCGTCTTCATGGTCGGAACCCTGCGCTACGGCCAGAAAGGCACCGGCTCGCATCTTCTTGAGGTCGTTCATACTGTAAAAATGGGTCTTCAAGCCGGCGTCCTTGGCCATTGCGATCGCCAACTGCACGTAGTTTTTGCAGTTCAAATCATTACCGGCCATGCTGGTCAGGCGTCGCACCAGATTAGTACCGGCGGTGAGGGCCGCGGCATGCGCGGCGCGGTGTTCAAGAGTTGCGGTGTCGGTTTTGGGAGCATAGATGTCGGTGCTGATCGGTGTCTTCGGTTTGTCAGCCTTCGGTTTGGTCTTTTTTGTGTTTGCGTACTTTGGTCCGACAAAAGCCGCCGCACCGGCCGCCGAGATAAAGGCATCCGTAGCACGTAAGGCGTCGGTAGCATTTAGTTCGCGAAGATCGAGCAGAGCGGTTTTGGTCTGGGCTTTGGTTAAAGCCTCCACAATCTGTCGGGCCCACTTCAGATGCCACATCATCGAGATTTTTTTGGGCACCAAAGCCACGACCAGTCGCTGTTCCGGGCTGATATCAAAGCTGAACAACTCGCCGGCTTTGGGTTTAAAATCGATGCGTTTCGCAAAGCTCAGTAGACCTTTGGTAGTGGTCTTTGGTAGCTTGCCGACCATGGCTTCCAGAGTTGCGGTCTTGCTGGTGGGCACCGGCAAAACAATAACATGCGCTGCATATTTGGCGAGGTCTGGAGCGTTGCTGGTAGTAAGAATTTTGTGATAATGAACAGGCATAGATCGACCTCGAATTTTTTACGATGGTTCATCAACGGACAAGCTATTGTTTGTAATGATAAACCATCGAAACAGCCAGAAAATTTTCCGTTGGGAGAGAGGCATTGGCAGAAAAACGCCGTAATTTAGTCGAGAGTTTGCATAGTCCGCGTCAAGGTGCGCAGGCAGGCACAACTTCGGCGCCGGTTTGTGCTTTGGTCAAAAGCAGTTGCCGTAAATGCATGGGTTCGGGCGTGCAACTAGTGACCGGCGGCGTACAAACGGCGGCGGCTTTGTGCGAATGCGTCAGCAAATGCGCGGCATGCTTTGGTAGTTGCCGGTTGAGCATCAATGGCCATTCCAAACCCTGTCGCAAACCGACACCGGCGCGTGTTTGTACGTTGATTAATGAAGCGCGTATTCCCATCAAATACGCGCGCGCGAGTTTGGATGCGTTCACCAACTATACTGGCAACGGCCGTGAAGTCATTCAATACGTGCATAAATGGTTAATGAACTTTCAGGTACATTCCGGCAAAGGCATCTTGTTCACCGGCTCAGTCGGCGTTGGTAAAACTTTTATTCTAGCGGCGATCGCCAAAGGTTTGGCATTACGCGGTTTTAGCGTGCGCTTTGTCGATTTTTTTCAACTTCTCGGCGAGCTGAAAGCCGCCTATGCCAATGACAAGTCCGATGATAGCGTGCTGGCGCCGTTGGTGAATTGCGATGTTTTAATTATCGATGAGCTAGGTAAAGGCAGAAGCACGGATTGGGAGATGACGGTCCTGGATTCTTTGATCATGGGACGTTACAACCAAGGCAAAATTATCGTCGCCTCGACAAACTATCTGACTAAGATACCGAGCGGCAAATCACAGAATCAATTTAATATCGACCTGGAATTCAGCAGTAAACAGGAGCAACAGCGTAGCGGCTTTTCGCCCGATGAATTCGGGCCGTTGGAGCCGCGAGTGGGAAAACGCATTTACTCACGACTGTTTGAAATGGCGACGTTTCTGGAAATCCAGGGTCAGGATTATCGTCGACGCATGCGCGAGGATCAAAACGCGCATGAAACTCCCCCATGAGCGGTGCCTGCCAGCTTGGACAGTTAGCGGCGCTGAGCGATACAGCGGCGTTGGCGGGGCTACGCGTGCATGCGGGCGCACTTGAAGCTGAGCCGCGTTTGTTCACGTGCTGCGCCGGCAGCGGTCATCTCGATCGCAAAGCTGAGAGTTTGGTGCGGCGTTGTTGTCTGCGTGAGCGGTTGGCGTCAAGCTATCAAATCCTGCGACAGTATGCCGCGCTCTATAATGCACTGCCGGATTTGTCGACCTGGGCGGTTCCCGAGACGTTGCGGCGGGCTCTTGGCCGCAAACTTGCCAAGCAGGAGCGCCCTGGCACAGTGGTGCGCATGAGTAATCATAGTCTGCAGGAGTGGTGGGCGTTGGCGTTCATCGCCGCCTGGCGTCATGGCTGTAGTGTTTTGGTCGTGGACTTCGCTAAAAGTCAAAATGTCGATAACGAATTGCATCAGTTTACCGCCACGGCGCGCCAACCCTTGTTGGTGCTCGGATTAAACGTGCGCAAGCTGTGGGACGTCCAGCCGGCTAATCAGCTTGATATGCTGGTGTCTTTTGCTTATCAAAGTCAGGCGATGGCATGGTTTGCGTTTGAAACACAAGGTGAGGCGGTCGAGGCGCCGATGTCGGCCAGACGCGGCATCATGTCGCGCAAAGTCGCCGAGCTGAAAACCAAATCACCGTTACAGTTTATTGAGCCTGCTTGTTACTCGCGGCTGGCGGAAATGTGCGATGCGGTATCGTTGAAGAGTTAAACGTTAGGAGTTCTTGTGCAGCCGAAATCTCAGCACTGGGCCGATCAGATGGCAGCGCGTATCGTGCGAACCTTGGGGGATAAAGACCTCTATACCTGCGCCAGTGGGATTACGCCGAGTGGGACGATTCATATCGGTAATTTTCGCGAAGCGATTACTGTGGATTTTGTCGTGCGGGCTTTGCGTGATCTTGGCAAAAACGTGCGGGCTTATCATAGCTGGGATGACTTTGATACTTTGCGCAAAGTTCCGATCAATCTGCCGAATCAAGAGATGCTCAAAGAGCATCTGCGACGACCGATTTCGCGCGTCCCCGATCCTTACGGCGAGGTGGGTAGTTATGCCGAAGCAAATCTACGGCCTTTCGAGCGCGACGTCGCGACCGTGGGCATCAAACCGGAATTTTTGTATCAGCACGAGCGTTATGGCAGCGGCATGTACGCTGGCACTATTCGCGACGTGTTGCAGAATTTGCCGAAGATCAAGGCGATCCTCGATCAGTTTCGCAGCGAGCCGTTAGCTGATACCTGGCTACCGACCTCTATTTATTGTGAGAGTTGTGATCGCGACACTATGGAATACGAACGCTATGATGGTGACTGGGGTTATAGTTATAAATGCGCTACTTGCAAGCATGAGGCGACAACCGATATTCGTACCACGAAAAATCTGAAATTAAACTGGCGCTGCGATTGGCCGATGCGCTGGAATTTTGAAAAGGTTGATTTTGAGCCGGGTGGCAAAGATCACTCCAGCGAGGGCGGTTCGTTTGATACGGCCTCGCGGATCATCGAAGCTGTCTGGGGGCGCAAAGCGCCGCTGTATTTACAATATGATTTTGTGTCCATCAAAGGCATGGGTGGCAAAATGTCATCCTCCAAAGGTGTGTTGTTCACGCTTGGCGATGCTTTGCAGGTATACACGCCGCAGATGGTGCGGTGGATTTTTGCCTGTCAGCGACCCAATACCGATTTTTCGCTGGCATTTGATGCGGACGTGATCAAGGTCTATGACGAGTTTGATCGTGCCGAGAATGATGCGTTGGCCGGACCTGGTGATAAACCCGAGAAGTGGCTGGTTGCGCGCCGAGCGTACGAACTCTCGGCCGTTGATGGAAAGGTTCCTGCGACCAAGCCTTATCGACCAGGGTTTCGTGAGCTATGCAGTCGTTTGCAGATTTGCGACGGCAATATCGAGCGCACGCTGTCACGTTTTTACGCCGATGCGGTGCAGAATGATATTGATCGCGCCAACTTCATGCAACGTGCACACGCAGCATGGACCTGGCTACAGCATCATGCACCGGACGAGTTTCGCTATACGTTAAATACCAAGCCTTTGAGCATCGACTTGTCGGAGCTGCAAAGCGAAGCGTTGCGGCATTTGCGGGATTTGCTGGCCGAGGTTGATCTGGAGACCATCGCCACCCAGGACCTCAATCAACAAATTTATGACCGTGCTATTCGTGGCTCCGGTGTTGATGCCAAGGAATTTTTTCGCGCCGTCTATCAAAAATTAATCAGTCGCGACCAGGGGCCGCGTTTACCGATGTTCCTGAAAGAGATTGGTAGGCAGCGGGCGTTGGACTTACTGACTTAGGTCATTGGGTTTTATCGATCAAATTATCAAAGCGCCAACATGGGGTCCGCCTGCTGGCTAAAGATTTGACACCACACTCCGACACTTCTCTTACGAGCATTTTATTTTTGATCGTAAGGGGGTTCGGCGATGCGCGCGCTTCTCGTGATCTGCCAGATTTTAGGTTTGTTAACTGTTGCGACCTGGAGTCCAGTCGTCGTTGCGATTGATAGCACCGGACTGAGCGGGCGCTTTGGGTTGGTCGGCGTTATCTCGGATGATGCAGTGAATGGCAAGCACAAGACACTAGGTGTGGCTGTTCTGAAAGACAAACAAAACGGCGTGACCATGACTTTGAAAACCGGTCAGAATATTCCCAATGAAGCTAACTTAAAAATCACCAGTGTTCGTCGCAATGTTGTCACGATCAGCGATGGCAATAATGTCGTGGATGTAACTTACATGGGTTCCAGTTTTGAGGAGTCTAGCGAGTCGGAGAAACCAATAGCGGGACGCATGGTTGATTTAAGCGATATGTTAGATAAAACGAGCGTGCTCGATGGCTTTGAGCGTGGCTCAGTTGACAACGAACGTCTTGATAGCGATAGCAAACCGCGTTTTGTTACACCCGGCTGGATTGAAAACAACAGCGCTCGTACCAGTGAGTATCTGCCTTTGGAAGAGCTGGAAGAAGAAAATTTTTCTTTTGAATAACTTGATTCCTACTGCGATGGTGTAGTTTGCTTCAATTGAATGCTACTTATGTTCTTGTTGTTCATCCGGCCGCGTCATTGCGTGGCGGTATGGTTGACGCATTGCGTGATCTGGGCTTCAAGAACGTTCGTTCCGTTGAAAACTGCGCCGAAGCGTGGTCAGTGATCGAATCCGAGGGTAATGCTCCGAGTTGGATTATCAGCGACTTATCGAAGAATTCACGAATTTCCGCCCAGCATATTCTACTCTCCGCTCTTTTGTATGAAGATCTCAACAATTGCATGGTGTCGTTGGTGTTGCCGCCCGAAGATCAGGTTATTTTACCTGATGCTTTTGCACTAGGATTGCTGTCATATCATGCCGTGCCGACCTCAAAAGGTGATTTTGTCGCAGAGTTGGAAGCGTTGATGGCGCGTCTAAAGGAGTATGACAACAGTGCGACGTTGGTGGCGGCGCATTATCTTCGCGATTATCTCGCCAAAGCCAAATTATTTGACGATCTATTGGCGTTGGAAGAAAATTTGATTCGTGCTTTTCCCGAAGAAAAAGGCCTGTTGGTCTGCAAAGCAGAAGCTTTGCTCCTCGTCGGTCGCGCCGAAGAAGCCGGCAAGTTTGTCGCGCAAGCAAAACTGCTTGGCATCAATGCGACAAAGTCCGGCGAGCAATTGGACGAACTGTTAAAACTGACCGGTGTTGATGTACCAGTGAGTTCTTTTGCGGAAGCCTACGGTTTTAAAAAGGCTTTAGTCGTTGATCCTGATGAAATTGTCAGGAGTTCGACGGAACAAACTCTCAAGGATATCGGTGTGACGGAGATCGCCTGCTACACCAACGGCGAAGAAGCCTGGCAGTGGTTGGATGCACAGCAGGAACAACCACGCTTAATGATCATTGAGTGGCGGATTCCTGGCCTTTCCGGTCCGGCTTTGTTACAGCGCATCAAAGTTAAATACGGCTGTTGTCCGCCGGTCCTGGTATATAGCTCGCTGGTAAAAAAGACCGATAGGGAATTATTGCGCGAGATTGGCGTTAATAACATTATCGAAAAACCGGCGGAAAAAACTGTCTTAACCAGCATGATTATGAATTGCATATCGGCGACCGAGCATGGCGTTGCCGCGGAACAGGTTGCGCATGAAATTCGTCATCTTGCCATTGCCGGCCAGATCGACAAAGCCCGTGCACTACGTGATCAGTTTGTATCCCGCAAAGATATCACCTCAGCCCAACGACTCTCGGTTGATTGCTTTCTCGCCTTCAAGCAAGGTGAGTATTCATTGGCGCATGATTTTGCGATCGAAGCGCTGAAAGCGGGTGGCGATAACTTGTTTTTGACCAATCTGTTGGGGAAAATTTTTCTGCAGATGAATCAGCATGAGCAAGCGATCCGTTGCTTCAAGAAGGCGCATGCTTTCTCGCCCAAAAATATTGAACGCCTGTTGGATTTGGCTGAGGCACAAGCGGGTATCGGTGCGGAAGAAGCGGCGGTCGAGGCGCTTGAGAAAGCTAAAAACGTCGATACCGAACATCCGGCGGTTGCTCAGACCGAAGCCGTGGTGATGGTGAATTTGGGTAAAACAGATTTTGCGCAAAAATTGCTGGAGACCATGGGCGATCCCAGTGAAGTGGTCGCAACGTTGAATAACACCGCCGTTGCACGCGCCAAAGCAGGTGATATCGAAGGTAGTTTAAAACTCTACGAGCAAACGTATGCGTCGCTGCCGGTTACAAAATCAGAACTGCGCGCATTAGTGCTTTACAACCAATCGTTGGCGTTTGTTCGGTACGGAAAAATGACCGAAGCACTTGCTAAAGCAACCGATGCCAGCTCACAAGGTGGTAAAAGTGCCTTGACGAACAAGCTGGCGACCTTGAAGCGACAGATTTCCGCAGCCATCGCCAAAGGACGAGTCGTCGCTATTCGCTCGATGCGCAAGCCGATTGAGAAAAAACAAGACGCCACCCGGCTGCCTATCGCGACGTTTCGCCGCATCGGCGACTATGGCTGTCACATCGTCTTTCAACCCAAGGCAGTCGCGCAGGCATTGACTAAAAGTGCCTTGAGCGATGTGCCGCGTTTAAAGGTCGACGATACTGCGACGAAAAAGGTGAGTTAGTCGCGGACGACAGCCTAAAACACGATTTTTAATTCCGGCCACGGTGCTAAGTCGATTGATGCGGTGACGCTGGTATTTTTCAGTGACTGACGTTTCCAGATGCGATACCAGGTGACGCCGGAAACCAGGTACATGTTGGCGCCAAGAAAATAAAAGATGTTTTTTAACTGTGTTTCATCGGCCTGGCTGCGAATGCCGTTGTAAAGATAGAGTGAGCCCAGAATTGCCGAGGATGTCGCCAGCGTCAACTGCGAGGAGTGTTGACGTTGGTTATGAATTTCAGTGATTTGCCTACGTAAGCGTTCGGTCTCAATACTGTCGCGACCACGAATATCATTGTCGATGGCCAGAAGCAGGCTGGGATCGTTGAGAGCAAACAGTGCTCGACACAGGACTACCACACCAGACGTTTGAATAGAGCCGTATGCAAGTTTTACCAACAAACCACGATCATCGTTGTAGTAGCCATACAGACCGATCATAGTTGCGGCGGTTCCCCCGACGATTTGCTCAAATGCTCGTTCCTGGCTTCGGTTGTCGCGTTCTTGAGCCATAATGTCATCATAAGACAAGGATTGGCTTTGGCCGGTGACAGACCATCCCAGGCCAAGAACAATTAATACTAAACTATAAAAAGTAGCTGCCGTGGACATAAGTGTGTCGCTCGCGTTTTAATTGTAGGGAATTGTCCTGTTTTTCATCAGTATATTGGATGCCAAGCAAAAATAAGTCTGATTTAAAAGCAAAGCCGAAAGATCGCATGGCTGGCGAAAAACTAAAATAAGAGCGCAGAGTGCCAATCTCATATAACATGCCTGCCGCGGTCTCTAGTTCTCGATACTCGCTAAGATACCCACCAAACGGCAAGACGACGCCAAAGAAAAAGCGACCAAAACTTAAATCCATATGGTAGCCGCCACGAATCGCCGTATACAAAAGTTGATTGCGTTCAATGTCGACGGCGCGTAATTCACAGGCGGCGCATGGATAATGGATGCCGAGATTATAGGCGGCGACACCAAAATCAATGGCATGATTTTTCGTCAGTTCAAACTGCGCAGTTGAGCCGACATCCCCGGTAAGAAGGTTTTTGTTTTCGATTTTTAGCTCATCGATCAATGGCGTTACCGCGGCTGTTAATAAATCAAGTGAGGTGAATAATTGTTGGCGTTGGGAGTAAGCGAGCGAACCAAAATAAAAGATCTTTGTTTTTGGTAGTGGCAGCTCACTATAGTCGCTTAGCGTGTAACGATAGACGCTTTGGCGGATCGCGGCGATGTTGATTTCCGGCAGACTCGGATTAGTGAGTTTAGCGGCACCCATAACATGATGCGGAACAAAATCAAGAGTATGAATGCCGTAGTTGGCGCGTATACGTAAAATAGCAGATGCAGATTGAAAGCTATCATCGCGAAAAATTTTATCCAAGCCATCGCGATCGATGCGTCGATCAAGAAAATCACTGACGATTTGATAGCCGCGTTCGTTGGCTTTAAAACTGCCATCTGCTTGTAGGGAGCCGCCGATGGAAGGAGTGGCGGCGGTCCCAAGGCAAACACCGCGACCGTCGGTCACCGAAAAATTTTGACAAATTCGTTGTGATTGAATGCCGTCAATGGAATCCTGGTCATTGATAAGGTGACGAACATCAGCGCCGAAAGCCCCGCTGATCATTAGTAGGCTAATCACTAGCCCCACGATAAGTTGCGGTAGGCTATGCATTTACCCTCACTGATCGCTGTTACATTGATTGGTCATCAAAAAACGATGGGCAAAATCAGTGGTTCGCAAGATGTTGTAGTTAAAGCCGATGAATTCATGGAGGCTATTCACTTGTTCACGAATTCTACGTACGGTCTCCGATACCTTGCCCTCGGCGCTGGTAACGGAACGATCAAGACTACTGACAGCGTCATTAAGATAAAACGATATCGAATCAAAGTTTAATAAAGCATTGTTAACATCAAGTGCACAAAGAAATGTTTTTGTATCGCCTTCTTCTAGAGTGGTGAGCGACGGAAAACTGTCGCGCATGAAATTGAGATATTGCACCAGGCTGAGAACCGCGCGGTAAATTTGCGCGCGTTCGTAGTTGATATCTTCTTCGGGTACGGTGCCCAAAATGACAATGGCTTGAATAAGTTTTGGGCGATCAATCAGTGCGATGTGAGGTAAACGAAAGGCGAGGGTAAAAGCCGTCAAAAAATTGGTCAGGTGATGAATCATCAGTTTTTCAAATTTGGCGATCTCATTATCGTTCTTGATCTCTTCAGAATTATCACGAAGGGACGCGGCGGATGCGGTCGCGCTCAAGTTGTGGCGTTTAGCTTTTAGGTCCTGTTTGGTATCCACTTGTTTATTGATATAGGGCCCAAGCACATCATAGGCATGGTAGGTATTTAAACCAGCAGCGCCGGCGTAAGCGCTCGCTAGCTGCACTTGTAAACCATAATCAAGTGAATCAGCATTGATCATGTCGGTCAGAATTGAGATAGCGGCTTCGTAGTCGCGCGTATTTAGAAAATAAGCTACTCGTTCGCGGTCGGTTAGTTTGCTGTCTTGGCGATCGCACGCCGTGAAACCATTAATAGACACAACACTGATGCTGAGCAGTATCGTGATGCGACGAAGATGGGAATAAATGCCATTATTAACATACAACATGGCTTCTACTCCCTGGTCGTGACGACGTTCTCATTTTCACGTTCGTTAGCGCATGGCGTCAGTTGACTGACGTCTTGACAGGCGACGAGAATATCTTTCAGATAATAAAAGCGACCTTCAATGGCGGGCGGTGTATTCAAGGTACAAGTCAGTTTGTCATTCTTATCGTACAAGCACATCTTGGTTTCAGCGATATTCAAATGATTATTACTATCAATTTTGGCATCCAAAACTTGGATGAAAAGACGTCCCAAGTCACCTAGCGGCCGATTGAGTTGATTGGCGCGGATGTAACGCGTATCGCCACCAATGACCAAATCGAAGCGACCTGGTGGTGTCGTGCTGCGCAAGATATCACTTAACGAGGTTGGTTGACCGCGGCGAATATCGTTATGCAGGATCTCAATTTCTTCCAGATGCAGACTGACTTGTTGACGACCATCAAGCAGGATTTTGGACGACGAGAGAATATAGGGATATGATGTGCCGTTTTTGTCAGTCAGCTCCAGCTGTGCTGTGTTCTTGGTGGTTGGCTCGGCTCCGAGCGGCAAATGAGACGTTCGATCAGGAGAGTCCAGACTGATTGCGACATCGCGTGGAAAAACGCCAAGGTGAGAAAATTGATGCGGATATTTTTCCGTGACAATGCTTTTAGCTGTTAATTTATCCTCGACGCTGGAAGCAAAGAATGGTCCCATCTCCTCCAGCGACCTGCGCGCGACGGTGATAGCGCTGAGATCACTAAGATCGGCGGTGACATCAGGAGCAGTGATTTTCAGCATCGACCGTTCCACTAATTCCGCCGCGTCCAGAGCCTCACGTACATGCATGATTTCATTGAAAGCAGCGCTGCGTCGTATCTCCATATTTGGGTCGACCCCAGGTTTTGGCACCGAGGTTGGTACCAGATAACCACATGAATTAATTACTAAACATAGAATAACGAGATATAAAAGCTTCGGTTGCATGCTAAGGCTCCAGTAAATTTTAGAGAAGCGTATATTAATGATTTTATTAAAATTGTCAAATTATTTATATAAATAATGGGCATATATTAATGTTTATAAAGATTTTAAGGTTTAGCTTCTGTCACCGTGGCTCGTTATACCAGCCATCAGCAACGCGGCGCTCATGGATCAAATACCAGGCCTCGCCGGCAAACAGTTTGCCGAATTCTTTAAATTCCGCATCATCCATATCGCCTTCGGCTTTGATCACGATGTTTAGCTGCTCGCACTGCTTGGCGGCTTCGCTAATTTGGGCTTTCTCGGTTTTGGCGGCGGCGAACGTCTCGAAGAAAATCACGCCATATTTCTTAAGAGTATGTTTTTCGACAATCGCAGGATCAAAGTTATCACGAGGTTTTTGCGGCGTAGTGGTCCGCCCTTTGTGATGTTGATGCTGGGGGCGTCGGCCGTCGCGGCGGTTTTGTCCTCGGCCTTGGTTTGATCCCGAGCCGGATCGCTGTCCGTGTGGACGGCGATTGTCGCGGCCACTGCCGCTTTGTTGATCGCGATTGCCTGGTTGGGTCTGAGTGCGTTGATCGGATTGCGGGCGTTGTTGCTGATCGGTATTACCGCCGTTGCCAGCACTACCACCGCCGCCTCCACGTCGACCGCGATGCCGGCGACCTCCACGCCGATTGCCGCGTCCCTCATTAGGACGTTGACCGCCGCCACCGCTGTTATTGTTGTTTGTATTATTATTGCCTTGCTGCACGACTAAAACTCCCGCGGCTCACTCAACGCTCCCAATTGCAAAGTCACTGGTATGCGTTCGGTTAACGATGGTGGGCCAAAATACTGTATCGGTCCCGTGAAGCGAAAGCAATCACGCTTCGCCCACTCGGGACGTGCGCGCACGAATTCAGCAAACGCCGCACTATATAAATCGACCAGTGCTTTACGCAAAACTGGTTTCTCTTTGCCGTTGCGTGGCTCCAGATGCATCATACTGACGATAGGGATACCGGATGCCTGCCACTGGTCGCGTTCTTTGGCGAGATTTTGCACGACAGCCATGTAGCCGCTGACACGTTGCGTGATGAGCGCGACCGCCGTGCGTCCCAAGGCATAAGCATAATCGGCATCAAAGTTGGTTGGCGCCGCACATCGGCCTTCGTAGCCGAGAAAATGCCGTTGATAACCAAAATTACCTTTGTACTTACCCTCGGCTTTCATTTCGCCAAGATATGTCTCTAGCAATTCAATCAGCAGCTTTTCGGTTTCGATCAGCGAGACGACGACGTTGCCGTGCGGATCGCGCTCCATCAATAATTGCCGCTGAATATCCAGGGGTAAAGACGCCAATGTATAAGAGCTGTCTTTGCTCAACTTTTGATTCAGATACTCAATCTGTGCGGTAAAACCATGCAACGTGTCCAGATAAGCACGATGCTCCGCGAGAATGCTATTGAGTTCATTGATAAGCGCGCGCATTTCCGGAATAAACTCAATCAGACCCTCTGGCACCAGGATAACGCCGTGGTGGATGCCATCATTGGCGCGTTCGACAATGGTGTGAGCCAGGCTTTGAACGATTTCGCGTAGTGTTTGACCATGCAACGCTGCTTCTTCGGCGATCAATGCCGTGGTTGGTTGCGTTTGCAATGCTGCTTCGAGGGTAATATGGCTGGCCGCTCGCCCCATGAGGCGCACGAAGTGATAGTACTTGCCAGCACTGACCGCATCGCGCGCGATATGACTGATCAACTCGCTGTAAACGCGAACCGCCGTATCAAAACCAAAAGATACTTCGACGTACTCATTGCGCAAATCGCCATCGATGGTTTTAGGGACACCGACGACGATGCAACGAGCTTG
Organism: uncultured Oligoflexales bacterium; assembly: GCA_964652825.1. Taxonomy (GTDB): domain Bacteria; phylum Bdellovibrionota_B; class Oligoflexia; order Oligoflexales; family CAZZCU01; genus CAZZCU01. The sequence continues at coordinate 23,203 of CAZZCU010000020.1, forward strand.
TTTTGCCGCCAGATGCTCGGCCAATAACGCGACATTGGTGTTGGAGTCGTCACCACCGATAACGACCAAAGCATCGAGTTCGCGGGCTTCAAGGACTTGCGCGCAACGCTCAAGATCAGCGGCGCTTTCGATTTTGCTGCGACCGGTGCCGATCATATGAAAGCCACCGCTATTGCGAAACACATTGATGACGTCTTCGTCCAAATGGCGATACTCATTGCGCAAGATGCCACCAGGACCGCCGATAAAGCCGAGGAGTTTGATATTAGGGGCCAGTGAACGCAGGCCATCATACAAGCCGCAAATAACATTATGCCCGCCAGGTGCGGGGCCGCCTGAAAGCACCACGCCGACACATCCGGGCGTTTCGGTAGCGGCCGCGGCGGCGTTCTCGACTTTGGTGAAATGCAGATTTGCACGCTCGCTGGTATGCGGAAAAAGTTGTTTCAGCAACGCGATATCCTGGTCACGAGCTTGCGGCTGCGGAATTTTACCGCTGCTGATTCGCAGCCGCGACAGATCAGCCAATGCCTCCGGAAAACGCGGCGAGTAATGGTTGCGTTCGCGCTGAAACTCCGTCCATTGTTTACTGTCTTCAAGCTCAAAAGATCGCATGCCTGCCTCGGTTGCTTGCTTGTCTTAACTCGTCACGTGCGTACATACATGCTCAAGCGCGGCCTGCATGCTCAAGCGGGTTTGTGCGCAGGTGTTGCGATCGCGCACCGTCACCGTATCATCGCTCATCGTTTGTTGATCAATCGTGATGCAAAACGGCGTGCCGATTTCATCATGCCGCGCATAGCGTTTACCAATCGATTGCTGGACATCAAAGCTGGCATTAACGCCGCGTTGCCTAAACTCCCGGATCAAAGCCTCGCCCTTTTCTGGCTGTCCGTCTTTTTTGACCAGCGGTAACACCGCGGCTTTGATCGGCGCCAGTCGCGGATGCAGCTTCATGACAACGCGCGTTTTGCTCTCGCCGTCCGCGCTGCCAGCCACGGCTTCCTCGACATAAGCATCCAGCAGATAACAGAGCACCGAGCGGGTTAAGCCTGCGGCAGGTTCGATCACGTAGGGTGTGTAACGCCAGCCGGTTTTGCCAGTCGCCGGATCGGTCTTTTGTTGATCAAAATAGGTCAGCTTCGCGCCGGAATGTTCGCTGTGCTTGCTAAGATCATAATTCGTGCGCGAGGCGATGCCTTCCAACTCACCCCAGCCCCACGGATAATCATACTCAATATCAAAGCAGTTGTCGGAGTAGTGGGCCAGCTCATCACCGGCATGCTGACGCAAGCGAAACGCCGCCTTGTTGTTGGCATAACGCTGATACCAGCTCATGCGTTCTTTCTTCCAGTATTCGAGCCATTCCACTTGTGTGCCCGGCTCGCAGAAGAACTCCATTTCCATTTGTTCAAATTCGCATGAGCGGAAAATAAAATGCTCGGTGATAATTTCGTTGCGAAACGATTTGCCGATTTGCGCGATACCAAACGGTACTTTCATCGACATGGTTTGTTGTACGTTCAGAAATTGCACGAACATCGCCTGCGCGGTTTCCGGTCGCAAGTAAACAGCGGTTTTGCGAATAGCTTCTTCGAGTTTGCCGCGCAGTTGCTCCAGCGGCAGATCAGCATTGCTTTTTAGGTCGCGCAAAAATCCTTCCAGAGGATCGACTGGTCCCATGCTGGTGCGAAACATCAGATTGAATTGCCGCTCATCACTAAGTTTTGGTGACGAACACACCGGGCAGACATAGCCGCGGGCATCGACCTCGGCTTTGAGTTTTTTGCCGCCCGCTTTGCCACCTTCGACGAAATCCACCGTCGTGCCTGGTGTTTGTCTGGGGGCTTTGTCGGCGCGAAAGCGTTCTTTGCAATTAAGACAGTCCACCAACGGGTCTGCAAAGCCCGACAAGTGTCCCGAGGCTTCCCAGACTTTAGGATGCATCATGATCGATGCATCGATGCCGACCACATTGTCGCGTCCGTACACCATATCGCGCCACCATTCAGCGGCGATATTGCGCTTTAACTCAACCCCTAACGGCCCATAATCATAGCAGGATTTAAGGCCGCCATAGATTTCGCTGCTTTGGAAAATAAAGCCGCGACGCTTGCACAAAGACACGATTTTTGCCATCAGATCGGAACGGTCCAAAACAGGAACTCCCTTTAGAGCCAGAGAATTCCCAAAAGTAGCTTAAATATACGCTTCTTACAAAGGCTCTTTGTAGGTGGCTAAAACTTAGACAGCTTTTCTTTTTTGCACACACCCGCATGGGTTGCGTTCGGGGCAAACTCCCTGTTCCGCAGGGTTTTTTTGCGAGACGGGGCGGGCATACTCCTTGCTCATGCGCTTGCGACGGCAATGCCGTTCTCGATATCAGTTTTCTATTTCCTATTCTGTTTCCCTTGTTGGCTGTGGTGGAGTTGTTGATGCGCAATCGAGTCTCGAATTTAATCCCTCTATTTCTATTGATCCATGTTGCTCTAGCTGCTTGTAACGAAGCACGCTTTTCCGGCGGCGGTCGTTCGCGTGGTGCCGCTACCGATCCCAGTCACGGCCAGCCCCATAATCCAGACGGCACGCCAACTAATAATGATCCTAGCAATAATCCTGGTGGTGGCAATACACCGTCCGGTCAGACGAATACACCAGTGGATGTTACTTTGGTGCCACCTGGCAGCAATAATCCCGGCAATGGCACGAATCCCAACATGCCAAAACCAGGCATTGGTGGTGGCGTAACCAACAAGCAATTTGACGTGCGTTGCAGTCAGGGTCAAGATTCGGCGATTGCCGCGCTTGAACTGGCGGCGCCACGTACCCAGCGTGTCGAGGCTCAGATTCAGGGCGAATTCTGTCCTAACTCCACCAATAAATTGTCCGTGCTCTTCCTGGTCGACTTCTCGGCTTCCATGGGTAAGCATAAATTTAGCGGTGATGGCAAAATTTACGACGGTAATGATCCACTCAATGAGCAGACCGGCTCTTGTGGACGATTGTCGGCGGCAAAAGCCGTGATTGCAAAACTGGAATCTATGGCTACTGCCGGTGACGACATTCAAGTCAGTATCATTCCTTTTGCCGGCTCGGTTGTGAATGAACGCATCGTCAGTTTTAGAAGCTTGTCGGCGTTTAAAAACGCATTGAATAAAGACAATCTGTGTCGATACGTCGCGCAAGGCTCCGCCTACTACACGCCTGGCTATATTAATCCGAGCAGTGTTGGCGCCAGCTCGTCGACCAATTATGGTGCCGCGTTTCTCGCCGCAGAAAATGCCTTGATCGGTCGCAACGGCCAAAAAGTTGTTTATTTTATCTCTGATGGCGAGCCGACATCGCCCAGCAATGACCCAGTAGGAGCGGGGATTCGCGCCGGCAAAAATCTGCGCGATCGTACCACCAACTTGACCGTCAATGGCTTATTACTCAAGACGCGCACCGCCAGCGCTGTGGATGTACTCAACCAGGTTACGGGCTCACCTGCTCGTGTAAAGCATGCCGATCAAGCCTCACAGCTGGCCGATAAAATTCTTGAGTTTGGTGCAGCCGCCATCGACGAGCGTTTTGGTAGCGCCAAAATTTATGCGCACCCTTATCCCGAACAATTCCTCGGCCTCATATCGATGAAGAAAACCAGTGGGCAAGTCTGGACTTATTTAACTCAGCCTTTTGTTTTGGTGGGTATTCCCGGCAAAGCCGTTGAGAACCGCGTCACGGTCTACGCCAAAGGCACGGATGGTTCGGTGCACAGCTCGATCGTTACCATTCGCTATACGCAGCAATAGTCAAAAGGCTAGCGTACGCAAAAAACTAACGCATCCGCATAGTTGGGATACCCGTTTTGACTAAAACCGTTGGACAGATTGATGACCCACACAACGCTCGGACTGTCGGAACGCACCGTCGCAGATCTGAAGTAACTATTTACTGAAGCGCCGTCGGTAAACGGAACTTTTGCAACACCATTGATATAGAGTTGCATCAGCTCTTTTTGCGTCGGCAAACGCCAGCCGGTCCCGGCACTGCTACCGTTTAAATTTTCGCACAAAGGTATGGCTTTCGCATGGTTCGTTGAGCTTAAAACATTCGTAAACAGCAGTCCGGTTAATTCATCGCGCCAGACTTGCGTAAAATTATGAGTACCATGAGTTGGGGTCGTGCCTGTTGGTATCACCTCTGCCGAGACATTGGTAAAATTGGATGCATTGCAGATGTAACTGGCGCCCCAAGGACTGGCGCTTGGACTGGTTGAGTTGTTGTTGTAGTCATCTACGGTATCAAAATAAGCCAGCGTGCCATCGCTGGCATCCCAGAAAGTATGGGATCCAGTGCCGCCACTGCTAAAGTCGATAAAAGGACCACCAGGAGTTGCGGCTAACTGGAGCGTTGATACTGAGCTAATAATTGCATAATAAATGGTGCCGACTGTTAATTCGGCCGGAAGTGTATCAGTCGTTGTCAAGCGTACCGGTGCATCCGCTAGCAAGCCGTGAACAGGACCCCCAAGGCTGATGATATCTGTACCCGGGTTCATGCTGGCAGCCGAAATCGTTCGCGGCAAATTCCCTGGTGGGTAGGATGCATCATACGTCGACAGATCAGCGGCGTTACGGCATTGCTTCATGTCGCGTTTGGTGCCGGTAATCCCGGCAATCGTAGCGCCATGTGCAATGATGTCTGGCGAAACGATCGTGGTTTTAAGCGCCTTAAAGTCGCCTTTGGTCACACAGTCTTGCTGGCCGTCAGCACCACAGCTATCTAAAGTTCCTTCGGCCATCGT
>CAZZCU010000020.1:28088-40013 GCA_964652825.1 uncultured Oligoflexales bacterium
CCCCGCCACAGTCGCCAACGCAAAATAGCGCATATCCGGTGTGGCGCCATTGTTGAGGTGTGAGGCGCCAAACACCAGGGCAGTGACTAATAGCGCCAGATACTCATTGCGCAGCAGGGAGCTGATGAGATTTTGTAATAGTCCCCGAAATAACAGTTCTTCCGGCAGGGCGATAAAAATAAAAATCCCGGCGGCCGACGTAAAAAACGAAAAAAATTCCGGCTTAGGCGCCCATTGCAAAAACCCCGACCATAATCCATAGGGAATAGCGATCGTCGAGAAAATTAGAGCGTATAAACCGGCGATTTTCAGCTCGGCTTTGCTGAGCCCATACTCGTAGCCGATATCGCGTTCGCCCAGATACACGAGGAAAATAAGCAGGCCAAGAACCACAGCCATCAACGTGTTCAAGACATAGGCAGCATTGCGATCCGGCCACGTCCACACATTGGTCAGCAGCCCGAAATCAAAAGGCAGCCACAGTGCGGCAATGCACAACAGCCCCCAAAACGGTGCCAGTCGCCCGCCTTGCCTGGCGAAGGTGGCAAGGTACACCGGCACGCTCAGATACATAAATAAGCGCGCAGCGCCATCCCAGCTATAGCTATTGCTCGCTAGCGCGTAGGTGACATACAGCCCGAACAAATACAATGCGCCGACCATCGCGGCATTGGTAAAACGGCCGCTAAAATCGCGCAGGCGATCGACATACCACGGCGCGCCGAGATAAAAATAAGGCAAAGCCAGCCCCAAGCAAACGCCGCTTGCCACCCATACCGGCAAGCCACTGTAGCCTTCGCCCCGCAGCATCCCAAACGCTACCGCAGCAACAATAATGGCGGGTACTGCGTAGAGCCACGGAGCAGACTTCATCGTTTTGTCCTTATTTGTTTACATCCTAGTCGCGCTTCATTATCCTAGCGCACCTAAAGTAAAGTTAACGACGATCTAGGAGTTTTCATGTCATTTCAAGAAGCCAAAAGTTCTGTACACGATTCAGCCAGAAAGGATGCGCCGATGTCCAGTAAAAATACTAAAAACGATTATAAAGTTAAGGACATCGCTCTGGCGGATTGGGGCCGCAAGGAAATCCGCATGGCCGAAAAGGAAATGCCGGGTTTGATGGCATTGCGAACGGAGTATGGTCAGCAGAAACCGCTTAAAGGCGCGCGCATCGCCGGCTGCTTGCATATGACGATTCAGACAGCGGTGTTGATTGAAACTTTGCTTGAGCTTGGTGCCGAGGTTCGTTGGTCGAGCTGCAACATCTACTCGACGCAGGATCATGCCGCCGCTGCGATTGCCGCCGCCGGGATTCCAGTGTTTGCGTGGAAAGGCGAGACGCTCGAAGAATATGATTGGTGTATCGAACAGACGCTGATGTTTGGTGACAAGCCGCTGAACATGATTCTTGATGACGGTGGCGATTTGACCATGCTGCTGCACGATAAACACCCGCAGCTTTTAAAAGACGTGCGCGGTATTTCCGAGGAAACCACTACCGGTGTGCATCGTCTGTATCAAATGTTTAAAGAAGGCAAACTCAAAGTCCCGGCGATCAACGTCAACGACTCGGTGACTAAATCCAAGTTTGACAATCTCTACGGCTGTCGCGAATCACTCGCCGACGGTATCAAACGCGCCACTGATGTCATGGTTGCCGGTAAAGTCATAGTTGTTGCCGGCTTTGGTGATGTTGGTAAAGGCTGCGCGCAATCGATGCGTGGTTTTGGTGCCCGCGTTTTGGTTACGGAGGTGGATCCGATCTGTGCATTGCAGGCGGCGATGGAGGGTTATGAAGTTACGACCATGGATGAGGCCGCACCCGTAGCGGATATCTTCATCACCGCAACCGGCTGTGCCGACATCATTACCGGCGCGCATTTTGGCAAGATGAAAGATCAGGCGATCTTGTGCAACATCGGGCACTTTGACTCGGAAATCGAAATCAGCTGGCTCGAAAAGAATACTCGCGAGGTCAACGTCAAGCCGCAGGTGGATCAGTTCATCCTGCCAAATGGTAATGCTTTAATCGTTCTTGCCCGCGGTCGGTTGGTGAACTTGGGTTGCGCGAACGGCCATCCAAGCTTTGTCATGTCGAATTCCTTTACCAATCAGGTGATGGCGCAGATTGCTTTATGGACCGACCCCAAGAAATTCCCGCTTGGCGTTCATGTCTTGCCCAAGGAACTCGACGAGAAAGTCGCTCGTCTGCATCTTGGTAAGCTCGGCGTGAAGTTGACCAAGCTAACGCCAGCGCAAGCCAAGTACTTGGGCGTGCCGGTGGACGGACCATACAAACCGGATCACTATCGGTACTAGATTAAGATTTTAGGATTTTGGACGGAACATCACCGTCCGCGCCGAAATAATTCTTGTTTGGGCGTCAACAGCCAGGAAAGTCACCTTGGTGTTGGCGCCCAAATTATTGTTGATGCTGGTGCCCGCAGGCATCGCGAAGATATGTACATTGGTTTTGTTTGTCACTTGTTCCACAAGTTCGATATCGGCTTTTGGCGCGCTGGTGCATTGCTGGCGATCGCCGCGACAAATCACTAGGCGGGTGGCTGTGGTCGGTGCCGAAGCATACAACTCACTGGCACCAGCAGTGGCCGGCAACAGGATATGCACCAAAGCATTGGGGCCACCACTCGCGGCGTTGACGGCGGCGTCGCTCTCGCTGGTAAACAATTTTTGCTTGGCAACTTCGGCTGGTAAAACCTCAAATTGCGGCGTGTGATGGCGCGTGGAGCGTCTGGTGTCCGCTTGTGCTTGCTTTAGCAGGTCTTCGATAGTGGCGGAGTTATAAGAGCGGGTTTTTAGCTGCTGCCATATGCGGCGCAGGCTGGTGGTGAAAGCACCACCACGAATCCCCAAATCCAGCGACGTATTATTATTCTCCGAAGCCGCCATGACCACGAGCTCCGTGGCGAGCAAGCCCTGACTGCTTCTGGTGTTTGTTTCCAACGACCCTGCGAAGGCACTGATGGCCGATTGGGCTAACAAGCCTGCGCGTTTATCAGCGACGGTGTCGCTCTCTGTAGATGGGACACTGGGGGTGTTAGTCGTATTCAAGGCAAAGGGTGTTATCTGATTAATGGCTTGGCTGCCGTTTACCATCTGCCCGCTGAAACAAGAGTCGATAAACACTAATAAACGCCGCATCGGTGCTTGGCGGCCCTTGGCCATCGCCTGAGCGATTTCAGTGAAGGGTACAGTACGTTGATCTTCGGCGAAAAGATCGCCGTCTTCGAGGCCGTGACCGCTAAAGTACCACAGCAACGTGCCGCCATCGCCAACGGCGGCGGCATACTGTTCCGACGCGGCTAGTATCTGGGCTTTGGTAGCTTTCAGAATCGGCACCACTTCAAAGTTGAATTCTTTATGTGTGCTTTGAAATAGCTCGGTGAGGGCTTTGATATCCGTGGCCACGCCCTTGAGATCGGTAGGTGCGCCAATCAGCAACGCTACGTTCTTCGCGGAACGGTTGTTCACAAAATCCTGGACTTTGCTATCCGTATGCAGATTGCAGCTGGTTGCCAACAGCATGAGCAGGGGCAAGGCGGATTTCAGTCGACTGGGAAGTGTTTGCATAAGCGATAATCTCAAAAAAGTTTGATCTTTAAGCCGTCTTGCTAGTGCAAATCACGCGCCATCATACATATATATTAAATACCAATAATTACAATTAGTTACATAAATTGTGGTTGTACCACGGACCGCTTGCCGTTTAGCCACTGTCCAAGTTCTCGACGTTGCCTCAGAGGTACTAACATGTTAGAACCAATGACCAATCTAAAAAATAAGCTTTGAGGTGCAACATGACAGGGATTCGATCGATTTACGTCTCTTTGCTAGCGTTGTTGGCTTTGTCTATTGTTCCCATCACCGATGCCGCTGCCGATACGACCCATAACCATGTCATTATCGATTTTGGTCTTTACGGTCATACAATCCGTTCGCTTGCGGACGGTGTGGAAGTCACTTTGTCATATCGTCTGGTCGGGCGTGAGATCGAAGTCTACGATCAACGACATCGCGCCAGCGGCTTTAGCGACGAACCGAATTACGACTGCCAGCATTGGTCCGAGCTCGCCGTCCAGATGGTCAACACTCGTAATGCCAAAGCCTGGGAACGCCTGCATGCGGCCAGGGTTTGCTCCAAGTTTGCCTATGAGGCGATGCGACTGGTACGTGATGACGAGTATTTTGAATGGGAGTTCAAGTGGGCGGCGGCCGTGAATAGCCATTACGCTCTCCAAGCTTTCAGAAAAGTGATTGATACTTCCTATTACGAATGGGAGTTGCAGTACGCCAGCATGGTGGATACGCCCTATGCTTTACAGGTATTCAGTGCCAGTCTTGATGATGAGTATTTTGATTGGGAATTAAAGTGGGCCGCGCATGCCAATACTCCCTATGCTCGTGATGCCATGTTACGTATTCGTGCCAAGCCATTATTTAACGAGTGGGAGATGAAAAGCGCCAGCAGTCTGATGACGCCACAGGCTTATGCCGCATTTTTGCATGTGACATCGGGGCTGGAGTATTTCGACTGGCAATTGCGCTGGCTGCCGTTCATCAACACGGATAGCGAGCTGGAGCAATTACGCGCTCTGCAAAATTACGACGAGTTGCAACTCTATCAAGTTGCAACCGCCGATGGTTTAATTGGTGAGTTTTACGAGCATCTGCCGATCGAGTAAGAGCACTCTTTGCTGGCCAAGGTGAGCTCGTAGATTTTTCTGTTGTCTTGGTCAATGATCAGAACGGATGGATAAACATTCCCGCACGCGCGAATGCCATCTGACGTGTAGCCAATCAACGCACCAGCGCGTTTTAAATCGGCCATGACTTTGCGAACTTGAGTGGCGTCAAATACCGAATCGTTCTCATCAAACATATCAGCAATGTCCGACATCATGTTGGTCGCGGCATCAGCGCGGGCCAAACCATAAAGCGCCAGGTCATCGTTGATTGTCGGCAGAGAACGCGGGTAGTTTTGGATGCGCACGTCATGAGGGTTGGAGTATTTGATCCGCAATGCATAATCCTTGAGCATCATATCCGTAGAGTTGCCGCGAACGCCGGCACAGAACAACCCGCCATAAGTATAATTGGAGAGCTTACTGCTAAGCGCCTTGATCTGAGAGGCATTGCTGGCATGAGCTGGCAGAACCCCGACCAAAACAGCAAATGCCATGGAGATGAGCAAGTGTTGGCATCGGATCATGACGAATCTCCTTATAGTGTCGCATCCTCGGAATAGGTATCACTATATTCACCATCCATATTCGTGCAATTAGTTTCCGAGGCATTGTCATGACCGGTGTAGAAATAATACTTCAAGTCGTTGCTGGCGTAGTAACAGCTGGAGATGAAATTAGCAGTTGGACACACACTCAGCACCTGGCCGGAGTTTTCCTGACAATGCGAGATTTTTGGAGCAATGTCGCCAGAGTTGCCCGTGCCAAAGCGCTGACAAACTTTTTGTGCCGGCTTGTAGCAAGCAAACGGGTGGTCGGTAGGCGTGGCAGGGTCCTCCGTGGATGAGGTTGTCTTCAGTTCGGGGCGTACGCTGCTGGTGGCTTCGTTTTCCGCGACAGCAGTAGCTAGATAAGCGATTTGAAAGTAGCCAAGACCTTTTACCTCTATGTTCAAAAATGTTCCCAGCAGATTCTCGGCGGTTAAAGGTTTCACCCCTGACTTCCAGCCGTCCGCGGTCGAGATTGCGTAAATAAATACTAATTTGCCAGTAGCTGCGTTCAGCGACAGTTTCACATCCGACAACGGCAGCGGCATGTTGAGGGTTAGTGGTGATTGAAGGTTAGGTGTGCTGCCGGATGGCGGTGCAATAAACAACGGATTGCCGGCTTTGGCAAGCAGAGCGCCCGAGCCAGCTTCGCTGATGATTGTGGCGCTTTGATCCACTGCCGGACCCATGGAAATGGTGGTGGTGACTGCCAAGGCTCCCGGCGGAAAATTGATCGACGACTCGGCGACCGATGACGACGCGCTTGCCACCATGAATTGATCGCTGGTGTTTGGCGCGGTGATGGTGCCGGTAATAATACCGTTGCTTTCCGTGGTTTCAATATTGCTTGCTGGTTTATTGCTTTTGAGATCACCGATCGAGCTGTCGCAACCAACCAAAGCACCTGCGATCAGTAACGCCGGTAATAAAATATTGCGGGTCTGATAGGTATATTTTCTATGTTTCATGGATTTTTTCGCCTTCTTTCATCTTTTAAGTATTCATGCTTCATTTTGTGAAAACTAATTTGCCTTCAACCTTAAAACAACCAACCAATGCGCAATAGATTTATATAAGGAACCGTTTTTTTGCCGAAACTTTCGGCAGCCTTTTCGACGTCAGTCTTGGTTTTCTTGTAGTCGTCGGTGTCTTTCAAAGTATCTTCGGTCGAGGCCGCGACGTTTTCAAATGCTGATTGCAGATCGGCTTTGCTGGACATGGGAATTTGTGCGCCGAGCTCAAAGCCAAGCGTAAATCCGGAATCCCAGACTGCAAACCAGCCGAGGTGCGGCGTGAGATAAGTATTGTCAATTTCCAGACGAACCGTCGTTGGAATTTTGAGCTCGACGTCGCCAGTCGTGGTTGTTAAATCCTTGGTCGCTTTGCCGACGATGCCTTGATTGCCGTAAGCCGCGCCGATAAAGAAGCTGCCTTGCCAGGGGAACCAGCGTGCGCGCACGTCCCAGTTGAAGATTTCGATCTCGGTTTTGTCGTCGATATCACGCTGGAAACGTCCGCCCGAGAAACCAACACCGTAGGTGCGGTTCCAAACGGCATCAACGCCGTAGTTGAGCAAAAACGGAAAACCCACCGAAGCTGTCGGGCCGATGCGCCAGGCGCCGAGTAAACCGCTAGCGTCGTTGCCAGAGGTTGTTGCGGATGCATCAGTGGGGTCTTCGGATGTGGGGGGAGCTGCTTCAGGAGCTGCATCCATATCGCCTAGGCTGTCTTGAGCCAACGTCGGCGATGCCAGAAACACTAGAGCTACTAGTTTCACTAACAACAAAGATGCATATTGCCGTTGCCGCATGGGGCACCCTCCAAGAGAATTGCTGCTACATATACGTGGATGACTGAGCGACTAGCTTACCAAATCCTGGTAGATTTTCAAATTACCAGCGAGCATTTTATTAACGGAAAAATTCTGCTCGACATGATGATAAGCTTGTTGGGCGAGCTGCGCACGTAAAGCCGGATCGTCGATCACCATTTGCAGTAACATCGCCAATGCCTGATCGGCGCCACGTGCGGCGAGGAGGCCGCCTTGACCATCGATCACGATCTCAGGAATTCCACCCACTGCGGTGGCGACGATGCATTTTTGTACCAGAGCGGCTTCGAGCAAGACCGTGCCGAGACCCTCATCTTGCGACGATAAAACAAAAATATCAGCGGCGGCAATCAATGCCTGCGCGTCGTTACGCTGACCGAGAAAATGCACTTGATCGTTGAGCTGCAACTGCTGGCATTGTGCCTGTAGTGATTTTCGTAATTTACCCTCGCCGGCGATGACGCAAGTAAAACGCGTGCCCGCAACTTTTAGCCTGGCGAGCGCACGCAATAAAGTCGCGTGGTCCTTTTGCTCCGTCAGGGCAGCGACATTCACCAGTAGTGGTGCGGCGGCGTCAGCTCCAAGATTCGCCAGCAGATCAGCGCGCAAATTCTGCGCGGCGTTCGTGGTGATGGCGCCTTTGCTGACGGCCGAGTGAACCACCGCGATACGGGATGAGTGGACGCCGGTGTTTTCGAGCACGCGGGCAATGGCATGCGAAACACAGATATAACGATCGATCAGTGAGCTGCGGTACTTGTGGCGGCTGATGAAATTGGCCGCGGGCGAATAATCGACGCGGCGATGTACGACGAGCTTGATATGCGGTGCCCATAGTTTGATCAATAAAGCTAGATCGTGAGCGTGCGAGGAGTGCGCATGCAGAATTTGGATATCGTGTTCTTTGCAATAACGGGCAAGGCGCCAGGCGGTGATCGGCTGCCAGCCACGATTGCTGCTCAGCGGCACCAGGCGGACTTTACTGTTGATCCGCTTGCTCAGTTCGCCGTCGGCAACCGTTGCCAGATGGCAATCAGCCGCTTTTGTCTCGCAAAGCCCTTCGCATAGCAGCCGGACCTGGTTCTGCCCCCCGCGCCAGCCGTACTCTGTGTCAATATGCAGGATTTGCAGTGTCTTGTGCTTGGACAATGTCGTGACCTCATCGTCTAAAAATTCGACTGCCAAGGAAAAAAGACCAATGTTTCTGCCAGCCATTGTATGGCATGCGCCCTGCATTATCCACTACTAGCGTGAGTTCCTCCTTACCTCCTTAGGGTAGCCCTCGAGTCCTAACCGATTCGGGGGTTATTCTTATTATGGGACATTATGGGGACACACGACTGAACCCGAATTAATTCGGGTTCAGTCGTGTGTCCCCATAATTAGGATTTCTTTACAAATTCGGACTTTAAATTCATTGCACCAATGCCATCGATCCGGCAGGCGATGTTGTGATCGTTGGCGCCATCAGTGAGTCGGATACTTTTCACCTTGGTTCCGACCTTGACGACGGAAGAAGAGCCTTTGACTTTCAAGTCCTTGATCACGGTCACGGAATCGCCATCTTGCAAGATATTGCCGTGTGCATCCTTGACGACCACAGGAGCTGCGTCTTTAGGTGACTCGGTATTCTGCACTGCGGATGGGTCCCATTCGTGGGCGCATTCGGGACAAACCCAAAGGCTGCGATCCTGATATGGATATTCGCAATTGCATTTTGGGCATTTTGGTTCAGCGTTCATGTTTACTGCCAATTTAGCACGGGATAGTCACTAATCGCCGGGTCCCATTTCCAGATCGGGGTGGCGAAGTCAAAGCTGTCGATTGGAGCATTCTGCGGTGATGGTGACTGGTTATGAAAGGCACTTTTTTGTGCCTGCAATGTGCAGTTTGCCGCTTGACTGGCTGTATCATCACCGCCGATGCAATTAGGGGGAGGGCCGTCATAACCCACGACATTGTTCAACGTACCCAGGATAATCCTGCCGATGAAATCACCGCGAGTACCGCCACTCGTTGTCATGTTGCCGGCAGTAAAAGAATGCGACGCTTCGCAAATAGCGTTAGCGAGCGCACCGATGCCAGCGCCAGAGTTGCTACTTGCCTGTATCGTGCCAGTCGAATAGGAATAACTGATTATGCCTCCATTGGAGTATCCAACAATACCGCCCACGTATCCGCCGTTGCTCAGTACCGAGCCCGTCGAGTAGGAGTTTGTGACGATGTTGCCACCACCAGAAGTACTACCAATTAAGCCACTATTTCTCCCGCGGTTGCCGGTCGTGACTTGTTTGCCAAGTGCATTACCCGTCGCATACGATTGCGAGACACTTGAGGCTGTCATCGTATTGACTAGACCGGCGGTATGACTATCGACACCGGCGTCGACTGCCTCGCCGACGCTGGAGCCCGTGGCATAGGATCTGGTAATACTGCCGCCAGTATTTAGCATTCCGACAAATCCAGACCCTACTCTGATTGGTAGCGCGTGGCCGCTGGCATGGGAGTCGGATATGACCGCGGTGGCAGTTGTTGCCGAGGCCACCAACCCTGCCGCATGACTGACGCCAGCAAAGGTGGTCCCAGTCGCATGACTGCCGCTGATGGACATTTGCGTGGTGCCTGCCAGTCCGCCGCTATAGATAGAAGTAGTAGTGACATGAGCACTGGAGAAGCTATCGGTAATTGCTGTATAAGTAGCTGCTCCCACCAGGCCACCAGCGTTATCCGCCAGGGAAATCACCGCTCCCGTACTATAACTGAAATTAACGGGTACTTCGTTGCCGGCTGCAGGTGAGCCGCCAAGCAGCAGCCCGACATTGCCATTGCCAACGACCACGGAATCTTCGATGCCGATGCTATTGATACTCGACCCGGTTTTACCAACACCAAAAATACCGACATTGGCTGTAGTCGGTAAAACCATATATGCATTTCTGATAACAAAACCATTGCCATTCATAAGACCGTAAAAATTAGTCGCGAGGTTGCCGATTGGACTCAGCTTGGGATCTGCGATCAGGTCGATATTGTTTTCCAGTTTATAGTAGTAGAACGTTGCTCCGTCATTTTTAGCGGCGATGTTTTTAAAATGCTCGGCGGTACAAATCCGAAACGGCTTGGCCGGTACGGTGCCGTAGTCCATGGCGCTTTCGTTGGCGTCGGTGGCAAAACCGTCGCTGTTTGTGCCAATCGAGCTGGCACAGAAACTGGTATCAATGGTCACGGTTTTGGCGGTGGCGCCAGAGCCGTTTTGATCAACGGTGATTGTGACGTTGGTACCGCTGTTAATGGCACTGAAATCCAAAGTTTTGGACCAGCGATATTGTTTGCAGGTAGTTGAGGTCGCTCCTGACACACTCGTGTTGACATTAATAGTCTCGCCATCAGTACTACAAGTACCCCAGATTTTAAAATGAGCGCGATCAGAAAGACCAACTTTTTTGTTTCTGGAAAAGTGTGCGAAATCCGTTGCAAATGCCACCGGAGTTGTCGCGTCCACTCGATTGCCAGAGGTAGTTGCTATTACACTGGTTGAGGTGGTGGCGATGTTGCTGGCGATACCGGGATTGCCATAGTTGTAGTGCATATAGAACGTAGTTGTGCCGCCAGTACCCAGCCCAAGAAAATCCCCGGCTACGCCTCCCGTTGCCAAAGCATGCGAGTAACTATACTGGACGGTGCCACCCGAGAGACTGCCGATCATGCCGCCGGCATTTTCGTTAGTAACATGCGCGCGGCCTGAGCTGATCGAATGCGTGACACCACCACCGGTCATTTTACCAATAAGACCACCGGCATTATCTCCGGTTTCAACATTGCCACTCGCCCAACCTCGGCTGATGCTGCCGGTGGCTAATGTTCCGACCAAACCACCAGCATCGGACGTTGTCGCTTTGACGTTGCCCGTCGCATATGACATCAATATTTCGCTGCCATTGCTAGCGTGTCCGACCAGTCCGCCGGCTTCAAACGCGTCGCTGACAACATCACCGGTGGCAAAAGAGTAAGAAATAGTACCATCATGTAGGTGTCCTGCCAGTCCACCTGCTGGGATGCCGCCGGCAGTAACATGGCCGCGAGCAAAACTGGTGGTGATGCTGGCATTTTCTAACAGTCCTACCAACCCGCCAGCGTCATCCGTGGAGGTAGTGACGTTTGCTAAAGAATAGGAATTGGCGATAGTGGCAGTGGCGCCGACACTATGGCCTACGAGTCCGCCAGCAGTAGTATCAATTGCTGTTATTGTGCCGGAAGACGAGCATTGAGCGATCTGTCCGCCATTGTTCTTGCCGACCAAGGCACCAACTCTAGCTTCGGCGACGATGATAGCATCACGCAGATGAATATTTGTGAGCGAGGCATCAGCCGATATTTGCCCAAATAAACCTACTTCGTTGCCGCTGAGGCGATGTATATGCAGACCAATGATGGTGTGTCCTTGACCATCAACGTCAGCTTCCATTTCCGAGACGGCGTTACCCACTGGTACAAAACCATCGCCGCTATTCCACGTCGAAGTCGCCGAGGCATCGATGTCAGCGGTGATTTTATAAGCGATGGCGCTACCCAGATGCTTATTCATATTTTGCAGAGCATAGACGTTACAGATCTCATACTCCGTACCTGGGTTGCCGTCGCCGCCACAAAATTCCACGACCGCGTGCGAGGTCATGGTATAGGCGGCTTGGTTGCCGGCTTCATCTTCAACCACGACGTTAAAGTAGGTAGTGCCAGCATCTAAGTGCGCTACTGTTTGATTGGTTAGGTTAGCAGTGAAGGCCTTATAAACAGCGCCATTGCTGTTGGCGTTGGCGAGGTTGTTGATGTTGTTAGTGCC
>CAZZCU010000021.1:0-38485 GCA_964652825.1 uncultured Oligoflexales bacterium
TGATTTTACAAGATAAAGTACCCATTCCAATTTTGTTCAATATACACTTGTTTTTTGAACGATATAGGAACGAGTTGGGCTTTTTCTTATTTTTGGCCATTTTATGCCGATATTTTGCCCATAAAGTACACACTACCAACGCTTGTTTTATTGTTGCTGCATAAATTTCATTTAGCACCGATATTAGCGCCGGCGTTGTGATAGCGGAAGAAGGATCTTGCTCAATGAATGAGCAGAAAAAGTTAAAGGATGCTCGGGTCGTGTTAGAGCTGCTGGAGAGCGGTGGTTTTGCCGCGCGCTTTGCCGGTGGCTGTGTCCGCGATCGTCTGATGGGTAGGGCACCTAGCGACTATGATGTGGCCACCACGGCTAAGCCGGAGGCTGTCTGCCACATTTTTATACAAAAAGGCTACAAGGTCATTCCTACGGGCCTGGACCACGGTACTGTTACGGTCATTACCAAATCGGGCCCGGTGGAAGTCACAACTTTGCGCTTCGACGTGGCGACCGATGGTCGTCATGCAACTGTAGAATTCGATAACGCGACTTTTGAAGACGATGGTGCGCGCCGTGACTTCACCGTCAATGCCTTGTTTGAGGACAAGGAGGGGAATGTCTATGACTACTTTGGCGGCAAAAGCGATCTGCAAAGCCGGCGACTGCGTTTTGTCGGCGAAGCAGGGGAGCGCATCCGCGAGGACTACCTACGTATCCTGCGCTTGTTCCGTTTTTGGGCCAAACTGGAGTTTACGCCTGACGCTGGAGCTCTTGCAGCCGTCGGCAAAGAAGTCGAGGGCCTAAGCCGGGTCAGTATTGAGCGAATAACCGCGGAGTTATTACAACTCTTAGCCTGCAGTCAGATCGAAGCACCATTGCGTGCCCTAAGTGAAACAGGAACACTCGCAGTCCTGCTGCGCTTCGCACCGCACAGCCGTGAACAATTGCATGAAATACCGTTTGCGACCATTCAACAACTTGGCAGCCTCGACAAGGAATGGCGGACCATCGCCCGTTTTGCAGCACTGATGACAACCACACTACCGAATAGCTCCGCGGTGGTTATCGGCGAGCACTTTCGATTATCGCGCCTACAAATTAGACAAATAAACGTCCTAATGGAGGCTGATTCGCTGATTACCGAGACTGGCGAGCAGGCGGCTGACCATCTGCAGCTGATTGATACCATCGAGGAGCAAGTAGGGGCAGGTGGTTTTCGCCAACTTTTCCTACCGTATGTACGTTTGGTGCACTCACATCTCGGTCGTACACTCAAAAAACTTCAAGACATCGAGCATACCGAAGCAACGAAAGGCCATTTACGCACCGCCGATATGCCCATCGATGGGAAATTACTTATAAAAAAACTTAACCTCAGCGAAGGCGTGGTTCTCGGTCAGTTGCTGGAAGTGCTCAAGCGCGGCTTCCGCAATAGCGAGTGGCAGACCGAAGCCGAAGGTCTGGCAATAGCGCGTAAATATATCTAGTGTCATGAAGATTGAGAAAATTCGATGTCACTTGCTGACCTCTATGATTTCGTCGAAGATACGATCTCAATCAGGGGAGGATGCTATGCATAACGATAAGACACTTGATGCTATCTACGCAAGACTCGATAGTATTGACACCCATTTTAATAACATTGACACCAGATTTGACAGCATTGACGCAAAATTCAATCAAACCGATAAAAAATTCAACCAAATTGATAAGAAACTTGCTGAACATGACAAGGAATTTGTGCTGGTCCGGGAGGATATCCATCAATTAGGCCTGATGATGGAACATCAGAACGATAAAACCGATCAAATTCTTGAAATTGTGCAGGGCTTGTCTAATCAGATGCTCAGCTACAAGTAACTTGATAAGACGGTTGAGCAGCATGGCTATCGTCTGGATGCACTCGAAACCGCCTACAAGTTACAAACTAAATAAATCCAACCATTAAAATCCTGACGCAATCCTCGGATCACGAGGATCACGCGGCTCGGGTCGACGCTGCGACGGCGGCGTTTCTTTATTGACGTATTCCCATTTCACCTGACCGCGCCGGGTCAATTCCAAATGATGATCGGTATGCACCGATTGCAACTCTTCGTAGGTTAGCAGCTCCAACCAAAACAATTCAAAGCGGCGTTCATGCAGCGGCGCATCATGCAAATGGCGAATAAGTTTCGCACGCGTCGGGTTCCAATCGCCATCCACCGACCACCAGCCGCCTGTCAACGGATAACGGACCAGGGGGCGATTATCAGTTGGCGGGTTCGGACGTTCATCGATGCCTTTGTAAAGCCAGGCCATCGACCACACGTCTAGCGGAGTTGAACATTCGATTTGGAAACGGCGCTCAATTTGATTTTCATCAACAAAGACAATCAATAAATCACCGACAACATCATGCGCCATATAGCGAGAGGCGAAAGCATCAATGCGATTGAAATCAATATCGTGATCATAATAAACGAAAGCATCTTGCCAACGTTCGTCATTCATCACCAAACGTTCGGTAGCAGAACGAGCTTTTTTAATGGCGTCAAAACATTTGCGGCAATTGCGGTTGTAAATAATATACGCGCGATTGGCGAGCTTATCGTTGGGATCGCTGGGAGCATCGTATTCCACAAATTCAGGCAGCGTATGCTCATCAATCACGTCGCTAAAAACTGCAGGGGCAAAGCTTAAGCCGGAAAGCAAAATCGATATCGTCAACCAAGACCATGCGTACATATAAACTCCTTGCGATTAACAGGTTTATCGTTCGCGACATTACACCTACTCCGCAAAGGTGAGCTACTATTTTTTAGTCCTTGGGAATAACCTCGGCTTCGTCGAGTTTGACAAACAATGCTTTCGGCTCGCGCAGCGGTTGCCCGGGCGTCAACTCAACCAAGCGCCAGCTTCCGATCGCGGCGCTGTGATCGTAACGCAGCACCAGATGTTCACCTCGTGCATCTTTTACTGTCTCGGTGTATTGCCGACCAAACAGCTGTCCATCAAAACCTAACATTTCGTGTAGCTGTTGCGAGCTATGCGGCAGGATGGGTGCCCACATAACTTTCAGCCACTCTATACATTGCAATGCCACCCAGACCGCCGTGCGCGCCGCCGGCTCGTCCGTTTTGATCAGAGTCCAGGGCGTGGTTTCGCTAAGATACTGATTGACCCGCTGGCTGGCGGCGCGTGCCGATTCCAGCGCCGACTTCAACTTCACGGCGGCGTATAAATCGCCGATCTGCTCAAAGCTGGCTTTGGTTTCGCTCAGCAAAGCTTGCGCTCGTTCGTCCAAGGTCTCCGGTTGGGGAACGACACCATTAAACCGCTTATAGGCAAAACCTAAAACCCGATTCGCCAGATTCCCCCAATTCGCAACCAGCTCGTTGTTCACCCGCTCAACAAAGTCTTGCCAGGAGAAGTCCGTATCCGCGGCTTCCGGCGCCATCGCTGTCAAAGCATAACGCCAGGCATCGGCCTGGAATTTTTCGAGTACGCTGTTGATACTGATGACGTTGCCGCGACTTTTACTGAATTTGCTGCCGTACATGTTGAGATACTCATTGGCCGGCACATCATAGGGCAACTGCAGTCCGCCATAGCCAAGCAACATCGCCGGCCACATGATCGTATGAAACATGACGTTATCTTTGCCAATAAAATAATAACCGCGAACATCTTTGGCCCGCGACGATACCCACCAGTCTTGCCAGGCATCGGTATGGCCACTTAACTGCGCCCATTCCTTGGTAGCGCTCAGATAACCCATCACCGCGTCGTACCAGACGTACAGGCGCTTATCCTCAAAACCCTTAACCGGTACGGTGATGCCCCAGCTCATATCGCGGGTAATCGGACGACCACGCAGTTCTTTTTGCCGCACTTGCGACACGGCGTAATTGAGAACGTGCGCGCGCCAATGTTTTTTATGGCCGTCATCAATCCACTGCAACAAGGGCTCGTTCAGTTTGCCGAGATCCAAAAAGAAATGCTCGGTTTCGCGCACTGCCAACTGCGTACTACCTGTAACTTTTGAACGCGGATTTTTTAATTCGACAGCTTCATAGGTTTTGCCGCAATTATCACACTGATCGCCCCGTGCATCCTTGGCACCACAGTGCGGACACGTCCCCTCAACATAACGATCAGGTAAAAACTTCTGCGTTTGCTCATCAAATAATTGTTTTTGCGAGTCTTTATAAAGATAGCCGTTTTTTTGATGCTGCAAAAAAATGTCATGCGCCACGTCCCAGTGTGTCTGGGTTTCCGTGTGGGTAAACAGATCAAACGTCACACCAAATTTGCAATATGCTTCGATAAACAATGGATGATAGCGATTAAGAATCGCTTGCGGTGTCGTGTTTTCCTCATCGGCTTTAACAGTGATCGGGGTGCCGTGACTATCCGAGCCACTGACCATGAGCACATCGCTACCAAGCAAACGATGAAATCTGGCCAAAATATCGGGCGGCAGATAAGCACCGGCCATATGACCGATATGCTGCTCGCCATTGGCGTAAGGCCAGGCAACACCAATGTAGATTTTCTGTCGTTTTGTCATGTCGGATGGTCTCAACACAAAAATGACAAGCCAGCATACAGCTAAAGCATTGTTTGTACAGGTTCTTATTTGTGAGTGTCCAGGGAATATGGCGAAGATGAGGCCTGCGCCGATGACTTTTTTAGCAGATGTCGCGTTTCTCGCCGCGCGTGGTGATGGCATTCGCCATGAGACGCGGACCGGCTTCCAAAAATTCTTCGGCGGGCGTAAAACCAAGCTCGGATGCCGAAATCGCGACATCCAGGCAATCAATATTTGCTTGTTCCTTAAATTCATTGGCCAGGCTATCCAGCACATGCCCAACCATTAGATCTTGAGAGACTTCTTTATCGCCTTCGAGTGCAAACGGCTCCAATAGGCGTCGCATCGACAGTGGCTCATTGGAAAACTGAGCCAACATGCGTAAGTAGTCTTTGAACCGTAGGAAGACTTTCATTATAGTACGGCAGCCTCATGTCCTAATTCTTGATCTACATGAGGTATCGGTCAGGGGCGGAAAAAGTTTAATTCTTGCCCACTAAAAATTGCCTAGCTTGGAAGGTCTAAGTGCCAACTCAACCTTTAGCAGAACGCGTTAGACCGCAAACCCCCGAAGAACTCTTGGGACAAGAGAAGATTTGGGCACCGGGCAAACCCTTATTTAACCTGGTTAACAAAGATCAGTTCTTTTCCCTGATATTCTGGGGTCCTCCAGGTACCGGCAAAACCTCACTGGCACATTTGATCGCCAAAACCTCCGGGCGGGACGCGGTGTTCCTGTCAGCGGTCCACGCAGGGGTCAAAGATATCCGTGCCGAATTGCAACGCTCGGAAGAAGCGTTCTTGCACGGACAAAAATCGCTGCTGATGTTTATGGATGAGATTCATCGCCTGAGCAAATCACAACAAGACGTGCTGCTCCCGGCACTCGAAAAAGGCACCATCCGCTTTATCGGCGCCACTACTGAAAATCCCTCATTTGAAGTCAACAGCGCTGTGCTCTCGCGCAGCTTGGTTTTTCGTTTTCAGCCGCTGGCCGTTACGGATCTCGTCCGTGTTTTGCAGCAAGCCATGACCAAGCAAAACCTTAACGTTAAGATGGACGACGATGTACTAACCGCCATCGCGCAATCTGCGGGCGGTGACGCACGACGCGCACTCAGTCTGCTCGACGCGGTGCTGCAAAGTCGCAGCGATGATAGCGGTGAGGAAACCATCACGCTCGCATCACTCAAAGACTTCACTGAATCGATTCCATTGCGCTATGACAAGGCGGGTGAAGACCATTACGATGTCATCTCCGCCTTCATCAAATCCATTCGCGCCAGTCACCCAGACGCGGCATTGCACTATCTTGCACGAATGATCGATTCCGGCGAGGACCCGGTATTTATCGCGCGCCGCTTATTGATCCTCGCCAGCGAAGATGTCGGCAATGCCAACCCAACAGCCTTGCTGGTCGCAGCCGCTGCCATGCAGGCCGTGCACGCCTTAGGTTATCCGGAGGCACGCATCACGCTCGGCCAGGCCACGACCTACCTCGCCGCCTCACCCAAAAGCAATCGCGCCTATGTAGGAATCGATAATGCGCTCGCGGATTTGCGCAAACATGGTGCGCTCGAAGTCCCCATGCATTTACGCAATGCGCCTACCAAACTGATGAAAGAGTTTGGTTATGGTAAAAACTATGCGTACGCTCATACTGACTTGGAAGCCGCGCGAAAAATGCCGTACTTGCCACCGGAGTTAAAAGGTCGTCGTTACTATGAACCATCCGATCAAGGCGCGGAGCGGCAGCTCAGTGATATTTTGCAGAAGTTGCGGCCACAAGCTGATTAACCTTGGGAGATAATTGGTTATGGTTAGTTCTGAGTCGGTTTCGCAAAACCAGCCTCTGGCCCTGTTATCTGTTACCGACAAAACCAGCATCAGCGAATTT
This sequence comes from uncultured Oligoflexales bacterium, assembly GCA_964652825.1. Lineage (GTDB taxonomy): Bacteria > Bdellovibrionota_B > Oligoflexia > Oligoflexales > CAZZCU01 > CAZZCU01. The sequence continues at coordinate 6,468 of CAZZCU010000021.1, forward strand.
GCTCGCGGCCTAAGCGAACTCGGTTTTAAAATCCTCTCCACTGGCGGCACCGCCAATAAACTCCAACAAGACGGCATCAGCATCACCGAGGTCGCTCAGCATACCGGCCAACCGGAAATCCTGGATGGTCGCGTCAAAACCCTGCACCCCAAAATCCATGGTGGGATTCTCGCCGATCGCACCGATCCGGCGCACGTTGCACAGTGCGATGAATTTGCGATCACCGCCATCAGCGTTGTCGCCGTCAATCTGTATCAATTCGCCGCCAATGCCGTCGCGAAAAACTTATCGTTAGACGACGCCATCGAGTACATCGATGTTGGTGGCCCGGCAATGATTCGAGCAGCAGCCAAAAACTACAAGAACGTCTTGGTTATCGTCGATCCGGCTGACTATCCACGCGTGTTGAACGCCCTGCGTAAAGACGCCGGCGATGACAAACTCCGCCAGCAACTCGCGGCAAAAGCCTTTGCTCTAACCGCCGCTTACGATCGTATGATCACCGATTACTTCACCCGGCATCTGGATAACGCCGGCGGCACGCATGCCATCACTGATCTACCCGAGACACTCACCCTGCATTTAAAACGCAAGCAAGAGCTTCGCTACGGCGAAAACCCGCACCAGCAAGCTGGATGGTACTTTGATAGCAGCAGTGTTGGTGATGGCTTACGCCATGCCGAAATTCTGCATGGCAAGGAATTGTCCTACAACAATCTGCTCGATTTAAATGCCGCGATCGCTTTAGTACGCGAGTTTCGCCAGCCGACGGCCGCCGTCATCAAGCACACCAATCCTTGCGGCGCCTGCAGTACATCATTACCGTTAACCGAGGTATTTGAACGCGCATTCAATGCTGATCCATTATCGGCTTTCGGCGGTATTGTCGCGGTGAACGATATTGTCGATCATGATCTGGCGCAATTGATGCACAAACGTTTCCTGGAATGTATTATTGCTCCCGACTTCTCGCCCGACGCTCTAACACTGCTGCAACAAAAACCCAATCTACGCCTGCTACGCTTGACCAACCTGGATAACCACAAACGCCAATCGCACGCCGAACATTTTGATATCCGTTCGATCGGTGATTCCTTGCTGATTCAAAGTCAGGATCGTACCAACTTGAATGAACCTGACTGGCGTGTCGTGACCCGCACGCAACCGACAGCAGCACAAATGCAGGATGCGCAGTTTGCCATGCGTATCGTCAAACATGTGAAATCAAACGCCATCGTTTTCGCCAAACAACAATGCACTTTGGCTGTGGGCGCCGGTCAGATGAGTCGTGTGGACGCCGCACGTTTTGCTATTCAAAAGGCCGAGGAAAACCAAAAGAGTTTGAGCGGCGGCACGCTTGCCAGCGATGCGTTCTTTCCCTTCCGTGACACGGTCGACGCCGCGGCCAAAGCCGGCATCGCCGTTATCATTCAACCAGGTGGCAGTATTCGCGACGAGGAATCCATCGCCGCCTGCGATGAGCACGGCATCACCATGATTTTTACTGGCCAGCGCCACTTCCGTCATTAAAACGCCCAAAACACCGACTTTTGTGCTTTCACCAAAGCCAATACTTGCGTCGTTTGCCATAAGTCTTCAAGAAATCGTCGATTTACACCGACTTATAAGCCGTATCGTCATTTTTACATGAGGCTTGTCACCACTTATGACGACTATGGCGACCGCACGTGTGGTCATCATTTTATATTTCAGTCTTGCCGGCGCCCAGCCCGCGCACGCGGCCTCGCTATGGAAGTATCTGAAGCAATATCAAATCGGCATTGATTACAGCAGCTCCAACAATTTGGTGGCCGCCGAATATGAAACCGACTCCCCTAGTGAAATTCCCCGCAACTGCGGCGTCAATGTTGATGAGCCGGCCCACATGCGCTGCAGTGTCGAGATGCAGGCACGTGGTAGCAGCGGCTTCGGCATCATTGTTCAACAGGCGTTCAAGCGCCAAGGTCTATTCTATGTCAATGCCGATATCGGTATCGGCGCTCGCTACTTACAAGGTCGCCTGCCAACCGATCAAGCCGGCAGGGATGGCTTGCCGCTGCAATCGCTGGATTTTCGTCTCGCTGCCGCCATCTTCAAGCCGTATCTGCAATTTGGGATTACCCCCAAACAACGCTATTGGCCCGATGTGCTGATCGCTTTTGGTCCGGCACTCTCGCTTGCCACCGGCGAGGTCAGTGTCAACGGCACATCACGCCGCGTAACCCTCGGCTCCACTTCGGGGCTTAACTCCGGCCTAGTGACCGGCTTTACGGAGTTGGAGATTGTGTTGGTACGTTTTGGGGATGGTTTGCTCTCGATATTCGCGAATGCGGATTATACCAATGGTGATGCGAGCACGGCTTTTTATCCGAGCGAGATCGACGGCATGCGGGATTTTCGCGCCGACTTCTATCGTAACATCGGCCAAGAGACGTTTGGAATTGGTTTAAAAGTATTGCTGGACTGGCCGTAATAAACCAGCCGATCGTTAACGGGTGCGTTCGAGATGCACCGCCAAATGCTCGTCATCCGATGCATACAAGACCACATCATTGCCCTGAACTTCACCATTCTCCAGAGACAAGCGGATCATGCGTTTACCTGGCTTTGCCAATTCACCACCGGCACCGGCTGGCATGGCGACACCGATCAGTCGTGCAAAATCAGCGTCACTGATGAGTACTTGCCAAGCTTTACTGGGAACGCTGCCTATACTTTGAGCAGTACGTAGCCGTACCGGAATCTTGGCACGCGGCGATACAAGCATGAAATCATCATCCCCACGCCGGGTTAACAGCCAGGTTTCTTGAAAGCTCTCGGTCTGAGTAGCCGATTGTGCATTTTGAAAACGCGCCCGGGTGATCTGCCAGGAGGCCGCAAACGATTTTCCTGGCGCATGCCGCTCCAGCGAGGACTTGGCGCCAAGTTCAGGCTCCGCGCTTAGATCCTGCAACACCGTTGCCTGAGCCACATCAATGCAGCACCACGCACCAAGCGCGAAAAGGATCCCCGGCGCCCAAGCAGCCGCTGTTTTATATTGCATATAAACTCGCTAGTGGGAGTTTTAATAAAACATTAGTTTAATTATTAGTTTACCTCATCGATTTGATCTTTCAAATGGACGTCTTATAAGTTACTTTAAATTAATCAGTGAAATCACTTAGAGATCAGGTACCTGTGCCAACGCAGATAACAGTTTATCGCTTGCTGCTGGCTTCCTTGGTTGCCAGTTTGTGGGTCTTCCCTCAGGAAGTGGAAGCCGGCATTCACGAAGCACCGATCGTGTTGCGTGGCTACAACGTACGTGCCGTGGCGCGCTATCCCTTATCGATGTATCGCCTGTATCGCACCGGTCCCAATGGGATGGCGGTTCCCATTCCCTTTCAGTTCGATGAAATCAACGAGATCGGTGACTATGTTCTTGATCAAGGCAGTCCGGTCACGGCAAAAACCGGCAATGGGATTTTTGATCTGCGCGATGAGCTGGCATTCATGGGCAATGACGTAGGTCCACTGGAAGCTCCCAAACGCTGGCCCAACAATCAGCCACCCACTGTCGTTTATGAAGTGCGTTTCGCCAATCCCGTCAACAAAGCCGCCAAGCCCGGCGCCGTTTATATCGGTATCTTCTTTGATAAATCACCGATGCTGCCGCCGATCACACCGTATGTGATTTTTAATCTGCAGAAAGGCGAAGTCATCACCTCACGCTATCGCTATGAATTTGATAAGCAGAATTATCTCATCCTCAAAAACGTCGACATGGTAAAACGCGATGACCAGGGCAAGCGAACTCTAAGCACGCTGTTGGATTCCGCCTCATTTTTTCTGCGTGCAGATTTAAAGTATTTTTTGACCTTTGAGGTTAATCATCGTTCGATCAACAGCAAGATTGAAGCGTATAAAACTGGTCCGATACGAACCATCGCTCGTATCAGCTTTTTCTACTCCATCTTAAAGCTCAAATTTGAATTGGGAATGTATACAGAAGTTTCTTTCTTCTCAAATTCGGTGCTTTTGCCCGCAGTCATGTATAATCCTCTGGATGGACAACGCAACGTTAACAAAGGTAGTGGTTTCTACTATGGCTTTGCCGTACGCCAGCCGTTCAGCAACTACAAAATCGAAACCAATATGGAGCCCTACCGTGAAGCCACGAGTCTGCTTGACATGTTCAAGTCCGACCCCAAACCACAGTCGCTCTATTGGCTGGCAGCAACCGGTGCGGATCACATGATGTATGTCGAGATCGCACCGTCAGACGCCATGCTAAGCCGCGGTAATATTCCACGCTTATACCGAGAGGATGTCGCCGGCACCGATCTGCTGCGGCGCTCCAATGACAAAGCCTTGCCGCTCGGGAAGAGCCCGGTGAATCTGGCGCTATATTTTGACTTAACCAAGTTCGATGAAGGTGAGCATAAAATCGCCTTTCGTTTATTTTTCGAGAACCGCGCGGATCCTAAAGATCTAGAGGTTTATCGGAATCTAAATGACTGGCAGATTTCGGTTCAACAGCTTTAAGCGGGAGGTGCGAAGGAATGCACGACGACATCATGAACGAAGACACTGGCGGCGACATGGACCAATTCCCAACCCCGGCGCAAATCTACGGCGCCTCGGCATTTGAATCCGGAGAAACGGAGAGCAACACCGTGCCGAATCCTGAACAGGAGGCAACAGCGGCCGCAGGCGACAACCTGCCGATGATCGTCTGGCTGCGTGGCGACGAGCCGATTGCCGATGAATTTGTTATCGACGCCGAGGGCGCCATGCAGATGCTCGGCATCAAACGTTCGCGACTCACCCAGATCTCCGGGCGCGAATTGCGCGTAGGTCGCATCCGCATCGATCGCTACACGCGGCCGGTATACCGGATGAAAGACATCCTTGACTACAAGAACTGGACGCGTTCGACAGCTACCCATGCACGCGCATCGGCGGCGATCAATGACGCGGCGAAAGCACTGGAGACCCGTGCGGATGCCCTGAATGAGCGTTTTGAAAACGCCATTCAAGCTTGTACATCCACCATTCAGGATATCGTTGAGGACGAGAATCATCGGATGCTCGAAGCCCAGCTTGATCGCATGAATCAGATCGAAGAAACGCTTTGTCGCACCGCGTCCATGGCCGGTGAGGGCTTGCAGGCAAGTTTTAGCGATATCCGCGGCGTTTTGGACGGTATTCTCGAAAAGGCTGATGCTTTACCGCCATTAAAAGATGATCTGCAAAAGCTGCGAGTCGCTCTTGAGCACGTGAATAATCTGACGCTTGACCTGCATACGAATCTAAAAACCGGTCAGCAGATGCAATTGCAGTTCAACCGCGATATCGGCAAGGCACTCAGTTTGATCATCGAGTTTCAGCGTGAAGCCACCAATGCTCACACCTCGGCGCTGCAACAGCTTCATCAAAATATGGAGCAAATCAACCAGCGCCTGGTTACGGCAACCAATCTGCAGCCGGTCAACCAATTCCTGCAACGTCTTCAGCTGATCAAACAGCCGCAGCAGTGCTGGACTAATCTGCCAGCAGGTGGTGCCGGCGCAAAAGATCAATCATCCCGCTAACAGCTTGCTCAACATTCAAACCACTGGTGTCGAATAACACGGCATCAGTGGCTTGTTTGAGCGGTGCAGCACCGCGCTCGGCGTCCTGACGATCACGGCGCGCGATATCCCGCATAATATCCTGAAGCGTCATACTGGATGTCGGTCCGCGGGTTTGCATCAGTTGATTGAGCCGGCGCTGAGCACGTTCCTCCAGCGACGCCGTCATAAAAATCTTGAGATCCGCATCGGGAAACACCACCGTACCGATATCACGGCCATCCACCAAAGCCCCGCCCAAGGATTCTCGCCCTAAACGGCGCTGCAGTGGCAGCAGTTTTTCCCGCACCATGGGCATCTTGGCAACCTTGCTAGCATCATTACCGACCTCGACGCTGTCGAGTTTACGCGTCAGGTTCTGGTCTTCAAAATACAGCTCCTGGGTCTGGGGTTTCCACACCGCGTGCCCCACAAACCGGTCGATCAAAGGCACCAAAATCGCCTCATCATTCAGATCAAAGCCGGCTTTGGCACCAAGCAGTGCCACCGCACGATACAGCGCGCCGGTATTCACGTAAGTCCAGCCGATTTTCTGGCATACCTGCGCGCAAATACTACTTTTGCCCGAGCCTGCGGGACCATCAACGGCGACAATACTGGTTTTATGTGTGGTCATGACAACCAACGGCCTTTGCCGGAGTCAGTAAAATTACCAAAGTAAGCCTCGGAGGTTACCTTAGTGAGGCTAATACGTCAAAGAATCCTGGATAGCTGACCGCAACCGCCGCTGGATCGCTGATCAGTGGTGGTTGTGCAGCCATGGTGCCTAGGATCGCCGCCGCCATGACCAGACGATGATCCTTGTGCGCCGTATACGCGAACGTCTCGGGCGTTACGAGGCCGCCGGTTATCAGCAAATCGTCGCCTTCGATCGCGGCACTGGCGCCAGCCGCATGTAACAACGAAATAATTCCCGCCAGCCGATCGCTTTCCTTATAACGTAGCTCGCCACAGCCGCGAAAACGCGATTCACCTTGGGCGAAAGCGGCGGCTACTGCCAAAATCGGAATTTCATCTATACAGCGTGCCACCTCATCGGCCGTGACCTCGACACCACTGAGCTTAGACTTGGTGGCCATCAGCTCAATCGTGCCGGTCTCCTCACCCATAATCGGAGTATCGTCGGAGACGACGCGGATGATCGCGCCCAACCGGCGCAATACTTCCAGATACTTTAGCCGCAAAGGATTCAGTAGAATATCGGGCAGGCTGATGCCTCGCCCATGCAGTATGCTCCAGACCACCCAAAACGCCGCCGCCGATGGATCACCGGCGATGCTCATGTGCAATGGCGGCCAGGTCGCCGGTCCACGCACCGTGATTTCTTCCATCTCGCCGGTAATGCGTGCCACCATCGGTACGGCCAATGCCCGTAGCATACGCTCAGTATGATCCCGCCCACCGGCCGGCAACGAGATGCTGGTGCTGCCGATACAGTTGGTTCCCGCCAGCAACACCGCCGACTTAATCTGTGCGGATGCGATGGATGACGTTAAGGCCATGGCCCGCAAGTTTTTGCCAATCACTTTCAGCGGCAACCGATCACTACCGCGCGCGCCGTCCAGTGCGATAAACTCGCCGCCCATCTGCTCCAAAAGCTGGAGCAGGCGACGCATCGGCCGCTGTCGCAGGCTCTCATCGCCATCCACAATAACTTCGACGCCCGGACAGGCAGACAACACACCCAGCAGCAATCTTGCGGTTGTTCCGCTATTGCCGCAATCAATCGCTCGGCATTGCTGATCCCAGCCGAGCATGCCTGGTGAGATAACGGTCACGCTTTGTTGATCATCCGTAATAGATGTCACACAGCCGAGCGCCTGCAGGGCATGCAAAGTCGCGCGACAATCGGCGCCAAGATTGGGCCGCTTAATAGTACTGGTGCCGGTAGCCATGCCCGCCAACAGCAAAGCACGATGGGTTAAGGACTTATCAGGTGGGCAATGGAGCTTCAACGACCGCCCCCATCGCCATAAATTTATGCATCCGGTGAGCGCGCAATTGATCGCCGGTCATTTGTCTAAGATCAGCAATATCCGCCAGTACCCGCTGCTTGATGCTGGCAGCCGTTACGTCAATACTCCGATGCGCGCCACCTTTGGGCTCATCAATGATGCTGTCGATCACACCCAGACGCAAAGCCGGTTTGGCCGTCAAACGCAAACTCTCGGCGGCATCCGCGGCTTTGCCGGCGTCTTTCATCAAAATGGACGCGCAACCTTCCGGCGATATCACTGAGTACACTGCATGTTCGAGCATATGAACGCGATTGGCCACCGCCAGTGCCAACGCACCGCCGCTGCCGCCCTCGCCTACGACCACCGTTACGATCGGTACTCGCAAACGCGTCATCACCATAATGTTCTTGGCAATCGCTTCGGATTGACCGCGCTCTTCGGCGTCGATGCCTGGATAAGCGCCCGGTGTATCGATCAGAGTTACGATTGGCAGATCAAAACGCTCCGCCATCGACATCATCCGCAATGCCTTGCGATAGCCTTCGGGACGCGGCATACCGAAATTACGGAAGATATTATCTTTGGTACCTCGGCCTTTTTGATGACCGATGATAACAACTGAATGATCATCAATCGTCGCCAACCCACCAACAATCGCTTTGTCGTCCAAAAAATTGCGATCACCATGCAACTCAATAAAAGAAGAGCACATTGCCTGAATCAATTCCAAAGTATTCGGCCGACGCGGATGGCGGGACAACTGCACCTTTTCATAAGCGTTCAGCTTGCCAAATATTTCGCCGCGCAATTTTTGTACACGTTCTTCGAGTTCACGAATCTCGCGATCCATATTGATCGCCTCGCCGGCGGCCAGACGCTTTAAGTCATCAATCTTGGTTTCCAGCTCGGCGATCGGCTTTTCTAGGGGAATATAATCCATAATTTCAACATATTATGATTAATCGAACATAGACTCCACGCCGCATATTGCTAAGCGCCCGTCCGACTGTCAATGACAAAGGCACGCCCATCAAGGACTGGTGAAAACTAAGCCGTGTTTTTGCTGGAGTTCTCGGAACCAGTCGCGATGATACTGTTGCCACAAGTCCACGTATTCCGACATTTTCTTGCCCTGACCATCGATCTCGATCAGCCAGCCGCCGCGCGTCACACCCGCCAAATGCCAGCTATCATCCTCCAAGATGAACAACGGGCCACCAGAATCACCCGCACCAGATGCAGAATCAACGCCGCTGTCGATGCCACCAAAACCTCCGCTGAACTGCAGCATGCCACCCACCAATTTGGAGATCACATTGGTTCCGGAACGTTTGGTGCCCGAGCCGGTTTCCTTGTAGCCACGATCACGGAAATTACCGGTACATTCGTTTTTGAGAAAATCATCGTAGTTGATTTGCTTCGCGACCATAGCAGCCTTCAACCCTTCACGTTCACAAGCAACGGGACAACCGACTGCTTGCTTCACGGGCTTCGGCTCATAGTTGTAGATCGTCACATAATCAAAAACCACGCCCGATATCCGCGTACCTAACCTTACCTGGCACTTGCCATCTTCATGTACGGCTTCCGCCATGGTGCAGAATTTATCAAACTGCGTGATCAGATTATTGCCATAACCAACGATTTTGAAGGACTCACCTTCTCGTGGCTGACGAGTGGCAAAGCGAACGATCGTCTCGGCTTTGTGCGTATTAGGAGGAAATTGCAAAACAGCGACGTCATAACGTTTATCAGCAACAGTGTTACAGTCACTACCTGTGAGCGGCCACTTGGGATGAATATAAATCTTCGTTCTATCAATCACGACATCATTGACCTTGACGGTCTTCGCCCGATGCACGCAATGCGCCGCGGTAATCAACAGTGAATCACTCAAAAAACTGCCGGTACACGTGCCACCATCATTATTAGTCAGTCGCACGACTTCGGGGAACCCTGATTCCGGAACACCGTTGGTTATGACCTGCACACGCAGCGGCTCTTGCGGACGACTACGACAACCGGTCGTCATAACCAATGATGCAAGCGCGATCAATGTTACATAACGCATAAAAACCCTCTTTGGTTCAGACCAGCTTGAGACCGACAATAGAGCCGACCAACATCGCCAGTAACATAAGTCTTGCCACGGAAACCGGATCGCCAAAAAACATGATGCCGACAATCACAGTACCGACCGCACCGATTCCAGTCCATACGGCATAAGCCGTTCCCAACGGAATCACCGTCAGTGATCGGTTTAAAAAATAAAAACTCAACAAAGCGCACAGGCCAAATAACACAGTATAATGCAGCTTGCTAAAACCATCGGATAGTTTCATCAAACTTGTATAAGCGATTTCAAAACAACCAGCGATCAGTAAGCTTGTCCAACCCGTCAAGAAACGTCCCTCCTATCGCCTTGTGGACACAGCATTAACATATCCGAAACAAAGAAATGCAAACGCCAACGCTTACTTCTCAAGATACGCCAATTGCCGGTGAGCAAACCAGCGACAGCAATTGCCGCGTTCAAAAAATGCCGGCGACCAGCGGGTAACGGATAAGTACTATGCCCAGGCAAAAAAGCCTGCACCGCCAACTGCCGACGGCGCAGATAAGCGTTAAATTGCGCCACGCCGCTTGGCAGCTGCGACATCAGATTCGTCGTCAGCATCATGGCTTGCGGCCAACGCCGATCATTGATCTGATATGCGGCTTCAAGAAACATGCTGACACCCTCGTAGCTGCATGGCGGGTCCATCATGATCAGCGCAAAATCAGTATGTAGACTGGAAGACAACGGCTTACTCAAATCGTGCTGCAAACAACGAATGTTCAGATCATACGTGCGTGCTTGCTGCTGAATACGCGCTAAAATGTGCGGATCAATATCGACAACTTGAATGTTGCTGAAACCAGCTTTCGCCAGTTCAATACTCACGCCATCATCATCACCCAACACCAGAACCGGAGCATCGTAAGCAACACGTTCTTTTGCTAATTCCACGCGCGCAAGAGCCGTTGCGCGTGTGCAGGGTAACTGCCGGAATTTATCCTGAAAGCCGGTATCGCTATCATTATGCAATACTGGTGTGATCAGGTCCTCCGTCCACGCCTCTGCTTGTCGCAGTACGTGTTGATTCTTGGCAATCTGATCGATATAAACAGCAACGATATCCTGCCAGTCGGCGCCAACTATGCGCATAAATCCTTCATGTTGAAACGGACGAATCATGAAGGTCGTCACGCCACGGGCCAGACCTTCATTCATTAGGCCTGGGCGCCGCCGACGGATCGCATCCAACCGGCGGATCACGTCACACTCATCAACCAAATCATAGCCATGCCGCCGCAATGACTGCCAACTCACATCAACATTATCCATGTGCTGCACGCGCTAACCTCCAATCACCGAGAGTTTTGGCGACGGCGGCACCGGATTGTCCTGATATAAACAGTTTTCCGCAACCGGCTGAGGCACACCACGAGCGAAGATCGCTGACGCACTCCGCGTCATGCTTATATCACTCAAAAGTTCCTCGCGAAGCTGATTCATATCGAGACCAGGTGTACAAATATAAAGATCTACGCTGACAAAGTTGTGCTCAGGATAGGTATGGATACTGAAGTGTGATTCGGAAAGAATCAGCACTCGCGTCAATCCGTATGGTTCAAACCGAAACTCACTGCGCGCCACAACATGAAAGCGGGTTTCGATAAATTGAGTTAACCTCTCCACAGCTCTGTCACATTGATTTTCTTCCAACCAAATATCGAGAAGCAAATGCTGACCACGCGTGTCCACGGCACCTCCAAATGTCACATGCAATCGGTTAATCAGAACCTAAACGATGGGATGCAAACCGAAAGCCGGAGGTCGTTCAATAACACGAATACCATTACGTTTGTAAGGAAGGAGCGGCATCGCCGCGAGTTCAGACACCAAGCTCCAGGACGCGGCGGCTGTTGGCGCCGTCGCCAAAATCGCCACCATACTTGCCTGCACGAAGATATCATCCTGAGCGTTGTCGTGAGCGTCAGGAGCTTCCAGCACCGATGCACCGCGCTCGGTCAACGGATCACGAACGAACGCCGACGTGGGACTGGTGACTTCGTGAACCAACATCGCTAGGATCATAACAATGAGCGTGCGTTTAATATTCATCGCCCTAGTGTAGCTAAAAACTCCCAGCCTTGACAATCGAACCGCGGCAATCTGTTGTCGTCGCCAATAATTGGCGCCCAATAAATTATTTTTTTGACTTTTACCAATATGGACGGAGCTAGATTGCGTGGGGCGTTGCTAATCATGAATCGGTCCTGGTAAAATATAAGTATTAAAGACTAATGGACTTTTTCCGGAGGCGGTATGGTTAAGTCAGAATTGATCGAGAGTCTTGCTGAACGTGCGGATATCACGCTGGCAAAGGCCGAAGAAATTGTTGAGTTGTTCTTCGATGCCATCACACAAACGTTATGCTCTGGTGATCGCGTTGAAATCCGCGGCTTTGGCGCCTTTACGGTTCGTGAGTATAAATCTTACGAAGGCCGCAATCCAAAGACGGGCGAAAAAATCACTGTTCCCCCAAAGGCCTTGCCCTTTTGGAAAACCGGTATGGAACTGAAGCAGCGGGTAGATTCAGCTTTTAATACATAATTAATTGACTCATGCCTCTATACGAATATCAGTGCGCCGACTGTGGCTGCGTTTTTGAACGCATGCAAAAAATCTCGGATTCGCCTCCGGCTAATTGCGATAAATGCCATGGAACACGCCTAACCAAACTTATCAGTCAGACCGCCTTTGTACTCAAAGGCGGCGGCTGGTATAACGACGGTTACGGCAGCAAAAAATCCGGCGGTAGCGCCGACACCAAAGATACCGCCACGAAAGCACCGTCACCAAGCACCAATACCGAGCCGTCGCCCGCAAAAACAGAGGCGACAAAAGATAGCAAAAGTGACAGCCCACCCAAAAAACCCAAGTCCTGAACGATCGCAACTTTCGACTAGTAAATCCACACTTGGTGCCTTGATTATTGCTTTCGCGGCAGCGTTCCTGCTCGCCGGTTATGAGTTCGTGCGTAGTTCCGGCAATACGCTGTTCAAAGCCGCCTACGGTAAGGAAGCCCTACCCTTCGTCACCGCTCTCCTACCTTTTGCCGTTATCACCATGCTCTACGTTTACGGACGCGCCTTGACCAAATTTGGTCCGCGTAAAACGTTATTCCTATCGTCGTGCCTGGCGGCAGCATCGCTGTTTCTTTGTGCCATTGCTATCGATACTGGTGCCAAAATCGCAACCGGCATACTGTTTGTGCTCAAAGAAATCTACGTCGTCTTAATCATTGAGCAGTACTGGTCGTTTCTGAACAGCACGCTGGGCGAGAAAACCGCGCGCCGTATGAATGGCCCTATCTGTGGAATCTCCTCGATCGGTGCAATCGGTGCCGGCCTTGCAGTCGGGCAACTCGCCGGGATTGCCGGCACCAATAATTTGGTAATCATCGCCGCCGGCTTGACCTTGCCGGCGTTATTACTCGCTGATGTCGCGTTCAAACTCTGCGGCGAGCCAAGACCATATCGTCATGAAACCGCCGCCAGCGATCAATTGGGAATCAGCTTGTTTCGCTCGCAGCCGATACTGCCGCTTTTGATCCTGGCCGTGGTGGTGTCACAAGTGGTTTCTGTAACTTTGGATTTCACCTTTCAGGGCGCCCTGCAGGATGCCTTGCCGGATATCGATCAACAAACCGCGTATTCCGGTCGGTTTTTTGCCACCCTCAACAGCGTGGCTTTGCTGATGCAATTTGTAATCGCACCCCTTTTACTGCATTGGTTGCGCGCACCCACCATCATGCTAGTGATTCCTCTGATACATCTGGGTACATGTTCTTTATTTCTGCTGAACGCGACATTACCATTTGCAGCAGCAGCGTATTTGATTTTTAAAGTCTTTGATTATTCGATATTCCGCGCCGCCAAGGAGCTGCTCTACATTCCGTTGTCTTTTGATGTACGTTACCGTGCCAAGGAAGTGATCGATGTCTTCGGCTACCGCAGCGGTAAAGGCCTGACATCCATCTTTATCACTCTGGCACAAAAGGGTGGTTTTATTTTTACCGAGGCACATTACACGGTGATCGCACTGATCACGACCGGCATCTGGACCTTAATCGCGATCCCTTTACAAAGATTCAGACGTTAACCAGACCGCCGCGAATCGCGTAACGGGTTAACTCAACCTGATTATGCATATTCAGCTTCTGCATAATATTCGATTTATGACGATCAACGGTTTTGACGCTGATTTGCAGCGTTTTTGCGACTTCTTTGGCGGACAAACCCTGCGCGACCAAACGCAGAACCTCGACTTCACGCAAGCTCAGGGGCTTCGCCGTGTTAGCGGCACCGACTTCCGAACGCTGGCAAAGCTGATCCATGCGGGCACGGATAGCCTCCGAATAAACAGTGTGGCCATGACTGACCTGCAAGACGGCATCAAGCAACTCGTCACTCGAATCGGTCTTTTTAAAGAAGCCATGCACGCCAAGTTGCAACGCCGCATTGATATTCAAATCAGTATCAAAAGCGGTAACAACGATGTATCGCAAGCGCGGCATCGACTTACGTAAATTGCGAATCATGGAGAACACGCATTCGTCCATACCAAGATCGGTCACAACAATATCTGGATTGGCTTGTTCGATGAGTGTCTCAGCACCCTCGACCGAATGGCTGTCACCAACAACCTCGATACTGGTGTCACCACGCAACAATGCCAGCAGGCCTTCACGCACCAGGGTATGATCCTCGATGACAAAAACGCGAGTGGTTAACGGGGCGGTGGCGGACCGTGAGAATCGTTCTACCAAAGCTGCTTCAGACATGACCTCTCCTCTATGACATGTCTTTGATTTTCACAAGGAAGTGCCGTATCCTTATAGAAAACCAAAAGCTTGTCAAAGGGCTCGTTTCAGCTATATCTTGCAAAGGAACACTGAATGGAAAATGCCGCAACCTGTCCTTGGCACAGTCTTGCCCCAGGTACGGTCCGTTTTTGCGAAGAACAACTTTGTACGTGGATCACGCAACCTGCCAACACCTGGTCCAATCTCTTTTATATCCTGGTCGGGATTCTGATCATCAAAAGTGCTAGACATGATGAACGATCGCATCTCCAGGGGATCGGCTGGATAGCAGTCCTGGTCGGCATCGGTTCATTTTTCTTTCATGCGTCATCGACATTCATCGGCGAATTTTGCGACTTGGCGGCGATGTTCCTATTTGCCAACTACATGCTGTTCTTTAACGCCAAACGCTTGTGGGGCTGGTCGTTGCGGTCCACGGCTCTCGGCTATATCTTCGCCAATATTTTTTCTCTGGGCGCGCTGTTAATGGTGCGGCCAATTGGAATTGCCATGTTCACGGCACAAGTGACCATCGCCATGCTGTTGGAGATCTATATTGGTCTCACGACAAAAAACCGTGACTGGTCGTATGTGCCGCTGCGCAACCTGTGCCTGACCTTCTCACTGGCCTTTTTGCTGTGGAATCTGGATTATCGCGGCATCTGGTGTGATCCGCACAACCACTGGCTGCAAGGACATGCTCTGTGGCACACACTGAATAGCTTTTGCTTCTGGTTTGCGTATCGTTATTACGCCCAGTTTTTTAGAAAAAATAACCAATTTTAAGATTAATCAGCCCCCAGGTGGATGCACGGGTCAAAGTGTCGGCAACGAGGCTTTGATCAACGGCATCACTCGGAGTAAATGACTTCTCCAGCAACGTCCAGGCAACACCGGTCCCGAGCAAGGCATACTCGATGAACCACCCGCTCGACCAGACTTGCAGCAGCCCGATACCAACTCCGAAAAACGGTGCCGCACAAACGAAAGTTGCCGGCAATGGCGCCGCACCGCCCTGATCGATGGTACCCATGGTGCGCATCTTACCCTCCCAGCGCACAACACCGACCAACGGCTCGATGTATACCGGCAACGCGTTGGAAAAAAACCATTGAACGCCGACATAGGACGACAACGACACGAAGTCCACATTGTACGCAACATCGTCGCGTCGGTTGGCAAAATAACCTTCCATATAGCCGGTCTGCCAATCTAGGGTTAGTCCGGAGACGGTCTGATACTTGATATCCAAACCAAGATTTTGCCAGGGCAAGCTTGCGCCCATCGCCAGAGCAACGCCGAACTCAGCGGCCTCTCGTAACTCCAGAGAGGAATAGCTGAGCTCATCATCTTCGGCGAACGCCGGCTTTTCGTCATCATCGAGATCGGGAATCTCCAGATCATCATCGATGTCGCGACTGGATTGTTGCAAGGGTGTAATTTGCGCATTGACCGTCGACGTCAGGATCATGGCATTCTGACTAAAGAAAAAAACAACGGCGATAAAAAGAAGACGGTGATGCATCTGATTAATCTAGAGCTTTGCTCACCTATCGGCAACAGAACAAATTAAGCGGATTTAATTTTGGCGTCCGAGCCGAAGAGCTCAACCATGGCTTGGAAGGCGTCGCGCGAAACTTTATCGAGCAAGCGCTGCTTCATATATTCGAGCGCCTCGTAACGTGTTCGCCCCACGTGATAAGGACGATCCGATGTCAACGCGTCGAAGACGTCGGCAAAAGCGGCGATTTTGACTTCTTCGAGCAACTCATCATGATGCAAACCATGCGGATAACCGCTGCCATCCAGGCGTTCATGATGATGCAGAATCACTTCGCGCGGCACGGCGGAGATGATCGCAGGGGCGATAAGATCAAAACCATGCTGCGGATGTTTGCGCATTTCAGTCCACTCGGCATCGTTAAGCGGACCCGTCTTATTGATAATCGCGATATCGATTTTACTTTTACCGATATCATGCAACAAGCAACCAAGCGCCAGTTCTTGCAACATCGTATCGTCGCGTGCTGATAACTGCATGGCGATTGCCAACGCATATGCGGCAACGCGCGCACTGTGATAATAAGTGTATTGATCGTGACTCGCCAGTTTTCCGAGCGCGGCGATACACGTCGGATCAAACTCCACGCAACGTACCAACGCGGCGCTGATTTCCTGGCCTTTGGCCAGCGAGGCTTCAGTCAACGGATAATGATGCAAAATCCGCGTGAGTTCGGCGGCAGCATCAGTAATCGCGACAACCCGGCGGGCGGGCGGCAGATTTTCGTCAATTTTGGGGATCGTCGAAATTGCCTGATAGGCTACGACTTTGGTGCTATCTGCGCTAGAATAGAACAAACGGCTGTGACCATCGACGAGCAAACGCTGTAATTCCTCACGCAGCCAGCGATAAGGCGATGACGCATACAATACCAGAGTCCCGCCGACTTCCAGGTACAGGTCAAAGTCGGTAATTGAATTATCAAGCAGCTTCTCGACCGGAAACTCCAGCAAGTCTTCTTTGCGAGGCAGCTGGCCTTTTTTATCAGGAACAAGCATGTGGCTACCTAACTTAGGGCAAAAACACCGGACTTCATCGAAGTTTTTGACTTTCTCCCAAAACCTTCTCAGCCCCTTTCTTTGGTATCGGCCGGCATGGCTAGGGACCTTAATTTTTTTAGTTAATATCGCTCCAACCACGCCAGTATTGGCGAGCGGCGACGTGATCGCGGCGCTGGCCGCGGTCGATGAAAGTGACGATCGGGCGCGGCCGGCCGCTATGTTACATCTGGGTTTTACACCGGACTATTTCGCCCGCGCCTATTACTATGGACGCCAGCAAGGCGCCGTCAGCGAAGACACGCAATTGCTTGCCGGCGGCTATCGTTTCGCCCTGTTCAGTAAGACCAGCGGTCTAAACGCCGGCATCGGCGCCAGCATGATGCGCGAAGCTACCACCATCAAAGCCGCGGCGTTGGCGGCGGGTACTGAAGATGATCTAACCTCGGCGAATTACAATTTTGGGATGCTTTTCAGCCTGAACTGGTCGCCACTGTCCGGTCCGATTCCACTGAACATCGGTTGGGATTCGCACATGTTTCTTGCCGGACAGGCAGGACTGTTTCTTGCGACCGGACGTAAACAATTTATCTCGATCGGTTCGGGGGTGCGCTGGTGAATCACCCATCTTTGCCATGGCAACATTGGTCATTGCGCACCGGTTTAACACTGGTCATCGCATTATTTTTAACCACGCAGACATTCACGCACGCAGCATCAGCGAGCGGTTTATTTCTGCGATTTGGGCCACCGGCGGTAGGACGCGGCGGGCCCAATCCCGTCAACCTGCCACCGTCGTTTATTGATACTGAACTTGGTTACGTTACTGATAAAGGTTTTCAATCATCGCTCAGCGTCACCGGGCTGTTGTTCGGCCAACGCGCCACTGCCAGTTGGGGCGGCTACATCGCTCTTGGTGGCGGTTTTGTTCTGAGCGCCCAAGGTGCCGGTCCCGGCGTCTTTTCGGAATTTGGCGTCGATTGGCGATGCGGTTGGTTCTGCTGGACCGCCGCTTATACGCAAGCTTTAGGCATGAGCGGTGGCGCCGTAACCAGTCCGTATGCGGTTCGTATAGGAGTCAGCACATGGTTTCGCTAAGACCACGAATTTCGTTTGGTTTTGTTATTTTTGTTATGGCGGCGTTCGTGCTGGGCGTCGGCGGTTATTCGTCGAACGGCATCGCGTTTGTGCTGCTGTCGGCCCAGGAAGAAGCGACTTTAGACGTCTCCCCCTATGATCCGGTAGTGACTTTTACTCTCAGCGGCGAGCATCCGGACCTAAAAGACAAAGATGATTATGCGAATGGTATTTACAGCAACCTGAGTGACAGTGAGTTGTGGCCAATTCTGGTGCAAAATGCCATGAACAGATGGAATGAGATTCGCGGCGCCTATGTGGAATTGCAAATTAATCCAGCAGGCGAAGCCAAGTTTGATGCCGAAGACCGAATTCATAGCATCGTTGTCGGCAGCCAAGGATTTACCTCGGCCGCGCTGGCCAATCCGCAGATCGAAGATGGTAAGATCGTCGACTGCGATATCAAAGTCGGTACCAAGCGCGTCTCGGCGAATTCGTTATTTTATACGCTGATACACGAGCTCGGTCATTGCCTGGGACTTGGTCACAATCACACCAACTACAGCTCGATCATGAGTTACTCGCGCGATGCGCGCACGACGCGGCTCGGTGCTGATGATATTGCCGGAGCGATTTACCTCTACCCCGACCCTAACGTCATTGACGAAGACTCTTCCGAAGCGATCGGCTGCGGTGTGCTCAGCGGACAACCAGCACGTCAGCAAAATCTCTGGGGCTGGTTGTTGCTGCTTTTGCCATTACCATTGCTATTGCTCATCGGTGTCAAGTCAGGGCGAGCGCGCGTGCGGTAGCGTTAATAACCGCCGCGATCCGACCAACCGACTGCACACCCTCATGACTAATGCCACCTTTGAAGGCTTCGCGCACGTGCGCTTTCACGCAGTTTTCGCAGGCGTTGATTGCTGACGCCGCCAGACTATAGAGCTCAAAATCAAGTTTCTCAATTCCTGGCTTGCCGATCACATTCATGCGCAAGCGTGCCGGCAACTTACCGAGCGCTTCGTCGTCGGTAAAATGTACGTAACGATAATAAACATTATTCATCGCCATGATCACACTGGCGGCCTTGGCCGCCTGACGCTCGGAGTCCGACAATTTCGACGCGGCATCGGCTTCCAGAGCCTGAATCAAAGTCGTGGATCCGGTCGTGTACGCCGCCGTCAAGGCAACACCGTAAATCTGCTGCTCCGTCAGACCGGGCGCCCCCTCGCTCGTGAGCACGGTTCCGAGATTCAGTTTAATGTCGCGTGCAAACTCACCGAGTTGCTCGCGTAGTTGTTCGATCTGCATACTGACCTCCGTGAAATATATCTGTCGTGCGCCGGTTAAACCTGAATAGTTTTCTGACCTTTTTCCCAGTTACATGGACACAGCTCATCGGTTTGTAGCGCGTCCAGTACCCGTAAAACCTCTTTGGGATTGCGACCGACATTCAAGTCCGTCACCATCACGAAGCGAATAATACCGTCAGGATCAACGATGAAGGTCGCACGTTGCGAAACCCCTTCGTTCTCGTCGAGAATACCGAGATTCTGACTAAGCTCGCGTTTAATATCAGCCAGCATCGGAAACGGCAGATCCTTCAATTCATCTTTATTCTGTCGCCAGGCCAGATGCACAAACTCCGAGTCGATACTGCCGGCCAAAACCTGAGCGTCACGATCCTGAAATTCTTTATTCAAATCGCCAAAGGCTTTGATCTCAGTCGGACACACAAAGGTGAAATCTTTTGGATAAAAGAAGACGACCAGCCACTTACCGGCATACGTCTGATTACTTACGTCCACAAAAGCATCTTTGAGATCCGTGGAGACGGTGGCTTTCAGATTAAATTGCGGAAACTTTTTACCTATACCTAACATTGGCTTACCCCCAAAAATTCCAGTAAACGTCGGCGAACCGCGAAATGCGCTCGCTACAAGAGGTATAATCGGGGAAAATATAATATAAGTTAAATCGATTGTTTTTATATAACTATAGATATAATCTATTATATGTACGATCGATTGGAGGGCCGATATGCCATCTATTTCCCAGCTTGAATACGCGCTAGCTGTTGAGAAACATTTGCATTTTGGCAAAGCCGCGCGCGACTGTCATGTCACTCAGCCGACGTTAAGCATGCAATTACAAAAACTCGAAGATGAGCTCGGCGTAGCGCTGTTTGATCGCAGCAAAAAACCTATCCTGATTACCGATGCCGGCAAAAACATTCTGGAGCAAGCGCGTGTCGTCCTGCGCGAATACAAACAAATGGTCAGTCTTGCCAGTCGTCGCGGTGACGATGTAAGCGGTGATTTTCGTCTGGCGATTATCCCTACCCTATCACCGTATCTGCTGCCTTTATTCCTCGGCAGCTTTGCCAGACAATACCCGAAAGTAAATCTACGCATCGAGGAAATGCAAACGGATCGCATTGTTGCCGCGCTGGAGCAAGACGATATCGACGCTGGCTTGCTGGTGACACCTTTGAACCATGCGCAGCTGATCGAGCATGCGCTCTTCTACGAGCCGTTTTTGGTGTACGCCCCCAAAGACCACAAGCTCGCCAAGCAACGCTCACAAAAAGTCGCCGAGACGGATCTGGAAGCCAGCGATGTCTGGTTGCTGGACGAGGGACATTGTCTGCGCAATCAAGTGGTGCGCCTGTGCGGACGCCGCAAAGAGAATGCCGCGCTGGCGAATGTACGTTTTACCGGTGGTAGCATCGAAACGCTAAAGCGCCTGGTCGAAACCACCGGCGGCTATACTCTGGTGCCTTATCTGGCGGCGGCGAAAAACAACAGTACGGCGGTGCTACGGGAATTTACACGCCCCATCCCAGCACGCGAAATCAGCCTCGTCTTCCGACGCCAGGTTTATAAACTACCAATTGTCGAAGCTCTAGAAGACAGCATCTTAGCGGCTATACCGGCGGAGCTACGCAAAATCCGCAAAAAAGATTTAGAGGTGGTGGCAATCTCTTAAACCATATCAAGATAATACCGCCGGCGTGTTTCGGGAAATCTTTCAATAGCGTAGCGCAGCATGGTTCGTGGCATGACGGCCGCATGGCGGCGCAGAAAGTCTTCCAGGACCTTGCGATCTTTCTTGCCCACCTCGCGTAACATCCAACCCGTCGCCTTATGCATTAGATCATGCGTGTCAGCTAAATATAGTTTGGCAAGTTTTAACGTATCCGCGTATTGACCCGCGCGAATAAACGCCCCGGTGGCAACGATCGCAATGCGACGTTGCCACATGATCTTTGACCTGGCCCACCGGTAGAGTTGCGTGCGCCGTGCTTTTTTTGTCAGCAAATGCGCACCGACCAGAGACGATGCCGTCGCGTCCACCAAATCCCAATTATTGACATGCCGCAAATGCTTTAAGTAAAAACGAAAAACTTTCTCTCTTTCGCCGTCAGTTGCAGCGCACTTATAATGACCTACGGTAATCAATAGCCCGGCAAGACGCTCCTCATGCCACGGCGACTTAAGCAACTTGACAATCTCCGGCTCGGCCAAACCCAAAGCCTCCCCCACAACCCGACGCGTGTCCGGCACGGAAATCCCGAGAAACTTGTCGCCCTCGCCATACTCACCCGGCCCGGTTTTAAAAAACCAGATTGAGACCTTGGCACGCTTGGCGCTGGCAAACCGCCGCAAGGCCGCGGACACCTGTCTGGCGCTGCTTAAGGTCTTGCGATTCTTAGTCATTATGCTACCTTTCGCTCCTGCATTTTTGCTCCCGTGGTGGAATCGGTAGACACACAGGACTTAAAATCCTGCGCTCGCAAGGGTGTGCCAGTTCAAGTCTGGCCGGGAGCACCATTTTATAGCCAGTTATCCGTGTTGCTACAATCACCATAATTCTATCGGATCTAATGCTAGCCATGAATGTTGAATTGGGACACAATCAAGAAATCTAGGTTCGACATTAGTAATGAAAAGTTATGGATCGAGGAACCAAACCCAAATGACTCCTGACACTATAGATCGACAAGATGATATCGACCTAACCATCATCGAACACAATCTTAGTCTTTCATACGAGCAGCGCATTGAGCAGCATGATGGAGCTCTTCAATTATTTTTAGATCTTGTCAAAGCACGCGAGGTTCTTTATCCAGAGCTTAAGCAAACTTCTTAAGATTTTTCTTGATCTTCAACTAGAGTTTGTCATTGTCGGTGGGTTTGCCGGAGTTTTGCATGGCTCTTCTTTGGTGACTCAAGATTTAGATCTCTGTTTTCTTTTATCAGAAGAAAATATCACAAAGCTGCGAGTTGCACTGAAAGACTATCATCCGTATTTGCGGATCACACCGCAAAAACTTTCATTTCTGCAATACCCTGCAGATATCAGCAAAATAAAAAATCTTTATCTCGCCACAGACATCGGCGTCATTGACTTACTAAGCCATATAACTGGCGTCGGTGATTATAACCGCGTTACAGAACAAGCCGTCCAGATCTCAGTTTTTGGTCAAGCATGCAAAGTAATGTCTCTTGACGATCTCATTCTCGCAAAGTCTGCCATGAACCGACCAAAAGACGCAGCAATGCTGAGGGAGCTGCAAATCATAAAAGCAAAACTCAATAACTGATTTCTAGACAAGCTCTTTTACATTCGACGCCTTGTTTAACCACCGCAATGAAGTCTACCGATTCTGTAATTCCAGGGCGACGATGTTGTGAACGGCTTTTCAAAAGTCTTGCCAGGACCCGTATGAACACTAGTAATTGTGTGAAACTGCTGTGTCCCTCGATTAAAGAAAGTAATGGGTTCATTAGTGACGCCGGTAAATCCATGATTGGGGCCGTCGCCCGCTCCAACTTTCATGTCCGTAGCTGCCGATGTCGTTAACGCTTTATATTTACGACTCTCGACATAGCTTGGACCATCATAGCCCATCTGTTTGCATAAAATCTTAGTATTCAACGGAGTTTGTATTAATTGGGTACTGCTCCCTACTGGTGCTGGAATCGTTTTCCAGTCTGGTTGTGGATTCCAGGGCACCGGTATATCGGAATAGTAGGCTGCAACATACGTCCCTTCCAGTGGGCCATCAATTATCAGAGGTTCGCGGCCACAAGATGAGCCTAACCCATTAAATAAATATTTCCACTTAGCACTAACATTATCAACTGGGCGGTAACGCACCTGCACATAGCCAGCACCCTTACAGCGACCTTCCACTTCGTAACCCTGGTATGTATAACGCTTTTTTGTGTTGTCGTAGTCCAATATATGTTTTGATTGAGCGTTGTATAATAATAGCCCCCATTCACTCTTCACACATTTACTAGCAACATCCATACTGCGACTTGCATTGCAGGACAAATGCACCACGATTTTGTCCTCAAGTGCTGTTTCTAGCAGATACTGTTTTACAATGGTGAGCACCGGACGAATCTGTGACCATGCCGATGTCAAAGTGACGATGCCTACGAGGCTGATGGCAACTCCAAGCATTATCTCAAGCAAAGACAAGCCCGTTTGCGAGTGACGCCGTAAAGGATGTGACTTAGCCGTCTGCACAATAACACCCTCTCGTTTCATTGCTTGGATTACTGTCGTCAATAATGACCGGAACGCTATCGTGCCGATACAGGTAACAGAAGCCTGGGCCGCCACGTTCACCTGAACTCAAACCCAGATCTAGGTTCGTTTCAGTGTCAGGGTTACCTATAAGTTCACGAAATGCGTTGGTACTTCGAGCATTGTTGCTTATGCAACGGTAACCTTGCGGGTCGGGTACATTGACTTTACTCTCCGCAGCGCATCTGAGGGCGCACGCCTCTCCTGTAGTGCCATACCATCTGCCGCCAGTATAGCTTGGCGGCACATTACAATTCACGTCTTGGGCAGAATTTTTAAATAATGCCGACCAGACACCATGATTTTTGGTTGCCGGGCTATCTTTGTCTGTCAGCACATCAATCACATCACTGCCGTTAGGGTTCTGCAGCCGATATTCAAAGTGCAATCGGTAAAAATCTTTTTCATTATGGCAGCTGGCGCGCAAGGACAGCAAAAAACGCACTGATTCAGGGGGAGCATCTGTTGTAAAACCATTGAATGTTTTGCCGGCAGCGGGGAATAACTCTTTGTATGGTGTACGATTATCATTGCTTGCTACGGCTATATAATTGCCAGCAGCGCATGCCGCCTGTTGACCTTTGCTCGTCAAAAAACAATTGGTATTGCCATAAGCAAACTCTCTTGCCTGAATGACCGCTCTGTCGATGGTAGCTTGCCGAATGACACGCATATAATGGACCACTAGCTGCATACTGGCCAGAATCATCACGATTAAGATAGCGGTACCAATGATACCTTCTAAAATACTCACACCGGCGTTAAGTTTGATTGAACAATAATGTCGCGCAAATCGTCGCATATTATATTTCCAACTCGTAGCCATCATCACAAACCCATGGTTTGCTACCGGGTGCAAAAGACACCCAAGTATTAGCTGTATGCACCCACTGAGGACCAGCGCCAAGTTTGTAGTAATAGATATCTTTCTTAGATCCTGCCGGAATGGAATTTAAACCTTGAAATTCAATTTGCAGGCTGAACCAAAGATTCCATCGTGTGGCGTTGAAAATCGGATCGGGGGAGGTAGTCATTTCATATGATGTAGTCAAGTAACTGCCACCCGATGGCATCGCGTTATTGACATCAAAACGCTCTCGACTCGGAATGCCTGAACTCGGAATGCCCGACAGAGCGTATTGAGGGAACGGCATGGGAGCAACCACGATGCAAGTCACAACGGGCACAGCAAATCCCGGCCACTGCGTCAGATCAGGAATTTTTTTGCCTGTACGTGTGTATAAATCCATCGGTGCGCCATCACAACCGCCGTGGCGGCGAATAGTCTCGCGGCAATCAGTCGCATTCTTCAGATAGTGAACGAACATCTGCTCCCGCTGCAGACGCTCACGCACTTTGACAGTCAAGCTAACTTCATTAGCACATTGTGTGGTTAGTAAGACTATGGCGGACATGAGGCCCAGGCAAAAGACTGCGATCAAGAGCGAGCCTCCCGCTTCACATATTGGAAACTTAGATTTTTCTTTTGTAGCACTCATAAAAGTTCCTTTGCCATCTTACTGATTCGCTTTTTGGTAAGATAAGCTTAAAGGATTTTTAAAATTTAAAAACCTGGAACTATTAAGTATTTTGCCAAAAAGAGGCCAAGGAATTAAGATATCTAAAACAATTTACATATAAATAACCACAAACGCATGCGGTGACAAATCATCAAGCAGCAAAAACTCACCATAATTCTTAAATAGAATAATTGTTTACATAATATGCATTATACTTATTTTAAAATGGGGCGCATAACACTCGGCAGGAGCGTTTTGCCTTAACCTTATTTTTTAGAGAAAGGAAAATATTATGATCGCAAAAATCGCCTCAGCCATGGTTCTTCTTTTAACGCTTACTTCTGTTCAACCGGCTTTCGCCGCCAGCTTTGATCGTGCTTTTGGGTTAGAGGATCCCCGTCTTGAGGATTTAGCCAGCACCTTTGAACATTTCGAGGGGTATTGGGACGTTGACTTGAAGTCGCTGCAAGTCAATCGCGTCAATTTTCGTCATGGCGTAAAACCCACCACCATCAAAAATACCGTGAAACAATTGGTGTACGTCATCCGCGGCTCCGGCGCCAACAAACCCCGCGAGGTTGTGGTCCGCAAGCTTAAGTTCAGTGAGCACAACATCGCCACGGCGATCGGCGTTGTTACCAAGGATACACCCGATGCCACAGTACAAGATAAAAGCGTACTGCGTCACATGCTAAGCGCCGCGCTGCTCGACACGCCGGCAAGCGAGCTTTACACGATAGCAGACGCAAATGACATTTACGGCGGCTGCTCGTCTTTGGCCGTGGTGGCGAAATCCACGCTACAGATCCTGCTTGTCAGCTCGTGCTGGGCGGAATAGTCGATTCTAACTCCTGATTTGAACAAAGGGCGGCCCTCCGGAGCCGCCCTTTTTCTTGCTTTCTGAACAGTTACATGCCACGATCCGCATCTGTAACAAGTTACAATCCGAACGCACGGGATACCCGCAGATGAATCAGTTCCTAGACCTTTGGCGGCAGGTAAAAGGTGATGCCGGAAAATTAATTACAACATCCTGCCTGGTTTTCGTCGTGGCCGGCTTTGCCAGATACGCTCTTTATTCCGAGACCCGCAGTTTGCCAACGAGCAATCTCATGGTTTCCATCACCAATATTCCCCCTGATATTCTCGATGCAACCAAAATTCATCTTCGCAAAGTTATCGAAAAGCAGGCTCAGAACTTATCGGCTAATTTTTCCTGTTTCGACTCGTGGGGATTCGCCACTTGCAATATTGAATTCACGGTTGCGACTGATAAAGACGAAAGAGAAGTCAGCGAACAATTCCAGGCATTGTTAACACAACAGCGACAAGAGCTGCTGGACATATTTATACGGCCAGTTCTGGAGGGGAAAAAACATTTCAACTGGAACGAAATTTTTGCCCTAAAACTCCAGACATTTGGCATCGATGCTTATTTATATCGTCTGCTAACCGCCAAAGCCAAAGCTGCTGGTAAAAGCATCGCGGAAAAGCATCCCGCCTTTGATCCCAAGTTCACCAACGAACTCATGATACAAGAACTGAAATCCGGCTTTACGCCGATCGAGGCGAACAAAGTCGGAATGCTGCGAATTCTCGCGGGAGCTTCGCTATCATTCTTTGAGCTACTAATGGATGACAAAACAACGGTAGAAAATTTTCTGCTACTGGATAAATCGAAAGTCATCTCATACGAAAACAAGTCACAATTATTGAATATGACCCGAGCTGCACTCTTTGGCATTAGCTGCGCTTTGATGTATCTGTCGCTCATGGTCACCTACATTCTTTTTAAGAACAAGATTTGATGCAACGCATTTTTTTCGCAGCGTTATTTACGAGCTTTCTCTTTTTCTCTTTTTTTCCTTATGTATGTAGCAGTTATTGCACGCGCAGTGATCTTCAGCCTTATGCGTTAGCCACGGCGCTCGTTATCTGCTTATGCGGCAAGATGCACCTGTCCCGCTATTTCTATATACCCTGGCTGCTTTTCCTGGCTTTTCTCGCCAAAGCTTTGCTTAAAGACACCAGTGATGTTTGGGAGTTCAAACTTGTTTTTGGCATT
This sequence comes from uncultured Oligoflexales bacterium, assembly GCA_964652825.1. GTDB lineage: Bacteria > Bdellovibrionota_B > Oligoflexia > Oligoflexales > CAZZCU01 > CAZZCU01. The sequence goes on from CAZZCU010000021.1 coordinate 33,774, forward strand.
TTATCGATAGTGATATTTGCCAGCATCTATTTGTATCTTTTGCGAACTCACCGCCAGGCAGTGGTATATTTCATCTATGCCAGCCTTGCGCTATGGACACTGGCCGCTTGTTTCCAGGAATTCTTTGGCAAAGATTTATTTTCGTTTGCGTTATTCAATTTGCGAACGGATCAAATCCGTGGCGTTACCTCACTGGCACCAGAGCCATCTCAATATGGTATTGTCATGATTCTTTTAGTCTTCGCTTTATCCATTCTCAAACCACTGAAAAGCACCAAAGTCATTGCCATCACTGCATTTGTAGCAACGACAATCCTAGCTCGCAGCAGTGTTGCCTCAGGAGTGGCTTTTCTGCTGCTGACAATTTTTCTCTTCAACGTACGCTATACCGTTCCCATGGCAGGCTTTGTCTTTGGATTATTTATTTTGTATCAGATCGAGGGGCATGAGTTGCTCATGGGGCATTCACGCATACTTAACCTGCTTGCGCTCAGCTTAAACGATCCTCTTCAGGTCGTGTTGCGGGATGCCAGTGCTAACGATCGCATAGGTCATATTGTTGGGTCGATAAAAGCCTTTTGGGATTCCGGCGGTCTGCCACGAATGAACGAAAATTGGTCGCAGTATGCCACTAACTATGTGCAGACCATGGACCTGTTCGCCAACAATACCTACTTTTCAAAAATCGGCGTGCTCTCGACGTGGGGAGGTTTGACTTTCTATGGCGGTATTATTGGTCTGGCTACTTTTTGTTATTTTTTGATATTTTTTGCCATCAAACTTCAGAATTTGGTACATCCGGCGCGACTGGCTCTTGGATTTACGATTTTTCTTCTACTGTTTCCGGTATCATTGCATATCCCGCTTCTGGGCTTAATCGTTGCGGCCGCTATCGTTACAGCGACTAATACCCCGAAGCACAAGTCGCCCTACCAATCACCGAACAGATGATTGGACAAGAAGGATCGGACGGCTCATATGGCGTACAATATCCATTGCTATATCGCACCGAAAATACGCCGCCGGTCGCCTCGCACTGCGCCTGCAAATGCGCAGCTCTCTCCTCGGCGATGCGTCGCGCGCGATAACGTGCCGCCTGTTCCGATTGACCGCAACTTTCGGCGACAAATTGATATTCATCCTGATCAACAGCGGGAAACTCCGCCTCGGCAAAGGCAAATACCTGCGTTGCTGGCAAAATCAGCGTAAAAATTAACAAAGCTTGGCGAAAAGCGCTTACCATCGTCTCTCCTTTACCTTGTTGTCGGGCTTTTTTATTTGCGGACTATACCTGGTAATAGTCTAAAGCAAAGAAGCATAATAAGGAACCAACATCGCACGCACCCGCGGGTCATAATCGGTGTCGGCATCATTGCGAAGCACAAGCTCATCCTGCTCCGCCACCGTTGATAACCCCCATACATAGCGTAAAAAAACCCGATTTGGTGGGACCTGGCGAGAATGACGTAACAGGACTCTTTGGTCAAAACTCAAACCAACATTTGTAGCTGCCCCCAGAAACGAAGCTTCAAACTCCACAGGCACGTGAACAAAGAAACGTCCGCCCGGCGCCAATAATCTCGCCACGCTGCCCATCAACTCCACGAACGACAAAGTATCCGTGTGCCGCGCCATGCGACGCTGTTGATTGACGGAACGCAAACAATTTTCAAAGAATGGCGGGTTGCAGCAGATAAGATCATACTTTATCGGTGTATCATGCGCGGCAAATTCCTGAATACTGACGTGATGAACACGAACACGATCAGCATAAATACTGCGCTCCACGTTTGTCCGCGCTTGATCCGCCGCGTCAGCGTCAATTTCCACCGCGTCGATACGCGCCTGGGATTTTTGCGCCAACATCAATGCCAATAAACCGGTGCCAGTCCCGATATCTAAAATACGGCGTGCGGCAGCCGGCTCGATATATGCCCCGAATACGCAGGCATCGGTGCAGACTTTCATCGCGCAACGATCCTGATCAATACGGAATTGTTTGAATTGAAAATATGAATTACTGACTCTCATAACCCACTAAAATTATTGAAATCTATCAAAAGGCCCCCGCCGCCCTAAGAAATAATCAAATTTGACCGAATATAGAATATGCGGGGAAAAACACTATCCGGGGCTGCTATATAATGTCGAGAGCAAACACATTATTAACTAGCATTGTTATTGTTGCAATCGCAACAAGTGGCTGCATACGTGGCAAGTTCAAGATACATCGACAGCATACAGCACCGGCTGAACAAACACCCATACCACATCCGACTGCGCTCGTACTTATCGCGCAGCCGGATACGATTGCGGAAGATTTCTTTTGTCCTCGCATCAAGCTAACCAGTGTGAGCGCTCCGACCGGCGCCACACAATACTGCCTCAAGCAAAACTCAACCGATCATAGCGACTGCGACTGGACGCCTTTACCCGTACCTGCCGCAATCCATGCGGATAGCGACAACACTGATATCATTCTGTCACTATGGTTTCGTAACACCACGGGCAACGTCTTACATGATCTGCCATACATCTCGGCGAGTATGAGCTTTGCGGCAACTAAGATTGCTGATAACAAAGATGACTGGCTCGCGGTGCTACAAGACAAAAATATTAGCGCTACTCAGATTGACGAGTTTATTTGTCGTATCGACGAACTAGATGCCAGCCAAGGTCTATCACTCGCCAATGTGCGCACGACGACCATGGATGATGCGCGACGCGGAACGTTGTCACGCGCGATCAATCGGATCATTGCCCAGGATCTCGGTCTTGCCACGGCAATGACAACAACCGCGGCACAGAAAGCTTTCTGGCGCCTGATGATGGTTGCGGCGGCTAAAAACACGTCGTTAACTGAATTGGATATGTCTAGAGTTGATCTGACCAATCGTAACATTTCTGGTTTTAATTTTACGAATACCAATCTCACCGGCGCCCAACTGAATGGCATCGACCCGAGATCAACAGCACTCAAACTTGCGGGTCTGAATTTGTCCGGCTGGAGTCCTGTCACAACGCAGTATTTAGGCTTTATCGATCTCAGCCACGCTACCAACATCCCCTGGACTAAACTCAATGCAAATACAAACAACGCTGGCTTTACATATGCCAACTTCACAGGGGTGAATTTAAGTGGCTGGATACCACCCATAAACAAAAGTCTGGGTGGCATTAATTATACTAACGCCACAAATATCCCGTGGGCTGCACTGAATGCCAACACGCACCCCCATGGCCTAAATAGATCCAATTTCACAGGCGTCAATTTAAGTGGTTGGAGCCCACCAGCTAACCAAAGAATTGATGCAATTATATATATTAATGCGACCAACATTCCCTGGAATGAGCTCAATGCAAATACAACAACTCAGGGATTCTCGAATTCAAATTTCACTGGCGTTAATCTGAACGGCTGGAATCCCAGTGGTAACAAAAACATTTCTAATATAAATTATACTAATGCTACAGGTATTCCTTGGGCACTGTTAAATGCGAATAGCCATGCTGCTGGCTTCACCAACTCCAACTTTACCGGTCTGGATTTGAGTCAGTGGAGCCCCGATCCAGATGCGCACATTCGCCGCATTAATTTCACGAACACCACTGGCATCGACTGGTCAGTGATAAATAACAACAATACCAACAACATGCAGGGATCGATCTTCAGCGGTGTCAACCTTAATGGCTGGACTCCATCCAATGACACGAATCTTAGTCTGATAAATTTTACAAATGCGAGCAATATTCCATGGGCGAAATTAAATACGAATACGAACGCCGCCGGCTTTCAGTCTGTAAATTTTACGGGCCAGAATTTAGCCGCTTGGAATCCGCCCCCTGCTAAAAATATCATCCTGATCAATTACACAAATGCCACCAATATTATGTGGGCTGCTTTACATGCGAATACGCATCCGAGTGGTTTATATGGTTCCAATTTTACCGGCGTCAACTTAACCGGCTGGAATCCAGCAAACGATGCTATCATCTATGGAATCACTTATACCAACGCCACGAACATCCCATGGCCGGCGCTAAATGAAAACACCGCCAATTTTGGATTCAGCAGCTCTGATTTCACGGGCGTTGATCTTAGTGATTGGGAACCAGACCCGGGTGTTAATATCTCAGGTATAAATTACACCAATGCCATCAATATTCCCTGGACGAGATTAAACGCTCACACCCATCCTTTGGGTTTTCAGGCCTCAAACTTTACTGGCTTGGACCTTAGTGCCTGGAATCCACCGACTCCGTCACCGCTGGAGAGCATCAATTATACTAATGCAACGAATCTGCCTTGGGCCGCCATAAACGCCAATACGCATGGGGGCGGATTTAGTCATTCCACCTTCACGGGTGTCGACCTGGCTGGCTGGCAACCAGCAATCACCGCGAGTTTTTATGAAGTGAATTTTAGCGACGCCATGAATGTGCCATGGGCAACACTCGCGGCTAATATTGCTACCACTGGATCGGATGGTACCAATTATAGTGGTACAGATTTGACAGGATTCGCGCCTACTGGAACGTTACTCACTGATGCCGGTATGCCTGTGGGCGCCTTCAATTACACCGACTTTGTCGAAGCCACGGGCATTACCCCGCAACCGGGAACAGCATGGATCGACAACAGTTATCCGTGGGAACCGTGAAAACTGCTCTACTCGTGTGTTGCCAACCGCCTCATAATTCTCTCGTTATGA
>CAZZCU010000022.1:0-36846 GCA_964652825.1 uncultured Oligoflexales bacterium
GCGGCAAGTAATTCGTCAATTTTGGCTTTAACTTTCCGCTTGACGTTTTCGTTCCAGACTTCGCTTTCTGAATAAGCAATGTCGCCGCGACAATTGATCACCACGGTGGTCGGATAGCTGGTTACACCAAGCTTGTTCAGCAATTTTAATTCGCTATCTTGAAGCACAGGATGATTGGGCTTATGGCGGTCAATCCACATGGTGTAATCAGCATCGCGCCGATCCTTGCCAACATCCAGGACTTGAACACGCGGTTGATTGGCATATTCAGCTGCCAGAGCGTTCACAAAGGGAGCACTCACATTACACGCCGGACAAGCTTGAAAATATGCTTCGATAACAAATACACCGTTTTTATGATTTGCAGTGTTATAAGCGGTGCCGCGTTGCGCGTGGTTCATCCACGGAAACGAAAATGGCAACAAAGAAGCCATATCGATATCGGCATCGATGACATCAACAGATTCTTCTTCGATTATATCCGCATGCACGACCGGCGCTGCCAAACTAAGCCACAAGATACTCATTACTTGTAACAAACGCATTCGACTCCCCTTTTCTTGCATTAGTGATTTAAACGCCGCCGCGCCAATAGAACGATAGTCTTGAGCTCTCGAAAATTAAATGTCGCGGCAGATGCCAAATAACTAATCGCCCCCGCCAAAATTGTCACGTATAAATTGACGTGCCCCGTCAAAACCAGTACCGCGACCATACAGGCACTAGGCGCTAACGCGCGCAGAACATGATCTACAGGACATCGCGCCAGAGCCGCGCGACAGATAAATAATATCGTCAGACCCACGCCGATACGCGCGATCACGCTGGCCAGTGCGCCACCCATGAGCCCATAGCGTCCCACCAGCTCCATCCCAAGAAGAATGCCAAAGAAGGAGCCATAAGCGAGCAGACGATTGAGAGTGTTGATGCGGCCATTCAACAGCAGCACCTGATGACCTAAAACGAGAATCAGCACCTGACCAATGATCCCCAACATCAGTACACTCAATACCGGTCCGACGTGGCGAAATTCATCACCAAAAATAAGTGTCATCACATCAGTATCGACAAACCAGATACCGCATACCACCGGCAAAAACGCCAGAATCATCAGCCTAATTCCGAGCCACAGATGCCGCCGCCGCGCTTCTTCGTCGTGCTCATGGATAGCAACCATCTCCGAAAAGAATACCGCACTTATGGTTATGGTTAGTGGAATAATGCTTTGTACCAGTCGTACTGGTGCCGCATACAAGCCGGTACCCGTCTGGCTTAGATAATGCTCGACAATAAACATGTCGAAGCGCTCCAAGATAAGCACCAAAAAAATCCGCAGTGCATACGGCGTGGCAGCGCGCAAACGCACCCCAAGTTTTGCCCGGCTCGGCCAACTAAAACCAAAATGGTACAAAGCAAAAGCAAAGCTCGCCAGATTGACAAAACCATTGGCGGCAGCGGTGAGCACCGCGTATCGAATCGTGTCCTCGCTACCATCTACCATATAGATGATACCGATCAGACTGAGCAGTTTGCCGATAATCATAAACGTGCTAAGCACCGGCAGGCGCTGACTGCCAATCAGCACAAAGGTCATATCCAATGCACTGGTCACCAGCATAAAACTTAATGCCAGAAGCACAGCGGCATAGGCTTGATAATTAGGGAAAACACGAATGCAGATGATCAGAGCTGCGATCGCTACCAGCATATGCCCAAGCCGCAGGATCAGAGTCTCACCGATAATAGCTTTGACGTTTTGAGAATTATTTTTTTGTTTACCGAGTTCAATAGCGCCAATGTCGTGGTAGCCAAAGGCGACAAAGAAGATAGCAAAGTCTAAAAGCCACAAGCCGAATTGCGCGACACCAAAACCTTGAACGCCGATAGCGCGCGCGGCAAAATGCAGTATCAGCAGTGGGCTGATTTTATTGACCAGCTCCGCCAGCAATCCACCAAATAATGACCAGACAATACGCTTTCGCTGCATCTATAGACTATATACTTGGGCGGCGGAATTTGCGACCCAACCCTTTTTGCCATCGCTTAATTGGATTTTGTACCAATCACCCTGGCTGTCCAAAACCACGAATGGCGCACCGGCATGCAACTGAAACAATGTCACATAACCGGTTTCGGCGGGGCCGGATTGCACCGCTACCTCGCTGTGCGTCACTGCACCCCAGGTTGGAGCGGCAAGCAGGCGATAAAGCGCCGGCGGTGTTAACAAGATCAGCAAAGCCAGCAAGCTCCAGCTAAAGCCGCGTAGAATAGCGCGCCGTGGGAACACGATGCGCGCACTCGCCACCATAAACAATAGCGCGAGCATGCCGGCACCAAGATACAGCCATTCGCGCGCTGACAGATATAACGCCCAGGCGAACAAACTATCCCACGCACTGCGGCGAACATCGACATCAAGTTGATCTTGAAGCTTGCTCCGCAGAAACGCGATATTCGCCAGCGTATCGGCATCGCGCGGTTTAAGGTCTCGTGCCGCCAGAAACGCCGCCATCGCCATGCCCAACTCATTCTGACGATAAGCGGCATGCCCTAAGTTGTAATAAATCCCAGCACTGGCACCATCCAGCTCTATCTGACTTTGTGTTTGTACTGTACTGGCACGCGCAATTTTTGGACTGTCCAAGCAGATAATCGCCGCCATGATCACGACAAGCCTCGCCCAAAACGTCATCATGAACCTGTCCTCCGCAACTCGTCCAAAGCGGCAAGCAACTGCTCCCGCAACTTGGACCACTCGCTTGCCTGTAGCTTGTGTCCCGAATAAACCGCGCGCTCCAACACTTGCATCGCTGCAATCACTTGTTCGCGCAAACTCGCTGACAAATCCTGTTCCTGCATCCGCAGCGTTAACTCTGCTTCGGTCAATGCCGCACCATGACTGCCGACATAGGTCCCAAGATAATCGCGAAACAATTGCCCTAAGACTACGAGCTGACTCTCATCAGCAGGTGATTGCCCATCTAGCTCGGCGAGCTTGTCGCGCAAGCATCGTCGCAAATGCGCTCGCTGTCGCCGCACGCCACCAACTTCGGTGCCAGCGCGCCGGCGGATGGTAGCGATAACCATGAGCACCAACCAAAGCACAAATGGTATCCCCGCCAATACAGCAGCATATACATAATCACGCGGCTGCAATGCATCGCGTGCCGAAAGTGCTGCTGAATTTTTCGGCTCAACCAAATCGCTTGCGCGCGTATTTACCGGCGCCGTGGCCGCGCGACTAGCGGGTGTTGATGCGGAAGCTGCTGCGACATGACCAAGCACTTCGACCACACCAAGCGCCACGGTTTTATCTTCGTACTTGGCGGTGCTGGGATTAAAAACCTGTAACCGCACGCTACCCAAATCAAGTTTACCGCCCACCAATGGCACCAATGCATACTTGAATTCCGCCTGACCGCGAATGCCGTTCTCAGCGTTGTAGTCATCGTTGAATTTGGGTTGATCCGGATAAATTTTCATTTTGCCGGCAAGATCAAGCTGCGGCGACGACATACTTTCGACCGATCCAACGCCGTTAACACCTAGGGTCAACGTTAGTGTGTCGCCGGCTGGCAACTGCCGAGCACTCACATCAACCGTCAAATTAAAATCACCCACCAGACCGGAAAAATCCGCGCGGCGACCAGCCTCGGGCAATGCCTTGACCGTTAAAGTTAAAACCGGCGCACTCGCGCGCCGCGTCACCATGGTCGCGCCGCGAAAGAACGGATCGCGCATAAACTCTTCGAGCAGACTGCCGCGCCCGCCACGACGGCGGCCACCGCCATCAGGCGCCGCGACCTCGGCGATAACTTGATAACCTTCGAGTTTAAACACGCCAGCATCCTGCGGAACTAGCACCTCGCTGATCTCCGTCACATCATAACGCTGGCCATTGATGGTTTTTTGATAAGTTTTTTCGCCCTTGATCGGCACGCGCTTGATCAGCTTCGGTGTATTGTCGTTGACTGACGCGCGACCAACCTGCACGCGCGCATAAAAGCGCACGGTACTAACTACGGCCTCGCCGACATAAATGTCTTTTTTGTTCAGTTCGCGCTCAACAAACATCTGCGGTGCCGCGTCAGCGGTCGGCTGATGATCCGAGCCGCCAGGTGTTGCGCCCGAGGAGTCTACGGCATTGATCGTCAAGGTTATCGGCGATGATGCTTGCACCGCGCCGTCGATTTTTAATTGGATGGCTGGAATTGTAATTTTACCGGTACGGGTTGGTTGCAAAGCATAACGATATAAGATTTCTTTCTCGTACTTGCCCCAACTCATTTGAATATTGGTAGAGGTGCCACTAGCGGCTATCTGGATACCATCAATGGCTGGTAATTTCGGCTCGCCTTCGGCGCTACCGGTCACGGTCAGAGTATATTCAAATTGGTCGTCGATCGTACCAACAGTTTTATCAACTTCGGCTGTCAAAGAGCCGGCATCAAGCTGATCTGGTAAAAAGAAACCACCAACGACGAGGACAACGAACGAGGATAAAAAATAACGCACCATCTACCAATCCCTCCGCGACTCATCAACGGCTTCGTCGGAATTGGCTTGCTTGGCTGTAGACGCAGGTTGCACACGCCGATGCTTGGCGTCTTTCGCACGGCGCAGCGTCCGCTTGGCTTGTTCTTGATCTAGGCTGACCCCTGCAGCATTAGCTGGCGCGGCTCGCGTTTGCGAATGATCAGGCGTTGCCGGCGCTGATTCGGTGTGAGATTCATCATGTCCAGCACCCGACGGCTGCGACTGACGTGAATCTGCGGCCATAGGCTCGTCAGTTTTCTGCGAATCTGGGCGTTTTTGTGTCTCTGGCGCAGATGCTGTTGCTGCATCTGAAGACGTTGTTTGAGACGGCGACGAAGTAGACGTTTGATCTGAATGCGAACTGGGAGTCTGAGAGGACATCTGATTATCCGGAGTCGTCTGCGGATTTTTATCTGCCGGTCCTGAGTCACTAGGAGCCTCCTGTTGCTGCTGGCGTTTGAGCTGCTCTTTGGCCCAGGCTAAATTCTCCTGGGCAGCCTCGTCCTGAGGCGTGATCTGCAAAGCTTTCTCATAGGCTGCAATAGCCGCATTTAGGTCATGCCGCGCTACCTCCGTATTGCCGAGATTAAAGTATGATCGTGCCGCCAAGGCTTGATCGGCGCTCTGTGCCGCGCGTGCGAAGCCCGCACGCGCATCGTCGAATTGTTGCGCATGAAACTGGCTGACAGCCCGATTGTAAATGTGGGGTTCGTGTGCAGGTTTATCCACTTCAAGTTCAAGAAATTTACCAGCCGCCTCGGCAAACTCACCGCGCTCGAAAGCAGCATGTGCTGCACGCCGTCGCGCGTCTTCGTTCGCATATGTAATCGTGCTAAATTGAATGCTCACTAACCAGATTATCAAAAAAGCCCACATCTGTTGCCTATTTTTTTTGGTTTTTTGAAAATCAATTTTCCATCCGCTTATTTTGCTAAGACTTTCCAGAAAAAGCAGCAAAAATGCCAAAAGCACAAACCAGACGTATTGTTCGTGCCAGATTTGTCGGCGCTCGCCATCGCGCTCGGCGCCATCAACGGGATCACCACCTTGAAACAAGGGCAACACGCGCGCGAGATCAGCATCCGTAACATCCGCACGAACATACACACCGTTGGATGCATCAGCCAGCTTCTGCAACGTTGCTTCGCCCAAACGCGAGACAACCACTCGCCCCTCCTCGTCCTTCTTAAAACCACCACCGACTTCGGGGATCGGCGCACCTTCAGTCGTGCCTATGCCGATAAACGCGAAATCAATGCCCTGCTTGGTGGCGGCGTGCACCGCGTCTTCGGCCTGAACCTCCTGATCCTCGCCATCAGTGATAACCACGATCGCTTTGCCAGCGGATTCTTCCGGCGCGGCGATGGCCAAGCGTTCGGCTGCCACCGCAATCGCCTGACCAAGTGCCGTACCCTGGCGTGACATCATGCTGGGATCCAAATCCTCAACAAACATACGCAACGCCTCATGGTCGCTGGTCAACGGACAATAAAGAAACGCGGCCCCAGCAAACACCACCAGTCCGATACGCGCGGGTGGCTCAGCCGCCAACAAATCAAAAATCTCGCGTTTTGCCTGCGCCAAACGACTTGGTCGTATATCTTGTGCCAGCATGCTGTTGGACACATCCACGACCACGAAAACATCTTTGCCCAAAGCCGGCAGACGCTGCCAGGTAAAACCCCACTGTGGTCGCGCGGCGGCGATAAATAAAAAAATCACGCTCCCTAATAACGCCCAGAACCGCCAACGCCGCTGCGGCAGCATCATTCCCGATAATTGCGCGCCACGACTCGCCCCCCAGTAGGCTTGGAGTTTGCGATGTTGTCGGCGCCGCGCCCACCACAATAGCAACGCCGTCAGCGGCACCGCGACCAACATCCAGACGAGCATATGGGAAGCAGCAAATCTCATGCGGGCACCTTCTGCAAACGCGTCAACGCCAGCACCATCTCCAAACTCAATAACACCAATGCCACCGCCAGCCACCAGCCAAAGAGATCCCGATAATTTGCGCCATCCGGACGATTGAGGCGGGATTTTTCCAGCTTATCGATAGCTGCGTACACGGCCGTTAGCGAATCGGTATCGTAAGCACGAAAGTACTGACCGTTGCCGATCTCAGCGATGCGCTGCAACAGAGTTTCGTCAAGATCGCTTGGGCGATACTGAATACGCGTACCAAAAGGTGTCTCCACGGGAAACGGCACCTGCCCTTCAGCACCGACACCGATGGTATAAATACGAATCCCCAACGTCGCCGCGGCCTTCGCCGCAACTTCTGGATCCATCACACCAGCGGTATTGCTACCGTCGGTTAATAGAATAATGATGCGGCTAGAGCTTTTAATTTTCTCTAAGCGTGCCGCCGCCACCGCGAGAGCATCGCCGATCGCCGTGGCATCGCCAGCCATGCCAATCGTAATCTCGGCGAGAAAACTCTGCAGAATCGCATGATCCACGGTCAGCGGCGCTTGGGTAAATGCTTCGCTACCAAATACGACAAAGCCGATACGATCACTGGCGCGCTCAGCGACAAAACTGCCGATCACGCGACGTACCGCGCTCAAGCGATCAGAACGTTCACCATCAATATTGAAGTCCAGCGCCCGCATACTGCCGGAGGTATCGATCGCCATAACAATATCAATACCCTCGGCCAGGCGTTTTTGCTGCTGTTGCTGAATCTGCGGTCGTGCCATTGCGATCACCAATGCCAGCAAAGTCAGCCAGCGCAGCATCGGCAAAATTTTTGTCAACAAACGTGTCGAACGCCGCTCGGTGACATTGCCCAGCGCCGAAAACAACAAACCCCGTGGTCGCGGCAACAACCAATGCAAAAGCGGCAGCGCGAACAATGGCAGCAGGAGCAGCAAAGCGAGCGGCCAGGCAAAACTCATGGCAAGCGCTCCACATTGGCGGCCGAGACACCGGTGGTTAACGGAATGAATCGCGTCAACCAAGACCTCGCATCAGCGAGCAACGCGGCAGCGCGCTCACTGGTTAAAGGTGTGGCGGCGAATTTTACCGCATCCAGTTCACGTAACATTTGCACAAACTGCGGCAGCAACTCATCCCGCCAACGCCAGATGCGTGGCAACAGCTGCTCGATTTCCTCGGTGGTCTTATCGGTAGCGTCGCGGCCGGCGGCCTGGCTAAGTCCCAGGCGCAGAATATGGGAAAGTTCATAACTAAACGCCCGTTGCGCCGGCGCCGCAAACGGCTGCGCGATTGCCAACGCATCCAGGCGTTGTTGTGCTGACAATCGCGATACCACCGACGCGACTTCCGGCGCCGATTCGACAGCAACCACGGCCCGCTTGCCAAAGCGCCGCCACAACCAACGCGCCAGCAGAACAACCACCACCAAAGCACAGATACTCAGAATGATCGTCGACCAGGGAATCGCCGTCGGCGGCGCATCCACCAGACCTTTTAAGCTGTGTGGCGGTTGCGGTATTTGCATCGCATCACTCATCGCCGCCGCCTCGGTCGCTCACGGCGCAAGAAATACCGGCGCAATTCATGCACGGGATTCCCGGCCGTGCTTAACGTAAGCTGATCAATCCCGGCTTTAAACAAAGCCTGCCGTGTTGCCTGTCGGCAACGCGTCCATTCTTCGGCAAGCAAGGTATTTTGTCCGCGCGCCGATGTATCGACAAGAATTCGGCGTCCGCTCTCACTATCAAATAGTTCGACGATACCGACTGCCGGCATCTCGGCTTCGCGTGGGTCGCTGACCGTCACACCAACAACTTCATGACGCGCCCGCAAATAGCCGAGTGCTTGCTCCCAGCCGCTCGTCAAAAAATCCGAGATGACAAAAATCGTACTACGGCGTTTTAAAATCCGCCGTGCATACTCGGCCGCCGCGCTGATATCCGTCGCATGCCGACCAGCGTCGTGACTCATCGCGGCGCGAATAATCTGCCAGATATGTCCACGGCCTTTGCGTGGCGGAATAAATTTTTCGATATGATCAGAAAACACCAGCAATCCGACTTTGTCATGACTGCGAATCGCCAGGTATGCCAGAATCGCCGCCAATTCCGCGGCAACATCCTGCTTGGTTCGCCCAGTGGTTCCCAAGCGCATGGAGGCGCTGACATCAATCATCAGTAACAATGTCGACTCGCGCTCCTCGCGCATGACTTTGACATACGGTGCCTGCATGCGAGCCGTGACCCGCCAGTTGATCGAACGCACATCGTCGCCGAGGCTATACTCACGCACCTCATCAAACTCCATGCCCTGACCTTTGAACGCACTCTCGTAGGCGCCTGCCAATAACTCGCTGGCAAGAAAACCCGCGCGCAACTGCATGGCTTTGATCTTGTTAAGTGTCTCTTGATCAAGCATCAGGGAACATCCACGCGTTCCATAAGCCGACGAATAATATCATCCGAGCTGACGCCTTCTGCTTCCGCCTCATAGGTGGGAATGATTCGGTGACGCAAGACATCCCCGGCGATATCTTTGACATCCTGCGGTGTCACATAGGGACGCCCGCGCAAAATGGCTTGCACGCGCGCGGCGACCTCCAAACTGATCGAAGCACGCGGGCTGCCGCCATACTGCAATAAATTTTTTAATTCGGGATTATTGTATTTTTCTGGAGCGCGCGTGGCAAACACCAGCTCGACCATGTAACGCCGCACCTTGTCGGCGACGTGAATCTTTCTGGCCAAAGCGCGAATCCGCAAAATATCCTCGCGTGACCACACCGGCTCGATCGCTTGCGTGCTGCCGGTCGCCTGACGCGCGACAATTTCGACTTCCTCGTCAAGCGTACTGTAACCAACTTTGACTTTGAACAGAAAGCGATCGACCTGCGCCTCGGGTAAAGCATAGGTACCCTCCTGCTCCAGTGGATTCTGCGTTGCCAGAACCAAAAATGGCTGTTCGAGAACAAAGCTTTGTTCACCGATGGTGACTTGACGCTCTTGCATTGCTTCCAACAACGCCGCCTGGACTTTGGCCGGCGCCCGGTTGATTTCGTCGGCCAGTACGATATTGGCGAAGATCGGACCCTTCTTGACGACAAAACTCAAAGTCTTGGGGTCATAGACTTGCGTCCCGGTAACATCCGCTGGCAATAAATCCGGCGTGAACTGGATACGACTGACATTGAGCTTGGTCGCCGCACCCACGGCTTTGACCGCCGTAGTTTTCGCTAGACCAGGCAGGCCCTCCAGCAGAACGTGGCCATCGGCAATGAGGCCCATAAGCAATCTATCGATCAATAATTTTTGACCAACAACCTGACGCGAAATCATGACTTGCGCTTGTTGTAACTTTTGCGCCGCCGCATCAACGTCAGCTTGCAGCAAACTAATATCGCTTTCCATCTTCCGCCCCCTTCAAATACCTAAAGCCCATGGGAAATAAGCTTATAGTTTACAACTATCCAAAGCCATCTGAGCAAGTCCTAAACGTCCTAACCTCAATTTTTATGGTTGTTATCCGAAAATGAACATAGGGCATAAATTCTAAAGGTCAAGGCAAGCGTGTTACCAACAGCATCCACCACTAATCCAGCCACCTTACCACTGCGTCCCGACCACGTCTGGGATCGCAGCGAAATTTGGCTTATGCTAACAGCGTTTTGCGGAGCCTGCATTATTGGCTTGATGTTATTTTATGACGTCAGCTTGTTTGCCGTTACCGTGTCCTCCAACCGCGGCGAACCCATTGCCACTCTGGCGAACATGCGCAACGGCGTTAAGTATCGCACCGCCGACGTACCAGTCTGGCAATCAGCGGCTCGTAACATGCCGATTTATAAACGCGATCAGATTTTTACGGACGCCAACTCGCGAGCGGAAATCAAATTCAACAATGCCGCCGGCCTTAGCGTTGACGAAAATTCTCTGATTATTGTTGATCTCAGCGAACAAAAAGCCTCGTTGAATCTGGTGCGCGGATCATTCACCGGTAAAGTCAATAAAGCCGCAGGCACCCTCAACATCACAGTCGGGAACCGGACAACGCAGATTACCAGCGCCAATGCGCAAATTGCCTTACATAAGACCAAAGACGACGGCATCAAACTTACCGTCCTGGAAGGTAAAGCGCAGATGCTGGCCGGTGGCCAATCGGTAGCTCTTAGTCAAAACCAGGTGGGTGAGGTGTCCAAAGCCGAGCCACGCATCAAAGTGCGTACACTGCCCATTTTTTTACAGGCGCCGCCACGGGATGTACGCCATGCGGTTAAAACCGAAGTACCGACACGGTTCACCTGGCGCTCCAGCGAACAAACCAAACGCACCTATAAATTTGAACTAGCCAACGACCAGAGTTTTAAAAATATTCTTTCGCGTATCGAAACACAGACAACGGCTGTTTCGCTCAATAATTTGCAACCGGGTACTTATTACTGGCGAGTCTCGGCGTTCAATCCCACAAGCAATGTCGCTGACGTCAGCGAGGAACGACGCCTGGAAGTTATTCGTCTGCAGGCACCCAAATTAGTTAACCCACAATTTGAGCAAACAATTAGTTACCGGCCAATGGGCGAGACCCGCAAAGGTACATATGTTGCTTTGGAATGGCTCTCCAGTAGTGATGCCTTTATCGTCGAACTCGCCAACGACGAAGCCTTTCGCAATACCATCTGGAAAACCAACACCACCGATACGCGCGTGGTTACACAAGCACTCCCGCGTGGTCGTTACTTCTGGCGCATACGCAGCAGAGAAAGAAACATGCCGATGCCGTGGAGTGAAACCGGCATTTTCAATGTTCGTGAGTTGGCTGGCCTGGAAGCACCGGCGAACTTACGTATCGTTAACATGAATCAATTAAATGCCCAGCCGACCACCAATCGTATCGAGTTTGCCTGGGATCCGATCAAGGGTGCCGCCAACTACGATCTGGAAATCTCTCGTGATGGTCAATTCGCCCGCCAAGGTAAGAACGCCACCTTGCGCAAACGTCTGAATAAAGTCAATTTCACCTGGCAAACAAATACCCGTAACAACTTTTTCTGGCGCGTGAAAGCCGTTGATGAAAGTGGCTTTACGCATGAGGCATCGGCGGAGCAACTCGTCGAGTTCAAAAAACCACAGCAAAAACCCATTGTCCCCGTACTACCGATTGTGAACACGAATCCGCAGCCAGCGCTACTCGCAGCCAATGTACCGGTGTTGCCGACGGCGCCCACACCACCTGCAAGCAATGAGCTTAATCTGACCGGCCCGGTGACAGCGACCAAGGCCCTGCCGCAAATCGCCATGACACGCCCAAAAGACGCCAAGCCCAAAACCATACCGAAATTGCCCGAGCCACCGCCACAAAAACCGCCGCTGAATTTATTAGCACCAAATCTGGCGACACCGGGTACCGGCGAGCGCATGCGCTACGCTGAAACTCCTCCCGAGGTATCTTTCAGCTGGGAGCAGGTAGCAGATGCTGATGCCTATCGCTTCCAATTAGCGCGCAATGAAGATTTCAGTGACCTGGTGACACAGCAGGAAACCACGCAACTGAACTATCTACAAACCATCGACAAAGGTCGCTACTATTGGCGCGTGCAAGCATTGGGTCCGGATAAAGCCGTTAGTCCTTGGTCAAAACCCGCACAGCTCGCGATGCGTCATATTCCGCCGCTGGCAATACCCGAGACTATCGCACCACCCAGCGAAGCGCGCATTACCTACCGCGCCGACTTGCCGGAAATCGCTTTTCGCTGGACCGAAGTTAAAAACGCCACCCGCTACAAGTTACAGGTAGCCAAAGACGCTGAGTTTAATAAGCTCACCATCGATAGAGTCGTACAGGACACACGTTACATTCGCCAACTTGCCAGTGGCGACTACCATTGGCGTGTTCGCAGTCTTGCTCAAGGCGGACAAGCCAGCGATTGGACGGAAGGCAACACGCTGACAATTGCGCGCTCACAATCCATACCGGAAGTTGAGTCGCCCAAAGGTGACGCCGTCGTCACCGTCGATGCCTCGCGCGAGATTACGTTTAGCTGGAACAAAATTTCCGACGCCGATACCTACAATGTCGTGGTCAGCAAAGATCAAAGTTTTAACAAAATCGACCATCGGGAAGAAACCACGTCGACCTCGCTTCGCATACGCCTGCCCGCCAATGGCAAATATTACTGGTACCTGGAGGGCCGTAATAAGAAGGAAAATCTTGTCGTCCGCAGTACCATCGAATCGTTTAGAGTACGTGGACCTAAATAAGTCTGGGATTAATATCTGAATAATATCTGAAAATCATAGCAACAAAAGCGACCTTTGCGCAAAACCCCAAAAAACTTTGCTGACGCATTATCCAATCAGGCTAGGTAAATGTTTCTGAGTTGCATGGACTTTGGTCAACCATCCCAATCCTGTAAACTATAAGTAACAAGAATAAAACTTAATAAGTGTCCGTAGATAGAAAGTTGCAACCCATGCGCTTGGCATCATTATCCCTACGTTACAAATTTCTTGGCGTGATGATCACGCTATTAACGGTTTCGATCTTCGCCTATCTAGCCCTCGCTGTTCATTTATTTAACGACGACAAGAAAGGTTACATCTACGAGAGCAATGCTTCGCTTGCCAATCTTCTCGCCAGCGAAACAACAACGTTATTGCATAGCTCTACCAAAACCATGCGCGTGATCGCCGCCGCATATGCGCAACAACATCAAAACGCCACTGAGCGCAACAAAGCCCTGCAAAGCATGTTTGCCGCCGATGGCAATCTGGTAAGCCTGCAGCTTTATAGCGGCAGCGCCGAGAACACCACCCACAAACCCCTCATCGAACTCAATGAGGCCACTTATCTAGCGCCTTATAACTTAACCGCTCAGTACTACATGGATGTTCGCGTCAAGAATGCGACCTTGTTTGCTCCGGCTCGTGAGCGGGGTTTTTATATTCACAATGCCTCGCTACCTCAAGGAGCGCCGCTGCTGGCGATCGCGATTCCCTTCAGCTCGCAGCAGAATAACATCGTGGACATCATCGCCGTTGGCTATCTACGCCAAGACCAACTGGTCAAAATGTTTACGACGTCGCAGATGTATCGCACCTATCTTATCGATGATCGAGGCCGCATCGTTGTCCATCCCGACCGCAACAAAGTTCTCAAAGCCGAGTCATTGACGGACGTGCCGGTTGTACGAGACATCATCAAAACCAAATTCCCAACGGGAGCGCGCGAATACTTAGCTCGCAATCAACAAGCATTCATCCTCGCCTACTCCAAACTTGATATCGGTGGATTAACCGTAATCTCGGAAATTGAACGCGACAAAGCTTTCCTCGCCGCTCGCAAACTGATCGAAAAATCCGTGCTCTTCGCCTTGCTCATCGTCTTTGTTGCGATCATTGTCTCGGTCTTGTTCACCAAGCGCGTGACCTTATCCCTGAAAACCCTATATGCGGCGACGATGAATATCGCACGCGGAGATTTCTCGATTCGCGTACCGCCAACCTCGGCGGACGAAATCGGCGCCCTGGCGAATTCATTCAACGTCATGACCGGCAAAATCACCGCTCTTATGCAAGAAACAGCCGAGAAGGCCCGTTTGGAGCGCGAACTCGACACCGCCAGCATGGTGCAAAGCACTTTTTTCACCGGCGAGCCAATAGTCAAAGGCCCGATGACGGTTGTCGGCCAGTACCAACCAGCCACGCAATGCGGCGGCGACTGGTGGGGACACTTCAGCGCTCGGCAGGGATTGGAATATGTGTTCGTCGCTGATGCGATGGGTCACGGCGTTCCCGCGGCCTTGGTGACAGCCATGGCGTATGCTAGCTGCATGTCAACAGCGGAGATCATCAAGAACGCCGGCGGCGCGCAAAGCTCACCGCGTGTGATCATTGAGTTGTTTAACAAAATCTTATTCGACGCTCTGCGCGGTAAAATCAGCATGACTTTCTTTATCGCCGCGATCGATACCGTGAATGGCAAGCTGACGTTTGCCAATGCCGGTCATAACTTCCCTGTTCTGGTGCCCAATGATCCTGCGGATGATCGCGTTACCGGCAAACGCGCTAAAGACGGCGGCGCCAACTCCATTTCATTACAACTCAAAGGTACGCCGTTGGGTCTGGATCGTGCGGCAACGTTCGAGGAAAAAACCATCGACATGCGCCCAGGCGACAAACTCTTTATGTTTACGGACGGCCTGATCGAATGCCGCTCACCTGCAGGCGCGCAGTGGGGCCGCAAAACCATGATCAAACATATTCTTCAACACTCCGGCACCAACGCTCTGGAGATGAAAGATCACATCATGCGTGATGCGTTCGGCTTCTTTAATAATCGCCCGCTGGATGATGATATCACCGTGGTGGTTATCGAAATGGATAAACGCTGGCAAGTACGCGGCGGCGGCCAAACCGCTACCGACGATGGTTTTCACGCCGTACCTACCACCTCGGTCGCCTAAACACGCCGATCGCCACGACCTACTTCGGTACCTGCACCGGTGGTGCGCCTGGCACGCGATACCGCGAGTCATTCGGATCGATAAATAACTTGTGCGTATGACTATCGACGGCGGTGGTTTCGATCACCACGCGCTTGCCGAGCTTCAACTCAGCAAAATGCTCGGGCTTCACCGTATAACGATGCTGCTTGCCACCGTGGCCATGCCAAAATTCAATCTCAACATCTTTGTTCGCCAGAATATAATCGACTTTGATAATGCCGGTCTTCGGACCCAGACTGCCATCGAAGTAAGTCGCCATGGCGTAAGTATCGTACATCGTCACAAATCCGTCGTCGCCGGCGGCGCTTTGTGTCAACAACCGCGCTTCATTATCATCATACCCACAACTCACTAGCGGCAATGCCGCCAACATCAGTCCGCCACCCGTTAAGGTGCGGATAAAATCGCGGCGCTGCATCTGCTGCATTTTCATATTTATCTCCTTTAAATAGGCCGGTATTTCCAGCTTTGTGAGAGCTGGCGATAACGACTGTCCGGATGTTTGGTCTTGTTGTAACGCTCCACCAGACCAGCTCGCACAAAATCAGCACGCAACCGCCGATTATCGTCATTGAAATTTTTCACATCACCGTTTGGTTTGACAAAGTCAGCGGCCTCAAACAAATGCCACGAGAACGTGCGATCCTCGCCCCATAACTCACCGTAAGCCATTAGTTGATCATGGAAATCACGAATGGAACGGCCGGCATCCTGATGGCAACGATTACAAAAATCATCGGTAACCGGAAACATCCCGGCTTCGTAATTACGCGGCACAATGGACCCCGCATGTTGCGAGGCGGCGGCATGCGTGACTTTATTACCATCAGTTTTCCAGGGACGATCGATAGCGGAGACAAAAGTTGTTTTGCTCAACAATTGTTTAACGAAAGCGGGATCACCGATGTCGGGAATCTGATCGAGATGACCATCGACGCGCTCCCAGGCAATGGGATAAAACCTCGACACCAACGTTTTTGGCGTCAGGGTTTTGGGATTGCGAAGGTGACGCATCACCGCCGCCAGTTTGGGTTGCGACTCCCAGTTGGGCTTGCGTGCAGCAATGCTTTGTGCCAGCGACTCTGCGGTCGGGAATGGCCGGTAAATATCATTCGTCCAGGTGGTGTCGGTGCGCGTGCGGATGCGGATTTCAAAAATGCGTAACTCGTTATCTGGGAAACGCACCATCAAAACTTCGCCCAGTATGGTGCCAACCGGGAAGAGCCAACGCCAGCGACTGAAATCCAGCTCCCAATAAGCTACCGGCAAAATACGCTCGCCGTCATACGGCGGCACCCAAAAGTTAATGGTGTGCGCATTGTCGGACTCATCGATACCGCCAGTGCCAAAAGGAAAATTAAAGCGACCGCGCGCTGCAAACAATTTGGCATGCCCGCCGGGGACGGCGGTATCGATCAAACTGCTTTGGATCGTATTGGGACGCATGCCTTCGGGACCCTGGGGCGAGCCCATGGAATCTTGATAACCGGGCACCATCGACTCCTTGTCATACCACATGGTTTGCGGGCTCATCAAAATACCGTTCAGCTCGGCGCTTTCGGTTTTGGGCAACAGGGATCGGTATTGCGCCATGCGTTCGGGCGGCATGATATCGACATAACTTTCGGGAGCGAAACGCTTGTCACTGTTGTACGCGCTTTTCCCGCCCGGCAGCGATGTTGGGCTTGCGTCCGCCTCATCGACATCAATGCCAACATTTTGCTGACGGTTATTGAACGCCTCCTTGCTCAAAAACGCGGGAGGTTCACCGCACGCCGTCATCAATAGCAACAAGCCAAAACCAAAATAGACGAACACACGTAAATGCATGTGCATAAACCACCTCGTCGGCGCCACCGTTAAAAATGAAACGAACATTTATTGAGAGCATCGTAGGTCGTATCCGACGGTCGATGCAACCAGAAATTACGCCGGCGACCTAGCCAGGACAAAATCGCCGCAGCCAAGACTTTTTGACGGGTTTTTTGTTTTTAACCAAATCCCCTAAAAGGCCTGTGTGGCAGAGCCTCTAAGGTATCCACGGGCCCACCCGATAACAACTCTATATGAAGCACGTCAATGCCATCCGTAAGTACGTCGAACAGGGCCAGCGCGAAGAAGCGCACTCGGCCCTCGACAATCTGCTCTCGCTCGGCCCCAAAAACATCGAGGCTCTCAAACTACGCGCCTTGCTGTACAGCGCCGAAGGCCGCTTTAACGACGAGGCAAAAATCTGGGACCAGGTGCTGACGATCGATAACGAAGATATCGACGCTATCCGCTTTTATCTCCGACAACGTCACGAGGATCAGGAGCATTTTTACTTTACCGAGTTGCTGGAAAACGGTGCTCGGCGTTTTCATGCCTATCCCAAAGCACTCTTGAATGCCGCGATCTTTGGCCTGTTTGGTTGTGTCAGCTTTGTCATTCTCGGTCGACTGCTACAAAGCCTGCCGCAACCCGAACAACTGTGGTTGTTGCTGGGATTATTCGGAATGCTGGTGATTGCGCCATTCGTAACCATCTTTACTGTTTATTTTCGCGCGCTGCGTCATATCACCATCAGTCCAGGGATGATTCAGGTGGGCACGCGTTTTCGGAACCTGGTCTATAGTTGGCAGGATATCGAAAAAATCACTCTCGTCCACGCCTACGACCAAGGCGAGACCTCGCTAGAACTGGTCATTACCCCAAAAGACCCGCAGCACAGCATCATCAACATCGACATGACCGATGCTACGTCCTCCATTCGCGCCAAATCCTACTTGCTGCGCGAGCTCAGCAGCTATCCCGTCGGTCTGGAGTACCAACAGCTAACTGGTCCGGATGCGCGCCAGCCCAATCCTCGACACCAACTGCATTATTAACCAACCGAAAAAACTGCTTATTTTTCGGCGCCTGCGACCCGCAAGCGCAATTTCATCCTAGCTCTTGACAATTCTCATAGTCTGATTACATTTGCCTCCTATTTTGGCGAATGCACGTAATTCCAGGAATCACGGCAGGTTGCCGCCCTGGGCTGTATATAGACTATATTAGAGGAGTTCGTTACGCATGAAGATCAGACCCTTGCAAGATCGCATTCTGGTGAAACGCCTAGAGAGCGAAGAAAAAACCGCTAGTGGCATCATCATCCCTGAGAACGCCAAAGAAAAACCGATGGAAGGCAAAGTTATCGCTGTTGGTAACGGCAAGCGCCTTGATGACGGCAGCATCCGCAAGCCGGACGTGAAAGTTGGCGATCGCGTGTTGTTCAGCAAATACGCCGGTTCGGAAGTTAAGATCGACAGCGATGAGCACTTGATCATGCGCGAAGACGATCTGCTCGGCATTCTTGAGTAGTCTAAGGAACTGAATTTTTTTCTGTTTATTTTTTCGTAATCTTTCTTAGGAGTTCATAATGGGTTCTAAAATCATTACTTTCGGTGAAGAATCTCGCCGCAAGATTCTTGCTGGTGTGAATACACTGGCTGACGCGGTAAAAGTCACCCTCGGACCGCGCGGTCGCAATGTTGTGCTGGAGCGTTCCTTCGGCTCTCCGACCATCACCAAAGACGGTGTGTCGGTAGCCAAAGAAGTCGAATTAGAAGACAAATTTGAAAACATGGGCGCGCAGATGGTGAAAGAAGTTGCTTCTAAAACCTCTGACATCGCCGGTGACGGCACCACGACCGCTACGGTCTTGGCCCAAGCTATTTATCGCGAAGGCGCCAAACTAGTTGCCGCAGCTCACAACCCGATGGAATTGAAACGCGGTATCGACGCTGCTGTCGCTGTCGTTCTCAAAGAACTCGATAAATTGTCGCGCCCGACCAAAAGCCGCGAAGAAATCGCGCAAGTCGGCACCATCTCGGCTAACTCCGACGAAACCATCGGCAACATTCTTGCCGAAGCCATGGATAAAGTCGGTCGTGACGGCGTCATCACCGTCGACGAAGCCAAAGGCATGGAAACCAGCCTCGACGTTGTCGAAGGTATGCAGTTCGATCGCGGCTACCTGTCGCCGTACTTCATCACCGATGCTGAGCGTATGGAAGCTGTGATGGAAGATTCTTTCGTTTTGATTTACGAAAAGAAAATTTCCAACATGAAAGAAGTTTTGCCGATCCTCGAAAAAATCGCGCAAACCGGCCGTCCCTTCACCATCATCGCCGAAGACATCGATGGCGAAGCTCTGGCAACTCTGGTGGTCAACCGCCTGCGTGGCACCTTGAAATGCGCTGCCGTTAAAGCCCCGGGCTTTGGCGATCGCCGCAAAGCCATGCTGCAAGATATCGCGGCCCTAACCGGCGGCACCTTGATCAGCGAAGACCTCGGCTTCAAACTCGAAAGCATGACCCTGGATCAACTCGGTCAGGCGAAACGCATCACCATCAACAAAGACAACACCACTATCGTTGATGGCGCCGGCAACAAAAAAGATATCGAAGCCCGCGTGAAGCAAATCCGTCAAGAAATCGACAACACCACCTCTGACTACGACCGCGAGAAGCTGCAAGAGCGTCTGGCGAAAATGGTTGGCGGCGTTGCCGTGATCAAAGTCGGTGCTGCCACCGAAACCGAAATGAAAGAGAAAAAAGCTCGCGTTGAAGACGCATTGAACTCCACCCGCGCTGCTGTTGAAGGCGGCATCGTGCCGGGCGGCGGCGTTGCTCTGCTCCGCGCACAAAAGGCCCTCGACAACTTGAAACTGTCGACGGAACAACAATTCGGCGTGCAGATCATCCGTCGCGCCCTCGAAGAACCGTTGCGTCAAATCGCTCTTAACGCCGGCGCTGAACCCGCTGTCGTTATCGAAACCGTCCGCAACTCCAAAGACGGCCACGGCTTTAACGCCCTCAAAGAAGTCTACGAAGACCTCTACGCAGCCGGCGTTATCGATCCGACCAAAGTCTCCAAAACCGCTCTGACCAACGCTGCATCCGTGGCGAGCCTCCTGCTCACCACCGAAGCCATGGTCGCCGACAAGCCAAGCGAGGGCGGCAACGCTGCTCCAGCCGGCGGCGGTATGGGCATGGGTGGAATGGGCGGCATGCCAGGCATGGGCGGGATGATGTAGTTTTCGCGTAAGCGAAAATTACCCTCTATCAGTTCAAAAGAACCCGGTTCAGAGAAGGTCTGGACCGGGTTTTTTCATCTCGTCACTAAGGGTCGAACCTCCCATGCAGCAGCAATATGAATACTTGCCGCAATGAATATTGGCGATTGTCTGACGGGGCTATTAATCTTGATCCCAAGACAGGTCACCGCCACAATGCCCATTCTGCCGAGGGCCTGCACGTCCAAACGTCAATATGTTCGCGGATGAGCGATTTGTTCGGGAAGGCGTTACACGCAAAGACTTGCTGATGACTGACTGGATTCAACGGGTAGACGGTAAGAAGATTGCAATTATTGAGATCGGCGCAGGAACTACTGTTTCTTTTATTCGCAGAAACTCTAAAATTTTGGCAGAGACACTGTCCGCTCCTCTGATTCAAATCAATACATCTGAATCCGATACGGATGGTTTTGGAGTTGGGATCAATCTTCAAGAATTATGAAACTGTTGTTTCCCGATGCTGCCACGAGAAATAGTTCACCTAAAATAGAAATTGAGGTTAGGTAGTGGAGTATCTTTAGAACTGCCCTGAGCAAATAAGGCATGCCGACAAAGCTCAAGGTCAATCCTAAATCAGCTAAAATAGCAGACCGACAGGCATATGAACTAAAATTTTCTGACGGAGACTTGGCTTTGACTGATCTTGAAACTCTTTTGCGACCCAGAGCCCAGGTAGGAACTAAAACTTGGCTTGCCTTATCGGAGCCAGTGAGGCAAGAGCAAATCGACAAACGCGTTTGTGGCACGTTGTACATTGAATATGCAACGAATAAAAAAAGCGGTCTCCATTCCGTTCGAGTTTAAATACTATTGAGACTTCCCTTTGGTCTTTTCATCCGCAAAAAATTTCAAGAAATAAGCGCCAAATGCCGAATTTAAATCACGAATCCAAGTAACAATCTCTGGACCTGCACCGACTAATGCGACGAAACGGTCGTCAAAGTAGTCCGGCGAAAAATGAAACACCGAATGTCTACATTCACGCAAGAGATCGACGCACTTCCTTTGTCTTAAAAGCGGCGTAACCGCGCCGTCAGCGAGTTGCAACTTGCGCCAACCTTCGATCAGAACATAAAGCATAGCGTACCACATCAGCATGAACCGAAACCCGTCATCAGCCAGATAGGCCTTGTCGATTGGCTTCTTTACATCTTGGAAACTTTCTTCAAACTTGACCCTGAGACCATTTGCACAAAGGAAATACCGATGCAGAGTAAAAATGGTTTCTCGTGTCGCCTGAAAATTGGCTCGCGTCTTAACTTTTTTTCGCATTTGCCCTCAATATAAGAAACACCATCAAGTAATACTCAAAAACCGACACGGCACCAACACGATTTCCATGCCTCCCCGCACCATCAGACACCAAAGAAGTGGTGACCCACTCGACGAAATTGCAATCTAACTACCTATAAATACTAACCGATACTTCTCCCAACTGACTTGGGATTTTTTTCAACGTCTACGAATGGTCTTGCGAATTGCCAATGGCAGATCGCGAGTCTCTTCTTGAACAGTATCATTTACGACTACTTGGCCTTATTTAGTCACACGCCACAAAGCATCGCAGAACCAAGCACGCTCATCAAAAAAGTTGCGCCGCACCTCAAAGCCGGCATTTTTTGCCAAATTGGTAATGGTTTTAGGGGTGTATTTGAACGAAGATTCCATCAAAATTGATTCCCAAGCCTCAAAACTAAAGCTGCGCTGCAACGCTTCGACATGGACCTCCTGCTCGGCGGTTGAGACCAGGAAGCTTTGCATGGCATCTAGCTGAAAATTGTAGTTGGCGACGTGATGAAATTTTTTGATATCAAAATTCGCTCCAAGTTCGCGATTGATGCGCGTCAGTAAATTAAGATTAAAGTTCTCGGTTACGCCTTGATTGTCTGAATAAGCAGCCGTTAATGTATCGACGTGCTTCTTGAGATCGAAACCGATAAAGACATCATCATTTTTTTGCAAACTATTCCACAAATTCACTAAAAATCCATGACAAGCATCGACTGGAAAATTGCCAATACTAGACCCAAGGAACAGCACCGCGGAACGGCGCCTTGAGTTATTGGATATCCACTGCATGCCATGAAAATAGTCCGTAACCAAACCTTCGATCTTTAGCTTTGGGAATTCCGCGCCCATATTTTTGACCAGCGGCACCATTGCACCTTCGGAAATATCGATCGGTGTATAAGTAAAATCAACACCGCCACGCATGAGGGCGTCGATCAATATCCTTGTCTTTTGACCATCACCAGCACCAAGTTCGACCAAATTAATTGGTTCTTCGCGCCAAATAGATGCGAGATAATCCGCATTTGCGGCAATAATATCGCGTTCGCATCTGGTCAGGTAATACTCTGGCTGGTGGGTGATTTTAGTAAACAGCTCGCTGCCCACGTCATCATAGAAATAGCGCGAGTACATGACTTTATTTTTTGTAGACAATCCGTAGAGCACATCTGCCATAAATGTTTCGCGCTGATGTTCAAGAGGAGTCATTTGGTCACTAATTATTTTGTAACTTTGCAAAATTTTTCCTCCGCGTAAAAACCACTATTTTTCTCGAATAAAACATTTGAACACATCAAAGACGACAATGAAACCCTTAGATTATTTTTTCTCATAAATTTGACAAATCGATCTCAGCATGTAAAAAAATAATATATTAGTTTTTTTGAACACAACTTCGCGCACTTATCATCAATTGCAGCAATAACTACATTGTCACATCAAAATCAATCCAACATGGAGCGGTGGTTCATTGGCAGAAATCGAGAAAAGGGGCATTTTTCGGCACCTGAGCATTGTCTCAACCTGCATTGCCCTACTCTCATTCTGTCTGACGTCGTACTCAGCACTCGCGTTCGACGAAACAAATTGTGAACTTAAACAAAAAATTATTCTTGGTGGTCTAGACTGGGACTCAAACACCTTCCAAAACGAAATTGTCAAATTTGTTCTAGAAAAAGGCTACGGCTGTGAAGTCGACGTGATTCCCGGAACGACGATTCCACTGCTAACAGCACTCGCCAAAGGCAATCTCGATATTCTCATGGAAGTGTGGCACGACAATATTGCCGCTGCCTGGAGCAAATTGGAAAAAGAGAAAAAGGCGCAACTCATTGGCACCAGCTTTCCTGACGCGGTTCAAGGATTTTACGTGCCGACATACCTGGTCAAAGGCGACGCAACACGCAATATCACGCCGGCCGCGCCTAATCTAAAATCGGTGGCGGATCTGCCGCGCTATAAAGAACTCTTCAAAGACCCTGAGCGACCGAGTAAAGGCCGATTTCTCAACTGCATTCTTGGCTGGTCGTGCGAAAATGTGAATACCAAAAAACTAAAGGCCTATGGCCTCGAAGAAAGTTTTGTCAATTTTCGTCCAGGGACCGGGGCTGCACTTGATTCCGCAATTATCTCGAGCTATGAGCGCGGCCTGCCGTTTGTTGCTTACTATTGGGGACCGACATGGATACTTGGCAAGTACGATCTCACCAAACTCAACGAGCCGCCATATGACTCCAAAATCTGGCAACAACTCATCAGCTCCCAAAACCCACGCAAAGCCACCGACTATCCCATCGTCAAAGTTCATATTGGTGCAAATACCAAATTTGTCGAAGTAGCCCCGGCTATCGTCGCCTTTCTCAGCAAATACAACTTAACAGCCAAGACGATCAGCGAAGCTCTGGCTTACACCGAAGCCGACCCAAAGCGTACTCTGCACGACGCAGCTAAAAAATTCCTCAGCGACAACAAGGATATCTGGCGGCAATGGGTTCCCAAGCCAGTCAGCGACCGTGTCATCGCAGCTCTTGAAATCACTGATGTCCCTCAGCAAGAAACCTGGTCCATTGAAATCGCAACCCCGATCAACAATTTCGTCAATTGGCTGGTAAGAAACTACGGCGATATTTTTGATGGTGTCGCCAGATATCTACGCGCTGGTATTGTCACCATCGAAAGATCACTGCGTTTTATACCTTGGTGGTTATTTGTTGCTGGCATGGCCCTGTTGTCATGGTGGATTTCGCGCCGCATCTGGCTGCCACTGCTTGTAACGTTTTGTTTCACAATTATCTGGTCTTTAGGCCTTTGGCAGCTTGCCATCCAGACTCTTGCTCTGATGACGATTGCCACGCTGATCTGCATTGTCTTCGGTATTCCTCTAGGCATTTTGATTGCGGAGAGCAATCAAACGCGCCGCATCATGCTGCCTATTCTCGATGCAACGCAGACCATGCCGAGCTTTGTTTATTTGATTCCAGCATTGATGCTTTTTGGGCTAGGCAAAGTACCGGCCGTATTTGCAACCGTGATCTATGCGATAGCACCGCTCATTCGCCTCACCGATCACGGTATTCGCATTGTTGATACGAGCATTATCGAAGCATCCAAATCGCTTGGTGCTAATCGCTGGCAACTATTGACTGGCGTCCAACTACCGCTAGCACTACCAACTATCATGACCGGTATTAATCAAACGACAATGCTTGCACTTTCGATGGTGGTGATTGCATCGATGATCGGCGCCCGCGGCCTCGGCGAAGAGGTGTTGCTCGGCGTACAAAAGCTCGATGTCGGCCGTGGTTTTACCGCTGGAATTGCAATCGTCGCCTTGGCGGTCGCGCTTGATCGGATCACCCAGGCGTCCGGCAAAGCAATTGCTAAGGCAAGGCGGTAAAAAGCGATGAAAGTCGAAATCAAAAATCTCTTCAAAGTTTATGGCAAAGCACCCCACACGGTGTTGCCGCTACTAGACGGCACCCGCGACCGCAACGTTATTCTTTCTGAATATCAGCATGTAGTCGCCCTCAATAATATTTCGCTCTCAATCGATGCATCAGAGATTTTTGTGGTGATGGGTTTATCCGGCTCAGGCAAATCAACACTTGTGCGACATATCAACCGCCTCATTGAACCAACGGCGGGTGAAATTATTGTCGGTGGTCAAAACGTTTTGGCCTTTAACAACAATGAACTACTCGAATTTCGGCGCAGCAAAGTTTCGATGGTTTTTCAAAAATTTGGCTTACTACCACACAAAACGGTCGAACAAAATATAGCGTATGGCTTGTCTATTCGCGGCATCGACAAAATCGAACGCCTCCAAACCGCTAAATACTGGATCGAAAAGGTTGGCCTGAGCGGCTTTGAGCATTATTTCCCCCATCAACTCTCAGGTGGAATGCAACAACGGGTGGGACTTGCGCGCGCACTTGCCAACAACCCCCAGATCTTGTTGATGGACGAGCCCTTTAGCGCGCTTGATCCACTGATTCGGCGTGACATGCAAAACACGCTCATGCAGCTACAACAAGAGCTTAAAAAAACTATCATTTTCATTACGCACGATATCGAAGAAGCTTTGAAAATCGGCAACCGCATAGCCATTCTTAAAGACGGTGAAGTGATTCAAGTCGATGCTCCCGATGACCTTATCCAAAACCCAAAAGACGAGTACGTTGCGGCTTTCGTCCAAGATGCAAGGCGAAACCGCAATTAATGACCACGATCTCACATAGAGGTGATATGAGATGGCACATTTTCAGTACGACTTCATTATCGTGGGAGGTGGCTCGGCTGGCTGCTTGCTAGCCAACCGTCTTTCCGCTGACCCTAGCAATCGAGTCCTCGTACTCGAAGCCGGCCGCCCGGATTCACTCTGGGATATTTTCATCCATATGCCCGCCGCACTGACAATTCCCATTGGCAACAAACGTTATGATTGGTGTTACTACTCTGAGCCCGAGCCATACATGAACGATCGCAAGATCTTTCACGCCAAAGGCAAGCTCTTGGGCGGCTCAAGCAGTATTAATGGCATGATTTTCCAGCGCGGCAACCCCATGGATTTTGAACGCTGGGCCGCTGATCCTGGCATGAAACATTGGAGCTATGCACACTGCCTGCCCTACTTTAAGCGCATGGAAAATTGTTTAGCAGCAGACGCAAATGACAACTATCGCGGTGATTCCGGTCCGCTCGTTCTCGAACGCGGCCCCGCGACCAATCCGCTTTTTCGGGCGTTCTTGGCGGCCGCAAATCAGGCGGGCTATAAACTTACAGATGATGTGAACGGCTTTAGACAAGAGGGCTTTGGTCTCTTTGATCGTAACATCAAACGCGGTCGCAGATTAAGTGCAGCACGTGCTTATCTGCACCCGATTATGCATAGACGAAATTTAACCGTAAAAACACGAGTACTCACGAGCAAGATTTTGTTCGATGGTAACCGCGCTGTGGGGGTTGAGTACTTTGAACGTGGACGCCAAGAACGCGCGCTAGCCGGCGAAGTTATATTATGCGCAGGCGCATTTAATTCGCCGCAGCTCTTGCAGCTTTCGGGAGTCGGAGATGCTGATCATCTGCGTTCTCTTGACATCCCGGTCATCGAAGATCGCAAAGGTGTGGGCGAAAATCTTCAAGACCACTTGGAGGTTTACATACAGCATGCAAGCAAGCAACCGGTCTCGATGAATCCTTATCTGAAAACACGACACAAACCTTGGCTTGGTTTTAAGTGGCTGTTCTTGCGCAGTGGCGCGGCGGCGACAAATCATTTCGAGGCCGGGGGATTTGTACGCAGCAATGATAGCGTCACCTACCCCAACTTGATGTTCCATTTTTTGCCGCTGGCAATTCGCTACGACGGCAGCTCTCCGGCAAGTGGCCATGGTTATCAAGTGCATGTCGGGCCGATGTATTCTGATACGCGTGGCTCGGTCAAGATCAGATCACGCGACCCCAAAGTTTATCCGGCGGTGCGTTTTAATTACTTATCGACCGATCAAGATCGGCGCGAATGGATCGAGGCCGTGCGTTGTGCCCGCAGCATCCTGAACCAGGATGCTTTGGAACCGTTTAATGCCGGCGAGATCTCACCGGGACCTGAAGTCAAAAGCAACGAAGATATCTTGCGCTGGGTCGCAAAAGACGCCGAGACCGCGATCCATCCATCTTGCACGTGTCGCATGGGCGTGGATGACAATTCCGTCATTTGTCCGCAAACGATGCGCGTGCACAATATTTATGGCTTGCGCGTCGTGGATGCTTCGTCGATGCCTTATGTCACCAATGGCAATATCTATGCGCCGACAATGATGCTGGCGGAGAAGGCAGCGGACTTAATCTTAGAAAACACGCCAATGCCCCCAGAAAATGTTGATTTCTACAAAGCCAACTCCAGCGTTTAGACTCTAGCACTCTTTGAAGGTGTAAAACTACGGACCCCAGGGATAAGAGCCATCGATCCAACGCGTCCCCGCAGGAGGGGTTATTTCGGTAGCTTCGACAAAATCCACTGGGTTGCGCGCTCCCACCGGCAGGACGACGTAGACAGTAGCGTTTAAGTATAAACAACCCAAAGATGGCCGAAATCCACGTATATCCACGCCGACAAATTTCGAGCTAAAGAACGAATCACCATTAGCACAGGCGCTGTTAAGCGTCGTCCAAGATATATTGGTGGAATTAGTAAAATCAGCGCCCCCGGGAAGACCGGACCATTGACTAAGGTCTACACCAATAAATTTCGCGTTGTAGGCCGCAGCACCTCCTGACCAAGGAATATTTTTTGTGGCTGCATCGAATACGGAACCAGTATAATCGAACCAAGTAGCACCCCACCCTGACATATCGGTGCCGGAAAAATTACTGTAAATATAACTATCACTATGTGGCGTATTTTTAATGATCGACCAAGGAATATTGATTGCATTGCCATATGTAATTGCACTCACACCAGCATCGGGATGCGGGTTCCATGCACTCAGATCAACACCAGAAAAATTCGAACCACGAAAACCATCATAGCTCTGATGTGCATTCAATATATTCCAAGGAATATTGCTGGCATTGGTATAGGTAATGCCTCCAATCTCTTCATACATGTCTGGAACCCAATCAGCCAAATCAACACCTGTAAAATTGGCATTCAAAAACGGAAAACAAAGGTTTGCAGCATTGCTGTGCAATGCCGCCCAAGGTAGATTAGTCGCATTTGTGTAGTTTATACCGATAATTGACATCCACGGACCTGGACTCCAGGCTGTCAGATCTTGTCCCGTAAAGTTAGCATATTCGAAAATCTTGTTGCTGAAAGAAGCCCAGGCAACATTCGTAGCACCGGTGAAATTTATTCTCGCCAAGTTACTAGATACTGGCGCGAACAAACTCAAATTTTGTCCAGAAAAATCGCTATTGTTATGTCCATTCGCATTGGTGTTCGCGTTAATCAATGCCCAAGGAATATTAGTCGCACTTGTATAATTAATACCGGCGATGGACATAGTCGTCGCCGGAGTCCAGTTGGCTAAATTAACACCGGTAAAATTACTATTCTCCAAACCCTTTGCTGTAACATTAGCATTCAAAGGACCCCATGGGATATTTGTCGCCCCGGTATAATCAATACCAGTAATCGGCGTCAGCGTTGACGGATCCCAGCCATGCAGATCAACATTGATAAATTTCGAGTTTGCGAACCCCGACACATCCGTATTTGCATTCAAATCAGACCAAGGGATGTTCGTAGCATTTTCATAGTTAATGTCACTAATTTTTGCCGAAGCCGCCGGCTTCCAATCTTTCAAATTCAAATTCTTTAGCTTCATGCCTACAAAGCCATCACCGTGAGTGTTAGCGTTAATTGCAGCCCATGGAATATTCGTCGCACCACTTAAATCCAATTGAGTCAGGCGCATAGCAGGCTTGGGATCCCATCCACTCAAATCCATACCAGCTAGTTTCAGAACAACATTTGTCGTCAAATCGATTTTGTTAAGCTGGACACCGGGCAGATTGGAATTACTAAAGTCAAAGCCATCAATGTTTCGCCCCGTCAAATCAACTTTAGACAAGTCTAACTCCGACAAAGGCGTGTCTTTCGCTGCTGCCGTCATCATCAAACGCCACAACGATTTCTGTGCATCGCTAGCCTGCATATTGGTTGCGAGACCATAGCTCTGTGCGATTGCGCGCGTCAACGCAACCGAAACTGCCCTACGCCGCGAATCCGTCATATCACTAACGCGAATCGATGCAAGAGCCCGACCATCGCTTGCGCTCAACTCATCAAACCGACAAGTAAATTCATCAATCTGCTCACCGGCAATGGCAGTATCACGCAACTGTGACAACCAGCCGCTGCTATCTTTAGAAATTTTCGAGGCGCCAAAACGCATAATTTCCGAATAGTAATGGTTACCATCAAGCAGAACAATTCCCGCAGCGTCACGAAACCAAAGATTTAAATTAAATGCCTCATTTTCTTCAGCGATACGTACGGCGGCAGGCAGCGGCAAATCAGACCAGCTACAATTCTCGACCGTTTCTTCATTCTTGCGCAGACAATATTGCGTCGCATCAGTCGGCGCCTGAATAGCCGGCAAATTCACTCGCGGACAATAGATTTGCTCAGACGGATAATCGGGAGCGGCTAGGAGGGCAAAAGATTGCGGTTGCTCTGCCTGTGAAATTTCCTGCTGTTGTGCAGGCGCGACAAAAGTAGATATACTTCTAAGACTAAATTTACCCCGAAAACATCCAGAGAGGCTGAATGTTCCGATGATGGTGATAGTCATAACGACGCTAAGCCGCATCAATACCTCCCATAAAATCTCACTGATCTTTCACACAGATGACCGCCTGCGACGCACTGTCGCGGGTAAAGCTGCCTGAAGAACCGGTAGCGAGATTTACATACCAAACGCGCTGCAATTCGGCGGATGAAGCGGTTGACGACCAGAAGTTCTTATTGAGATCACCGCCGGCTAGTGTCAATCGGGAAATACCATTTACGTAAAGTTGTAAGAGCTCTTTTTGGGTAGGCAGACGCCAGTGATTGCCGGCACTGCCGCCGTTCAAGGTTGCGCAAAGCTTGATCGACTGCGGCCAGTTGGTGTTGTTGCCACCATCATATAAAATATTGGTGAAGTAAAGACCGGTATTCATATCCTGCCACAATTCGGAAAATGCGGCGCTGGCATACGTGACCACCGTATCGTTGGTCGCAGCGAGTCCGCCGGCGTGGCCGGTGTCGGTAAACTGAACGCTCGTACAACTGGTATCAAAGGGGTTGTCGGGCGGTAGAAGGCCACCGCCATTATTAAAGTCATCAATGGTATCAAAATATTGTGCGAGGCTATCACCTTCCGGTAGAGCGAAATGCGTGCCATTACCAGCGTCCGCAGTCAGATCAACAGCAGCACCACCGAGAGTCAGACTGACTTTGATCGAGTTGAATGTCACATCGCGTGCATAATACGTCGTTGCTGGTGAAAGACCGCCCGGCAATTCGTCCGTGGTCGTAAACCGCAGAGCATCGCCATCAGTTAATTCATGCCTGGAGCCGTCAAAGCTAATCGTATCGGCACCGTCATTAATACTGATGTTTGTAAACGGCAATACGGAAGGGACAACAGCGTCCATCAAAGTTAAATTAGCAGTGTTGCGACATAATTTTGTTGCTCGTAACGTACCGGCAACGCCACCAATCGTCTCACCACGGGCGATCACCCCAGGCTGCAGTAAACTTGTTTTTGCTGCAACAAAACCATTAGGCAGCATACATAAGGTATCACCGTCGTTGGCACACGCCGCCGGCGCATAGGTACCAACAGCCGTTGAACCATTACATCGCGTCACCGATTGACCTGCGGCAATGATCGATAAATCAGGATCATGACACTCAGTCGTCGTTGTATTATTGTCCTGGGTTATCGCCGGTGTCGTCGCTATCTTACCCTGGCGAAGCATTTCAAACTCACCTTTAAGACAACCGCTCAATAACAGCATGCTCAAGACTAAATTTACTAAGATCGAAAACATGCGATTTTTCATTTTAAAAGCTCCAGTACATATCGGCCTACTTTAGAGATGAATCGGCAAAAAAGGCTAAAAACTTAAATGAATTTACGAAGAATTTTATCGGCAACAAGGATGGTATTTACTTATAAAATCAATAACTTAAAAAAGCATAACTCTGATTTTTTATCTGAGGTGGTCAGCAGCGGCTTGCAAAGCGCTCTGACACTAGTCATGTAACGCTTCCGATAAATTTTGCACGATGCTCGGCGTCAGCACCGAAATCGGATTGATACGCACGCGCGGGTCGGCTAAAGCACCGTCAATTTTGAAGTTCACGCCGAGCAGGCCGCTACCTTCTTTGTTGACAACAAGACCACCCACCAGCGGAATATTGGCGATGATTTTAGATAATATTCGTACCGGCAACAAAACACCGGCGGCGACGATGGATTTATCGTCGGCATTGATGATCGCCTCCTGCACATTGATGCCGAGAATCGCGCTGATGGCTTTAGCGTTTTGGACAACAAACTTTTGGCCGTCGGCTTTAAGACCCAATTTGATTTCTTCAAAGTGCACTGCGTTACTGCCCCGCAATTGCTCCACGATATCATTAAGCGAACTCATGGCAAGGATACGCGCAAACAGCGGGAAATGCCTGACCTTGATATTGTCGATTTCGGCAGCCAATGTCAGCTGAAACGGCTCGGCTTGATGCGTGCCATTAAAAGTCATTTCGCCCCTGGTAACAATGTCATTCCAACCCAGACTCGCCAGCAACCCACCCATGTCAGGACAGCGCCCGCTCAGCTGTGAGTCTTCGAGTTTGAACCAGATATTTTGCTTGGACGACTGCCAGGCGTCGATGTCAATATTGATGGGACGATCCGTTGGTTGCTCGACAACCACGTCAGCTCTACTGACCACCACCTTACCCGCGTAGACGACGCGGCCGATATTTTGCGCGGTGATTTTAAAAGGCATCGACCTCACGCTGCTACGTGTGACCCCGGCATCTACCGACGCCTCGGGCGGCGCGGATAACGCCAGGGATTTTAGGTCAAATTGCTCGCCGGTGATAGTAACAAGTAGCGTTTGTTGTTCCATTGTTTCAGGAATAAAAAGACTGCCTTTGATTTGCGTGTCGCCATCGTTCAGCTCAAAAGTACCATCCACGGCTTTAGCATTTTGCTCCTGCTTCAGATGCAGCTGAACCGTCGCGTCATGCAAGAGCACACTCGACCACAGCGGTTGCGTCGTTGTCGCATTACGCAAGTTGGTGGTTAACTCAAACGCCGGCCAGACTTCCGACATATCCGCGCGCAGTGCGATGCTGAGCACAAAGCGCCCCGTGCCCTCACCGCGCGCAAAATGCGCACTGGTACCGGTACTGCTCCAAAGCCGTACTGGCTCAGCTTCAGCAGCCGCTGCCAGCGCCGCGGCTGTGCCAGTGAGATTAGTACTTATTTGCAGAATCGTTTCGCCATGCGCGTCATTAGCGATGGCCAGCTCGACCTCACGCAGACGAACCCCCAGCAGATCGCCGCTGGCTTCGCGCAGATAAAAACCGGTCGTATCAAAAGTCGCAACGCCATTCAAAGCAGTTATGCGCGGGCCATTGTCGATATACTGCAATGTAAAATCATGCGCGATAAAGCGCCCATCAAGGTCGTGGAGCTGAATACCCTTGGTCAAGCTAATCTTGATTTCGGCATGCAGATTAAAATCACTAACATGCCCGCCGTGAATATTAGCAACCAGCCACGAACGCACATCCGGCAACAACACCCGCGGCCACTTCTTAATAACATATTTGGCTTCGGCATCCGCAATGTGCACATTCAGCTTACAGATCGCTGCGACGTCGGTGCCAACCTCACAATTGCGGTAGGCAATCAGGCACAAAAATGCCACGCCGCCGAACACAGCCACGGCAATGGTCGTATAAATGCTAAAACGCAACCACTTGGCTGACACAGTGCCTCCGTATGCGAGAAGATACCTTTATATGGTTTTTATTAAAAAATCAAATATTTTTATTAAAATCATTAAAATAACAACATATAATTAACTGTTTTTAATAACAATTTCCCAAAGCAAACACCCCAGCTCTAAGCTTGGCATGGTACAATGATTTTCGTTTTGAAAACTCTCGATACCATGGGCAGTTCATGAAGATTTTATTCCTCTGCGTTGCCAATTCAGTACGTAGTCAGATGGCCGAAGCTATTGCCAGAATGCTGTTCGGCAAAAGAGTCAGTGTTTATAGCGCCGGCTCCAAGCCAACTTTGGTCAATCCATTCACTGTGCGGGTACTGGATGAAATCGGTGTACCAACCGATCACCTGCAGGCAAAAAGCATCACGCAGCTACCCAAAGGACTACTCGAAGCTTTGGACTACGTAGTGACTTTATGCTCCGAGGATGTCTGTCCAGCATCGGTCACCAAAGCCAAAAAACTCCGTTGGCCGCTACCTGATCCCGCCGGCAAACCAGGCAAGGAGCAGGAACAGCTGGTGCGTTTTCGCTCCACACGTGATGAGATCAAACGCCGACTCGAAGCGTTTGCCAAAGATAACGGCATCTAAAAATAAATTTTCTACTCCCCTAAAATCCGCTTTGTACTGGCATGGACTCTGCACGCATTCCACGGTCGACGTAACCGTGACGGGCATGCCGTTCGTCCATGGGAAATCACATCGCATCGATAAGGAGACAGTTATGCGACGAAATTTTGTTAAAACCTCGATTGCCGCCTGCAGCTTGGCACTTGGCCTAAGCGTAGCGGCACAAGCAAGTGAACACGAACAGAGACAGCAAGACCAACAACACGATCAGGCAATGCAAGACGACTTGCCGAACACGATTGTTATCAAAGTGATTGAAAGCCACGACGGTAAGGGAACTGAAGCCAAACTCTACTGCCTTAATACCGAACAAAAGATCACTGATGAAACGACGGCAGCAGCAGCCAATCAGGCCATCGTTGAAGAAGATGGTGTATTACTTTCTGATCAACTCGGCAGCGCCGCCGAACTGCCTCGGGAAGTTTCTCAGATTTTTGCTGAGTATGACGCCGAAAACGTCGATCAAAGCGCACTTGTCGACGACTTTTTTGTACGTCGTCCCAACAGCTGGCGTTACTACCGACCAGTCGGACCGAATCGCGGCTGGTTTGGCTATGGTCATTACCCCAATCGGTATGGTTATCGGGTCGGTTATTCGCCCTATTATGGTTACTACTGGAACAACCGGGTGTATCCATACATTCCAAGCGCTTTCAGCTAT
Organism: uncultured Oligoflexales bacterium; assembly: GCA_964652825.1. Taxonomy (GTDB): domain Bacteria; phylum Bdellovibrionota_B; class Oligoflexia; order Oligoflexales; family CAZZCU01; genus CAZZCU01. The sequence continues at coordinate 34,179 of CAZZCU010000022.1, forward strand.
CGTACCAGTCCGTACGCTTACTACTACTATCACCACCCACGTCTATAGTTAGTATTTAAGCAGCTCGGGACTTACGAGAAAAAACCGCGGTGAGATACTTTTCTCACCGCGGTTTTTCTTGGCGCTCCGCTAGAGAGCCGCATACCGAAACACCTCGTTATTGATTAAAATCGATAACCCATACCCAAATCCACCATCGGCATCACGGCCGCTAACGCCGCACCCTCGATATCACTCTCGGCTTCGGCAGTCGCCGCGGTCGATGCCACTACTGGCGTTACCGTGTTCTGTTGAACTAAATTGCCGTCAACACCAGCACCAACACGTAACAAAAAGTTGTTACCCCAAATCCAGCGATAACCAGCAGCAACACCAGGCATCACCGAGCGAAAGGTGTGGTCAACTTTCTCGCCTTGATATCCCCACTGGCTCATACTTAAGGCATAACCGAGACTGGCCTGCCCATACCAACTATCGGTGGTGACGCTGCTCATGTAATAACGAAGCCCCACATCCGCACTATAGCCCTGGCCCCTCTGCAATACGGGTGTCTCATCCTCGCGACCTTCGGAGCGCAAACGACTCGGTAGATTGGAATCCAACAAATAACCATCGATGAACGTCGTATAGGCGGTATTGCCAATCAACTCCGTTCCGATCCCCACCGACCGCACACCTGGCACGACGTTAAGTACTGTTGGAATGGGCTTCACCTCGACAACAACGCTGGTAGGCGTTGGAATCCGATCACGAATCGTGGCCAACTGCGCAAACGCATCCGCCGCAAAGATCATCCCCATCGATAGCAGACTTAATTTCATCAACTTGCTTAAACTCATTTTGCTCTCCTTTTCCATGCAAAATTAAAACGCCTAACTTTCGCCAAGCAAAGATGCATACAACATACCAGCTTGCCCGGGTCCGGAATTTGCATCGCAGCACTAAGGTCGACATAACGTTTACTATGGAGTGATTTTTGCAGCGTTGAATATCGACATGACATGCATCAGCTTCATAGCGAGGAAAGGAACCACAAATGAAAGTCTTAGAAATGATGACCACGAATGTGATTGTCGTCGAACCAAATACGACTTTACGCGAAGCCAGCGAGAAGATGGAGGAGGCTGATATCGGCTTCCTACCTGTATGTGATGGTGAACGCCTGCAAGGAGCGATAACCGATCGCGACATCGTCGTCCGTGGACTTGCTGCCGGTACCGATCCGGATCGCTGCACGGTGCGCGATATTATGAGTGATAGCCTTGCTTACATATATGCCGACCAGGAAGCCGTGGAGGCCGCACGTTTAATGGAGGCCCGGCAGATACGCAGACTAGTCGTGCTTGATCGCAGCAAACGCCTGGCGGGCATACTGACACTGGGCGATATATCGACGCATTCGTTTGACCAAGAGCTTGCTGGCGAGGTGCTGGAACGGGTGTCGGAGCCAGCCGAAGGTTTTGCGATTTTATAGCGATGGGCAAGATTGCTCTTTAACTTCATACAAAATATGCTATAACCTCATAACCATTGGGGCCCAAGGCTTTTGAGAATCTAGGGGTTTGGCATGAAGAGCAGCTTAACGGTACTTATTTTACTCGTAACTACTGTTTTTATCACGCCTTTTGCGCAGGCCGACGAGTGCAGCCATCTCTGGCAGGCACAATTAACCACTGATGCAAGTACGCCAAAAGGGCTATCGGGTGATACCAACGCCGCTTATGCGACATTGGCCTATCCCACGGATCCGACTTTGCATCTCGTTCTGAGCAGTACCTTTCAGCAAGTGCGTTTCTTTAGTTTTGAATCGTACCGCAGTCGCTTTTTGTTCAGCGGCGAAGCACTGATTGATTACCAACTGGTTCCCGCTGACGGAAGCGTCAATCCGTTCCTGTCCGGTAATCCCGATCGCGATCAACAAGCGTACACCATTGATGTTGTCAGCGATGACTACGTTAACGCACCGCAACTAGGCCCAAACGTCCTGCGAATGCCCAACGCCGTTTTGACGCAAACGATCATGATGCGCATCTACCTGCCACGTTTTCGCTTGCAGCCCGAAAACTTGCCCCGCGTCTGGGCTTTTGATATCCGCACCGGCGCACCACGCCGCTGCCCGCGCTCCGTCAATGTGCCAACCCACATCAAAGTACCGCAAGTCATCGGTCGCTTAGTTGATCGCGGCGAAGTCCTGAAGTTTAAGCAATCGGATATATCTTCCGGACAAAATGCAGCGATTCCAGGCTATGTGTACGCACTGAACAAAATGCGTCAGGACGAAGTCACGGTCATTCGTTTTAAAGCACCAGTCATCGGTCGCGATGCTCGTTATTATTCCGTATGCGTGCAAAATTTTCTGAACGTTCAAACACTCGCCTGCGCCGCCGACACCATGGTGCGCGTGCAAGATGATGGCTTTGTGCATCTGGCAATCAGCGAGGATGCCAAGGCATTGAGTCGCGCCGCCGCCCGTGGCTTTTCAACTTTGCATTTCACCCGCGCTCGTCGTCAGGCTGTGATTGGCATCGTCTATCGTAATATCCTGCCCACCTTCGACGAACTTTATTCGGGTGACTATCTGCCGGTCGGCAGGATTCATCATGTTAGTGAGTTTTAAAAACTGCTCTACTCGTGTGTTGCCAACCGCCTCATAATTCTCTCGTTATGA
>CAZZCU010000023.1:0-31503 GCA_964652825.1 uncultured Oligoflexales bacterium
GCGTTCCATTTACCGGTGAGATTGGCTTTCCAACCGTAACCTGATTGGTTTTCTTCCCGATAACTACCCTGTCCGAACCAATTGGTTTGCGAAGTACTGGTGCCTGGCTGAAAACCAACCGCCATTTGCAACTGGCCCGTGGGTTTTTCTTTGACTTTAAATTTATAGTTCAGAAGATTGCTGTCATCCTCGTCGCGCTGGCGAATCGACTGAACTTCTTCAAAAAATCCCAGGCGCTCAACATTCTGCTTGGATTTGCTCATACCGGTGCCGCTGTATAACTCGCTGTCATGCACCTCCAACTCACGTCGCACGACATTGTCACGGGTCTTGGAATTACCGACAACATCAAAATGCCCGAAATAAACTTTCTCACCCTTGGTGATTTCATAGTTAATTTCGACCGTTCGTTTTTCATCATCGAATACGGTTTTGGGATCGACATTCACGAAGGCATAACCAAGATCACCATACTTATCGATCAACATTTCAATATCGCGTTGAAAATACGAGAACCGGAACAATGCCTCCGGTTTTAAGCGCATCAACTCAAATAACTCTTCTTTGGGGAACAAGACGTCGCCAGAAATATCAATCGAAGCAACGTTATACTGGACGCCTTCCTCAACCTGATAGGTTAAGCGCACAAACTCCCGATCAGAATCAAGAATCTGCAAGGGTTTGGCAACTTTTACCTTGGCAAATCCCTGATCACGATAAAGATACGAAAGAATTTCCAGGTCGCGCTTAACAAAATCATCCTGGTACATCGCTCCAGGACCGGACAGCCCGGAGGATCGCGTCAACGGCCGCGAGAACAAACGCGCGATTAACTCGGCATCCGTAAAAAACTCGTTGCCCAGGATTTGCACGTCACCAACCTGGACTTTCCCGCCTTCTTCGACCACGAAAGTCAGAGCAACTTCGTTAGCGCCCTTATTCTCCAACGTATAGGTGGCTTTGGCGAGATAGTAACCTTTATCGATATATTGTTTTTCGATAAGACGCAGATCAGAGGTGATGGTGGCTTCATTCACGATCGTGTAGAGTTTGGTTTCGATTTTGTCTTTGAAATCATCTTCGGACAGCTCATTCAGACCATCAAAAGCAATGCTGACAATGGCTGGTTTCTCTGCGACCTGAATGATTAATTTGATACCACCATCAACCGACTGTTTAAAAATACGCACGTCGGAGAAATAACCGAGTTCATAAAGAGCCCGGATGTCATCACGCACCGACTCCGCGCTCAGCACGTCTCCTTTGCGACTCTTCAGCAACGTCATAATCGCATCCGCTTCAACGATGCCGTTGCCACGCACTTCCATATCAATGATGGTTTCAGGTACCTGCGCACCGGCAACCCCAGCACCCACAGTCAGAATCGACAACGCCGCGACGGCAGCAAACAGCAAGACAGTTATGCGTAGTGTCCACGTCCCTATCATGCCAGGTTACCTCGCGACAGGACCTGACCATCTTCCATAATGATTTGCTGCGGTAGACGTTTTGCCAAATCCAGATCATGAGTAACCAGTAACATGGTCAAATTCTGCTGCTGGCAAAGCTGCAACAATAAATCAGCAACGGCGTGACTGGTTTTCTGATCGAGATTACCGGTAGGCTCGTCCGCCAGCAGAATCGGCGGTTCCATCACCAAAGCCCGCGCGATGGAGACGCGTTGCTGCTCGCCACCCGACAACTCGCTCGGACGATGCTTCATCCTTCCGCCCAAGCCAACGGCTTGCAACAGTTGCGCCGCGCGCTCCGAGACGATTTTTTTGGGAATACCAGCAATAAGTCCGGGCATCGCCACATTTTCGATCGCCGAAAATTCCGGCAATAAGTTACTCATCTGAAAAATAAAGCCGACCGCCGTATTGCGAAACGTCGATGCGACATCATCGGGCATCGTTGAAACATCGGTGCCGTTCAAAAACAATTGCCCGGTCGACGGGCGATCCAAAGTTCCGACGATATGTAATAAAGTACTTTTTCCGGCGCCGGATTTACCGGTAAGAGCGACAACACTGCCACGGGGAATATCCAAAGTTACATTGCGCAAAGCCTCGACGCGTTGGCGTTCCACGAAATAAACTTTCGTCAGATTACGCGTGACAATTGCCTGGGCTTTCTCCGCCTGCGTTTGCGTCACTCGTACCTCAAGCCGCGACTGGGATCCTGACGAGCCGCCGTAAGCGCCGGATAGGTCGCCGCAATCAGACTAAATAACAATGCCAAAACACTAATAATCACGTAATTAACCGGCAGAAAACGCACCGGTAAGGACTTCAGGTAATAAATGCCTTCGGGAAGCTGAACGAATTTAAAGTAAGAAATCAAATAACAAACCCCAACACCAACCGCCGCACCAGCCAAAATCCCAACAGCTCCGATCGTAAAGCCATGCATCATGAATAAACGCCGCACATCCGTACGGGTCATACCGATGGAACGCAGCAGGCTAACCTGCAGGCGTTTATGAAATACCGTCATCATCATGGTGCCGCTGATCGAGAACGCCGCCACGACGACAATAAGCATTAATATCGCGCCCATGGCGAATTTCTCCAGTTTGAGGGCAAAGAGCAATGATTTATTTGTCATTTGCCAGGTCAAAGCCTGCAGACCGGCGAACTGATTTACCCGCGAGACCATGTCCGACACGACATACGGGTCGGCGAAGTTCATTGCCACGCCGCTAACAAACTCCTCCTCATCGAGGGAAACATCATAGTCAGCCATGAATTTGCGGCCTTCCGCCAATGAAACAACCGCCCATTTAGCATCATAATTAAACAGTCCCGTGCGGAATGTTCCAACCAGTACATAAGTACGCGCCACCGTCGCGCCGGTCAGCGAGCCGCCGCTGGTCGCGCCCTGCGGACTAAGCGCCACAATCTTGTCACCGATATGTGCTCCAAGCGTCAGCGCCAGATCGTCGCCCAGCACAATGCCGGGCCACTGCTGCGTTGGATCCTCACTCACTAGCGGCGCATGCATACTGCCAACATTTTTGATCGCACCCGAGGTCATGGCATCACCAAAACCCCACAGATGCGAATCACGAGTGTGATCGACACCAAACAAATTCACGCCGGCCAAATGTTTGCCCTGTTTCAGCACAACATCGGCTTCAATATAAGCTTCGGCATCAAGTGCTTCGGGAAAAGTCTGACGAAAACCGCTCACTGGATACTGCCGCAAACTAAAACCAGCAGCGGCATTCTGAGCGGTGACTTCCAGATGCGGCTCACCGGCGAGCATCTTATTGGTCAAATCCTGCTCAAAGCCTGCCATGACTGACAAAACAATAATCAAAGCCGCCACGCCGATAGCGACGCCAAAAATCGACACCACGGTCATGAACGACAGACCGGATCCGGATTTGCGCGCGATCAAATATCGCCACGCCATCCATGCAGTTGTACGAAGTTTAACACTCATCTTTGTTAAAAATATTCACCTGTTATTGAGTTGCATGGAACCATGTTTTCTAACATACTAGCGAAAATCACAAGCCCTGCTTTTGTCTTTTGAAAGTTTATTCCGAGGAGGTTCCCACATGAAATTCACTCTCACCGGCACCGGTATGTCGCTGGCGGCTGCGGCGACGTTGATGTTCAGCGCTTGCGGCGGCAAATCCGACAATCCCGACGCGGTAACTCTGGAAAACCTGAAAGCTGCCAACGGCCTGACAATCATTGATCAGGGCAACGGCACGGTCGTCCTGTCATGGTACGGCTCAAACTATGAGAGTAAATTTGAGGGCTACAATATTTTCGGCATGAAAAAAACCAATGCCGAACTCGGCGAGCTCGGCCTGGAGAAAAGCAAACCACTGCAACTGCTCGACGGCCTCGGCAATCCTATCGAGGGTGCCAAAAACATTTTGGCCAAATTCAATTACGGCACTGATCTGGAAACACCGGCGGAAGCAACCACTGCTGCCGATGATGAAGCTAAAGTTTCCTTCCTGCCAATTCACAGCAAGGCTGCGGGTGGCGAGCCTGTACTCCCGACCTGCCAACCAAGCGGCGACACTTGCACCGCTACCACCGAAGCTAACAAGAAAACCAGCGACGTCACCAGCAATGGCGTGATGTCATACACAGTCAGCGGCCTAGCCGCCGGCTCGCAGTATTGCTTTATGGTTTTCAGCGTTCTTGATGGCGGCAAACAAATCTCGCAAACATCAACAAACGTTGAATGTGTAGTGCCGAAAATTCAAGTCACCGCGACGTTAGACCCAACACAAGGCACGTCGTTACCTTATGATCTGCGCGCCTATTTAAGCGCCTGCAACGGCTTCACCTGCGGCACGTTAAGCGGTGGCACCGCCGGCGGTGCTGCAACTCTAGCTTCGGAAATGCCACTTTATGTTGAGAAGTATGTCACCGAGAATCTCGTTTATTTTGTCGCCGGCAAGAACAGCGCTGTCCAGGATCTCGGCGAATATGCTAACGGCTTCAGCGATAGCGAGCTGCCAAAACAAGCACCGAAATTAACTTATAGTTTTGATAACAGCACGAACAAGGTCGCCAATGGTGGCGGTTATTCGCTCCCCGGTGAATCGTTGATTCTCAAAGCCAAACATGTGTACGTGCTCGCAGTTGGTGACAAAGATGCCACTAATCCAACGTCGTTTAGATATCATTGGATCTATGTATCCGGAGCAACGGATCCCATCAAAACGTCGACATTCGCGGTAACCATGCGTCTGTCCGTGAATGCTGATGATCGTTAACTAATTTTCTACTTTCGATCCTAAGGAGATTACATATGTTGTTTAAAAATAAAATCGTGCTACCGGCAGCTCTTCTGTTATGTGCGGGGCTGGCAGCTTGTGACAAAGGCAGCTCCAACGATCCAAGCACTAATGATCAGAGTGAATTCAATCCGCCCGGACTGTTACAGACCGTCACGGGCGATGGCAAAATCGAACTGCGTTGGATCGGCGCCAATGCCGAAAAAGAATTTCAGGGCTATCATGTGTTCGGCGCCAAAACGACCGTCGACGAGGTAAAATCATTGGCGACGTTCCCGAGCGGAGCTGACATCAGTGCCGGCGCAAGTATTCCACGCTGCAAGGATAACAATGAACTGTTCGCGAAATTCGGATTTGCCGCTACGGAAACGGAATGCGAAACCAGCATTTCCAAAGCCAAAGAAAAAGCAGAAACTATCACCGCCGGCAAAGATTTCACCGACATCCAATTTAGCGCAGTCAATCTGCTAGCGGATGACGACCTCAATACCGGTAGCGGTACTACACCAACTGAATCTGAGGAACCGATTACTTTCAATCTTAAATGCGAAGGCGAATCGTCCACCAGCGTGTCGCGGGCTGCTGCTGATGGCAAAGCCATCGGTGTCCAAAGCTGCGTCGTCAGTACACTGAGCGATGGCACCGCTTTAGCCAACGGTGAGACTTACACCTTCTTCGTCGTTGCGGTGAAGGGCGCCAAATTCAACAATATCAGCTGGATCTCCAACCTGGTACAGGACACACCCGCGAAAAACGCGTTGTCCACCACCTTGACTTTGGATCAGTCAAAATTCGTCAAGCTGACGATCGATCCGACGACCTTTGCCGTCACCGCCGCCGATCAAGTTGCCTGCACCGATAATGTTTGCAAAATCACTACCACCAATGGCACCGCCGGCACGGCGCTTTATCTGGGTCGTGATAACACCAGTGCAACTTACAAACAGCGCCTCATTGTTTCATCAACTGGCAGCATCAAAATTCAAGCGCGTGGTCCGCAAACCTACGATCCGACCAAACCCGATGATGTTTCCGCTTCGATTCCCGGCGATCAGGCAACGACCAGCTATGCTAGTGCCGGCACCAAGTTTGCGGTCTATGGCAATCAGGTTTTTGATATCCAGCTGACCAGCGGTTCTAATATCAACTACGGTAAGTTGGTTGTATCGAGCATCACGTATGCCGACAACGCCAGCAACACGAGCCAAGCGTCGGTAGCCGTAACAGTTATCATGCAGCCGAAAACCGGCTCCGTGGATTACTGGCAGTAAGCTTTAGAGATCCTTCGCTTCGCTCAGGATGACGAAATTCCGTCATCCTGAGCGAAGCGAAGGATCTTAATGCGTTGCGGCAACATTGCTACCTTTGCCGCAACGTTGCATATGACAAATCTCGATGTCTTGATAATAAAAACGCAGAATATCCAGATAAGACCAACCCGCCTCACTCGCCAGTGCTTGCGCCCCGGATTGATTCAAACCAACACCGTGTCCAAAACCACGGCCAGAAAAAGTAAATGTTTGCTGCCGCGGTGTTACAAACTCGTGCGTCACGGTGAACAGATAACTTTTCAAACCAAGCAATTTATTGAGATCGCGCATCGACACGTAAACATCGCTGCCATCATCCAATTCCAAGTAAACATGACGAACGCGTTTTGATGCCGTCAAAGCCTCGGGCGCGATACGAATCTTCGCTAATTTCTGTGTTGGCTTCAGCATGCCCGCGGAACGAAATTTTTGGTTCAGCTCCAAATGCGTGTAGGTCTTGCTCCAGCCCCGACTACTGTCTTTGGCCACGGCAATCTCCGCCTGCGATCGTACATACGGTACCTGCATACCAAACGCCGCATGTGCGTCCTCGGTATGACCGCCACTGTCAGCATGGTAATACGCCGGAATGACCTGATCGTTATAAGTGATGATCTCACCGGTCGTCGCCGCAATCGCCGCATCGGTGCGACCATGAACCTGAGAAATACCGGTGTAAGCCTGATAGACGATAGTATCATCGACATCATAAAACGCCTTGCGTTCAACGCGGCGCGCTAATGCCATATGAAATACCGCGTACGTACGTGCCGCTACCGCCTGTGCTTTCAGAGTGTCTTCGGCCCAGTGCGGATATACCTCGGACGGCACGACCCCGCGCAAATACGTCTCCAAATCGACGATATTTACAACCAACAATTCCGGCCCCGTCTCGGTATCGACGGTCCGCACATAAAGATGGCCTTTGTATTCATAGCTGGGCAAGGACGGAGCGCGCTCCAGCGTCACTGGCTTGGTGCATTCAACCCACATCGGCTCACTTAAAGTCGCAGCATCAAATTGATACGTCTGGGCCTTAAACAATATCTGCTTGGTGCGACCGGGACGGCGCGACGTGCCAGTATAAAAACGACAAGTACCGGCCGAGCTGATCGCGACGGTTTGACGTTCGCTATCGCGTCGGTGCGGCAGATAGGCCCGGTCATGCGGGAAAATCTTGACGTGGATGCGCTGGTACTTATCCCCCAACCCACGATCATTGATCTCGAGAGCCGGGACAGGCGCGACCTCGGGAACCACCTCGATCTCGGGGGTCACGGATCCAGCACCGCCAAACGTCGATGCCGTGATTGCCAGCACCGGCGGCAAAATCAGTAGAAACCTTGAAAGCATTGAGCCTCAACCTTTTTAAGGAGGCGAGTATTTACGCCAAGAAGGCTTCGAGGTCAAGGCCTGGGGCTAAAAACCTGATTTATAAGGCTGATGATAGTTATTTTAACTTACTGATTTTATTGTTTATTTTATAAACCTAAAAAAGCAGCCACCTAACTGCCTTAAATTAGCTAATCCATATTACCATATAACATATTGTAATTACTTAATTTTATCTCAAAGCCAGCAAGTCTTCTAAAGATTATTTTATAAATCACCGAATTCTTCTTTGTATGTTGTAAATGACCAATTGAATTGTCTCCAAGTTGAAAGATGAACTTTGGGATTCTTTAGAGGAGTTACCTTTCCCATGCAAGGATGTCTGCCCAACAGTATTGCTAGCTTTGCGAGCCACGCCACTAATTTTAGAGGTTTGTGCGTGTTGGTAAGTATGCGGCAAGACCATGGAACAGCATTCTCATGTCTGAGCATATGCCAACCTTTTTCTTCCAAAAACACGGCCGAGGCTTTAACTCCTTGGCTCCAGCACTTTGCCCGGTGCTGAAGAACGGATTCGCGTCACGGTTTCATAGAGGACTTTGACAACCTGATCCGCTTCTTCAGCGCCGCTACGGGCACCAAAGCTGACCCGCACCGAATTGAGCGCCACGATTTCGTCATAGCCCATGGCCTGCAGCACATGGCTAGGTCGCCCCAGGCCGGATGAACAAGCGCTGCCACTGGCCGCCTCCAGACCCGCCAGATCGAGATTAATCAACAGGTCATCACCAGCAATACCTTCCACGTGAAAGTTCACCGTATTAGCCAGACCATGATGTGGCTCGCCATGGATCACCATTCCTGGGATCTCAGCCAGCCTCTGCAAAAGGCGATCGCGCGCCTGTGTGAACGACGGCGTTGACCACGGACGCTCCACCGCCAAATCGCGACAACGCAGCCCCAGCGAGATAATGCCCGGCAAGTTCTCCGTTCCCGGCCGGCGACCACGCTCCTGGCCACCGCCGGCACAAAGCAGCCGCAATTTACTGCCACCTTTTAAAAACAAGGCACCCACACCTTTTAACGAACCAATCTTATGCCCGGAGAAGGCCGCACTATCGACAAGCTTGCATAAACCGCTGACGGCGATATCCAGGCGACCAAGTGCTTGTACCGCATCGATATGAATATGGACTCGCGATGCGCGTTCACGAATCTGCCGCGCCAGCTCAATCACCGGATTGATCGCCCCGACTTCATTATTCGCCCAAATGATACAAACCAACGCTGTATCAGCGCGCAAGCTACGTATGAGTTGTTCACGATCAACAACGCCAGAACGATCAACTGGAACCACGTCCAGATCGATGAGTTCACGCTCCCGCATCAAGCTCACGACATCCCGCACCGAAGGATGCTCGGCGGCAGTGATCACCACGTGCGGCAAAACACCACCCGCGCCGCGCCCGCCACCAACGACGCCCTGAATAACCAGGTTATTGCTCTCGGTCGCACCCGACGTAAACACGATCTGCGGTGCTTCCGCGCCCAATAAAGTCGCCACCGCCATGCGTGCTTCTTCCAAAGCTATTTTGGCCCGACGTCCGGATGCATGCTGACTACTCGGATTCGCATCCACATCCACAAGCTTCTCGCCAAGCGCACGAAAATGCTCCATCGCCAGTGGCACGGTTGCATTATGATCTAAATATAAACGTGATTTTTGCATATTCATCGCCGACTTTATTGACGTGTGGTCGGCTCGACCGCCGGTACCGTAAAACTATAATCCAAACTAAAGTCATCGGCGTGCTCGGTATTTACCAGTCCCGCCAGACGCAATACTTCGCTCATCGTTTGTACCGGGAACACTTCCACCTCGCGCAACACGCTCACCGGAACATCTTCGAGATCGCGCAAATTCGCATACGGCATAATAATGCGTCGTTTGCCATAACGATGCGCCGCCAACAATTTTTCTTTAATGCCGCCAACCGGCAACACTTGCCCGCGCAACGTGACTTCGCCGGTCATCGCCATATCCGACGGCAGAGCAATGCGCTTTAACGCGCTCACGGCCGCCGCCAGCACCGCCACGCCGGCGCTCGGTCCGTCTTTCGGTGTCGCGCCATCGGGAAAATGCACGTGAATCTTGCTGTCCTCGATACGCTCGACCGGAAACTGCAACTCCGTCGCATTTGCCAAAATATAGGTCGTCACCGCCTGCACGCTTTCCTGCATGACTTTGCCGAGACTACCCGTGAGCTGTACGCGGCCTTTACCCGGCCCCAGGTAAACAATACTCGCTTCGATGTACATGATCTCGCCACCAAAGTCGGTATAGGCCAAGCCAACAGCAACGCCTGGTGTTAAAACACGATCACGCGGCTCATCAATATAACGCGCGACACCCAGCCACTTGTGCAAAGAATTTTCGTCAATAACCGGACTTTGCCGCAGCGATCGCTCGACCACGCCTTTAACGATCTTGCGCGCAATACGCGTCAGCTCCTGCTTTAACTGCCGCACGCCTGCTTCGCGCGTATAGAAATTAATGATCGCCCGAAGCGCCGCATCCGAAAGCCGCAGTTGCTTCGCCGTTAAACGCAAATCCTTGCGTAACGACGGCAACAGGTGGCGCTTGGCGATCTCCAACTTTTCCTGCTCGGTATAACTACTGAGCTCGACAACTTCCATGCGATCACGCAACGGTGCTGGAATCGCGCCCAGGTCATTGGCCGTAGCGATAAACACGACGTGCGACAAATCAAAAGGCACGCCAAGATAATGATCCGTAAAGTGCTGATTCTGTTCCGGGTCCAATACTTCCAGCAGCGCCGCGGCGACATCACCACGCGCGTCACGACCGGCTTTATCGATTTCATCGAGCAGCATAACCGGCGCGCGCGACTTGGCCTGCTTTAATCCCTGAATAATTTTGCCGGGCATGGCGGCGATGTATGTGCGCCGATGACCGCGAATCTCAGCTTCATCGCGCACACCACCCAAAGCGATGCGCACGAACGAACGGCCCAAACCAGCGGCAATCGATTGCGCGAGCGAGGTCTTGCCAACACCTGGTGGTCCAACCAGCAACAGAATTTGTCCGCGCGAAGATTTGCTGTGTCGCATCACCGCCAGATGTTCAACGATGCGTTCCTTGACTTTATCAAGACCAAAATGTGCGCGTTGCAATACTTCGCTGGCCTTGCGCAGACTCGGCATACTCGGCACTTTCGCTGACCAGGGCAAATCCTTCAGCGTAAATAAATATGTGTGCGACACCATATACTCGGACGAACCGGGACTCATACTGGCAAGTCGTTCGAGCTCGTCGTCAACGATCTCACGCACCGCATCCGGCAGCGCCAACGCCGCGAACTCCTCCGCCAGTACATCGACGTCCTGGCCGGCACCCTCCATCTCACCAAGCTCCTGCTTGATAGCGCGAATCTGTTCGCGTAGGAAAAACCGGCGATGTGTGTCATGCAAGTCGCTGGTAACCTGCTCGGAAATCTCGCTCGATAGTTTGGTTAGTTCGCGCTCTCGGCTCAACCATTTCTGCAGACAACGCATGCGCTCACGCACCGACCCGAGCGCGAGATAATCGAGTTTCTCGCGCGTCGTCAAAGTCAGATGCGGTACGACCAGATCACAAATGATCTGTGGGTCATCGGTGTTCTCGACTGCTGCGCGCAATTCCTCGGCGATTCCGGGATGCGCACGCAACGCCCGCGTCGCCGTCGCTTGCAACGCGCGCACGCTCGCCATAAAGCGATCCGTATGTTTGAAAGGTTTATCCGCCAGATGCTGGACCGTTGCCTGAAAACGCGCACCTTGCTGATGAATCGCCTTAACGGCGATACGACGCAGACCTTTGAGTACCAGACCGATCTTGCCGTCCGGCAAGCGCAGCAAACTAACTAATACGGCTTCTGTCGCCAACGCCGCCCATACCGGTTCTTTGCCGGTTTCTATCTGTACCTGCGAGATAACGGCAAAATTCTGACCGCGTTTTTGCAAGCGACGCAAATCAGCTTCCTTGTAATCCTCGCAATCAAAATAAGGCAAATTGTTGCCCGGTATCAGCACCGACTCGCCAAGACGCAAAACCGGCAATACAAATTCATCGCCGGTGAACACCAAGTCCGGATACAACGTTGCTTCGATAGCGGTGAGCTTATTTGTGCCGCGTTTGCGTGCCACCAGGGCCTCCAAGGGTATTTACCCTACATGGAGGCACACATATGGGCTAAACCGGCTGGTGTCAAGCCAAGGGGTCGCCCCCTTGTGATTACTGAAGAATTTCGGCCAAAACCCGGCGACGCGCCGTGCGAATCTGCGAGGCTTTGTAGCGATCATGAGCGGCATCGCCGGCCTTATTGTCGCTATAGGCCTGCTGGTCCATGATCTGAATCTCAAAGGGAACAAACACCCGAACATCCTGCTCGTCCTGCAACGTGTGCCATTGCAACAACCAGTCTTTCAGTTCGTTCACCACCGCTACTTTCTCCGGGCTAAAGGTACTACCGGTCATCTCGTCCAGCTTACGCGCCCAGCCCATGGTGGGATTGGGCATATTCACCAGATAACGACAGGTCAACTGAATGGAGCGATAATTATGTCCGGTGTGCGGATTGGCGCTGACACTCTCTGTCTTGCGTGTCTTTTCAGACACCGCCGGCACGGAGGCGCGGTCCAACAGATGCAAGAACTCCTGCTGCGTCAACTTACCAGTGCTGATCATATCGTTAAGCATAACGATGCCATCTTTAAACTTGTCAGCATCAATCAAAGTATTACGTGAACGCGCGGGATTACAGTTAGGAAACGTTACGATATGATAAGCCTGCAAACATTTGACCACCAGCATGACATCGCTAAGATGCTTAGTAACAATGCGCACTCCCAGCAGATCATAAATCGTCTCGGCGACATTGCCGCGTTTATGCAACAGCTTCAGGATAATGGATTCGCGGCTTTTGCCATCCTTCCAATCGAGTTGCACCAGTTCAACGGCCTCATCGCCACTGCCCAGATACAAACGCTGATCAGCGCGGGTTTCCATGTGCTTGGTAAAGCGTTGTTGAATACTTTTACGAGCTGTTTCCAAGCCGATCACCCGCCAGAAACCTTCGATATGCGCGATCGTGTGCATAACCCGCAAAATCGCGCATGACCACTTGGCCAGATCATCGCGCGCATCGTCGGCAGCGGATGCATGCAAGAGCAACCGCACCGGATCAGGATTAGTCAATAACTCGGCGGGCGGACGTAAACCGACCTGCCACTCTTGAGGCATCAAGAAACGCTCGATAAATAACACGGCTTCGATAAAGATCGCATGCAACTTGCGACGATCAGCAGCCTCATCGACATTGTAGCCGTAGCTGGCGAGAAAATTACGTGCCGAGTCCGCATTCAGAAAATCAAGACGCGGCAAATCGATCGACGAGTCACCGCCGATAAGGACATCCATTACCGGCCAGTTAAAATTCCACAAGCGCGACAATCGTTCGCGTTCGGTATGATTTAATGGCACTTGCGACCCCTGCATGCTTTGCTATCGCAAACTATGATAAAATACTTACTGTCCTTTTGTTATGATTAATTATCCAGCGCCGGATAAAATAATGAGAAACATTCATTCGCGACTCAGCATGGCTTTCGCCATTATCAGTCTCAGCGTCTGCCAGATTATCGGTCCGGCTAATACGCTGACTGCCGCGAGCCCGCCCAAAAAAGAGGACAAACCCGCAACCGACGACGCGGAAAGCGCCAAGGCGCCGACCCAACGCGATACTTACGAAATCACCACACGCTATAAACACGAATGGATCAAAATGCCGCCCATCAGCGGCAAAAGTATTCTCGATAACGACACCATTGCTTACAAACACCAACCTGGTTATGCCACCGTGGTTTTTTTTCTCGCTTCGTGGTGCGAGCCGTGCCAGCAACTGACACCAAGTTTTTTGGCTATTGAGAAGAAGTTTGCGCGTCTGCCGGTGAAATTTATCTACATCTTTACCAGCGACACCATGCAAGACGCTCAGGGCTTCGCCAAAGAATACAAAGTCCCTTCAGGCATTCTGGCTACTCACGAAGTCCTGCGCGATTATCACGGACCGGAACTGCCGGCGTTATACGTCGGTGATCGTCACAACTGGATAGCAAAAAGATTCCTAAAAGCTGATCGTGCCAGCCTCCAGGAACTCGACGAATTTTTAACCTTGATTACGAGTTTCTAGCCGCCGGATTCCAGTGAAGAGGTTGATTGCACCATTTCCGGGTGCCAACGCAGGCGGATTTTAATCAGATCGTAGTTCTTGTCGTTTTTATTCTGATTGACCATCGTGCCGAGCGGCGTGCGGCGCTCACCGGCGATGGATGTCTCTTCAAAATCGATCTTACTTTTATCAGATTTCTTAGCCTGAGCCTCGCGGACGATGTGGCGCTCCCGTACACCTTTACCGCCGGCAGCTTTGCCTGACGACGCTTTGGCGCTACTACCCGCCTTGGCTTTATTATTTTTTTTTGCAAGCGTTGGCGTGGCAATCGCCAAACCAACCATTACCAGCAACCATTTAAGAGTAAAATTCATAAGATTACCTCCGCGAGGGGATCGTTTACTTATCGGCAAAACCCCGAAAAACTTGAGGGAAAACGGCTATTTTATCAATATACCCAGTACATCAGGCAGGATAGCCGCACCGCCCTCTATGATAGCACCAAATAAGCGATCCAATATACCAGGCAAAGCTTGCCCGCTGACAGTAGCTGTCGATACCTTCATAATTAATGGAGATCCTTCACGCATCCCTTGAATCGGAGATTATTTATGCGGACGTTTTTTGCCCGCGCCCAAACATGTGCACACTCGGCCTGGCGTGCCCTGATCTGTGCGTCGCTGCTGAGCTTGAGTTTCAGCAGTCCAGGTTTGAGCGTTACCAAAGGTCCAGCGATCTGGATGCGTCTGACCGGTGGCGCGCAACATCTGCAAATGGATCCTCGCGGCAACTTCCTCGCCTATAGCAATCCCGACAGCATGGCGTTATATCTACTCAACATCAAAACGTCCGAAATTTTTGAAATCACCAAACATCGCGTTGATCAGGCGTTTTTCTTTGCTCCGGACGGCTGCCGTTTGTTCTATCGCGAGATGTACAAAGCTGATAGCGACGCGATTCATAGCGAGTTGCAGGCGTATGATTGCGCGCTCAAAAAATCAATCTCGCTAGCAAAACTTCCGCACGTGACTGGTCTGCTCAGTTTTGATCCGCGTGATATGCGCATGCATTTGTTTCACCCCCAAGGCATTCACACGCAACGCTTGCATTTTCCCGGCGAACGATTAGCGCGCTGGCAGGAAAAACCCCAAAGCGAGCACGGCAAATGGATCGCCACTCAAAAGGGCATCCTGTGGCTAACCAACGAAGGCACAAAAATGCGCAAAATGCAGGATGATGGTTACGACGTGCAGTCCTTTGATATTTCGCCGGACGGACAAAGCATCGTGTGGGCTACCACCGCCGAACAGATCTACACCAGCCGCATGGGCAAACAACCACAACTACTTGCCGAAGGCCTTGATCCGCGTTGGCATCCGTTTGCCAAGAAAATCGCCTTTGCGGCGCCCCGCAAACTCGGCCACGTCACTATCGACCACGATCTTAAAGTCGTCGATCTTAATGGCACCGGTCAATTTGTGACGAACACTCCCGGCTCACCCGAACGATCGCCGGTCTGGAATCCCAACGGCAAAGAAATCATTTGTACCCGCGTCAATAGCACTGATCTTTTTAAAATCGAGCTACGTTAGATCATGGCAAACTTCGTTGTACCAATGCTATTTGCCGCCAATGCCCTGCTCACTGACGGCATGACCGAAGCACAACGATTAAATGCCCTCAAGCCATTCATCACACCACCGCCAGGCTCCACACTCAAGCTGGCCGACTATGAAATTCGCGACCGCAAAGCCCAAGATGGCATGAAGCTGCGGGGATTCATTCACTTCAATCCACCCAAAGGCACTTGCTTCACTGTCACCCGTTGGCGCGATCAGGATGACGACGTCATCTGCAAAGCCAGGGAACTCAGCTTCAGCGTCAAAGATCTCGATGCCGCCGGCCGGCTGCGCTGGCACATCAGTACCGGCGGCAAGGACTTTGGTCAGGAATATATCTGGCATTCACCATATCGAGCCGCACAAGTTATCAGAGCCGGCAACGATAAAGCCCATGAGCCGACCGAGCTGGCTCTGTTAAACTGCAAAGCCGAAGTCCTGCCCGAACATTTTCAGATTGTTTTGCATCTGCATCGCAATCGTTACTGGACGATTCGTTTCCCCAAAACCGGCGCGAAAAAACCTAGCACCGCCACCGATACCGTTAACAGCGATAGCAAAGGCGACAGCAACGAAACCGCCAAACCAGCAACGACAAAAGCTGCCTTGGAACGCTGGCAGTTGAATCCCGAACGAGCCTTCTGGATGTCGGCCACCAACTTTCGCGCCTCCGATACGCCACCAGGTATTAACGGTGAATGCCTCTATGAGTTCAAACAAGCAGCACGCGATCCCGACAGCGGCTGGTTAGAGTGCCACAATACCGACCTGTATGACGTGGTTTTTGTACATTTACCATGCGCCAAAGACCTACCAATCGATTGATTTATTTGTCTTTTTGATAAAACCTCTCAATTTCCCAACCATATTGCCGACATCCTCGGTAGGGCGCGCTTTTACTGCGTCCTGCGAGGATCCACATGTATTTACACATCCACGACCGTCTTTATCGCATCGTCATCCCGGCGTTACTACTGATGCAACCGGCGATGGTATCGGCGCAAAGTATTGAGCCGGCAACAGGCAACGCGCAAACGGTCGTGGATAACAGTCCGCTTGCCAACGCGCGCGCCTCGGGCATGGGTGGAGCCGTCTCGCCGATTACCGACAGCGCTGGCGCCGCCTATTTTAATCCAGCCGCTATCGGTGGTCTTGAACCAAGCGGCAAACACTTTGTGCGCCAACTTCATTTTCCTTATGTCGGTATGTCCTACAATGAAAATTCACGCGGCTTGTATGATGATTTTGAGCGCAGCGGCGCCAAATCCGATCCACTCATCGGCAACGCGGTGATGAACGCACACGGTGGTAAACGCCAGTATGCACGCATCTCATTCTCCCCCAACATTGTTTTCGGACGCACGATGTTAGGCGGCATCATCGATCAACAACTCGCCGCAGTTCCCACCGGTAGTGATGGACTGGTGGAAACCCACTACGTACGAAACACCGGAGTCGTAGCCGGTACCAGTATTGCCGACCCACAGGGCCGCTTGTTCTTGGGCGTTTCCGCAGCCATGATCAACCGCACCGATGTCGCCGGGAATTTTCTGTATTCCGATATGGTTGATCGCGACCGACGCGGCGCCGTGATCAAAGACTACACGCAGCAATACACAGCAACACCGATCAACGCCGGCATCATCTGGCGGCTTTCGCCCAAATTCAACCCAGCCATTTCTTTCGCTGTCCGTGACTTGGGCGGCACACTATACAGCAACGGCAGCGGCGGCGATGATTTGACGGTAGAAGAAGATATGACCCTGGGCTTTGGTCTATCGCCCACACTTGGTAAATGGGGACGTTTCAATCTTGTGCTCGAAGGCGGCCGACTTTCCAACACCGACATTGCAATCAATAAAAAAATCCGCTTCGGCAGCGAGCTGTGTGTCGCCGGCTTTGGCAGCGATGCGCTCTTTGCATTGCGCACCGGCTACAATTATGCCGGCGCATCCTTTGGCGCCGGCATCAATGTCGGTCTTCTCAGCTTTCAGTACTCCAACCACGCCGAAGACCTCGGCATTGGCAATGCGCGCGTGACAGAACGCCGAAGTACCGCTATCTTTGTTGTTAATGTTGCTGAAAATTAACACGAAAAACACAGATCAAACGAAATCGCTTTAGGTAAGTTTTGATTCATATTACTGATGCAACTTTTGCGTATCCACTGCGGGCGCTGTTTGCCGACTTGAACGTGACCGTCAACGACGGGGAACTACTGCACGTTTGCGGCGCGAACGGCACGGGTAAATCCACGTTGCTGCAAATCCTTGCGGGTTTGATCAAATTGCAGCGCGGCAAAATCGAATTCAGTCCCTCCGAGCACGACCCACGGCAGCTCGTCGAGTATTTGCCGGCGGACGGCTCGGGATTATTTCCCAAACTGTCGGCACACGACAATCTGCGCTTTTGGTCGCAACTGCGGCACACGGATGTGTCCGATCAGCAAATCACCACCGAGTTGCAGCGCTGGCAACTCGCGGCACCGGCCTTACGTTTTTTACCGGTGGAGAAATTCTCGACCGGTATGCGCCGGCGTACCGCCTTAGCACGCGTCATGCTTGCTAAAGCCCGCTACTGGCTTCTTGATGAGCCATTCAATGGTCTGGACCAGCACGGTATCGAAACCTGCGTCGGCATGTTACGCGAGCATCTGCAATCCGGAGGTTGCGTCGTCATCTCAGCGCACGAGGCGTCTTATTTTCAATCCTGCAAACCGAAAGTACTGCACCTTGGCCGACAATAACCCGATCCATAGCTATCCGAGCGCATATCAGCACTTTGCAACGCTGACCAGGCAATCATTGCGTGATCAAATCAGCGAACCAACCCGGGTCATTACGCCCATATTGTTTGGCATCGTGTTTACCGTCGTCTTTGCTTTCGCGTTTGGCGAAGTTCCAGCCGAATGGTTGAGCAAATTTTTCGCGGCACAGCTAGCGCTGATAATGTTGCTAGCAGCACAGCTCAGTCTGGCGCAAAGTCTGGATACGGAAAGACATGATTTGATTTTCGCAGTGCTCCGTACTTATCCAGTACGTGCCAGCGCCTGGTATTGGGCAAAAGTCACGACGCTTTTCCTCAGCTGTCTCGTTATGACCGTGCCACTGGCATTGATGACTGTTCTGATTTATGGACTCGACCTAACGATACTGTTTGATCTCCGTATCATCGGTACGGTTGTCGTCGCCATGATCGGCCTGGCGGCGCTCGGAGTTATTCTAGCCACGCTGACAGCCCAAGCCCAAGGACGACAAGTCTTGTATGCATTATTATTTTTTCCGCTTTGCGCACCGGTCGCCATCGGTCTCAGCCAAGGTCTCTTATGCGTCCTGGATGCGACAGCCGGCGCCGACATGTTTACTTCCTGGTTGGGATTGTTGGCTGGTTTTGGTGTAATATACGGCGCAATTGGCAATGTCTTGTTTGCGGAGTTGACTCATGGCGACTGATTCAAATATTGGCAAATCCCCGAATCGCCGCGGCGCGATTATCGGCATGATCACCGCTCTGCTAGTATTGGCAAGCTGGTATGCTGGTTTATTCCTGGCACCCGTTGATGTTTTTCAAGGTGACGTCTATCGCATCATTTACCTGCATGTGCCGGTAGCATTCGCGGCTTTTTTCTCGGCACTGGTATTATGTTTAATCAGCATCGCTGTTTTGCTGCGACCAACACCGATCAAATCACTCTGGGCGCAAGCTTCGGCCGAAGTCGGTTTGCTGCTGACTATTCTGACGCTATTGACCGGCATGATCTGGGGTAAACCCACCTGGGGCGTTTACTGGACCTGGGATGCACGTCTGACGACGACTCTGCTATTGGCGCTCATGTACGCTGGCTATCTGCTTCTAAAATCCGCCATGACACCAGGAGCCACACGTGACAAAGCCTGTGCGGCCTTTGGGATTTTGATTTTTGCTGATGTACCGATTATTTATAAGAGCGTGACTTGGTGGCGCACACTGCATCAACCGCAAACCCTTATTCGTGCCGGCGGCTCAACTATCGACCCCGATATGCGCAACATCGTCGTTACTTGTATTGTTGTGCTGTTGTTTTTTGTCGGCTGGTTGATTGCCTATCGCACACGCAATCTGCAACTAAAAATGGAATTAGAACGCCGGCAAATCGCCAGCGTCATCTAATCCTTCTGCGGATATAATCCTGACCATGGATCATGTTTTCGGAGACAGGCTTCGGGTACTTGATCCGCCGTAGCACTGACGCCACCGCCGCAACATTGATAAATCTGACCGGCATGGGCGCAATCCCAACCAATCTGCGAACCTCCCTCGCCACATGGCACCAGACCTCCGCGATTCAAACAGATCACCTGTTGCGGACAACGTTGCCGGTGATACTCCAGACGCTCTTTGGTCGGTACAACGCGGGTCGGCGTGTCGCACCCAGCCTTGGCCGCATCGCGTTTGCGTTTGGCGATCGCCGCCGCTGATTCGATGTTACTGCACGAGCTGGGGATTTTATCGCTGGTGGCACTCACGCCGCCGCCACAACAATCAAATAAAGCTCCATCCTTGGCGCACTCCCAACCGATTTGACTACCGGCGCCGCATGGCACCAACACCCGCTGATTCATACAAACAACTTGTTTGGGACAAGCATCGCCCCAGAACAGCAGTCGGTTACGACTATCAACTGTACGAGTCGGAGCATCGCATTTATAGATTTGCTTGTTACTGCCAGATTGTCCGTCAATGCTATCAAGCGGGCGACCGTAACCGACGCGAAACGGCTCGGAGTTCACGCGCACGACATGTGATTCAAGACGCACGCTTCTGCTCGCCATCATGGCGGTGATGAGATCCCGCACCACCGGCAGCGCTTGCGGCAAAGAATAAGTGGACTTGTTGCCGCCGGTATTGCTCTCCACACCAAGCAACTGCGCAACACGCGCCGGTGGATGAAACAACGGCCAATCGGAAATTTTGGTGAGCGAATTAAAAAATAACTTCGTTGCTAACGACGTTCCCGACATCGCATCACCAAACGATTGCACAGCGACCAGCAAATCACCCTGATTGAGGCCACGTCCCGGCGTCAGATAATCACGGATAACAATATTTTGTGCGCGCAATGCATAGAGATCTTCGGCATCTTTTGATCCAAGAAAAGGCACCGCTGCCTGATAGAGACTAAACTCCTGACCATTAAAATAACCGGCAGCAAGCAACGCCAGTAAATTGCGCGATAAATCCGGAGCTTCCTCCGCCAGCACCTTGTAATAAAGCACCGGTGTATTTTGCCGGCTGCCAGCCGTGCTTTGATAGGAAAACATCAAGCCGACAATGTAATCATGTTTTTTGCCGGCCCGCGGATCGATAAATTTATACGCCGGCCAGTGTTTGGCACCGATCTCACCTTCGATAAACTCGCGATTTTGATAATAGTAGCTGGCATCGGGCGGCAGGTAGACCGTGTTGCCTAATTCAAAAGGCGGATCCATGCGCGCCAGCAATTCCTGAACTTGTGGATCACGATCTATGTTGTTGTAATTATCGGACAAACCACTATCGATAACCGTACGGGATTTGCAACTCACCAGCAGCAGGCAAAGAACTAATCCGCCCCAGCTCCAGCGCCACAATCGACCGCCGATTGATGTCCCATGCATAACGCCAACCCCTTGTGCAGAAGTACTTTGCCACATTTTGCTGAATGCATTCATTATACCTCGTTATCTTTGCAAAGTGGGTGTATACAGAGCTCGAGGGCGCTTAGGAGGCGGCAATGTCTGCGAGCAAGATTAGATCATTTTTTATACAACTATTTGTTTTTATTGCTTTTTTAATGAGTGGTTGTCACACCGCTGATTCTACGCCCCCTGCTGAGTATCTACTCAAAGACGCCTGGGATGGGCGCAATAATCCGAGCATTTTCGGCAATCTTAAAACCCTATCTTATGATCACATCGCGCATGCGGACTTCTTGCAGGGAAGTTTGGAACAAGCACCCTGGTCCGATACATACTGGCCGTTGTTTCGCGGCGGTATGGCCTGGCGTTGGTCGTGGCCAGGTAGCAACCAATATCCGGATCTAAATCCGGAGCTGGAAGATGTCTATGTCGCCGACAGCCATGAAAAAATTGCGGAGTTCATGGCCATCAATCGCAATGCCAAACCGATCGATTGGTTATTTTTTTCCACTGCCGAAAAATATGATCGATTGTTCGGCTATAACGATTGGCCGAGCGCGGATTACACCGATAATTTTCCTTTTACCCGCAGCGAGCTTGCTCACCTGGTCAGCAACACCAAGCGATATTTCGACAACAAAATAAGTTGGGGCTGGATGGGCCATTGTCACGGCTGGGCGATCGCATCCTTGATCGTCCCCAGACCTAAAAACGCCGTCAACGCCATCAATCCCAAAGGCGAAAGCGTGATCTTCACCCAAGGTGATTTGCGCGGCCTAACGACAAAAGCATTCTCGGAAAACTCGCTATCCAGCTCTCAGCAATTCCTCGGTACGCGCTGCGATGTTAAGAGCGATGAAATCGTGCGTGACGACCACGGTCGTATTGTCGACGGGCTCCTGGGTGCATGGAATAGCGCCGACAAAACCTTTACACCCGACGAGCATATTGCCATCGAACTCAACAACTGGACGGCCGAAGGTCATGCCGACGCGCGTCAGAACGACAACATTATTGTGTTTCGCTCGTCAAATAATGACTCATTGCACTGGCTAGTCGCCAAATCCTGGTTGGACTCCCGACACGAAATAGCTGAGGTTGAAATACGCGAAGTTGATCGCGACGCGATGGCGCGCGGCGAAAATATTTTTGATCGCCGCAAACCTCATCGCACCGCCCACTTTAAATATCTCAAAAATTGTCGCGATCTGAATCCCGGCGCCTTTCACATCGTTTTATCCCGCTTGTTGTCCGAAGCCGCGCGCAAACAAACCGGACACACATATGGCTTCGTCGCTGACATCACTCACAGTGACCAGGTCTGGAATCAGCCGGTATTTGCATATGAAAGTCGTGTCGGTGCGCTGACACCGGTGAATACCGACGCCAACAAAACCCTGGACGTCTTCCGTGCGTTTCGCGCCCCCGGCACCGAATATCTGGTACATGTCGTCACCCAGATTAAATACGGCATCGAAAACGGTCCGCTGCCCAGTTACAAAGCCGAGGATGAACACCACGGAACCAAGTTGTACCAGTACACCCTGGAATTAGACAAAGCTAAGAATATCATCGGCGGTGAATGGCATGGATCGATCAGCGTTGAATCAACCACCACATCGACACTGCCCGATCCCCTCTCCGGCACACAACTCCTAAAACGATTGCGCGATATCAGTCTCAAGGATTCTTACGTCGAGCATCCCGACTTTTTATGGCGCTTCGCCGAAGACACCAAAGTTCTTTCCACATGTCGAAATTCATTTGCGAATGGCTGTATAAATGCGACAGTATTGTATAAGTTATTAGCGTGCAGCCAGAGCGAAACAACCAGTCAAATTAAGATTGGCGATACCGACGTAACTGCCGTGGATTGTGGTCAGGTGTTACGCCCGTAACACCAAAGCCCGACAAAAAACCCAAAGCATAGAGGTCACGTCGTGAGCGCCGAAGTTCCAATTCAAAATGCGTTTTCCTGGATTATCATCGCTTACAGTGTCGGTTTTATCGGCCTTAGCGGCGCTGCTGTATATTTGTTGTTGGAACGCCGACGCCTCAAACAACTTTTACGTATCGCCAACGATCAGGAATAGGGATGGAACATATGCGACATCAACAACAGCAACGCTGGATTCGCTGGGGCATTGCCGGATTTGTCGTGGTACTCGCGGTCGTGGCAATCAGCTCGCTGAATTTCGGCGGCAATCTCGTTTATTTTTATACTCCAGTGGAAGCTAAAACCAAAGTCAGCGAATTAGCCGGCAAGACCATCAAAATCGGTGCCATGGTCAACACTGGCAGCGTGCAATGGGACTCATCAGCAGTGACACTGAAATTCACCATGGGCGACATGCAAGGTAACGATATCAACGTCACCCATAAAGGCTCACCACCCGATCTGTTTAAAGAAGGCCAGGGGGTTGTCGCGGAAGGCCGCCTCAGCGACAATGGCAGCGACTTTACCGCGCATCGCCTCATGGTCAAGCACTCCGAGGAATATCAAAAGCCTGGCGATCATACACAGATGAATCGCGCGCTCATCGAAGATTCGATGTTTAAAAATCAGGAAACCTCGTTGCCTTAGGTGACGAGACGGCAAAGATAAAAATAAAGAATGGGGAAATTTTGACAACATCACGCACCAAACATCTAGCTATTGTGACATTGTTGTTAGTAGCGGCCACCAGCCTCACCCTTATTCTTTATCGCGGTCTCCAGCTGGATCAGAGCAAAATTCCCTCAGCTCTTATCGGTCAGCCCGCCAACGCCTTCGGCGCCGACTGGGTTCAGGGCGAAGAGATTCTTCGCAATAATAACGCCAAAGGTTTTACCTCTGAGGATTTTCGCGACAAAATCGTGTTACTAAATTTTTGGGCGAGCTGGTGCTTCGCCTGTCGCGAAGAAGCTCGTGATCTGGAAATGATCTGGCACAAATATCGTGAACGCGGTGTAGTCGTTGTTGGTATCGCCATTCAGGATACCGTGACAGCGGCGCAGGAATTCGCACGTGTCTATGGCAAAACTTACATGTTAGGTCTGGATACTGATGGAAAAGCCGCCATTGACTATGGCGTGAGCGGCGTACCAGAAACATTCTTGATCGACCGCACCGGCAAAATCGTTCTCAAGGAAATCGGTCCTGTTAATCGAAAAAGCCTAGAGCAGACTCTCGATCAATTGTTATGAGCAAAGACAACCAATTATTCTTTGCCCAACCAACCGCTAACATCCATAAGAAAACCGATTTTGTAGGCCACCAATACAAATGGCGCGACTAACGCACAGAAAATAAAAATCGGCAGAAATTCAACAAACTCTTCGGCGGAATCAATCTGAAAATCTTCTTTACTGAATAACATCGTTCACTCCCACGGACATACCTGGCATTTCCACATTTAGAATGCTTATACCATATCAGATCAGAAAAATAACGTCACATGGCACTAGGTGAACTCTTGATAATATAGGCGGGATAACCCGGAACCGGGGCAATCGATTGCGCGTAAATCACAGTCTCGTAAGATTGACCGCTTTCGAGGAGATCGTCAGGCAGCTGCTGCATGGTGATATTCCCCGGCGTGACCGGCGTGCTGTGAACCTTAATGCCGTCAGCGTTAAAAACATTTGCCGACCATACGTAGTCCTCAATACTGCCAAATGGAGTTCCCTGGATCGATAACGTCTGAACGTTGCTGTCATACGCAACCGAGACGCTCCCCAGAGTTATATTGGGAAATGTATAGGCATACTCTTTAAACCATACGGCGGAGTCCTCACCGAAAGCGAGCTGAACAAACAATACCTGATTGGATTTGGGGTACTTATCCGCCGCCAGAATTATCTCGCGCGTATAGACGCCGTCACCAGCGGTTCCATCGACCAGCGTGCCATCAAAAGGCTGCGATGTAACCGCGTCGCTCTCGGCATCAACGTCTTCAACAGTGGCTGCGTTCAATAGTGCTTGTGACCCGCGGACACGCACCGACGTCGGATTCACGCCGTCACGAACTCTCGTGCTGACAATTAATAAAACGCGATCGGGGCCCGAGGTTTGTGGCTCGGTGATCAACTGTACAGCGATAAACTCAGCACCATCGGCAAAATACTGAATGCCATTTTTTTGCGCCGCGTCGCTGATCGCATCGCCATTAGCATCTCGATCAAATACATTCAACGTACCGTCGCCATCGGCATCGGTATCAAAAATATTCGGAATACCATCGCCATCAATATCAAAATCCTTGTCGTTAGGAATCCCGTCACGATCGGTATCAACCGGCGGCGCAAGCAACAAACCGTTGGCGGAGGCATCCATCCCGTTGGGAATGCCGTCACCATCCGTATCGACAGCAAAGTCAGGCGCTACTTCCAGTGGATACGTGGCGAAGAATTCAACAATCGGACCTTTATGAATTAAGCGTGGCAAGGCTTTGCTTTTGAGTTTAAAGAACTGCCGCACACCGGCTGGCGAAGCCGAGCTGGGCATCGACAGCACCGCCGCCAACTTGTAATCGGGAGAAAGTAAAACAATCGTATGATACTTGGTGGTATCCACGCCTTTGAGAGAGAAGCTTCCGACCTGATCCACTTCCGCGACTCGCGACACACCCGTGTCTTTTTCACTCAGCACCACTACCCAACCAGCCATTTCCCGTTGTCCACCGGTCTGACTGACGATGGAGCCATTGATCGTTTCCGAAGTCGGCACACGAATGGCTTCCGTCGTATCGCCCCCTTTGCCGGACTTACCACAGCCATAATGCAACGCCGTAGCGGTCAACAACAGCACGATAAAACTGGGACGAACAACAAATTTCACAAGTCTGTCCTTTACGGGCGATATTAATAGCACTAATACCAGTTTATTTTGCTATCGACTGCTTAGGAACTGTCTTCGATGGGTAATGATTGCTCGGCAAATTCAGCAGGTGGACGTTTTACCAAGCGTAACGAGGCGTTTACCTGCGCAAACTGCGGCCTGGCTGTGCCACCCGCCGGGCGAACCTGCCGGAATCATTGCCCGGAATGCTTATATTCCCAGCATGTCGATATTTATCCTGGTGATCGCGCCAACCCTTGCGGCGGCCTGATGCAACCCATTGGCTATGAGAATACCAACCACAAAGGCCTGATGATTATGTACCGATGCACCACCTGCGGTCATCAGGCGCGCAATATCGCCCTGCTAAATGATCCGGCCTATCCTGATAATTATGAAGCGATTTTACGCATCAGCAACCCACATCGCACCCTCCGTGATTGACAAGAGCCTTCCGCCCCAATAAATTGGCGCGGTCAGGTGTGCACCACACTGCGGCTTCCGGTCAAAGATGGTTGGGCTATCGCTGTAACGGCTTTGGTCGTTATGGAGGAAAGTCCGGACTTCATAGGGAACGATGCTGGCTAACGGCCAGGCGGGGTAACCCGACGGAAAGTGCAACAGAAAACACACCGCCGAACTCAATAGCGATATTGGGTGGTAAGGATGAAACGGTGCGGTAAGAGCGCACCAGCGGCTTGGCGACAAGTCCGCTTGGCAAACCCCATCCGAAGCAAGGCCAAATGAAGGAGTGGAGTCGCGGTCAAACGCAACTCCGGTACCGTCCCGGTGCTATCCTTGGGTAGGCCGCTTGAGGTCGCTGGTAACGGCGATCCCAGACGAATGGTAGCTGGTTCGCTTTGTGCGAACTACAGAATCCGGCTTACATGCCTCTCGGATCAGTTGCCGCACATGTGGTGCACACTAGACATTCCTCTCTTCCTGTTTATCACGGAGTGTTCGGCTTTATGCCTCTACGTTGGTCTGCCGATCCCTTAAAAGATCCGACCGGGCCAAAACGCGGCTTTGTGAATCCGTTTATAGACGCGCTGCGCCAGGGTTTTGCCACGGGCAACCTGCCGGTGTTGTATGGTCCGGCTGTAGCCGCGCACAAGGGACGATGGCGTGACCTTCTTCCTCCTAGTGCCGCCAGCTCTTCGGCTCGGCTCATCGTGGAGATCGGCGCACATAAAGGCATCGTTTTAAGTGCTTTGGCTACCGACCATCCGCAGGATCTTATCCTCGGCGTTGATATTACCTTTAAAAGAGTCGTGACCTCAGCGAAACGAGCCGTTGCCCTTGGTCTACGAAACGTCCACAGCATCATGGCCAATGCCCGCGCTATCCGCGAAGTGTTTGCTGACGACGAAGTGGATGGCCTGGTGATTTTTTTCCCCGACCCCTGGCCGAAGCAACGACACAGTAAGAATCGGCTATTGTCGGAGGAATTTTGCCGGAATGCACTGGCGGTGCTGAAACCAGGCGGGTTCCTATGGCTTAAAACCGATCAAGCCAGCTATTTTGAAATGGCTTGTCAAAACATGGATTTAGCGGGTTTCGTGCCCGTTGATGATCACCCCATCCAGGAACGCACCTACACCAGTGCATTTGAGCAACGCTTTGCTGCTCAAGGGCTTGCCACTTACGGCCGAATGTGGCAAAAACTCCCGGCCCGGTGCTGAGCATTTTCAAAACTAGCCGGTTATGGTAGCCTGGGAATTCACGGATGTGGTCATGGATTCCGACATTATTAACCGCATGGATTCGGTGAACAATGGATAATTTCAAAGAAACCTTTGCGAAATATATGAATGACATTGTTGCTTTTGAGTGGAATCAACAGGAACAAAGTCAACCGTCTCAAAGCGCACAGATCGTCAATCTAGGAACATGCGCTGTTGGCAAAGCTTTCAGAATAAAAGCGGCGGGCGAACCAGCCGTATCGGCGACGACCAATGCCAGTGTCAAAAGCTTTCCGCAGCGACACGACAGCACCAAGGTCGAGACCACCAAGATTCAACCGCAACGTAGGAGATAGTTCCAGCTTTGGACGACGACACACGAATAAAGATACAAACACCGGCAAAAACGCAGAAAATTTTCGTTGTTAATCACCTTAGCCGCTACTCCGTTCGAGTCAAAAAAATCCAGCATCTAACTTCTGCTCTTATCAATGCACTCGGCGTCAGCCAGTATGAAGTTGCTATTGAATTTGTCGGCCCCGGGCGGATGCGCACGATCAACCGCAAGTATCGCGGCGCTGATAAATCCACGGACGTCTTGTCATTTCCACAACAGGTCTGGAAAAAATCGCTGGCGGCGAAGCTTGCACCAAGCGCAGCAAAAATCCATCGCCAAAAAAGCACCAAAGCACCAACCCCCGTGCCCGCACTGGGGGATGTGATTATCTCGTTGCCGGATGCCGAACGCAATGCGCGCAGCATCGGTCAGAGCCTGGATCGCGAAGTTGGTTTTCTGATCGTGCACGGGATTTTGCATCTGTGTGGCCACGACCACATGCGACCTTCCGAAGAACGCGCCATGCGCCGCGAACAACGTAAGTTAATGCAGGTCTTGTCGCGCAATACCGATGCACCGCTATGGAAGTCCTGCGTCAGCGAACGGAGGCGACAATCATGAATCTGCCGCCGCTGCTGCTCGAAGATTTTGCGACCTTATTCGCGATCGGCATTTGTCTGATCGCTTCAGCGATCTTTTCGTCGTCGGAAACCGCCATTACTTCGCTCGGCGTGCTCAAAACCAAACATCTGCTTGATAGCAGCAATCGCGGACACAAAGCCCTGACACTGTGGCTCAATCATCCCAGCCGGGTTTTAACGACAATTTTGGTATGGAACAACACCGTCAATATCCTCACTGCGGCTTTGGTCACCGATCTGTCTATGCGTTATTTCGGTAGCTCGGCCATTGGTATCGCCACCGGTATCACGACGTTCCTGGTCCTGGTATTTGGCGAAATTATCCCCAAATCATTTGCTAAGGCTCATGCTGATGTATTGGCTATTCCTTGTCTGCAACTGGTTATTTTCATCTACCGTCTCAGTTACCCGGTGGTGAAATTGCTCTCTGATGGCGCCAATTTCTTCTTGTTGAAAATGGCTAAACGCGCACCGATTCGCAAACCGATCACTGAGGAAGAAATTGAATATCTTATTAGCGTCGGCAAGTCAGAAGGCATCATCGGCGACGTAAAGAACGATATGATCAGCGGCGTGTTTGAATTTGACGAAACCAAAGCGCGCGAAGTCATGACCCCACGCACGGATATTATCGCGATCGAACGCTCAACGCCGTTGGCGGATGCAATCAAATTGCTGACTGACAGCGGACACTCGCGCGTCCCGGTTTACGAGAAACGCATTGATAGAATTATCGGTATTCTGCTGTTAAAGGACCTGCTCAAAGCCATCGGTCACGTTGATTGCCCGGCGGATGCCAAAGCCGCCGACTTTATGCGGCCACCGATTTTTTATCCGGAGACCAAACCGCTTATCGATTTGTTTAAAGACTTAAAACGCACCAAAAATCACTTGGCGATTGTAATTGACGAGTACGGCGGAACCGCTGGCATCATCACCATGGAAGACATCATCGAAGAAATCGTCGGCGAGATCCAGGATGAATACGATGTCGAAGAAGCCAAGGTCAAAGAAATCCAACCCGATACCTATGATGTGGTGGGTTCCATGCACATCGCTGAATTCTTCGAGTTCTTTCACTTGGAGAACGAAAGCGAGACGCTCGAAGATTCCGCACATGATGTGGATACAGTCGCGGGTTGGATGACTCAGCAGTTGGGGGCAATGCCAAAAACCGGGCAGAAACTCACCTTCGGTCCACTCAAACTTGAAGTCACCGATGTCGGACGTCACCGGATTCAGCGGCTACGCGTCGTCCGTACACGCCCCAAAACTGATCCCAATATGCAGCCGTTAAACGAGCAGGCTGTTACGTAAATGCCGAACGCGCGCAGCGGCATCCTCCAACCGTAGTTGGAAAGCAGGACTGCGTGCGGCTTCGCGGCGCAGGGCCTCAAGCGCCAGGCGAGCGCGCTCCAAGTGCTCGCAGACCAGCAACATATCGATACCGGCGGCCACTGCCTCGATCATTGCCAGACACCAGGTGGCTTCGTCCTGGGCGATCGCTCCCATGTTCATATCGTCGCTGACGACGACCCCCTGATAGGACAACTCATCTTTGAGCAGATCGGTAATGACTGCCGGCGAACAACTGGCCGGTCGCTGCGCGTCCAAAGCCGGATAGATGCAATGGGACACCATTATCATCGGCGCCTGCGCTGCCAGAGCGACGAACGGCGCCAGATCACGTTGGCGCAGCAAATCCAATGTCACGTCGACAACAGCGCTGCCTTGATGTGTATCCACTGTCGCCGCGCCCTGTCCGGGGAAATGTTTGAGCGAGCCAAGAACGCCGGTGCTTTGCATGCCTTTGAGAAAAGCACCAGCACGGGCGATAACGGCCGTGGCATCCGTCCCGAACACGCGATCGCCGATCGCCTCGTTGCTCATCTCACTTAAAACATCCGTCACCGGCGCAAAATTGCAATTAATGCCGAGCTCGGCCAGGCTTTGACCAACGGCCAGGCCGTACTCAAAGATTGCCGATAACGCGGCGGTATCACTTTTGCCACCCGCCAGTTGTTGGGTCGGGCCGAGATTAGGGAAATCGGGGTCACGAATCCGTGCCACCCGTCCTCCCTCCTGATCAATAGCGATCAGCGGCGTGCCGGCAGCAGAGGCATAGAGAGATTTGAGACTAGAAATTAATTCCGCAACCCGCCGAAACGGCGTCGGGATATTACGCTTGAATAAAGTGACTCCGGCTGGCTGTTCCTGGACGAAGAAACGCCGCTCGGCTTCGGTAAGCGTGGTACCTTCGATGGCGGCGACCAGTATCGCGCTAGCTGCGTCTGTCACCGCAGCTACCTATTCGTCGATAATCTGAAGAATGTAGCGCTTGGAGTATTTGGCTGCCGCGCAATTCAGTATAGTTCTGATTGCGTCAGCGGTACGGCCTTGGCGACCGATCACCTTACCGATATCTTCCTTGGCTACCTTGAGTTCAATGATATTTGTTTGATTACCGGCAATTTCGCTGATCTCAATACGACCAACATCATCCACCAGCGCTTTGGCAATGAACTCCACTAGATCTTTCATCGGCACATCAGCATTCGTCGTCATAGCTCACCACTTCCGTAACATGAATTTGAACCGCCGCTGCGAGAGTCCACAACTCACAGACTATACAATCCTTATCATCTTAGTTTATAAGATAAACGCAATTTAGAAAAGGAGACAATTGTGGCCAAGCTCGAAACCGAACACGTCTTTGATGGCAACATTGAGCGGGTTTTTGCGGCAATCAAAAGTTACCAACGCTACCCGGAGTTCTTGCCGGGCGTGACTTCCATCGAAGTGTTGCCAGCCGTGCTGCCAGATTCGGTCTGTCAAGTTAGGTACGAACTCAATATTATTAAGAAATTCTACTATGTCATCGATATGTATGAGGCTGCCCCCAATCGCATCTGGTGGACACTGTCTGACTCAAATCTGATGAAAACCAACGACGGCGGCTGGAAACTCAGCGCCAAAGGGAAAGACCAAACCAAGGCCATCTATTCCCTGGATGTTAAGTTTAAAGGTCTTGTACCGGCGGCGATCACCGATCAGGTTGCCAAGGCTAACATCCCCGGCATGTTGGCCGGATTCCAAAAACTGGTGGCC
>CAZZCU010000023.1:31603-35320 GCA_964652825.1 uncultured Oligoflexales bacterium
CCCTTCTCGATCTTGCTGACAATAAGCTTTTCCGGCATGAGAGGATCGCGAGGGTCCACGCTAAAGTAAGCTTGCTGTTCACAGCGTCGCTTGTTCTCCAGCAACCAGTCGAGGACACTCGATAGGCCTTTGTTCCTCTTGTCGCGGAAAAACGGATCGTTAGCCAACGCATCTTTAGCTTTTTTAAGCTGCCGCATCTCGCCAGCATCGTTTTCTTTGACTGGATAATCGAGCAAGTCATATTTTTTAATATCTTCCGGCAACACGCCTAAGAAATTAACTTCGGGTGCGGAGTAATTGGAATTGCGAATGAGCGACGCAGCGGAACCGGCTTTAAGAGTCCGAAAAATATTTTGTAACGTATAAGCATCCAAATCACCGAAGAAGAACAGCGGGATTTTTAACTGATCTTGAATCCGCTTTACCCAGCCGCGCACAGCATTGGAAGGCACACCCTGCGCACCGACAACGATGGAGTTGTGGCGCTTGGTAAAGCCGCTCGCCACCAAGGTATTCGCCGTACCCTCGGATTCAATGACCAAGCAAAAATCGATTTTTTTCTTGGCTTCGAGTTTCAGATTCTGCGGACGATTCTTTGGCTGAAACGGCGAGGTTCCAAGACGCGACAAATCAATGACCGCTTGCGTACCATCAAGCAGGGTTTCGGTAACAACAAGTTGCTGCGAATACGTCTGACCGCCACGATCATTCGCGTAACAATTAATCTCTTCGCGATAGCATTCCATCAACTCACAAATAAAATCGATCGTCGAATCTGACTCGTCCTGATCAGCAAAATCCAGCGGTTTCAGGCTGGGGTTATGCTTAATTTCACCCTTACAAATGTAGTACAACTCACGCTTGGTATTGATCTGACCGGTTTCAAGATTACGCAAAATAATTTCCAGAACAAAAACCGCGCGCGACATCTTTTTGACGGAACTGACGTTCAACTCGGTGCGTACCATTTTTGAACCGGGCGTCAGATAACCGACTTTGTGATCGTAGAGAGAGTTATCGAGCGAGCACTTGATTGCTTCCAGCACCGGACGCTGTGCACGCTCCAGATCGGCAAGCAGGCGTTCACACATATCGCGGCTAAGCTTTGGGATCAGCTCGCCGTCGTTATTCCTCTTTTTTGCGATCGTCTTCGCTGTCTTCTTCGCCATCGTCTGCTTCTCCGCGCTGTTTCTTTTCTTTCTTTACTTGCTTGCTGAGATTTTCTTCGGCGGAATCCAAAGCCTTCTGAGCTGCTTTGGCATCGCGTCCGAGAATCTTGCGCAGGCCTTCTTCGGCTTTAGCCTTGCGATTTGCATCTGAGCCGGTGATCCGGACTAGTGCTTCCACCAGAATTGGACCAAATTGCTCGATATGCTGAATCCGCTGCTCCAGCTCGGCTTCCTTGAACTCGCGTTTTATATGGCGCGACAACCGTTGTCCCGCCTGCATCAAGGCGCGGCGAATTTCTTCCACCAGCTCATCGGATGCATCGATAGTTTCCTTCGAGGCATTCTTGAACTTGATAAACGGCGACACAATGCTGACTGCAATAATATACGGCCCAAGCGGCAAGCTATCTTTAGGTTGGCGCAAGCCATAAGAACGCCAATTGATGGTATTGATGGCTTTGACAATAGCACAGGCTGCCTTGTCAAATTGCAGCGGCACGCGATTGGCAAAACGCAGCACTTGCACCGACTCTTCCGAATCAGGGCCCGCGACTTTCAAACGTGCAATCGCAACTTCAACCTGCACGGGCTTAAAATCACAGATCGCCGGCTTGCGACTAACGACCGAGAAGAAATCGATATCACCGACGCGACGAATACTTTTCGAGAGACCGTCCTCGCCAATCGAAAGCACTGATTGCGTGGACGGTGCACGCAACTCGGCGTTTTGTAATCCCGCGTACAAATCCTTGAATTCGGCATCCGTGGTGGCATCCAATGACTTGTCTAGCATAGCTTTTTTTATGGCGCCGGCTTTGATAATCTCGGCAAGCACGCTATCCGAAATCCGCGAGAAGCCATTGTTTAACCAATTGCGTACCTTAACTTTGCCAAACAAACGTGCGTGCGCGATAAACTCGCCAAGCTTCATCGTATGTGGATGCGGCTCGGTGGCATCGGGAATATCCGGAACGTCTTTGCTGACACGCTCGATCTTGGCTTCTTCGCCATCAGGCAATTTGTACTCAAGAGTTAAGTGCGGATTCACCAACACCGTGCCGCGCAGATAATTCAATATGCCGGCTTCGCCATTAGCCTGAATGCGACCATCAAACAAAAACTCCACCGCCGTGCCATGAGGGCGATCCCAGTCGAGAGTTTCTTTATTTTTCAGAACACCCTTATTGTTTTTGAGATCGATCTCAACCACACATGAGGTTGCCTTACGCTGTCCCTTCATCTTGGTGACGACCTTGGCGCCGGTTGCCGTCGTCTGCAAAGCCCAGGTCGTAGCTGCCGAGATACCAATACCCTGCTGACCCCGCGTGCAGCGGCCGCGCCCGAACTTGGATGAGGCGAGATACTCGCCGAAAACTTTCGGCAAATCGACTGGATCAATGCCCGGTCCGTTATCCTCGACCCGAATCAGAATCTGATCCGTATTTTTCAACGAACCAGCACCTTTTTTATCGATGATCACCTTAATATCAGGTGCAATATCGTTTTCTTCGCAAGCATCCAGGGAGTTATCAATCGCCTCTTTTAGAGTCGTCAATACCGCCTTGGTCGGCGAAGAAAACCCCACCTGCTGCAGGTTTTTGGAGAAATATTCCGCCGTACTGCTAGCCGTAATACTAGCGGCGGCTTTACGAGGTTTACTCGGTGTTTTGGCTACAACTTTTTTTGGCATAGCGGCTATTGAAGCAACTGAACCAAAATTCGTCAATCTTTTTCGATAGTAATGCCGTCTAAGCTACGAATGCCAACCAATAGAAGGTCCAGCCGGTGATCGACGTGCAGTACATCCCGATGGCCGCTGCCCAGCCTAGTCGCTTGTGCTGGCGACTGTAAGCGCAGGGTCCGGGGGGATCAGGAATATATTTAATAGCCGTATAGATAGTAATGATCCACAGCAGCGACGTACTGATCGCGAACAACAAATGCACGGCAAGAAATGGAAATAAAATTGTATCGTAATACGGCGACGGCGTGGCGAGATGACGCCAACCGCTCAAGCGCAGCTCCAACTCAAAAAGCAATACCGCAACCGCCAGGACCGCACCAATCGCAAGCTGCACGCGGCGATGAATCGCATAGGCTTTTTTTACGCGCACTAAATAAATACTGTAGGTGAGAGTTGGTAGTATCGCCACCATGGCTAACGACACGAAATCCAACATAAAAGAGCCACGACTACCGGGAATAAAACCTTGCATGGCGACATCTGCTCCAGCGGGTAATCCGACATCATTCAAAACCGAGGCTAGACTCTTACCAAACCCTTGCCCCACAAACAATGCAAGACTCCACCAGCCGCCGTCGCAAGCGCCGATTTTTTTGCCACTTGTCTATTGCCTTGCATTTAGGTTTAGGGCAATATTCCCTCTCCGAACGGGGGATTAGCTCAGTTGGTAGAGCACTAGATTTGCATTCTAGGGGTCAGGAGTTCGACTCTCCTATCCTCCACCATTCGTCGATTATGGGGACACACGACTGAACCCGATCTTTCTACAAATAATTTGGGTTCAGTCGTGTGTCCCCATAATTC
>CAZZCU010000024.1:0-31914 GCA_964652825.1 uncultured Oligoflexales bacterium
CTTTCATAACGAGAGAATTATGAGGCGGTTGGCAACACACGAGTAGAGCAGTTTAGCCGTGTTTTGCCACGACAATCATCTGCGCGCCGATCCGCGGATGCGGGATCCGACGAGTTTCCAGCACCCGAATCGGCGCTCGCAACGATTGCACTGCATAACCTTCGCGTTCCAATAAAAAGCGCAAACTGTACGGATTAAACAAGATGCGATGCTGCGGATCAGTGGCGCCGGACCAGTTGCCGCCACGACATAGACGTTCCCAGGATGAGGTATTTGGCGTGGTTAATACCAAAGTTCCACCTTTACCTAACAGCTGAGCGCACGAGCGCAAAAAACTTACCGGCGATTGCAGATGCTCAATGATATCGAAACCACAAATCAAATCAAAAGAGCTGTTCCCATCCGCACGCGGTATTTGAGCCGTCCAGTCGCTGGCATCGAGATCAGCTTGAACAAATTGCCAGGGAATGCTGCTATCGCGCCGATCAATCGCTTCGATATCAACACCAATAACATGACGAGCACCGCTACGTGCTAACTCCTGACAAAGTTGTCCACCACCACAACCAAGATCCAGCACTGCCAGACCGGCGAAGGAATGCAAGCCACCGCGCTCCAACCAACGCCAATGATCCGCGTCTCTTGAGCCGGCGGCTATGTGACGAGGCATGACACTCATGTCGATACTGGTTTTTTCCTGGCCTGCATCAGCATGTCGATCAACAGGCAGGCAACGCCGATATTGATACAGATGTCAGCGACATTGAAAATCGCAAAATCATGCTGCCAGCCGAATATATCCCATTCGACAGCGATAAAATCCACGACGTAGCCGTGACGCAGGCGATCAACAAAATTACCGATCGCGCCCGAAAGAATGAGCGCCAGCCCGTAGCGCGCCAATGCTTGATTCAACGGCGTGATTTTCAGATAGTAAGCGATCATCAAAACCGCGAGAATGGTAATGATAAAGAAAAACGGTACGCGAACGTTATCAGGTAGATTTGCCAGCATACTGAACGCCGCGCCCTTGTTACGCGAATACTGCCAATTCAAAGCCACATGCGTCGGATTGCGTCCCGGCTCAACTTCCATCGAGCCAAGCTCGAAAACGTCCTTGCGGGCACCGCGATACTGCGAGGTATTCTCGGGATTCTCCCAAACAATCATCGTCTGCTGAACATGTTCTTTGGAGATTTGATCCATCGCCAGTGCGGCCAGAAAAACCATGCCTAACGCCAATTGCACATGCCACCGGGAAATCGCCAATGCCGCCTCCGAAAATGTCTGTATAGACTCCGATGATACACGTGGACCACTTGTAATCACAAGGTTTTTTAAATTCTTTTAAGGTTTTACCAGCCATCACCGACAAATCCCCTGGGTTTTACGCAGAAACCCAAAACACGAGTTTTGGAGGTGCATCGTGTTCACTTACGCATACGTCCGCCATGTTTTGGCGGTCGGTTCCGTATATCTCGGAGTCTCGCTGCTCGGAGCTTGTGGCAGCGAAGCCGAGTTTCACGGTATCGGTGGTTTTGGCAGCAAGAAAACTGATTCACCGGCACCAACCAATCCTGGCACGGATGACGCCAAGTCCAAACCTATTGTCACCGAAGACGACGTGATTATCGCTCCAGCCGGCAATCTGCTTTGGTTGTGGGAGTGCAACAACACGGCGCGACCGGCCGAACTCACGGCCAATGATGATGTCAAAATTTGGGGCATGGGTGAGCATACAGTCCAACGTACTGATCGGAGCTTCCCGCTGGAGATCAGCGGCCCGGTCTGCAATCCGTTGTCAGGCGTACGTGACGTGGTATTCATCGCCGATGTCTCAAGTTCGATGGGCGGCCTTGGCGGTGCTGATCGCAAAGATAGCAACGGCAACTGCGGTCGCAAACGTGCCGTCGAAAAAGTTATTAATTCCATGCCTACTGATGGTCGCGCTCGCGTCGCGGTCATGACTTTCGGTCGCGACGTCAAGAAAAATTCTGGGGGTTTCATTAGCATCGAAGCAGCCAAACAGAATTTCGTGAAATCCGACATTTTGTGTGCGGCGATCGACACCACCAACTACAAAGCCCCCTTACAGCTGGCGATTAATTATTTTAAAACAGCGCGCCCAGGTGCCACGCGCGAAATTTATTTTATCTCCGATGGTGAACCAGGCTCGGACGACACCAATGGTAGCGCCGCCGCCAAGATTTTGCGTGAGCAGTATGGCGTTACCATCGCAACCATGATGATCAAAGGTGACGACACGGTACTGATTAATCACATCGCTTCACGCGACGTGAAGAATCAACCCATGCACACCAAAGTCGACAACGCCGATCAATTAGTGGCAGCAATCGGCGGTCTATCGGAGCGACGTGTCAGTGGCGCGAAAGTGCGCTTGCGTGCTATTGGCGATGACATCTGGGATGAGCGCGGTGTTAATTTAAATGAAGGCGCTGAATTTAGCTGGAGCGTGCCGGAGTTCAACGCATCGTTGTTCCCCGAAGGTCTTGAGTTTGAACTCGATTACTGGGACCAACACGATCGCCACTATGGCGGTAAAGGTAAACTACTCTGGGAATAAGACGTATTCAAGATGACGGGGCTAACATGGGAACATGCACGCCTCGTTGTTTTGCCACCGCGATGGCTTCCGGATAACCGGCATCAACATGCCGCACCACTCCCATGCCCGGATCGGAAGTTAAGACACGCTGCAGGCGTTTTGCGGCTGCCTCGGTACCATCAGCAACAATCACCATGCCGGCATGTAACGAATAGCCGATTCCCACACCACCGCCGTTATGCACGCTGACCCAACTAGCTCCGTTCACGGCATTGATTAAGGCGTTTAAAATCGGCCAATCGGCGACGGCATCCGACCCATCACGCATGGCTTCGGTCTCGCGATTGGGGGAAGCCACGGAGCCGCAATCAAGATGATCGCGGCCGATGACCACGGGCGCTGAGACCTTACCAGTCCGTACCAAATCGTTAATCAACAAGCCGGCTTTTTCGCGCTCGCCATAGCCAAACCAGCAGATACGAGCCGGCAATCCCTGGAAAGCGACACGTTCGCGCGCAACGTCCAACCAACGTTTTAGACGTGCATCCTCCGGAAAAGCCGCCAACAACGCAGCATCAATTGTGTGAATGTCTGCTGGATCACCGGAGAGAACGGCCCAACGGAACGGCCCCCTGCCCTCGCAAAACTGCGGGCGGATAAATTCCGGTACAAATCCTTGAAAAGCAAAAGCTCGCTCAAATCCGCCTTTCACAGCCTGGGCCCGAATATTATTGCCGTAGTCAAAGACGCGTGCGCCTTTCTCCTGACAAGTCACCATCGCCTCTACATGCTGGGCCATGGATAGATAAGCACGTTTCTTGTACGTGGTGGGATCATCGCGGCGCAACTTTATAGCCTCTGCCAAGCTCAGTCCATGCGGCACATAACCATTCAGCTCATCATGTGCTGAGGTTTGATCCGTCACTACATCGGGAATAAAGCCGCGTTTGATCATCTCCGGCAACACATCGGCGCAATTGCCGACCAGACCGATGCTTTTGGCAATACCCGCAGCTTTAAACTCCGCGGCGAGCTTGAGCGCATCGTCGAGATTTTTTGCTTCGATATCCAGATAGCGTGTTTCCAGACGTCGCTTGATCCGCAGCGGATCGACATCGACACCTAAAAACGTGCCGCCCGCAATCACCGCAGCAAGCGGCTGCGCACCACCCATGCCGCCAAGTCCGCCGGAAAACACTAGCTTGCCCTTCAGATCACCGCCAAAATATTTGCGCCCGCATTCAGCGAACGTCTCATACGTGCCCTGCAAAATACCTTGCGTGCCAATATAAATCCACGAGCCGGCCGTCATCTGACCGTACATCATCAGACCTTTTTGATCGAGCTCCAGAAAATGCTCCCAGTTGGACCAGTGACCCACGAGATTGGAATTGGCGAGCAGAACGCGCGGTGCATCCACATGTGATTTAAAGACAGCAACAGGTTTGCCAGATTGTACGAGCAAGGTTTCATCGTTTTCGAGTTGGCGCAAACAATCGACGAGGGCGGCGTAACACTGCCAATTGCGAGCCGCCTTACCGGTACCGCCGTATACGACTAGCTGATCAGGTGCTTCG
This sequence comes from uncultured Oligoflexales bacterium, assembly GCA_964652825.1. Taxonomy (GTDB): domain Bacteria; phylum Bdellovibrionota_B; class Oligoflexia; order Oligoflexales; family CAZZCU01; genus CAZZCU01. The sequence continues at coordinate 4,144 of CAZZCU010000024.1, forward strand.
GCAACCTCGGGGTCGAGGTTGTTCATCAGCATGCGCAATGCGGCTTCCTGTATCCAGCCTTTACAGCTTAAATTTTTGCCGCGCGCGGCGCGGATGCTATTTCCCTGATTCCCAGTCATGATCTCACCTATATTCCGCAATGTTTGGCGCGGCTTGATCATAACCAAGGTGGCCAAGGTCGTCGATTATTTGTTTCCGGGGATTACGATTATTGACTAGCGACGCTGACGATAGCGCTCGATGGCTTCCCGATAGACTTCGGGACCAACGTCGGTCAGATTTTTTTCTGTCTTGACTTGTTCGACCAGACTACCGAAGACCGGGTCCTGGAGCAAAATGTCCATGCTAGGGACATCTCCACCACTCATGGCGTTAAAGCTTTTGCTGCCATATTCGTTATAAGCGTACAGCAAACCAAGTATCAATGCCGAGATGACCAAAACACGCTCGCGTTTTTTGGCTGGCGTCAGCTCATCATCATTGTTGCGTAGATTCATGCTGCGGATTTTTTTGCTGGCAGCAGTGACAAAGCGCGGTAATCCGGCATGACTGGTATAAGCGCCGACACCCAAAGCTTCACGCGTACGCTTAAAATTCTCCAGCGAGGTTGGCGTCGACGGTAAGTCTGGCAATGTTTTAGCTGGATCGCCCATCGCACTCATATCCTTGGTTCATTTTCCACTTTGATCTTTGCGTACCTTCTCAGATATCGGTAAATTACGGACAAAATTAACGCGCACCAACGCCGATGATAACTTACGTAGGCAAACTCACTGGAAAAAGACGAGATTTTGTTGTTTATTTTAATGAATTATTTAACGAGACAGCTCGGATTTTGCTAAGAACGCTGAATATTGGCGCGACCGCGGGCTTCATTAACCGTGCGATTTAGCAATAAACCGATCGCGAAGAAACTCACGCATGCCAGCATCGAAGCATGCAACGATAAAACCGTCTGCAGGAAGCCAAACACCAGCACCGAAAACACCGCCGACAATTTGCCGGCCAGACCCCAAAAACCAAAAAACTCGCCGGAACGCTCCGGTGGCGAAAACAAGCCCACCAAAGCACGAGCAGCTGACTGCGTGGCGCCAAGACAAACACCGGCGAAGTTGGCGACACCAATAAACAGCAACTTTAAATCGCTGACCCCGAGCAAACGTCCCAAGTCTTCGAGAAAATAGATCATCAGCACCGTGGCGATCCAAACGACCAGCGTCAGATTCACTGTTTTTAAAGCCCCAAGACGGCTTTGGACATAACCAAAACCAACCGCGCCGACAGCGGCGGATAGATTGATGACCAGAAAAAAAATCGTCTGCCATTTGCCGCTGGTTATCCCGACAACTTGTGCGGCATAGATGGCGGCAAAACTGATAACGATACTAAGTCCACCGAAGAAAAAGAAGAATGATAACAAAAAACGCGCTAGATCAGGAAAGTCACGCAGTTTTTTGAAGGTAGAGAAAAACTCATGATAGGCATTGCTTAGCGCGCTCTTCAAAGCAAAGCTGCTTGCAACCATGGCGCGTGGCTCACGTACAAACAAAAATGTCGGCAGAGAAAACACCAGAAAAAAGACTGCTGTTACCGGCCCCACCCAGCGCAATGCGTAAAAAGTCGCGGCACTATATTCCTCGACATTGACGATGGTGGCACATAAAATAATGGAACCTATCCCACCGATATAACCAAGTCCCCACGACCAGCCACTGATTTTACCGATATTTTGCGGCGTGGAAATATGCGGCAAAAAAGCGGCGATGAAATTTTCCGACAAAGAAAAACCGAGGTTGGAAATAATCACCAACAACGCCGCCCAGACAATCATGCCGGGAGCGGCTGTATAGAGCATGGCCGTTGCAAGGGAGCAAAGCAAAACGCTAAAAGCCAAAAAAAGCTTGCGCCGGCCACCCACGTCCGACATCGCCCCGAAAAACGGCCCCAAGATCGCTGTCAAAAACCACGAAGCGCCAAGCAACCAGGACCACAACAAATTGCCGTAGGCAAACGAGTCGGGATTATCAGCATTAGGTCCAACGATGACTTCGGCGAAGATACGGCCGAAAAACACGGTAATGATGGTGGTCGTATAGGAAGAATTCGCAACATCGAACAAACACCAGCCAAAAATTTCGCGTTTTTTCACCGCTGACGACATATTCAACCTACCTTATGGTTGCCAGCCCACGCACCATGGCTAACACAGCTGCAAAAACAAATGGCAGGCAAAGGTGGGGATTTTGATACAAGAACGCCAGCAAAATACCGGCGAAACCACAGACTTCACGTAGCGTATATGCCAGAACAAAGCGCGGAAACGGCGCCATCCGGACATGCTGGCTATAAGCCACGTATGAGCCGATAAACAGCGCCAGAATTCCGGCAATGGCGATACCGGTAAACCGTGAATCATCCAACAAGGCAACGTCGATATAAGGCCGACCCAGCGGCGCACCGGGATTGGCCTGCAGCCAACTCGCATATACCAGACCCGCCAATGCCAACTGCACCAACACCAATAACAAGCCGAGCAGCAGGGCCTTTCTGGCCAAGCCATGATCCATACAAACGACCTCCTACGTAACCCTTGGCAATCTATAGAGAATCATAGCTGAAAAATTAGTTTAATCCTACTTTATTGATTTTAATAATTTCATTATTATATTGACATATATTAATATAATTGTTAAAATATTATGAATATGTCCTTATTAATTTAAGGATATTAATGCCGATAAGCTGAGTGGTTGTTGTTTTCATGATTGATGATGTTGCCGTGGAGGTGGAGCGTGTTACACACCTATAAGCCAATGCAAGCACCGCTACGCTTGCTCGCTGCTATCTCGGTACTATTCTATTTAGGCGCGTGTGGTACGGAAAACCGTACCAGCACCCTAACCTTTGCTGGCAAATCGACCCCTGGCCTCCACGATAACGTCGCGGGCTCGCCGATTTTTGCGATGATTGCCGAGGCTCAAAAATCCATCGATATCGAGATTTATGAGATCGGCGATGCCGACGTACGCCAAGCGCTGATAACCGCTGCCCAGCAACGTCAGGTGAAAGTACGTATTGTCATCGAACCAAAACCGGTAGGCGTCAGTTGTAACGTCGTTGAGACCACCGGCGAAGAAGATAGCAATTGCAAGATCCGCCGCGATGCCCTGAGAGAGCTTGTCGCCGGTGGTATCGAAGTTACCGCCTTTTCCAAAGAACTCTGTGGTAACGGTGCCAAGCACTGTTTCCAACACGGCAAGCTGCTGATCGCCGACAATAAAAAAGCCATGATCAGTACCGGTAACTTTAACAGCAGTAGTTTATGTAATGAAAATGGTAAGCCCAGCAAATGTAACCGGGACTTCACCATGGTAGTGGAAGATAAGACCGCCGTGAATGCGTTCAGCAAAGTGTTTGAAGAAGATCGTCAAGCCAAGCCCTATGACCTGGCTGTGATGTTGACGCCGACGGTTCGTAAACGCGTCAGCGTCAGTCCACATGCTTTGCCGGATATTACCGGGTTTATTGCACGCGCCAACAAACATGTTTATGTACAGGCTCAGTATTTGAAAGAACCGGAAAGTAACGCGGCGTTGATGGCCGCTGCCAAACGTGGCGTAAAAGTCGCCGTGACTTTGGCAAGCTTGTGTTCGTTTACCACACGTATTAATGAGCGTTCGCAGGAAACGTTGCGTAAAACCTACCAGCCCTTTATTGATGCTGGTGTCGATTTGAAATTTTTCACCAAGCTCAACGAAATCGGCGGTCGCCCAGGCTACATGCACTCGAAGTTGATCGTGATCGATGACGAGGAGTTCTGGGTTGGTTCCATTAACGGCTCGACCACCTCGTTCTTGCAAAACCGTGAGTTCGGAATTTTCAGCAAGGAAAAGAACGCCGTTAACACCGCGATCCAAGTCTTTAAGCAGGATCACTATAGCGAGTTTAACGAGACTCTGGACGACAACTTGTTGTGTAAGAAAGAAGCCAACGCGACAAAAACTGATCCAGATGATGATGATTTGGATCCAGAGATCGAATAAGGTTACGAAAAAGGCCAACGCCTTGAGAGATACATCTCAAGGCGTTGGCTTTTTTATTCTTCAAAATGCGAGTAGATTCACATTCAACAATGTGATTGCCGGGATAGGATGTACACCCAGGCTCGCCGCCCGCGGTTTGAAAGCGGTACTATGATACTGTATGAGGCCGTAGCTCCAAATCAGGCTGGCACCAAAAATAACCGACAACGGGATACCAGACAAATCGGCGAAACGTCGCCAATCACCGCTACCAGCACTGCGGGGATCAAGCAATGACAGCAACAAGTCTTTGCCGGCGTAAAAACTAAAATCAAAAGCACCAAAGCTGGCGAAATAATCCATCGTCCAATGAACATAGGCACTACCGGAATCTCGGGCAACAACGGGCGCGACCAACACGGGAACAATCTGAACCAGAGACCCCGCCGCGAGTATACCTAAATATTCGTTGCGCACATAATCCAGCGGGCGTGGCGGTCGCAACATGGTGACCGCACCAAATTCGTCCTTGTAGGGTGAACCAATGATAAAGCCTTCCAGCTCCCAACCATACAGTTTTGCAACAACGGCGTGACCGATTTCGTGCCAGGCGATAGCACTGACAAGTCCTACACCAAAACCGACGGCTTTTGGCGAAAAGGGTGTTGCCGCTAGTGTTGGCGGCGACCAGGATAACAAAACCACCAGGATAATCGCGCGCAAAGAGGAATGGGAAGAATCTCTAAACATGCCTTAATCTCGCTCTCTTCACCTAGGCAATTCGTGCAGGAAAGTGTAAATGACCATCCTGGTTATTTCTAGCATTAACATTGAGGCGGCGCGGCGTGTTGAATCTTAATCGAGGACTCTTTCTTCTTGCGTGCGCCGCTTGCCTGGTTTTACCCGTACCAAGTGCGCTCGCGCTTATAGCCGGGATTATCTGGGCTTGTAGTGTCGGCAATCCATTAGCTGCATCCACCAAGCAACAAGCACCGCGTTTATTACAGCTCGGCATTGTCTGCATCGGCGCTGGCATGAATCTGAACGAGATTCTCGCTGCTGGCACGAACAGTTTCCTCTATACCCTGCTTGTGGTCAGCTTAACTTTGGGTATTGGTATCACGCTTGGATTGTTGGTCAAAACCCGCCGCGACACCTCACTACTACTAAGCACCGGCACCGCCATCTGTGGTGGCAGCGCAATCGCTGCGACAGCGGTAACCATCCGCGCAAAGTCGACTGATATCTCCATTGCCTTGGCGATTGTTTTTACCTTGAATGCCATTGCTCTATTGATCTTCCCACCGCTGGGCCACTATCTGGATTTGTCACAGCGACAATTTGGTCTATGGTGCGCATTGGCGATTCATGACACGAGTTCTGTCGTGGGCGCCGCCATGGGTTATGGCCCGGAGGCATTGGCCGTCGCCACCACCACCAAACTGATACGCATGCTGTTGATTATTCCGGTTGCCTTGCTGCTCGGCGCTTGGACCACACGACAGGCACTCGAAGAGCGGCGCGGCAACTTCAAGTTGCCATGGTTCATCGTTGGTTTTCTTATGGTTGCCGCCATCAGCACCTATCTGCCCGCCGTACAGCCATACGCGGCATTCGTACATCAAGCCGGTAAACGGTTGTTGGTGCTCGCTTTATTCTTGATCGGCAGCGGCCTCGATCCGGCGTCTTTAAAAACCATTGGCGCCCGCCCGCTTGTGCAAGGGATAGTGCTCTGGCTACTGGTAGTTACCGGTACACTGGCAGGTATTTGCTCAGGCTGGATCAGTTGATTTTGAAACGAGAGGCGCCGATCGGAGTCGAACCGATGAATCACGGATTTGCAATCCGTTCCCTTAGCCACTTGGGTACGGCGCCACATTGGGTTAGCACTAGGCCCGGTATAAAACCACGCCACCGGCTTTTTGCCAAGCAAAACCTGCGACTTAGCGGTCTCTAGGTCAGCGCTGCGAATTTATCGGTCAACTCAATAAGTTTGGCGGCGATACCCGGCTCACCGACCGAATGCCCGGCGTCAGGAATAATGTGTAATTCCGCGTGCGGCATTTGTTTTTTCAGCAACCAGGCGTTTTCCAACGGACAGACAACATCATAACGTCCATGCACGATGGCGGTGGGAATATCTTTGAGCGTGTGAGCATCGCGAAGCAGTTGATCGTCTTGGCGCAGAAAACCATGGTTAACAAAGTAATGACACTCAATGCGCGCGAAGGCGTCGGCAAAAGTTCCATCGGCATGCTTGGCGATGACTTCGGAACTGGCGATTAATTTGCTCGTCGACGCCTCCCAAATCGACCAAGCTTTGGCGGCTTCAAGACGCTCTTGCTTGTGATTGCTGGTGAGGCGCTTGTAATAGGCAGCAACAAAATCACCACGCTCAGCTTGGGGGATCGGTTTGACATAATGCTCCCAGGCGTCGGGATAAAGCAAACTCGCCCCTTCCTGATAGAACCAATCGATCTCGCGTTGGCGCAGCAGAAAAATCCCGCGCAGGATCAGACCTGCACAATTCTGAGGGTGAGTTTGCGCATAAGCCAGCGCCAGCGTGGATCCCCAACTGCCACCAAATACCGTCCAACGCTCAATGCCTAAATGCTCGCGGAGTTTCTCGATATCAGCAACCAGATCCCAGGTGGTGTTCTCGTTGAGCTCTGAATGTGGACGGCTTTTGCCGCAGCCACGTTGATCGAATAAAACGATACGCCAGCGCTCTGGATCAAAAAACTGCCGATGCATAGGATCGATGCCACCGCCTGGTCCGCCGTGCAAAAACAAAATCGATCTCCCGGTGGGATTACCGGCTTGCTCGTAATAAAGTTCATGGAGCCCGCTAACACGCAGATAGCCGGTCTGATAAGGCTCAATGGCAGGATACAATGTTTGCAACGACATGCGGCTCTCCTCGGCTTTGGATAAAAACCGAAAGTGATGTTAGCCTTGTTCAAATACGGACGTAAAGCTAAGCTTTCTCTATGACTATTTTATCGGCAGAATTTGTCGCGACAGCGCTTGGCATCACCGGCAGCCACACAGCGGACAATCCGGTGTTCACCGAGGTGTGCACGGATTCGCGGCGAGTGACGCCGGGATGTTTGTTCGTGGCGCTACGGGGTGAGCGTTTCGATGCCCATGATTTTATCGGCAAAGCCATTGCTGATGGCGCCACGGGAGTAATCTGTGAGCGTGGTCGCAACCCATCGACTACACGCCCGATAAGTTTTTTCGCCTGCGACGATACGCTGCTGGCACTGCGACAACTCGCACGGGCGTGGCGTACGACTTTCAGTATCCCGATCATTGCCATCGCCGGCAGTGTTGGCAAAACCACCACTAAAGATTTGTTAGCGGCGATTCTGCGCGGACGCTGGCCAAATGTCCTACATACCGAAGCCAGCCAAAATGGATTTTTGGGTATCCCGTTGACACTGATGCGCTTGCGTCCGACACATCAGGTAGCCGTCATCGAAGTCGGCATTGATGCGCCGGGCGCGATGCAACAGCATATGGAGTTGATGCGACCAACAGCGGCGATGTTAACAGCGATCGGTCCCGAGCATTTGGAGCAGCTAATTGATCTCGCAACCGTGACCAAAGAAGAACGTTTGTGCTTGCAGGTAACCGCCAAGCAAGGTGGTCAGGTGATTATTAACGTCAGCGATCCCGCGATAGCACCGCTGGCGCAAGAATTGTCAGCCGCAAAACCGTGGTGTTTTGGGATGCAGCTGAGCGAAACACCTGACTCACGCACGCTTAGCGGCAGGTGGTCAGAAGCAACCAGCACATTATCGGTGCGAGGTTTAGCTGATAACGAAGAGAGTTTTGTCGCGCCGCTACCGGGCGAACATAATGCCAGCAATTTGTTGGGAGCCTTGACCGTGGCGCAGGCTTTGGGACTATCGGCGGAGCAGATGCGCACGGGATTGGCAACCTGCACGATCAGCTATGGGCGCTCCGAGATTCACGAACTGCGCGGCGCGATTTTTATCTGTGATTATTACAATGCCAATCCAACCTCGATGCTGGCAGCTTTTAAATTGCTCGATCAACAACATCAGCAAAAATCCTCCGCCGGCAAACGCTGGTTGGTCCTGGGTGATATGCTCGAACTTGGTAACAACGAGGCAAAGATCCACGCGGACTTGGCAGCATCTATACAACAAGGCGGCTATGAACACGTGTTGTTGTATGGCCCGCGCATGCAACATTTGGCGAAAGCTTTGCCCAATCATGCGCATATTGAACACGCGACAACGCATGCGGAATTATCCACGATATTACGGCAGCAATTACATCCCGGCGACACAGTCCTGATCAAAGGCTCGCGCGGCATGCGCATGGAAGAAATCTGGTTGCAACTTAAAGCCTAACAGCGCGACCCGCGGCAGCACGCTGCAAGCGATCGGCAATCGCCAGCCACAGGCCGGTGTTTGTGGGCGGCGGGCATACTAAAATACTTTCCACGTTCTCGGCCGCATCCAGCTCACGCAGGTGGCGAAACAAATTCTGCGCGGCCTCTTGATCATCACTTTTAGGGCTAAGAACACGCACAGCTGTCGGAACGGCTTGAAAACTCAGTGAATTTTGCTGCGCCCCGGTGCAATACAAGACCCCAAATGCTCGCGCCGGCATGGCTTCAGCAACGCCCGTCTCCCCTGCCACCAGCACACGCCAAACTGGTTTGCTAGGAGCATAGTGCAGATCAAGCTGACCTGGTGATTCGATAGTGCCCGAGCCTTTGGGATGCAAAGATATCTCGGCATCGCCTGCGATCTCGCGCAAGGTTTCGATACTGATCGCTCCCGGACGCAAAACTTCCAGGCCGGCGTCGCCTTTCTCCTGCACACGCACGACCGTCGATTCGACGCCATGCTGACAAACACCACCATCGACGATGTAGTTGATGCGCCCGGCGAGATCCGCCAGGACATCCTGCGCGCTGGTCGGACTGATCCGACCAAAACGATTGGCGCTCGGCGCCGCCAGCGGACCATCATAGAGGCTCAACAACCGCTGCGTCACCGGGTGAGCCGGCACACGTACTCCCACCCAACGGCTTCCCGCCGTGACAATTTCGGGAATCTTGGGGCCGCGCGGCAGCAAAACAGTTAATGGCCCCGGCCATAACTCATTGATTATATTTGATATTTTTTGAGAAGCCACCGGAGTAAAACCCGTATCCGCAACAATACCATCGGCGATCAGGCATGCAAGAGTGGCCCGTTCGGCCGCGACGTGCACAATCACCGGATCAAAGCTGGGGCGAGCCTTGACGGCATAAACTTGCGCCACAGCCGCCGCGGAAAACGCATCTGCTGCCAGTCCATAGACGGTTTCCGTAGGGATGCCGACCGGATTACCGGCGTTGAGATCGGCGACGGCGAGCTGTAAATCTTTAAGATCAGAGGTCAAAATTTTTGTCATGGCGGCGGCGGTTGTACAGGAAGCTGGATTTCGCCGCAAGCAAGGGTTTGCGGGACAAGCAATAGGTCAATTTGACATCGCAAATTTAGGGTTGCGAAGTTTGGCTAGCCGCACTAGACAGAGCCTTACAAAAGCTTGTGCGCCTGGGATTTATCCAAAGCCCACGCACCCACAAACAGCATGGATATTTAAAGAGGAGAGTCTCATGCGTTTATCTGCACTTACTGTTGTTTTATTGGCCCTGGGCCTTGGTGCTTGCGGCAGCATCAATGACACCAAACAAGCTGACGCTAACGATGCCGACGTTACCGCCCGCGCTGAGAAATTCAGCCAGCTACCCAAAGCAGCGATCCTGGCAGTGCCAGTCGATGCCAACGGCAACGAGTTGACCGACAAAGCTGAATTGCGTGTTACCAATGCTGATGTTGACATGAACGATGTCTCTGCCATTGCTAACGCTTTTAACGGCGCTAGTGCTCCAGCATCTGTTGTTAACAGCGAAAACGAATTGGACGGCGACAGCTCGACCCAATCGTGGCATTATTGGGGCTACAACAGCAGCTGGCGTTATAACAACTGGTGCTACTGGAACTACCGCCCAACCGTTTACTATGCGAGCTATAGCTGGAGCTACCGTTCGGTTGGTTATGGTTACTACAACAGCTACCGCTACTACGGTTACAGCAGCTACTGGTACTAAGATAAGAAGTCTTTAGATTCATGAAACCGCGCCGGGCACAATGCTTGGCGCGGTTTTTTTACGCGCCTTCCAGGCGGTCTTGGCGCTGCCATAAAGCTTGCAGACCTTCGAGTACAATCCGATTGTTGGCATTCTGTTCTTCGACCAGCAGACTCGTCCGATGCGCCATGGCTTTGACTTCGCTGAAATTAATTTTCATTTCGGTGCGAAGTTGTGCAACTTCAGAACGCACTTCCGTCTTAAATTGAGTCATTTCGGCGCGAATTTCGGTACAAAACTGACTCATTTCAGTACGTATCTCTACCCGAAGCTGACTGACTTCCGCGCGCACCTGACTAACATCTTCTTTAAGTTCATCACGCACCAGTTTTAACATCTTGCGCGATGCCGGCTGGCTATCGGGATCGGTCTTGGGAATTTTAATGGGGTTTTGACGTTTTATAGGTGGTTTTTTAGTCATGTTACCTCCATTTTTCGTAGCCAATAGTTTTAGCAAATTAGCCACATGGGAGCCACTGACATCTCAGATCGGTCGTGAATGTCCTGTCAGACCTCAATGACGCTATTGGTGCTCTGCTTATCAAACATATACAAATGCTTGGAGGCAAAGCACACGTCCAGCTCGTCGCCCGGCATGGGTCGATGCGGCTCGGGCACAGAGAGATTGATGCTGTGGCCATCGATTTCGCAGTAAACAGAGGTCGAGGCGCCTAGCGGCTCGGTGAGCAGCACTTTCGCCTTAAAGCGGTTCTCCGGTGTCTCGCCAGTTTTGACAAACTTAAAGTTCTCCGGACGTACACCCCACACGACATCTTGATCGCGTTTAACGCGCGCACGCAAGTTGGCCGCAAATGTTTCTGGTACTTTAAACAGCAAGCCACTCTCGCTGCGAAAATGCAGCGCGCCTTGTACATCCGCCAACTTGCCATCAAGCAAATTCATTGACGGTGAGCCAATGAATGACGCCACAAAAATATTGCTTGGATGATAGTAAAGATGCAGCGGTTTGCCCATCTGTTGAATACGTCCGGCGTTCAAGACGATGATACGATCCGCCAAGGTCATCGCCTCGACCTGATCATGCGTCACGTACAAGACCGTGACTTGAAGATCTTTATGCAATTTGGCGATGGTCAGACGCATATGCGCGCGCAGCTTGGCATCCAGATTCGACAACGGCTCGTCAAACAAAAACACCTGGGGTTTGCGTACGATCGCCCGCCCAATGGCGACGCGCTGGCGCTGCCCACCCGACAAGGCCGCGGGCTTACGCTCCAGCAGTCCCTGCAAATCCAGTTTCTCCGCCGCCCATTGCACCAACCGATCGATTTCGACTTCCGGCATTTTGCGAATCCGCAGACCAAAAGCAATATTCTCGTAAACGTTCTTATGCGGATACAATGCATAATCCTGAAAGACCATGGCGATATGACGATCCTTGGGGTCCAAGCCGCTGACGTCGCGATCACCGATATAAACCCGTCCGTCGTTAATTGTTTCTAGACCAGCAACGCAACGCAGCATGGTCGACTTGCCACAACCCGACGGACCGACCAGCACGATAAATTCCCCAGGGTCTGCCTCAAAACTTAAATTATTCAGCACAACCTTCTTGGTGTACTTCTTGGTCACGCCTTCTATTTTCAATCGTTGCGACATCAGCCCTTCACCCCTCCCATTGTCAGACCGCGCAAGAGCCATTTTGCGGAATACAAAAAGCCGGCCATGACAGGTAACGTCACCATGACGCTGGCGGCGGCAAACATGCCCCAGCGCGTGTCAAAATCACCCTGCAATTCAAAAATCCCCAGCGGCCACGTGTAGTGCTCCGAGGTCTGCAAAATCACACGCGCCACGATATACTCGTTCCATGCCTGCGTAACACAAAACAGCATCGCAATCGCCAGCGATGGCGTCGACAACGGCAACACTACGCGCCAAAAACTACCGATCTCGGTAAGTCCATCCACTTGCGCTGCTTCTTCGAGAGAACGCGGGATGGTGTCGAAATAGCCTTTGAGCAACCACACACTAAATGGCAACGTCGTCACCGCGTAAGCAACCACCACACCGGTGAACGTATCGATCAGGCCAGCACGTTGCAGCATGAAATACAACGGCAACAACAACATCACCGCCGGCATCATTTGTGTTGCCATGAGGAAGACCAGCATCGAATTGCGCATCGGGAAACGATAGCGACTCAACGCATACGATGCCGTCGCCGCCAGCGACACACCGATCACCGCCGTCAGCAAGGTAATAATCAAAGAATTAACCAACCATAAAAAGAAATTCGTATCCGTGAATACACCGATGTAGTTGTCCCAGGTTGTTACCTCCGGAAACAAACGTAGCTCGGTACTAAAAATCTTGTCTCCCGGTGACAAGGACACGGCCACAATACGCACTAACGGCAACACACTCATGGCACATGCAGTGATCAACAACAGATGTACCCACCAGGTGCGTGGTGGGCGCAAGCGATGAGTAGCTTGAGAACGCGCATTAGGCATGATCAGTCCCTCGCGATAACTTGATCCAGAGCAGCGTCATCGCCAGCAGAATCATAAAAATCACCACGGCGAACGCCGCCGAGAAACTAAAGCGCGAATAGGTAAATGCGCTTTTGTACAAGGCCGATACCAAAATATCGGCGTATTCATTGCCACCGTCTTGCCCAGTCATAAGATAAATCACGTTGATATTGTTAAACGTCCATATTGTGCCCAACGTCACGCTGGGCACCACCACTGGGCGCAGCAGCGGCAATGTTATCTCGCGAAACTGCCGCCATGCCGAAGCACCATCCATCTGCGCCGCTTCATAATAAGATTTGGGGATCGACTGCAGACCACCCAAAAACACGATCATCATGAATGGGATGCCAAGCCAGATATTGACGATGCAACACGAGACAAAAATTGGGATCGGATCCGACCACCAGTTAATTGCCGACCAACCCATAGAGGTTAACAGATGATTGATCACGCCAAACTGCGGATGAAACTCACCGCGCCAGGCCAGCACTGCCACCACCTGCGGCATCGCCCAGGGAATAATCAGAATCGTCCGATACACCGCCGCCAACTTGCCATGAACACGATTTAGCAGCATCGCCAATAACAGACCAAAGCCGACATGAAACACCAAATTGATCAGCGTCCACAAAATGGTGCGCGAAAATAATTTCAGAAAACTCGCCGTCTGCAGCGGTGAGCGCGTAAACACGTTTTCAAAATTACGCAGCCCCACCCACTCCAGACCGGAGCCATTCAACCAGTCGTTGACCGTATAGATATTGAGGTTGCCAAAAGCCAGGCGTACCTGAAACAAAAACGGGAAGATAATCAATACCGCCACCGAAACAAACGCCGGCGCCAGCATCAATAAAATAAAGCGATTTTTACGTTTGAAGCGCAAGGCACGCAACAGCGCGTACAGCCCCAGCTCCAAGCCGAGAATACCGGCGGCAACCGCAACGACGATTGTCAGCGCTTGACTAAATGCACCGAGAAAACCGAAAAAGCTCACAGCCGGCTATCCAACCTACTCTTTCAGTTCGCGAATTTTGTTTTCGGCATCTTTTTGCATGGTTTGCGCGGCGATACGTGCTTGCGTACGGCCGGCCATCACCCCTTGTAGCTGCGGACGAATAGCGTCCCACACAACGCGCATTTCGATATCCATCGGCATCGGCTTGCCGTGTTCCATCGCACCGAGGGCGGCGCTGATCTGTTGGTTTTTCACCACCGCATCGTGCTTCGCCATGTCTTTAAGCACTGGCAGACGTTGCGCCCGTGTCACCAAAAATTCCTGAATTGGCTTGGAGACCAGAAATTCACCAAATTTTTGCGCGATCTCCAGCTTTTTACCTTTGAGATTTTTGTTATAAAAAACGTACTTACCGGAAACAAGCGGCACCATGTACTGACCAGTACTCGATAGCTTGGGCAAGGGCGCGATAATCAAATCATCTTTTAACACCGCCGCGTATTTCTGGACCGCCCAGTCACCATTGATGGTCATACCGACTTTGCCTTCGACAAACAATGTATCGGCACAGGTGTAATCACAATCCGGAGGCACGATTTTTTCTTTGAATTTCAAGCTATGCACCAATTCCAAAGCGTCGATCATACCTTTGGAATCAAGACGCGGCACCTGTTGTACTAAAGGGCTTTCGCCATACGCGCCGAGAAACGTCGCAAACCAAAACGGTTCGTTCAGATTGTAGGCAAAGCCGTATTTGTTCTTTGCCGGATCAGAGGTTTTCTTGGCGGCGGTAATGAGGTCTTCGAGAGTTTTCGGCGATTGCGGCACGATTTTTTTATTCACAAACAGCATCAAATGGTTGCCGTTGGTGACCGGTAGTCCCCAGACCTGATTTTTCTTATCCGATACCGCCTGGACGACAGCCGGGAAAAAACGCTCGGTTTTGGTCCAGGTATTCACCGGCTTGATAATACCCATCAGCGAAAACGGCCCGGCAAAATCATTAGGTGCCAGCACGATATCGCCACCGCCACCACCCATGGCCGCGGTCTGAAACTGCGCACGCATATCCTCGGTTTTGTAATGTGCTCGTTTTATCTTTGTCCCGGGGTTGGCCTTCTCAAACTTGGCGATCAGCTCGTCGAGTACAACCTGATCTTCTTCCTTTTCATGCTCCCACAGTGTAATCTGCTGTGCCTGCGCCACACCCATGCTCAGCATTGCGCCGACGATGAATCCCACCAACCAGAACCAACCACGTTGCATGCGATACCCCTTGACTAAAATGGAAGATCCAACCTATCAAGATTAGATTCTGAGTTTTCGATAACTTACGTGATATTTCAAAAAGTCGGGCTCAGGCTAAACGCCAAGCCAGATCACGTCAAGCATAGATCGCACCGACAGCGGAATTAGCGGCATGAGCGATATCAATCCAGCTATCATAGCCCGCCAAAGCGGCTTGCTGCTTTGGCCACAGCCTGCTTGTCTGTTGGAAAATTTGCGCGCGCACCTCTGTGCTACCTACGGCGCGAATATGCAAAAAATCTGTATATTGCTGCCGAATCAACGCTTACGTGTGCTGTTGCTGGGTGGTATCACGCAGCAACAACGGGCAGTGTTCGCACCGCATATTCTGACGATTGAGCAGTATGCGGAGGAAATTTATTTGCTGGCGTCGGCGAATCCTGATCGGCACCAGGTTGCCAGCAAAGACTTGTTAAAACTGCTGATGCGACGCACCATCGCCGGATTTAAGAGCAAACACATCCGTCGCCAGCACGCCGATGAATGCTTGCAACTTTATCGCGAGCTGACACAGCATCAAATCACGCCGGCGGCTTTCGCCGCCACCATGAGCGCCGTCGTCCGCTCGGATATTTATCGCAGCGAGATTCATCTCGATACGCTGAGCGAGCGTTTCGCTGAATTGCATTCTCTATTAGATACTTTTGAACAACAGCTACAAGAACGCGGTCTGAAATTACGCGAACAAATCATCATGGCCGGCACGCAGCTGCTGGCGACCGAGCCGCAAATATTTCTGGGACGACATGAGTGGTTGTATATTGTTGGACTGACCAGCAATGCACCTTACTTAAACCCGTTGCTACGAACGCTGGCAACGCATCCGCGTGCGAGTTTTTGGCTAAGCCAACCGACCACTGCGACATCAATCACAACCTCAACACCGCTGTCGCTATTGGTGGACGAAGTAAAGCAGCACGCACCTGCCACGCACGTCATCACAGTGCCGTCGCCAACGACTCAACCTGTCACCTGCATACCGACAGCGATCGACTGTCATAATCCCATCGAAGAAGTCGAAGTCGCCGTACGTCTGGCCGCCGACGTTATCGCTCGCGGCACAACGGCACCCAGTAAGATCGCGATTCTGGTGCCGGATGAAGCCGCCTATGCTTCGCTACTACGCAGCTGGACTGCGGCCTTGCATTTGCCGTGCAACATCGCTTTGACCGTCCCATTGGCGCAAACGCCGTTTGGCATCTGGTTGAGTACACTACTGCATTGTTATCGTGATGATTGCACCACACAAAGCCTGATCGCCTTCAGCACGCTCGATCTCACTACCGCCGTTATGCGACGACAGCCGTCAGACAACAACGCCCAAAGTGATAGTCGCTCGGCCACAACACTAGCCAAGCAACTCATCAGAAGCGGCGTCTACCAGGATGTTAACGCTTTGCGGCGTCATCCCGCGCTCCAAGACTGCCGCTCCGATCTCGATGCTCTGCTGCAAGCTGGTGCGCCGTTTCTGCCAACCCCTGATGGGACACGTCACCCCTCGTATTCGCTACGACAGTGGCGCGCCTGGCTGGAAGAGCTGCAAAATACTTACGAGCAAACGTACCGTGACCGCCCCGGTGAACGTGCCGCCGTCAAAGAAACACTGGAAGGTTTTTTTGCGCAGCTGCGCCTCACCTACGCTCATACAGATGCTGATGACAGCGGGCTCAGCATTAGCATCGGTGACTTCGCCGATTTATTGCAAAATGAGCTTCTGCAACGACCCATCCGCGACGTGGGCGAGCCGCTGTTAGGTGTGCAGATTATCAGTCTTACCGAAGCCCGTTACGCTCCCTTTGAACTGGTCATTTTGCTTGGGTGCAACGAAGGAACCTTCCCCAAATCACTGCCACGTGACGATCTGGTCGATGACTATCTAAAACGCCGCGCCGGTCTACCGGGCTGGCAGGCGCTCGAAGCTCTCGAATCCACCACCTTCGCGTTGCTCGAAGCACGCTTGTCACAGCTGGTCATGACGTATTGCCGCCATACGATCAGCGGCCGCCAAGTACGCTCGCGTTTTCTCGATGATTTAGAGCGTACTGGACGCTTGCGCGCATTGAATGCCGGCGAGCTGACGTGTTTTACCCGAGACAAAAGCACCACACCAAAATCCGTGGCGTCAGAGATAGTCGTGCCGACACCTATTACGTCATTCACACCCCAAGGCGATTTCCACGGTGATCGGACAACCCTGCTCGGCACGCTGTCGGCAAGCTCGTTTGAGAGTTTATTACGTTGCCCGTATCGCTTTCTGCTCGGTCGCTTGGGGGTGCAGGCCCTGGAACTGCCTTTTGCCGCCGATGAGCCGCGCGCGCTCGGCAAGTTACTACATGCCATTTTTGAGGCGTTCTTTGTTGGCGCCAAGCGCGGCTCCCATGATATCGCGCCGCTGCCAGCCAACATCGATGCGGACACCTGGCTTGATTTTGGTTTGCGGCGTTTCGCACAAATCACCGAGTTGTTGGCGCCGCGCGATTTTCGTGAATCCTTTATGTATTATCATTTATCGACTTTTGGTTGGCCGCGGTTTTTGCTGCATGTCCAAAAACTCTACGTGCAAGACGGCAATAATAATCTCGGCAATGCGCTCAACGGCTGGCGCGAATTCAATCTGAAACAACCAACAACCGGTGCACCGCTACCGCTCATACCATTGGCCGGCACACCAACGCAGATCAGTGGCATCATCGACGCCATCGATTTTATTTCCGGAGCGACCTTGCTCACTGATTATAAAAATTCACGCGTTAGATCCGACGAACTCAAGCTGGGTCTGTCACCGCAATTGGCGTTCTATGCGCAAATACTTGAGCATCTGCCACAACCCATCAATAGTACGCATCTGCTTGGCGGCTTTTGGATTATTCAAGCCGGCGAATGGCATACGTTCGCCGTCGGTGATGACGCACGTCACACCGGCATCGAACTGGGACTAGCTAGTAATAAAACCCCAAGCTGGAACGATCGCTGGGCGATTATCAGCGAGCGTTTGCAGCAACGCCGCGACGAGCTGCTTAAGCAGCGACAAACGTTTGCCGCCGACAGCAGTTTTTGCGGATTCTGTCAGTACGATGGCGTTTGTCGTCGCGATGATCCCGCATATGTGAACGAGGTCAATGCCGCGCGCCGCATTGCCGCCGCCGTTGCCGAGAAGAAGGCGGCGCAAACGGAGGTCGTCGCCGAATGACCTCACCTCATCAATCACAAAACCCTTATCTCAGTGTTTTGGTGCAGGCATCGGCTGGCAGCGGCAAAACCTATCAGTTAAGCCGACGCTTCTTCGCATTGGTGATGGCCGGAGCAACACCAAACAGCATCTGCTGCATCACCTTCACCAAAGCCACCGCCGCCGATATGCGTCAGAAAATTTTGCGTCTAGCATCTGACGTCATGACCAGCACCGAGCTGCAACAGCATTTTGCACAGCAGGCCAAAGACTTCTTCGTCAGCGCCGCGAGCACGCATGCGCTGCCACCGCCAATCTCGCCGCGGGAGGCTGCCGAAAAAATTCTGCAGTCATCACAAATGCTGCGCATCGGCACCATCGACAGTTTGTTTTACGATTGGCTGCGCAAATTTCCATACGAGGCGGCTGGCGACAATCGCCATGTGCCAGAGAGTTTTAATCTAGCTATTGATAACGAATTGGCGCCTTTGCGTGAACAAAGTGCACAGCAGGCTTTGCTACAAAGCTGCCAGATTGCCGCTGACAACTCCTGGCTACGCGATCTGCAAAAACAAAGCGGCCCACGCGGACTGATACGAGCCTTTTTGCGTTTGCAAGCCCACAGCTCGTTGCTATGGCTCCTCCAGCAAAACGGTGCCGGCATCAGCAACCTGCCATTGACGGATGAATTGCGACATCTTGCCGAACAAAACGACGGCGAGTTTCTCATCACCATTGCGCCTCTGGCGCGCATGATTGGCGAGCGCAGCGGCGCCAAAACCAAAGAAAATATTCTGAAAGCACTAGCCAGCGGCGAGTTGAGCGAAGTTTTGGCATGCAGATTATTTCGCAAAGAGGATTTTGCCGTCTCCGGCGTTATTTCCGCCAAGCATCGCGCCGGCATAGAACAGGAAATTCTGCAGCTGGAAAACCTGGTGCGCCAGCATCTAAACGCCAAAGCAATTATCGCTTTAAATCAGGCGGCGGAATTTTTTTCGACAGCGCAAACCACTTTTCAGCGACTCTATCAAGATCGCAAACGCGCCAATGGCTATATCGAGTTTGACGATCTCAATCGTGGTGCCTTTCATTTATTCCATGACCCCGAAAGCGCTGGCGCCGCCTACATGATTCAACGCGGCATCCAGCATTTACTGCTCGATGAATTTCAGGATACCAATCGCATTCAATGGAGCATCTTTCATCATCTCGCTAATGAATTACTCGCTGGCGAAGGCGGCAATACTGATACTGCATTACCGCCGACGGTGTTCATCGTCGGCGATAGCAAGCAATCCATTTACGGCTTTCGCGAAGCCGACCCGACCATTCTCGATGAGGCCTATACGGCGTTAGCACCACTTGGATTGCAAAAAATCGCCATGAACGCCAGTTACCGTTCAGCGCCGTTGCTGTTTACATTTTTGAATCAGTGGTTCAGCGGCGTCATGGCGGAGTATCCCGAGCATCAGACCGCCAGTGATCCGAGTACCGGTCAACCAGTCATACCTGATCACGCTCGCTTGATCATCGCCGACGCCTTTAATGATGATAACGTCAGCCTCTATGCCGACGAGAACGATACTGATAGCAATCAGATCGAACGCGAAGCCAAATTTGTCGCCGCGGCATTAAAGCAAATTCTCGTGAACGAACCACAACGCTATCCGGTCTGGGACGGTCGACAACTGCGCCCAATCCGCGCCGATGACTGTGCGATCCTGTATCGTAACGGCACGCATGCCGCGGTTTACGAGAACGCACTGCGTAATGTCGGCCTGGCGGCGGCACGCAGCGAAGCCCGCGGTTTTCTGCATCGCACGGAAATCAACGATTGTTTGAATCTGTTGCAGTACTTGGCGTTGCCAGATGATCTTTTAAGCCTCTGTACAGTACTGCGTAGCCCCTGGCTTGGTGTGAGCGACAGCATTTTGATCGATGTCTTGGCGGCAACGCAAGATCAGGCAGCAACAACCAACCGCACCGCACAAGTACTCGCCGCATTGCCCGAGACCTGCGCGCCAGCCCGCGAGCATCTGCAACGCCTTAGAGCGCGCACCGCGCAGTTACCGCCACATCGTTTGTTGCTTGAGGCCATCACGGCATTTGCCGCCAAGGAGCGTTATCTCCGACATTTAGGTGCTATCGAAGGCGAACTGGCGGCCGCCAATCTTGATACCCTGGTGGAACTGTGTCAACAAATCGAGAAAAATCATAAGTCACATCTACTGCAGGTGTTGCAGCATCTGCAAACGCTCAAAGACGATGACACGATCGGTAGCACCACCATTCACCGTCACTGCATAACCTTATTGACGGTACATAAAGCCAAAGGTCTCGAATTTCCGCTGGTCGTACTCGCTGATACCAGCGCGCCATGGGCGCGTTTGGATGAGCCATGGGCGCGACTTTCGCAAGGTGCTGCAGCAGGTTTGTATTTTGTCGGCAAGAAAAAAGAACGCCCCTTGCAGGAACCACATTTTAATGCCTTGTTGACCGCTATCGAAACCGAGCAACAGGCCGAAGCCGCGCGCTTGTTGTATGTCGCCATCACTCGCGCCAAACAATATTTATTGGTCACCGGCACCGCGGCACGCGCCAAGTCAACCTCAGCAACCGCCGATGCAAATTATCTCGATATGATTCAAGACGCCGCGCGTGCGGCAGGTGCCCGCGAGGAGCTCATTGCCGGTCATCGTTGTTTGACGATCACGACTGAAAACGCACCGTCGGTCACCACGCGTGACGTCGGCAACACAACGACCGCAGCCGCGCCGATTAGCGACTGGCAACCCGTTGCCGTTACCGATAATCACTTCCCCTCAGAAGTGTTGACGGTACGTCCCCATGCAGGCGACCGTACATTCATGTCCGAGCAAACGAAAACCACCGTAGCAAGCGACGGACGGAATGCACGGATTTATGGGATCGTTCTGCATAGCGTTTTGGAAAGCTACGTTGCGAACCAACGCCCCCCTGCTGCCGCTCGCCTGAGCGCGCTGGCTGCACGCGAAGATATCGATAACATTTTACGACCGAAGGATTACGTGGCTTATGCAACCGCAGCTCTGGCCGAAGCCGCTGCTCTTGTCGACACGCCAGCCTGGGCGGCCTTGTTCACCGACGCGCAACATACGGCGGCCGAAGTGCCGATCACTTATCTGCATCAGCAGGAGTTACTCACCGGACAAATCGATTTGTTGATCCGTTATCACGATGGCAGCGTGCGCGTCGTCGATTATAAAACCACCGCCGATGCCGAACACCTGCGTCAGGCCGAAGATGCGCAATTGCGCGATTGGGCACTGCAGGCCGGCTACCAGCAACAACTACAAGCTTATACTGACATGGTGGCAGCAACCTATACGGACGCAGTTCGTCCACCCGCACTACACGGCGCCGTCTTTTTCACCAAAATCCAACGTTGGATCGATTTATCGTGATAATAACGCGACCCTCGAAAACAAAACGGCGCTTACATTGGTAAGCGCCGTTTTCATTTAGACTAAATTTTAACTTCTAGAACAAGGTGTAGGAAACGTAAGCAACGTTCAAGAAACGCATATCAGCCAAATCATTAACGCGAGAGCTATAGAAACCTTGATGTTTCCAAACTGCTTCGTTAACCAATTTAACGCTATCGTTGATGGCATAAGAAACCTTCGCCAGAGTCTCGACCACAGGGGTATTTACGAAGTTGACATTACGGGTGCCATCAGCATTCATTGAGTAAACCGGATCATAGGTATTCGTGAACCAGATTTGTGGCGAAAACTCCAAGCCTTTTACAGCCGCCACTTTATACGTTGCAATTCCGGCATAAACCGCGGCATAGCTTGGATCATCTTTGCCAGCATCCAGCACACCTTCATCAGCGCTATCGCCAGTTGCCAGACCAAAACGCTCTCTGGTCGTCGCATCAGCCGTAACCCGTGCATCTTGAGGACGGCTGCTTAACGATGCGTGAAAGTAACCTTCGGCAGCCAACGACAGGGTACCGCCCGGCACGTTCAGTGTATTGGTGTTAGCGGAAAGGTTGATACCAACGTCACCATCTGTACCAGAACCAGCGGATGGCAAGAACAAGTTGATATAGGGTTTAACACCGTAGTTATCAGCAACGATAAGATTGAAGTTGTTATATAATTCAGGACGGCGTTCAACGACTTGCGTGGTGCTGGTATTTTTTGTCCCAGCGATAACCAACAATGAATCAACTTTTTCTTTAAACATCGTTGCAGAAATATTGGAACGCAACTGTACTGACGGGGCGATGACGTTTTTCTCGGCTTCGCCGCTAATCTTGGTATTGTGACGAAGCTGCAAATTAGCAGTCATGTTATTAAGTACACCTGTTGCCGGCGCTGTTTTGGTTGCCGAGACCTCTTGAGCTTGCGCCGTACCGGTCAAGCCGACCAAAGCGACTGCCGCACCTACGCTCAATAAACGCATGGTTTTTACTGCAAACATGTTTCCCCCGCCGTTGTTGCATTGTTGTGGTGATGACAATGAGAAAAAACGCTCTGATTTTCTCATTTCTTTATAATCCTAATCTCATTTAGGTATTTTATTAGAATTTGTCAAGTTGTAAAATTAATAAGCTTTTGTCAGTCATTTTGACATGTTACACTGACATTATTAAGCCATCATCCCCAACGCCGCGATCCAGGCGACGGTCCATATCGAACTTGGGATCCCAGGCAAAGCGTTGCTGGGTACGGGATTCGTAGATATCAGCGTCACGTTCATTAACGCCAGCAGCCCGAATAGACGCCGCAAAGTCCTCAATCAAACGCGCCGCGTTGGCAATATCATCAGCCTGAGTGATCTGCTCACGCAAATTTTTCACCCCTGGCCAGCCTTTGGCGTACCAAAGCAAATGCTTACGCATCATCACCGCGCCGTAGCCCTGATCGCCGTATTCTTGGTGCTGCCAACGCAAGTGTGCCATGACCACGTCCAGCCATTCGCCCAGCGTCACCGGTGCCTGATCCCCCGCCAGACGACGAAATAACCACGGATCACCCAACGCGCCTCGACTGACCATGACCCCATCAACACCTGAGTATTGCCGCATCCAGGCACGATCATGTTCGGAGAAAATATTACCGTTGCCTATGACAGGAATCGACACCGCCTGTTTGATAGCCGCGATTGCGGGCAAATCGATGGGCGTCCCATAGTCATCATTACGCGTTCGGCCATGGACCGTTAGCCAGTCAGCGCCGCCATCGGCAGCCGCCCGCGCAACCGTCTCGCCATTCAGCGAGTTGCGATCCCAGCCGATCCGGATTTTCACGGATAGCGGCTTACGGGTCGCGGCACGCGCCAAACGTACCGTTTCGTAGACGCGTTTGGGGTCTTTAAGAATAGCGCTACCGCAACCGTTCTTCACGACTTTGGTGACCGGACAGCCCATGTTGATGTCGATGGTGTCAAATGGCATTTGTTCCAGAATACGAATTGCTTCAGCTGTTTCCTCGGCGCTGCGGCCGGTAATTTGAACCCCGAGAATCTTCTCCTCTGGATGCCGTTTGAGCATCGCCAAGGTTTTCTTGCTGTTATAAATCAACGCCGTCGCCGAAATCATCTCGACATAGGTCAACTCAGCCCCCTGGGCAGCACACACCCGCCGGAAGGGATGATCCGACACACCCGCCAACGGCGCCAGGATGGTCGGAAAGTCCGATAGACCCAGTTGTTGCAGAATAGTAGTTTTCGGCATCGTTCGCATGGCCCCCTGATAACGCATCAGGGCAACGGGGGCCAGCGAAAAATCGCTAAGTCACGGTAACAGGAAATTAGTTAGGGTAAAGCCAAGCTTTGGACTTGCGCACCGATGAACATCTGTGGATTGGACGACATGTTGCCACCCTCTTTGCGCACGATGCAAGTACGGATATTTTCCGCCAAATTCGCCCAATTGCTCGACGTCGGCAGATTGTCGATCAGACAACCATCCCAGTACGTGTAGAGTGCTTCGGCACTGCAACCAAAAGAAGTCTTATCGGCGCTGGCCGCGGTCAAGATAATCCGGTTGGGTTTTTTCAAACCATGTTGATCAAGAGTATACAAACCCGAGTAGCAGGCGGAAATCAAAACCACGGTCGGACGATCACCGCAGGCATTATTCAAAGCCGCATCGAGATCTCTTGGCGCCAATCGCTGACTGCCTAGACAAAAGCCATCGCGAGCACCATGCGAAGTCATATGCACCAAACAAGCATCATTTGCACCTTGCGGCTGAAGCTCCTGCAATGACAATGCAAGGTTTTGTGCGCTGGCCGGCTTCACCGTGGCACTTTGATGTTTCGGTTTTAGAGATAACTCACGGAAATTTTGTTCTGGAATACCGCGGCCGACAAAATGCCGTTTAATCGCCAAACGTGCATTATCAAAAGCTGAGATCCATTGATTTTGCGAGCCTTGATCACTCGCCATCAAGACGACTTTCCAGTTGATTCCACCAGTACCAACATTAGCACCACCAACCGTCCCGCCTTTGGCATTGAACTGAATTTTACGGATCAGTTGCGTGCCGTTACCATAAGCGACAATGGTAATAATGCCGCCGCTATTCAGTTGTAACGGGCTTACTGATTGGAAAAATCTGCGATCAGCATTAATGGCGCCGACCGGCGTAAAAGAATACGTGCCGCTTTGGCCTTCGGCGCAAACAGCAACATTACCGATACAAAAACCGGCGCGCGCGTAGCCCGCTGGCGCCGACAGCATAAGTGGATATGCAGCGGGTGTCGCGCCATTGGCTGCGCCGATGCTAACATATAGAGAGGTACTTGGATCCGAGTGCAGCTCGGCACCATCGTCACGCGCTTGACCGCAGGCCGATAACGCGGCGATCAGTACCAACACGAAACCAAAGCGCGTAGCTAAGCTGTTCGACTTTTGTTTAGACGTGAAATACATGGATCGACCTCGTGGCTTTTATTTGCAACTACTACACGTAGCAAATTCGGGGCCGATATGAATTTCAATAATATCGCATGGTTATGCCTATGCTAAGCGTCCATAAGCATTGCATTTTTCCAGAACTGTCTTAACTGTAAACACCTAAAACCATTCTCAATTGAGCTGACTTTAAAAATGTAGCGCCAGGGGTGGCAGCCACAAAACAGGCATTTTCGCGTCCACGCGGTTTTCGAGACGGGTGATTTGAAATTCCGTCAAAAACGCAAAGACATCCCACCAAGCATGAATAAAAACCGCCTCGGCGATCGACCACTGGTTCTGCTGCGTCACATAACCCATGTACCAGCCAAGGACTAACTGCGGCAGCGGAACCTCGACATTGTTCATATGCGCCAGAGCAAACAAACCAGCGGTAGCGGTATTGCTCCAAAACTCGCTACCAAGCCAGTGCATCATCACCGGCATTATCCAGCCGCGAAACACCGCTTCTTCGTGCACGCCGGCATTATAGGAATAAGCACCGGCAAAAAATACATCCGCCGATGATAGAGAATCGCGTTTAATGCCTTCGATCTCGCTACTGACAGTCATTAGATGCAAGCCGGCGGCGATACCAAGCGGCACCAAGGTCGTTGCACGAGTCAGGAAATCAAACCGAAAAGGCGCCAACAATACCTCCCCTGGTGTTTCCTGAGCTTTTAGAAACCGAAAATTGCCGGCGAGCTGATGCGTGGGTACCGCCGAGCGAAAGCTATGGTAGGCGCTCATGCCGCCGGCGCCCTGATATAACAACGCACCCAGAGTATATTTACGAACGCCGGTATCCTCGCTGGTGATCGCGGTTTCTTCCGGCAGATTCTGACGACGCAACTCGGCATTGCGATCAGACTGTCGTCGTAAAGCGTCCTTGTGCAAATCGGCATACACCAGGCTGGCAACGGCCGTACCCGTATAAGCGGCAGCATAGGTATACTGCCCTTCGTACCATTGATCAAAACCCGGGAAGAGAAAACTCACCAGCGGTGACAACACATAGTCGCGCGGGCGATCGCGCTCACGAATCAGACGAAAAGGCTCTTTAACGCGGACCGTCTGGCCGTATTCGGACTCGTAAGCCGTGCCATCAATACTGTCTTCCTCGTCAGCAGCCAGCGCCGAAAGGCTCACTATACCCATCATCATTATCAGTAGCGCTGCTGGCGCAATCTTTAACCCATAGGAAAATCGCCCGCCGCATCCCGCCTTCATCATCAGCATCAACTCTTTAAATAATTGTTTGCATTTAGCCTGAATGATAGTTTTACTACTTGCACGTTTACTTAGCAATTACCTGTGGTAGCTGTTGGCCATGGCGGAGACGAAATATGTTGGACATCAAATTTATTCGCGACAACCCTGAACTCATCAAGAAGGGCGCCGCCGACAAACGCATAAACATTGATCTGGATGCTCTGCTCGCTGCCGATGCGGCGTTCAAGCCATTGCAACAAGAGCTGGAAACACTGCAAAGCCAACGCAACGCCATGTCAAAAACCATTGGTGCCCTGCCCCCCGCAGAACGCGAACAAGCCAAAACCAAAGTCGCCGGCATCAAAGCGCAAATGGAAGCGATCGAGCAAAAAATGGAAGCGCTCAAGCCCGAGCTTGAACGCTTGTTGCTGTTGGTACCACAACCAGCGCGCTCTGATGTGCCCGTGGGCAAAGATGATAGCGACAACGTTGAAATCAAGAAAAGCGGTACCATCCCAAACTTCGCCTTTAAGGTTCGCGATCACGCCGAACTCGGCGAAAAACTCGGCATCATTGATGTCGAGCGCGGTGTCAAACTCGCCGGCAGCCGCTCCTATATCCTTCGCGGTGATGGTGCGCGACTGGAGCAAGCGGTGTTGCGCTACACTTACGATAAGCTCTGCGCCAAAGGCTACGTGCCCATGACGATTCCGGTACTGGTCAAGGAAGACGCCATGGTGGGAACCGGTTATTTTCCCACCGGCCGTGATCAGGCGTATCTGGTCGAACGTGACGAGATGACCCTGGTCGGAACCGCGGAAGTTTCGCTTACCAGTTATTACGGCAACGAGATTCTGAACGTCCAAGAGTTGCCCGTGCGAATGATGGCCTGGAGCTCTTGTTTTCGCCGTGAGGCTGGCACCTATGGCAAAGACACGCGCGGCTTATACCGTGTCCATCAATTCCAAAAAATCGAGCAGGTGATTGTCGCGCCAGCCGACACTAAATTATCGGAACAACTTCACGATGAGTTGTTGCATAACGCCGAAGAGATTCTTCAGGATTTCGGTTTACCGTATCGGGTCGTCTATGTCTGCACCGGTGATCTTGGCCAAGGCCAAGTACGCAAACACGATATCGAAACATGGATGCCATCTCGCAACGCTTATAGCGAAACACACAGCTGCTCGACCTTTCATGATTTTCAGGCACGACGCCTCAAGATGCGTTACAAAGACGCCCAGGGCAAAACCCAGGTTTGTTACACGTTGAACAATACGGCGATAGCAACTCCACGCGTTTTAATTCCGCTCATGGAATGCTATCAGCAAGCCGACGGCAGCATCCGGATTCCCGAGAAGCTGCGACCATACATGGGTGGACAGGAAATAATCTAAAACTGCTCTACTCGTGTGTTGCCAATCGCCTCATAATTCTCTCGTTATGAAAGCTAATATAGATATCAAGCAGTGCCTGTA
>CAZZCU010000025.1:0-31727 GCA_964652825.1 uncultured Oligoflexales bacterium
TACTTACAGGCACTACTTGATATCTATATTAGCTTTCATAACGAGAGAATTATGGCGCGGCTGGCAACACACGAGTAGAGCAGTTTTAACAGTTTATCTACCAACCTTAAACGATCGCGATTGCGTCGCGAAATTACGGTACTGGTCATTCGTACCGACACGGGCGCGACCGGTATAACGTATGCGATAGGTTCCGGCTTCGGCATCGCGTGGAATATTCCAGATAAATTTTGTTTCGGAAACGCCGCTGCCTTTATCCTGCCAATCAAGAATGGTTTCCAGATCCCAGTCATAAGCCACGCTTAACCACTCGCCGTTAACGAGTTGCTCGACCCAGGCGTGCGGCAATCCACGCGCCATGTAGTTGCTCAAGCTCGCACCCACAAACACCACGCTTGCGGCATCGCCGGGTTGATATTGTGGTTTTGCATCGGTGATAACGCCGCCAAACTGCCGACGCAGACCAGCGCGATCCAATCCCGGCCGCGAACGCAAAGCATCCAATTGCTGGCCGGTGAGATTGAGTGGCTGTACAGGGGTTGCTAACTCAGCACCAGTGGCCATGGCGCGCGCCACGCGTCGCATCTCCTGCTGATAAGCCGGCTGTGTCCATGGTCCAAAATGTGTCGATGCACCTTCGTAAAACTGTAGCTGATACTCTTCGGGTGTCGCTACATACCCGGCATAGCCGTTGGCGTAACCAGCAAGCACCACTTGCTCAACACCAACGCCCTCCAACTCACCATGGACCGACGAGCGCACGCGTCGTCCCGACATAGTGGTGAACTCACCCGGCACCGCCGCCAGAGCTAATTGACCAATACGAATTACTTGCAATGGCAATATTTGCGGCGTCCACGGCGTTGGTTGACGATTGCCGGTTTTCACCACGATCGGCTTAACACCATGACATTCGTAATCATAGGACGGACGACAGAGCAGCGAGCCCAGCACTGGTCCCAGCGAAGCACAGGTACGACCTTCCTGGCCAATACCAGGACCATCTTCAGGCGCACCAGCAAGCATCGACATACCGATAGCGGCGTAGCAGGTTTTCTTCGCACCAGCACCGGTATAATCATTGCTGACTTCGACTTTCGACATATCAACAAAAGTATGACGATAATCAATCGGTCCACGAATCGCGATGCGTGCATCCTGGTAAGCACGACGCGCCGCAGCATGCTGACGATCACCTGAATCACGCACGCAGGCCAGATTGGTATTTTCCGGACAATCCCAGTCACCGTCGCCATCGACATCCTGAGCAACATTGGGACTGGAGTCACCAGCCTCGGCATTGGCAAATGCGGCGACAAAACCACGATTATTACGGTAGTCGCGACCCATTTCCCGCTCAAACAGATAGGCGGAATACCCCTTATTATCGCCACTGATCCAAACATTATCGCGTTCGAGCGAGGTCGCATGCACGCCAAACCAGTTGAGCAACCCCAACGGTTTGCCAGCAACCGAATCAAAACGCAGAACGGTCATCAGCTTATTGGTGTTATGCGGATAACGTGCACGCTCTTCGGGAGGATTCGCTTCATAAGGCGCAGCAGAACGATTGATATTGGCGCCATCCAAAACTACATTGGCGATTTTGATGGTCGCCGGCTCGATATTAGTATGTGCCTGCGCTATAGATTCCACGATACCGGCAGTGATCTGTGCAAGATTTTCCGGCGAAAAACCAAAACTGGCGATATTATAAAATTTGTAATGCGAGTAACCAGCAGGACCGCTGTGCGTATGCGTCGAGGTCAGTAAAACATTCTCGTCGCCATACAATGCACCATAACGCGAGCGCAAAGCCGCCATGACGTCTTGCTTGATCGCCAAAGTCAGATGACAAAGATCAGCAGTAACCAACACCACACGTTTACCCGACGCCGGATCAACAACCACAAAAGCCCGCGACCACAACCGCAAGTGAATACCTGCGGTTTTTTGTTTACTGTTAAAATAACCCATCATGGCTTTGCCAGATGCCGGACCGGTAATGTCGGCGATACCCGCACCGATTTGATAATGATCGCCGGCTCCTTCAAAGTGCCTTACCACTGGTCCTTCAATGCTAAGACCTTCATCACTGGTCAAAGCCAGATAACCTCGGGGTTCTACTGGCGGTTGGATGCGCTCGTTAACGAACTTAAAATCACTTGGTGTCTGCGCACCGCAGGCGCTGATCAAAAAGACTGACCAAGCCAAGTAAGCTAACTTATCCATAAATCACCCGCATCCTCTGGAGGTATCAATGCCGTATTGGCGAATTCTTTAGAAGGTTTCGGCTGGTTCTTAAAGGCGCTTTAGCCAAGCCTGAAAACACCTCTACTTAGGCCAGTCACCGACGAAGGTCAAGGCCGAGTCAATAAAGATAATAAGAATAGATTTTGGGAAAGGCACAAATAACAAGCCCGCCTGGTGGCGGGCTTGTTTGATCTTTTTGGTCTCTACTCTCTGTTTTATTGTCGTTACGACTACTTCCGGGCGCCTGGTATCGGCAACTCCGGCATATCCTGACACCAGGGAAGTTCAGGACTAATCAGACACAGACCCATACAGATCAGTGGATCCGGGAACGGACACGAACCGCCTTCGCTAGGCGGCGGAGCATCGGACACACGAATCTTCATCGATTGCGCGGTCTTACCAGCAGCATCGGTAACCGTTACCGTGGTTTCGCCTTTAATCTTCGTGGTCAACTGACCGTTATCATCAATGCTGGCAACGTCAGCATTAGCAACCGCAAACTTCAACGGCGCAACCGCACCAAAAGCCGAGAATTGCTGGGTTTGATTCAAGCCCAAAGTGATCGCCGCCGGCACCACCGTCATGGTTTCCTTGGTAACTGTATCGATGGCGGCCGCAGCATCCACCCGACATTCACAGGCGGTTTCAATGGCAACTTTAGCGCCGGTGGTTTGCAAGATGGAACGCACCGTCAAACCGTCGAGTTTTTGGCCTTTAACCTCAGCTTCCGCCAACAACAAGGCCGTCAGACCCGATACCAAAGGCGTTGCCATCGACGTTCCCGACAGGGGGCCGTACTTATCACCGGGCAAAGTCGAAAGAATGTTATGACCAGGTGATGCCAAATGTACTTGGCCAAAACCGTAGTTAGACCAGGTCGGCTTGGTATCATCCGCTTGCGAAGCAGCCACCGAGATCATATTCGGCAGACCAGCGTTCGCTGGATAAACTTCCGTCACATCATTGGATTTACCATCATTGGCAGCTGCGGCGACGAAGATCACGCCTTTAGCATTTGCGCGCTCAATAGCTTCAATAATGGGACCGGCACCAGCACGTGGAACCGCGGCACCCCAACTAGCACTAATAATATGAGCACCATTGTTGACAGCATAGTCGATGGCTTTAGCGCCCGACATTAAATCGCCGGAACCATCCGAGCCGAGAAAACGCACGGCCATGAGCGAAACAACCTGCGCCATACCGGAGATGCCTTTGGCATTATTACCAACCGCACCAACGATGCCGGCGCAATGCGTACCGTGGCCAGGATTTTTCGAGCTGGTTTCATCCGTAGGATCCGCATCATTATTGCGGAAGTCCCAGCCGTGAATGTCGTCGATGAAACCGTTACCATCATCGTCGACACCGTTGCCGGGAATCTCTTTGGGATTGGTCCACATATTGTCAGCGAGATCCGGATGTGCGTGATCAATACCAGTGTCGATCACCGCAACAACAATTTTGTCGGAGCCGGGATTAATTTCCCAGGCCTGCTCAGCCCGAACCTTAGCCAATGACCATTGTTCGGAGAATTGCGGATCGTCGGGCTTGCCGACCGTATAAAACTTAACATTTGGTACCACGTACTCGACATCCGGACGTATCATCAGACCGGCCAGGACTTTCATCATTTTGTCGCCGGCTGGAATATCGATTTTCAGCAATTGACCGCCAGCATGCTGCTCTAATGCCACGAACTTCGTTTGCAGTTGGAAGTCATGCATGGTCATACGGAAGTTGGATAGACCTCCGCGCAACTTAACGACATATTCCGCTGCGTTAATGGGTGAAGTTGCACCAAACAAAGCCGCGCTTGCGAGGACGGCCAATCCTTGTGCCTTCACGCGTTTCAAAAGGGATGAGCATTTCATGGTATCTCTCCTCTGAGACATGGTCACGCCTGTGACCTGCGGTCTTTAAACCCACATGCAACCTTGCGAGCGGATTTCAAAACTTATGCGCAATTAATCTTAGGAGAGACATTACACATTGAAATAACATGCGTAAAGTATTTTTTTTGGCCAAGTAGCCAAAGTTTTTTTGATGAGGAGATCCTTCGCTTCGCTCAGGATGACGGATCGTTCCCGTCATCCTGAGCGAAGCGAAGGATCTCCTCACTACGATTTAGCAACGCCGCGTGTCAAAGTGCCATGAAAATGCACGCATGGCAACACCATCGTCTTCTGCATGAGAATCGTTCCTGGTGACAAAACGCTGTTGCAACCGGTTTGCGCCGCATCAGCAATGAGTGCGCCAAATTTGCGCAAACCCGTGGGCAACATGACTCCTGAGACCGGATGTTTCAACATGACTTCGTTGCCGCGCAACTTTAAATTAGCAAGCTTGGTACCAGCACCCAGATTCACCTCGCGCCCGAGAATCGAATCCCCCACATAGGCAAAATGGCCGGCTTTCGCATCGTCGAGAAAAAGCGAGCCTTTGACTTCCGTTGTGTGTCCCACAACAGCGCGCGCGCCCACGTACACATCACCGCGAATGAACGCGCCATGACGAACCTCGGCATCAGGACCAATATAACAGGGTCCCTGAATGTACGCACAGGGACCGACAACGGCGCCGGCAGCAATAAAAACTGGACCTTCGATAATTGCCTGCGGATGTACCTGACCCTGAATCACCGGCTGCTGTGTTACACCCATGCTCTGCAGAAAATCCACCAGCCAGGCAGCGAGTGATTTACCGAGCAAAGACAGAACGGGTTTCCCCTGAAATTGGTCTTTATGCAAAAGCCGCTCAGTAGCGACAAAGTCATCAAGTATTAAGCGCTGTTCCATATCTACGGATTCCACGACGATGGGTAAAAAATGCCTAAAGCTTATTGGCGTCTCAGCCGAATCTCACCTTATCAGCTAGACATTTGTCGAGCAATTACGAAGCACGCGCAACAGCTGGTTGGTGGTCGCGAAAATCAGTCAAGACTCTGAGAAGGAGCCGGATTTTTATGATGTTCGACAGCAATAAATTCAAGCACGCTGTAAAAACCTGGATGCGCGACAATCCCGAAGGCTCGATCGTGGATTTACAAGATTTCTGCGAAAGCCAGATTCCTTCGGCACAATATGCCGCGAATCAATGGCTCATTGAACACACCCTAAGCTGGTACAAACACGTACTGACCAATCGTGAAATCAATAAAGCTGGTTTGGCAGAAGATGATGATGAGATGTCGGCGAGTTAAGCGTCAGGGTTTTTGAATCAGATTTTTGACACGTTCAAATTCTGATTCCGAAATAACATCCAACGCTTCCCAATCCTTAAAACCTAAGTCTTCCATCCAAGAAATCTGCAACATCTCAGGCAGCGGTGCGACCACTTCGGTGCCATCATCTTTTTCGTAGTACTCATAAGCTTCGAGAATTTTGCCGTCATCGGCCATGCGATAAAAATGATAACCATCGCCATTCACCAGCACACCGTCCCGGGAATCACCGGTCCAGAATTCTTTAGCATACACAAAGGCGGATGTTGGTTGAGTCATAACTCCAGTATACCGCGAAAAGCCAAAACGCTCACCGTATACTCACTGCCTAATACTCATTTCATTGAAGATGATAGCCAAAGCGGTTCCAACGCAACGATGGCCACGCTGATGAGTCCCGAGGCGAGTAGATACTCCATATCACATAGGTAGCGCGGCCGCGGATATACTGAACAGGGACTTCGCCCCAGACACGCGAATCATTGGAATTATCGCGGTTATCACCGATGACAAACACTGAATTCGCCGGCACTTTGACCACCGATTTGCCGTCGGAAGGCCAGTTACCACGTTGAAACCGACGCTCTGCCAATTCGTTTTGCATCACCCAATGACTAACACCGGAAAGGTCCTCAAGATAAAGACGCTTGATCTCGGCATTGTCTTCAATGTCGTTCAAAATCGAGCGATCTTGATTGTGATCGGTACGCGCCTGCGCAACACCGTTGATATACAAAATATCATCGAGCAACTGAACCTCGTCGCCCTCGACCGCCACCACCCGCTTGACATAGTCGACATCAGGGTCACGCGGGTAACGAAACACCACGATATCGCCGCGTTGTGGTTTGGACCATTCCGCCAACACGACTTCCGTAAAAGGCAGTTTCAGGTTGTAAGACAACTTATTGGCAAGCAACCGATCACCCACTTTAATCGTTGGCTCCATCGACGCCGTCGGTACATGGTAGGGGGACATCACCGTCCAGCGAAAAGCAAAGATCGCCAAAATCAAAATCGCCAGGGACTTCAAATTATCAAAACCAAAAAATGCCGCCACCGCATTGGGCTTATCGTCTGGTTGTTCCTGGGGGGTTGTCGATCCGATTTCTTTGTCGCTCATTGAAGACTGCTCAATAAAAGTTGTGATTCCAGTCGCTTAACATAAAACTTGAGGCGATGAACGTACACCAGCAACTCCGCCGCGTCCATTCAATTTTACCGAGCTTCCTGCCGATAACTCTTGGTAAGGCGAGATTCTTCCCCTTGGCTTTGCTCAGGGTCAGGATGACGATCTTAGCTCAGGACAACGAACATGAACCTCATCACCAGCATCATCGCAATCGTGGCATTCATGCTGTCGCTATGGTCCGCCCCGGCGCGGGCCTATACCGCCAACAAAGTCTGGTTTGAATTCAGAAACAACGGTCGTTATCGCGTTTATGCCAACTATACTGTCCCGGCACTCAAAGAATTCCGCGAAATGTACGTGGACTTCACCAGTAAGAAGAAAGCCGAGGCGTTTTATTGGGATCTCATTCGCGGTGCCGATTTTTATCCGCCTGATCCGGAGAACCGAGTCTTCACCAGTCAACCACCGCAAGCCGAGCCGTGGTAACCCAAGGCCTTACAGCATCTCACCCGCAATCGCCAACGCCGAATCCGAGACAGTTGCTCCCATGCGACTGATAACATCGGAAGCAAGATGCGCGGCGATATCGCCACACCGCTGCAAGGGTGCCGACGCCAGATAACCGTACAGGAAACCAGCAGCGAACATATCACCGGCGGCGGTAGTATCAACCACGTGTGTGGCCACCGGTTTAATGCGCACAATCTCATCACCGCGCCGCACCATTGCACCGTCGGCGCCAAGTTTGACGACCGCTACGGCTTTAGTAGCCGCGATACGCGCAGCCGCGTCTTCGGGATCAGTGCGATAAAGCAAACGCGCCTCCTCACGATTGGAGAAGACAATATCAGCATCGTTCTCGATAATCTGAATCAACTCATCGCGATGACGATCAACCACGAACGGATCAGCAAGGTCGAAAGAAATTAAAGTATCGTGGGCCTTCGCGGTTTTAATCGCACTGCGAATCGCCTCCTTCTGCTCATCGGTATCCCACTGGTAACCACAGAAATGCAAAATTTTGGCGTCGGCGATTTCGTCATGCGGTACGAGGTCTTCGTCATACAAGCGACTGGCACCCAAATTAGTATTCATGGTGCGCTCACCATCGGCGGTCACCAGAATCACGCAGGAGCCCGTCGCCATCTGTTTATTTTCCACGAGTTTGGCGGCAATACCAAGTTGATGCATGCGGGTGCGGATACGTTGACCGAATTCATCAGCGCCAACAGCACCGGCAAAAACCGTCCGGCATTCAAGAGCCGCCAGGGTACGGATCGCATTCATTGCCGAGCCGCCAAGCTCGATCGTTTTATCATGCGTGGAAAAGCGATTGAGTACAAAATGCTGACGCTGTTCATCCACCAGATGCATTACGCCTTTATTCAATTCCAGCGCCGTCAAATCCGTGTCTTTGACCTCGACCAGAATATCCACCAGCGCGTTACAAATTGCGACGACATCGAACTGCTTCATGACCGCCCCTTAATTATGCGAACAGAAAAGGCAGCAGTTTAGTCGTTTCCGGAGTACAGGCAAGAAAAAAGACTGGGGATGCTGGTTTACGAGGCGCGGCGATCCTGATGTTTGGCGTTGGTTTCGTGATAAAAATACCGATGTACCCGCACTCTTGCGGAAAGTTCGGAGATTTTTTCGCGCATGACGGCGTTGTCTTCGACCAATTCCGTTAACGCTTGTAGACGCTTATGAAACTGCATCAACGCTAGTAACACCGACAACACCATCGGTAGCAATGCAATCGGCTGCATGGATAACGCCAGCGCCAGCCCACCGGTCGTCAGTAAGACGATCGCAACCCAACGACTCACCCGTCGCCGCAGCAACACCGGATAATAAAAATCCGCGGACGCCGTCGAAACCGCAAATCCCAGACAACATAATGTCGCCAACGCCAACCGCACGCCGGGGGTCGCCGCAACATACGGCACCAACGACAACAGTAGAAAGAACAGATGCACGCCGCTATTGAGAAACTGAGTGTTATTGACACGCGCGGTTGTGCGCGCGTCAAGACGCACGTCGCGAAACTGCGGCAACGAAAACAACCAACATGAGGCGATCACCAGATTTGCGATCGATGTCGTGATTGAACTGTCGAAGACCGAGGCAGTCATCAAGCGCCAACTTTATTGTTGTATATGGGTTGAAGTGATTTGTGGGTATTTGTCTCTGATTTTACCACAATCAGATCAGGAATACTAAGCGTCGACACAGATGGCGCGACACATGGCAGAATCATTTGGAAAAGCGCGCGTCCGGGATATTCGGCGTCTGGTTTGGATGACTGCTGATAATCAAAAATCAGCGTCTGTACCTGCAAGTTCGCGTGCAGCAGATTGCGCCAAACACCAATCGCCTGCGGCTGCGAAATATCCGCTTGAAATGAAAGCACAAACTGAATGCCATCCGTGGCGAAAGAAAAATCCTGAGCGATAAACGGCCCAATAAACTGCAAAGCCGTGCAAAATTTTCGCGTTTCATTATGCAGATGATGAGTAAATTTATATTTTTCGTTCACGATCGACCAAGTCGCAAACATACTCCCGGGTATCGCCGCCAAATGCTCGGTGCGCGCACCCCAGCCAAGCAAAGTGAATGGTACGGCCGACACCGGTGTGATCGCACGCACGGCCAACCAACGCAACCAGCGCAGACGCGCCAGCGATAAATCCGCTAACGCAGCTGCCGCGCTGAAATTTGTCGCGGTAGTTGACGGCTGCATAAACTCCGGGAAATAAGTGATCATTTGTGCAGGCGTCAGCAAATGAATAGTGGCATGAGTAGCATTGCACTTGGCGAAATGCGGTGATTTTTCGCGACGCTCATCGCACCACAACAAACCCTCGGCTCCAGATGTCGTCTCGGCCGCGCCCAATGACGCTAATAATGCCTCCAGACGGCGTAAGAATACGCGATCTTTGCTCAATAGTTGATGAATTGATTGATTACCGATACTCAACAACACCCACTCCCGTTCAGGATCATATCGGTAAGAGATGCATGAGTAATTAATGGCGGCTGGAGCACACTAGCCGCCGCCTGACTTTAGAAGCAGGAAATAACTAGGTAAGTAATTCGTTTTTGGTTTCCGCCCAAACAACTACCCAGTAGTCATAAGCGGAATATAACGACAAGCCCAAGGACACCCATAGAGACAACCAGCCAACTTCCTTAAACGGCCAGGCTAAAGGAACCGTGTCATAAGCCATCAGACAAAACACCGCGATCAGCTGCAACGCGGTTTTCCATTTACCACCCTGACTGACCGGGATACGCAAACCGCGTTCCAGCGCAACCAGGCGCAGACCGGAAACAAACAACTCCCGGCTGATCAAAATGATCGGAATAAATGCATACACACGGTCGGTGGCGACCAGCAAAATCAGGGCGGTTGTCAGCAAAAGCTTGTCAGCGATGGGATCCAACAAGGCGCCTAAGGGCGTGACATTGTTATATTTACGTGCCAGATAACCATCAAAGAAGTCGGTGACCGCCGCATATAAAAACAACATCGCGCCGAAAAAGCGCAACGGCGTAATATCAAACGGATAGCTGACCATCATCAGTGGCAGCACCGCTAATCGACTCAGAGTCAATTTGTTGGGCAGGTTACGTAAACGTTCTGTCCAATCAAAATTCCGCTCCAAAGCCCCCACCTCTTCTGCTAAACACAAGTCTGCCTATGATCTTAAATTCTAGCAGGGTCGACACGGTTTGGGCATGAAATTAATCAGTTGCGAAAATTTAGTGATCGGTTCGGGCATCGCCGGCCTCAGTCTGGCGCTAAAACTCGCACGGCACGGCCAAGTCCATCTTATTGCCAAGAACCGCCTGACCGAAACCAATACCATTTATGCGCAAGGCGGCATCGCGTCCGTCCTTGCCGCCGATGATTCCTTTGATAAGCATGTCGCTGATACGTTGACGGCGGGTGCCGGTCTTTGCCATGGCGATATTGTACGCATGGTGGTCGAAAACGGTCCGCCAGCAATCCGCGAGCTGATTGAGCTGGGTGTTCGTTTTACACCTGATCCCACATCATCGGATTTTCCGTTTCATCTATCCCGAGAGGGTGGCCATTCGGAACGACGCGTCATTCACGCTCATGATCTAACTGGTCGCGAGGTTGTGGAGACGTTGGCGGCACGCGTACGTGCGCATCCCCAAATTACTGTTACCGAACATCACTTTGCGGTTGATCTAATCACCACCGATAAATACGCCCCCGACTTCGCGCGCAATCGCTGCCTGGGCGCGTATGTGCTCAATCATGACACCAAGCAGGTTTATCAGCTGCGCAGTCAACGAACATTCCTCTGCACCGGCGGGCACGGCAAAGTCTATTTGTATACTTCCAATCCCGATAATGCGACTGGCGACGGGTTGGCTATGGGTTGGCGTGCTGGTTGCAAAGTCGCCAATCTGGAATTCATGCAATTTCATCCAACGTGTCTATATCATCCGCAGGCAAAAACATTTTTGATCTCCGAAGCCGTGCGCGGCGAGGGCGGGATTTTAAAAACCCAAAACGGCGAAGCTTTCATGCAGCGCTATCATCCGCTCGCCGATCTGGCGCCGCGTGATATCGTTGCACGCGCTATCGACATGGAACTCAAGAAAAGCGGTCTGGAACATGTATATCTCGATGTTCGTCAGCTTGGACGCGAGCGGTTGCTGCAATTATTCCCAAATATTTTTCAGACGTGTTTGAACCATGGTATCGATATCGCCACGGCGATGATTCCGGTCGTACCGGCAGCGCATTACAGCTGTGGCGGTCTGGTCACCGACG
Source organism: uncultured Oligoflexales bacterium (assembly GCA_964652825.1). Taxonomy (GTDB): domain Bacteria; phylum Bdellovibrionota_B; class Oligoflexia; order Oligoflexales; family CAZZCU01; genus CAZZCU01. The sequence continues at coordinate 11,425 of CAZZCU010000025.1, forward strand.
ATTGGGGGCGCACCGGCGTTCACGATCTGTTCGCCGTCGGCGAGGTCGCGTGCACTGGATTGCACGGCGCCAATCGTCTGGCCTCCAACAGCTTGCTGGAGGCCGTGGTGTTCGCTGATCGCGTCGCTGATTATTGCCGACAACATCCCTTGTCAGACCCGACCACCGCCGAAGTTCCCGACTGGAATCCGGGCCGCGCCGCCCCCGCTGATGAAAGAGTGCTATTGACCCACGCCTGGGACGAAATCCGTCGTCTGATGTGGCATTACGTCGGCATTGTGCGTAGCGATATGCGTCTACGCAAAGCCTACGACCGCCTGACGGTGTTGCGACAAGAGTTGGATAAATTTTACTGGGATTATGAAATTGACGAACACATTCTCGAAGTCCGCAATCTGGCGCAGGTGGCCTGGCTGACGGTGCGTTGCGCCATGGCACGCAAAGAATCACGCGGCATCCATTACAACATCGACTATATTGCCGATGCTAATCAGCAATCCGGACACGATACGATTATCTACTGATACTGACGGGTTTGTCGCTTTCGATACGCAAACGCAACTGACCGAGATTCATTGCCGTACGCAGTGTCGGCGTAATCTGCGGCACCACCTGAATCGTGCTTAAACCGCGAAACGTATAGAGAACCGGTGAACCCGGCTTGAGATCAACATAACGCACACGATCCTGACGCGGATCAAAAATAGCGATCTTAATCGGCGGCAATTGCTTCTTGCCGGTGGACTGCGAAACAAAACTTAAAGTTTGCGGTGTATCGGTGGAGCTCAAGCGCAAAGGCACGCTTAGCGGCGAGAGAATTTTAGCGGCGCGCGGCAATGTCACCTGCGAACCTTGCGGCATCGTTCCAACATCGAATTGATCATTACCGGTGGCAATCTCCGAGCTGATCGTCGCCAACGAACCGATCGCTATCACCGCTAGTTTGACGAATAAATGCGTCATATGAACCCCTATGGTTTTTGACGAATGCTCGGAGAGGAAAAAGCGTCTATTTATTGTAGGCGGTGAAGTCATTGCCAATCAAGCCATGTGAGCAATTTTTCTTATTGGCCTGACGACACCGGATACCGCTCATTTTTGTGTTTTTTTATAAAGTCACCATAAAACTTTGGCAAAAAATACCGATCAAACTCAGGAATACCTGAGGGTCGTAACGTGAATAATATGGATATAGAGCGCATTCTGAAGGTTGCCGTGCGCGGCGGCGCCAGCGACGTTATTCTTAAAACTGGCTCAGTGCCACGTTTTCGCTTCAATGGCGAACTAATATCGTTATCAGACGGCGCCGTTATAACCGCGGAAACCATGACCGGTTGGGTACAGAACATGCTACCCCGGCATCTGCTGCAAAAGCTGGAAACTATCGAAGACCTGGACTTCAGCTATCAATCCAAGAACGGCAATCGCTTCCGCGTGAACTTATTCCGTCAGCGCCAAAGTTATGGACTGGTCATGCGCGTCGTGTCTTCGCACGTAAAAAGTATCGAGGAACTGCAACTACCGGCGATCTTCCGCGATTTCGCCAAAGAAAAACGCGGCCTCATCCTGGTCACCGGCTCCACCGGCAGCGGCAAATCAACCACTCTGGCGGCGATGATCGAATCGATCAATATCAGCAAGCCAGCACATATTATCACTATCGAAGATCCCATCGAATTCAGTTTCGCCGATCGGATGTCGACCATACAACAACGCGAAATCGGTGTTGATTGCCCATCATTTCCGGCAGCGCTGCGTAGCGCACTGCGGCAAAATCCCGACATTATTCTGGTCGGTGAGTTGCGCGATCGCGAAACCACCGAGACGGCATTGATGGCCGCGGAAACCGGGCATCTGGTTCTCTCGACCTTGCACACGCTCGACGCTGTCGAGACGATGACGCGGTTGTTATCGTATTTTCCGCCACATCAACATCAGGCGTTACGCATCATGTTATCGACAACGTTACGCGCCGTCATTTCGCAGCGCCTGGTGCCGCGTAAAGACAACAAAAGCCTGGCGGCGGCATTTGAAATTCTGGTCGGCAACGCTCAGGTAAAAGAATGCATCCTCAAAGGCGAGGACTTTGAGAAATTACATGATGCCATGCGCGATGGCGTCGAAACATATGGCATGTGTAGCTTCGATCAATCGCTGATGGAGCTTTACAAAAACGGCATTATCTCGCGCGAAACCGCCCTCAGTTATGCCTCACGCAAAGAAGATCTGCGCCTGCGCATCAGCGGTGTCGGTAAGTAAATTGTCGCCATTTTAGACAAACCCCTGCAAAAACCATAATAACTACCTATTTTTATTGATATTTTTATCAGGTACATCTTTTGCACAGTCTAAGCTGAATCTTTTTCATTTATAGGCTTTAGACAGATGCAAGTTATGAAAACCAAAGTTGTTCAAATTCAATTAGGTGGCCTGGCGCTGATCGGCATGGCGGCAATGATCATGGCAGCCTGCAACGACTCGGAATTCAAAGGCAACGTCGGCCGCAAAGCCGCGGAAGAAGCTCCGGCTGAGCCGGCAAAAATTCTGCCGGTTAATCTGACTTGTCTGGACAGTGATGCCAATGCCAGCACTAAATCCATCTCGGTCAAAGGCAAACGCCACGATAAAATCAAAATCCAGGGTGAGTTCTGCCCACGTGCTTACGCTAATTTAACCGTCTTGTTTGTCATCGATGTCTCCGGCTCAATGGGTGACAACGATAACGGCAACGCCTTCAGCGGTTGCGGTCGTTCGGCGTCCGTCAAAGCTATCACCGATCGTTTAATCGCCAATGCGCGCCCGCAGGATCAGATCAATGCCGGCGCCATTACTTTCAGCACCACCGCTGCGCAGGTGGCGCCTCTACAACCGGTCGCCCAATTCCAGGCTAACGTCAGTCACGGCACGCTATGCAACGTTCAACATACAACCAATTACGGAGCCGCTCTAAATTCAGCCACGCAAATGCTGGCGAACGTGTCCGGCACCAAAGTCGTATATTTTATCACCGATGGTCGTCCAGAAATCTACCGGGGGGCTCCGGATACACAAGCAGAAAACGAAGGTCTGGTGGCGGCGCAACAATTACGTGCACAAGCCGATACCACGCTGAACGCGATCTATCTGGGTAACCCTGATCAAACCGCACTCAACTATCTGGCGCAAATTGCCGGCGACGCGAATCGCGTCCGTCTGGTCAGCAATGCCGCGCAAATGGCGGAAGAAATTTTGAAGTTCGCGCTACCTGAAATCGTTGTCGTCGAGAATACCGTGCGGGGCAGCCTGCGTATCGAGTCATCGACCGATGAACAGGCAGTATCGATTAAAACCTTCCAAAGAATCTCCAACCGTACAGGCGTGTGGAGTTATGAGACGGAGCCGTTTCTTTTAAATATCGACGCGCTTGGTCGTAGCCTGCATCATTTCACTATCAAAGCCAACGACCAAGGCGGCAAAGAACAATCGGCGTCCGTCACTATCGACTTTCAGGCGCTGGATTAGCGCCTTAGTCACATAGAGCAATCATCAAAACATCATCAACGAGCGTCGGCTGCCGGCGCTTTCTTCTGCTTATCCGCCGCTGCTTTCAACACGCCAGCATCCACCTTGGGAGCCGCTGGTGCCGCGCTAGCATTCGGATTGGTCTTCGCGTCCTCGGCAATCGCACCAAAGGTCTTGCGCAATTCACCCTCAATACCACGCATGACTTCGACGTTGGTCGCCAGAAAGTCCTTGGCATTCTCACGTCCCTGACCGAGACGTTGATCTTTATACGCAAACCAGGTACCGCTCTTATCGACGATATTTTTCGCCGCCGCCAGATCAAGCACATCACCGGTACGCGAAATACCTTTGCCAAACATCACGTCAAACTCAGCTTCGCGGAAAGGTGCCGCGACTTTGTTTTTCACCACCTTAACTTTGACGCGATTACCGATGGCCTCGTCGTTTTGCTTAATCGAAGCAATACGGCGGATATCCATACGCATGCTGGAGTAGAATTTCAAAGCGTTGCCGCCAGTTGTTGTTTCCGGATTACCAAACATAACGCCGATTTTCATGCGGATTTGATTGATAAAGATCACCACGCAATTTGAGCGCGACACCGAACCCGTGAGTTTACGCAAAGCCTGCGACATCAAGCGTGCCTGCAGACCCATATGCGAATCACCCATTTCGCCTTCGATTTCCGCGCGCGGCGTCAAAGCAGCGACGGAATCAACCACGATGACATCCACGGCGTTACTGCGCACCAACATATCGACAATTTCCAAAGCCTGTTCGCCGTTATCGGGCTGCGAGACCAACAGGTCTTCAAGATTCACGCCGATACGTTTGGCGTAAGAAGTATCCAGTGCATGCTCGGCATCCACAAAAGCACCGACGCCACCGATTTTTTGCGCCTCTGACACAACGTGCAAAGCCAGCGTCGTTTTACCGCTCGATTCTGGACCATAGATTTCGATAATACGACCGCGCGGCAAGCCACCTACTCCCAACGCCATGTCCAGTGACAACGAACCGGTGGAAATGACCTCTAGCGGGTCCACCTGACCGGAGTTTTTGCCAAGACGCATGATCGCGCCTTTGCCAAACTGTTTTTCGATGGTTGAGACAGCTTGTTCGAGTGCCTTCGACTTTTCTTGTGCTTCAGCCATAGTGTTCTCCTTCTATAATCAATGATTCAAGCTGCGCGATCCTGCTGACGTTGCAACTTTTCGAGATTTAACATCGTGCCACCAACCACGGCCAATGGCATGAACACAAATTGTAAAAATGGAATCACCAGCCACACGCCTAAACCCATAACGGCCCAAAAATCCCCACTGACAAATCTAAGTCGCTCGTTGAAGCGCCATCCGCGCCGAGCCAGAGGATAGTCGTAAAAATTCCAACCGATAAGAAAGGCTGTGACCAGAGTGCAGATTACATTGAACCCCGGAATTAACAAGAGCAGAATCGACACGAATAATATAAACGCGGCCTTCTTGAATTCCTCTAACATCAATTTCAAAGAAGCCCAAAGACCGATGTCTTGGGCTTTGTCACCAAGCACGCTCCGTTCAACGGCCAGAGAGACCCATTCATAAATTGGCGCGGCGAGGATATTGACCAGCAACATGCACGCGACCCAACTCAAGACCAGCAAGGCCACATACAGCAACAAGCGTGCTGCGTAATAAATAGGCAACCACCAAGCTGACTCCGGACGCGCGAACATCAAGCGGTCGATCAAAAACTGCTCGTTTTGAAAGAAGAGCCCCCAGCCCGATCCCAACAAAATCAAACCCAAGGCGATCGGCGCGAACAGCACCAATAAATAACGTGGATGCGCGCGCAGCCAATGCCACCCGGCGATAAAAGCGGTAAAACCCCGCGTAAATTCAGCAATCGGCGACAACAACGCTTTCACTAGTTCTGATCCTTGTCCATTAACCCACGACTATCCATAACGAAGTTTGGGAATTTTGCCTAGCCATCAAGCGCAAAAGTCATGCCCTGACCGCAAGCAACCGATAACAGTTATACGAGTTCTGCAAAATTCACGGAGATAGACTGTGCGTCTCTCAAGACTTACAACGATCATTGCGCTTAGCATGCTTGTCAGCATTGATCTCCGCGCCCAAGATGCTGCATCAGGCTTGCCGCAGATAGCGCTTATGCCCTGGCGCATCTTTGCTATCGATAGCGAAGTCGCTGCACACGCGAAAAGCGATCTGCGAGCCGAACGCCAAAAACTCGCCGCCACCTGGCTCTCCCAACCGCAAACGCTGGCGGATTATCTCGGCGACAACATGAAGCAACCCATTATGCGCCGCCAGATGAGTCAACAGATCATGGTTGGCCAACACCAAGCCAGCAACAATACTACGCGCTCATTGCTGATCGAACCGATCTGGTGCAGCGTCGGCGATCAATACGTTGTGGCACTGACCGCCGCTGATCTAAAGCTCGATCATTATCTGGCCATCGCACATCGTCGCATTCAGCGCGCACCATGGAACGACAGACGTCAACCCGATGATTTGCGTGCCGGTCTTGCCGCGATGATGCTTGAGCTATCGACGGAGTTGGCCAGCAAACTCGCGAATCCCACTGACACCGAACGCTCGCCGGAAACGCTGCGCGTGGGTTTACGGCTTGGCCAGGAAACAACGCGGCACGATATCGGCTCCAGTCTATGTTTAAACCTGCTGCTTGCCGAAACGCTTTACCCGACGACACGTATCATTCATACACTTGGAAACGAAGCTCTCACGCATCTGCGCGATCAACTGGCGCCAACGCAACGACCGTTACGTTCTTCGCGCAACATCATCTTAGCCTGGCAACATCAGGCCGGACCGCAGCCGCGACAACCCCTGCGGCTGCCGTTTACTTACCAACTGCAACTGCGCTTCAATGAAAGCGTCTTTGGCTCGCCGCTGGGATCACAACAACTCCAGGCCGCCGTACAGATCGCCGCCACCGACAAGCAGCTGCGCCTGACACCGCCACCAACAATCCACGACTTCCTGACGCGACAGAGCCAGGCACTGGCGCCGCAAGACTTACCGCAAGTCGCTAAAATTCGCGGCGCCTGGGTCTATCTGGATCGCGGCCGCGCCTGGGGTCTCAACATGAACGATCGCTTGATCTCCAACGACGGCAACGGACCTATTTACGGCCACGTGGTCGGCTTCTACGGTCCTGATTTAAAAATCAAATCGCCGCGCGGTTTTGCCGTCGACGAGGGTGCCATTGTGTTTATTCGTAAAGGCCAACGTCTGACCGCCGCCGGCCAAAACTTTGCTTTTGATCCGCAAACCTATCCAACTCCCTGGCCCCCGCGCGCCAAATAATTGCTACACTAAACACTATTCAGTATCGTGATGGCGGATAGCATTGCCCAGCCACCACCAGCAAGCGGAGAGTTTCATGATGGATACTTCGACCTCAGCTGCGATGCAGCCAGTATGTTTTCGGGTGACGGCGATCGCCAGCGAAGCAAAAATCGCCGATGACTTTGTCGGCTGGATGCGCCGCGAACACGGACCTGATTTGCTCAAGCAGGACGGCTGTCAGGAATACCGGGTGTTGCGTCTCAATACCGCAACCGTCATCTGCGAATATGTGTTCTCCACACGCAACCAGCTGGATTACTACGTAGAACATCACGCGCCGGCATTACGCGCGCGCGGACGCGAACTATTCCCCGAGCGAGTGATGACATTTGAACGCGAGGTTTTGCCCATCGAAGCCATGGATAAACGCGACGCATGAGCGACATCATCACTCTCAACCAGCAACAGGCACAAGCAACCCTTCTTCCCGGACGCGGCGGCTTGTTACACAAGCTGCGGCTTGCCAACGCCAAAGCTGATCACGAGATTTTCTGGAGCAGCGACGACTTCACCTCAACAGGCAGCGCGTGGCCGCTGGCTGGTTGCCCGATCATGTTTCCGTTTGCAGGACGCGTCTGGAACAACGGCGTACTTGGTCGTTATCAGCTTGCTGATCATGAATTCGCGATGGACCTGCACGGCTTTGCCTACCAACACGCCTGGCGGGTCGTGCAACAGACGCACGATCAATGTACACTCGAATTGCGCGACTCCGAAGCCACGCGTCGGCAATTTCCTTTCGCCTTCATCCTGATGGCGCGCTACGCGCTGACAACGCCATCGACGCTCGCCATCGACATTGCAATAACGCATGCGGGTACGTGCGCACCGCTGCCGCGCACGGCACTGATGCCGGTCGCGATGGGGCTGCATCCGTTTTTTCGCGTACCGATCCATGCGGATAGCGACTGGCAAGCTTGTACTTTCTCGACCGCCGCGGCAACCCGCATTGACGTCACCGCCGACGGCAACGCCGCCATCACGCGTGCACCACGTCCGCAGCCAACCGAAATCCTCACGAACACTGATCTACGCAGCGGCATTCTCAGCGATCTTCGTTCCCCGACCTGCACGCTTGCCGATCCCGCCGGCACCAGCATCGAACTAAGCTGGTCACCAAGCAGTGAACTCGTCAAAAATATCGTGCTGTGGTCCAACCCCGAGGCCGGCTACTTCTGTATGGAACCATGGTTGGGATTGCCGGATGCACCGCAGCGAACGGAGACAAAAAAAATAGCCGCGGGTGATACCCTGCGGCTACATGTTACGATTCATTTACTTGCTTGAGTTAAAAACTAAACGCGTTACGTTTTACTCGCGCTCTTCCAAGCCTTCCCAACGCAAATCATCATCAGAGATGTCGCGGATATTTTGCTTCACATCCTGCTGTACTTCTTCGCGCAAGCGACGCAATTCTTCGGCTTGTGCAGAGCGTGCGGCGCGACCTTGGGCGCGACGATCTCGCAACTCAGCTTCTTGGCGGGCTTTTTCCGCGGCTTCCTGCTTGGCTTCGGCGTCTTTGATTTGACGTAACTCGTTTTCGACACGAACGTCTTCGCTCAAAGGACTTTGCTTCTGACGTTCTTGTTCGCGACGAATACTCTCGCGCACGGCTTTAAAATCGTCGGTCTCGCCAAACTGCTTGTCAAAATCATCATAAGGATCAATCAATGCACCGTCGAAATCATAAATACCATTGGGGTCTTTTGTGGGCACCGGTGCTGCTGTGTCATCGTCCGTAGTCGACGCGCCATGATCTTTTCTCGCATTGGCGATTTTACGGCGTCCCGCGACACCACGCGGCTGTTCACCAAACACATAAGCCAGGCTAATACCGACGTGACGATCGCCTTGACCCAAGCCAGCGCCTTTGATTTTTTGACCACCAAATGCCGCCAGCGACAAAGTATCGATATCCATCACCAAACCAGCCTGCATCTCGCCGGCTTCGATAGGCTCGTAAGTTTTCTTGCCACCGTCGTTTGGTGTCTCAGCGGCAGCAACCATAATGCGGCGACCTTGCGCGCCGGCCATCACGCCAAAACCACGCATGATATAAGCTTTGGCCGCGGCCTGTGCCACTAATTCATTACGTAAGCTCAGATCACCGAGAACTTCGGGATTGCGGTAGCGATAACCGATATTGAGATCAACAGAGCCGAGGCGGCGTTTTTGCCAACCGGCTAAAATCATCCAACCACCTTTAACGGTACTGGAACGAGAAAGAGAACCAGCTGCCGCATCACCGGCTCCGGATTCAAGAAAGGGTGCCAGAGACAAATTGATGCCGCGGTGCGAAAATACCGATAACTTGGTCATCACGGTGGCACCGGCAAAACCGCTGGCATTTTCCTGATTCACAGCCGCGCGATAAGGTTCGTTAAGATTTTCCTGCGTGCCATGCACACCCAGATGCAAACTCAAGATATCGGATAAACCAAAAGCGAAAAGCGCGCTAACTTGATTGATCTGTTCGGCGATAACATCTTGCTGGCTGTCTTTGAGAACGCGATTCGGGACCGGTGATTGCGCCGAATGAACACCTAAACCAACCGCCATACCGCCGGAGCTAAGCGTCTTGGCGGGAACCACACTACCCGTAGCCTGCGCATCCAGACCGTTCACCGGCCGAATATCCGCGGCAAACACATCGGCGGCGACAAGCAATAAAACGCCGATCGCCAAAGCCAGGATAATTTTGTTGATCAGATTGATAAGAACAAACTGAAATGTCACCCGATGATGATCAGGCAATAAATTGATCCGATACCGCATAACAACCAACCTCTTCCGCGACAACAACCACAAGACCAAGCAGAACAACCAAGATAAAAGACGAATACACGTCGAGTGCTCACGCGACCCAACTGCCGCAGCTTGTGCAAGTGTAAGGCCAGAACCAACCCAGGAATAACTTGTTGTTTTTATTGAATATTATAGGAGTGAAGGCGGTAGCGGTACCGCTAGCAAACAGCGAAAGTGTCTAAAATTTTGACAGTGAGATAGGTAAGTCCCAAGAAAGCAACTCAAATCGCAAAGAAGATCGGATATTCAGAAACCGTGCTCGTGGAGTTGGTTATCAATGAGCAGTTATCATCTGAAGGACTAAAATTGAAAGTTAAGGCAGAGGTTGCATAACTATACTATCTAACCAGCTTCGTCGTAAGTGGTCGAACGGCTTTCGTCGTCTTCCGAAGTCTCGGCGTGCTGCGCACTAACATGATTACTATCGGCATCGTTATTGCTCTTGGGCTGATCGTCAATAAAACGCATGGCAACGCCCACCTCGTTCCATTCCTTGGCGCGCCGCCAGGTCAGCAGGATCACAAAACTGACCGCCACCAGTAATAATAGCGCCAAAGGCAATACGACCGTGGTCAGTATTCCACCTTCGGCAATGACAATGGCGATCTGATCGTAGGGAAGCTTATCTTGATATGTCGTTGAGGGTTCCATAAAACCTACCTTTGCTAAAAGCCAGGAGGTGCATGGGGGGTGCAACCCGCTTTTCAATTCATCGTCAATTGAACGCGGATTCTTTAATAAAAGCTGTAAGTGCCTGAACTCCCTGGCCGGTTGCGCCTACTTCCCGATAACCTCCTTGCGGCATATCAGTCCAGCCATAGATATCCAGATGCAACCAGGGTTTATCCTGCACAAAACGCTTTAAAAACAAGGCGGCCGTGATGGCGCCCCCATAACCAGAACTAGCGGCGTTGACCATATCAGCAGCGTTGGAATTCAGCTCACGATTATACTCTTCCACTAACGGCATGCGCCACATGCGCTCTCCGTATAGTTGCGCGGCGCTCAAGAAATTATCAGCCAGTTTATCATCATTGGCAAACAAGCCGGGAATATCAGCACCCAGCCCCACCTTGATAGCACCAGTCAAAGTCGCGACATCAATCACACCACGCAAGGTCGTCGCATCGCTGTTCTCAATCGCCAACGTCAAGGCATCAGCCATAACCAGGCGTCCTTCGGCATCGGTATTATGAATTTCCACCGTCTGACCGGAACGCGACACTAAAACATCGCTGGGATGAAACGCCGCCGCATCAATAGCATTCTCAGCCAGTGATAAATAAAAATCACAAGCCACTGGGCAATTGCTCTGCACCAGCGCCCACAGCGTACCAACCAAAGTCGCGGAACCCGCCATGTCTTTTTTCATCAGTCGCATACCCGCCGCCGACTTAATATCAAGCCCGCCGGAATCAAAGGTCACGCCTTTGCCGACCACGGCCCATTGCGGTGCGTTCTTTTTACCGGCGCCAGCGGACTTTGGGCGATAGGACAAGCGCACCAGTTGCGGACCATGTTTGGCACCGCCGCCAACACCGAGCAGTAAACCCATGTTTTCCGCCGCCAGTTTTTTGCCGTCCCAGATCGCGACATCCACCGTCGGTGTTGCCGCGAATAACGCCGCTACCGATGCCGCATAAGACTGCGGCTGCAACTCCGCGGGCGGCAGATTAGTGAGCTGACGCGCGATATTAATCGCCAAACCGATTTGTGCCGCGGCAGCGATCATTTGTGCTTCGGCGCCGGAAAAATTCAGGCGCGGCAAACTACGAGGTTTTCGCTCACCCAGTACACGCGTGCTTTTGAAGCTGTAAGCTCCGAGTTCAAGGCCAACCACGGCTCCTTGGATTTGCTCCGGTGTGCAATCAACGCATTCGACAGTGACGGCCATCAGGGTCAAAGCCTCCCAGGCGGCGACCAAGGCACCCACCAGATCGCGGGCACGCGCGTAAGGACTTTGCGTCAACAGCCCATGATGAGAATCCTGACCATTGGCACGATCACGCGGCGTCACCAGCCACAGCGGCCCGTTGGTGCCGGTAAATAACACGGACTCATCGCAACGCTCACCAAGCGCTTGAAAACGCTGTAACTGCCAATCCGGGACCTCACCTGCAAGCGAGTCCAGATATTTTGCCAGCTTCGCGCGTTTGCCGAGCACGACCAGTCGCCCTTTAGGCCCTTCAGCAGTAGTGCTGCCGCTTTGAGCTGATTCCACCCAAGGCATGAGGGAGAGACCCCAGAAGTCAGCGTGATTTTTGCCGGTTGTTTTCTTGGAGTTTTTCGTATTTGCTTGCGGCTTTTTCGCCATATACATATATCCTTTGCTCTGTTGTCTTGGGAGTTTATATTAAAAGCTGCCGCGTCATGAATGCAAGCCGTTCCGGTAGTTAGCACGAGAAATGTGGAGCTGTTCGTAATGCCTAAAGTAACGATTACCACCGATAGCAAAACCATCGACGTTGCCGATGGCTATGCTTTGATTGATTTGAGCGAAGAACACGACACCTCCATTCTGTTTGGCTGTCGTGATGGCGCTTGTGGCGCCTGCATGGTGAAAGTATTGGAGGGCGCGCAAAATCTCAGCCCGATGCAAGAAGACGAAAAGGATTTTTTGGAAACCATGGCAGCCGAGCCGCACGAACGCCTCGCTTGCCAATGCAAAGTCTTCGGCGATGTCACCCTTGAAGTCGCGGACTAGTCAGCGACGCCAGGCTCCCGTTGTCGCCACACTGGAACAATTAAAACGCGCCAACCCCGATCCACGCTGCGAGCTTTATTACGAAACACCCTACCAGCTTCTGGTCTCGGTCATCCTATCGGCACAAGCCACCGACAAGCAGGTCAACAAATGCATGGCGCCGCTGTATCGCGCCGGCTTTGGCATCAACGACGTGCTGGATCACAACGAGGCAGCGCTCCTGAGCAAAATCCGCACGATCGGACTGGCGCCAACCAAAGCCAAAAATATCATGCGCATGAGTCAGCTCTTGCGCGAACGCCACGCCGATGCCGTCCCCGCTACACGCGCGGAATTGGAAGCATTGCCCGGCGTCGGACGCAAAACCGCCAATGTCATTCTGGGGGAACTATATCGTCAACCAACGCTGGCCGTGGATACGCATGTGTTTCGCGTTGCCTATCGCCTCGGCTGGCATCGCGAAAAAACCCCGGAAAAAGCCGAGCGCAAATTATTGCAACTGGTCCCAGAGAGTTACTTGCCGACAGCACATCACTGGTTGATCTTATTAGGACGCTATATCTGCAAAGCCGCCCGCCCCGATTGCCCGCATTGTCCGGTCAATCACCTTTGTCCCAAAATTGGCGTCAAAACGGTAGCGACACCTGCCAAGGCCCGTGCGGCGAAATAAGCGGGTCGATACCAAGGCTGCGTAATTTTGCGAGCAATGGTAGCAGCGGCAAACCGATAATAGTCGATTGCTCGCCACGAATTGCGGCGAACAAATTACTGCCGCGACTTTCGTAACGGTAGCAGCCCACACAACCTTGCCACTCACCCGTGGCGACATAGGCGGTAATATCGGCGTCGCGCAAATCACGCAGGTGCATATCAGCACTAATGCACTCATCATTAAAGATGTGCATACGATTGTCATAATGCATCATCAGACAAAACGCCGCATGCAACTGATGCTCGCGCCCGGAAAACTCCCGCAAGCATTGTGTCGCTTCTTCGGCGCTACCAGCTTTATCGATAACACGGCCGGCAAACTCCAGAACCTGATCAGCACCGATCACCAGTGCCCCATGATTGCTCGCCGCGACGTGCTCGGCTTTGGCGCGCGCGCGTGCTCGCGCTACAGTCGGCGGATCAACAGCAACAATCGCCTGCTCATCGATCGCAGCCGACTGCGTGACAAACTCCAAACCAGTGCTTTGCAACAAAGCCATGCGGTATGGTGATGCGCTCGCTAAAATAATTTTTGAAATTTGCATGTCGATAACTCTTGGGTAATGCCACAACCTGGCAAACAGCTGGGCAAAACAGTATTTTTCCAATATCTTTAATATGCACTTCTCCAATATAGAGAAACTATCTTTGATGCAAGAAAAAGGCTTTTCCTTAGTTGAGCTCATGGCGACCGTCGGAATTATTGCCATGCTTACCTCCATGGCAACGACCGGTTATCGCACCTATGTAATTCGAGCTCGACAGACGGAAGCACAACTCAACGTTCGTTTTATTGAAACCTTGATAACGACCCATCATGCCACCGTTGCGGACACAAGCAGCTCTGGTAGCGCGCCTTTGGATGACCCTTATTGGGACCTCACGGGACATCCATCGTGCAATATCGACAATTCCCTAGGATTTCGCATTCCAAACTGCAAAGCTGCTCGTTATGGTTATGCTGCCGACCTGACCAATAGTACCGCTTACGCTTTTGAAAAAATCGCACCTAGACGCTCTATTTTTACCGGTTGTTCGTCGACAACTGGCACCGATCTTTGGATCAAAAGTGCGAATGGGGAGCTACGTAATGTCAGCGGCTATTTTGGTAGTATGCTTTATCCCTGGTCGATGATTGATACCGTGCCACCCTTCCACAAGTGCTTATAATCACGCCTGTCAAATTTTTTGACAGGTCGTTCCTTCGCATCCACCCTACCACCGCGCCGAAATCGATAGATTAGAAATTTATCACTATTTACACATACTTAAGTCAGTTCCTGACCTGGCATGCACCTTGCTCATCTTACTTATGTATCTGTTTATCATGAACCCCGGCTGAGGCTGAGATGAAGACGTTGGCCCCCAAACTGATGCTGATTGCTGCGCTTGCGGTGACGTTGGTCGCCTGCAAAACCAATTCGCAGAAAAAAGCACAGGCGCGTCCGAATCAACCGTTACGGGTCGTGACTTTCGACGAAAATCCTTTTGCCGGCACGCGCGGTAACGTAGCCACACAATTCGCGCGCAATCTGTCGTCAATGACGGTCAATACCCTGGACAAAGAACGCTTGTGGGCAAACGCACATTGCCAATGCACGCCGCGTTTCACCGGCAACTATTTGAGCCAATTATCCCTGGCGCGCGGTGTTCTGCCACAACCGCTGGTACCATCGGTGCGCGAGCAAATCCGCAACGATCCAAAACTCAAAATCCTCATGGGTCTGCCGGCTGGTCCGCTGCAAAATATTGGCAACGCGCTGGCAGGATTGTTCGTTAACGACACCAAGATCGCCGATCTTATCCGCCTTGGCGTTGCCGATAAAATCAATCGCTCCACGCCTGGCGGCTCGCGCATCGAAAGCCATGTGAAATTCCGTTTTGATGGCTTCCCCTCGCCCACCGGTGTCGGTAGCGCGCATGCCAGTCATCCCAAGGTTTTCGACATTGATTCGCAAGCCTCGCGCTGGGCGTTGATCATGGGCTTGCCGAATATGTGGACGGCGGAAGCACCAGTGGCTTTTGGTGATCATGGTTTGCAGCTATTGCACACGGCGCAAATGATGGCCGAGTGGCAATACATGTTTGGTCTCGAAAAATCAGCGCGTGGTCTTGCCTATGGCGGCATGACGTTTGATCCGCGCGAAGGTCTAGCCGGCAAACTCGCGGCTTTTGATCCGCGCGTCAATACGCAAGGTCATCGCATCATTTCCGGTTCCTATATCATCTCTTATCCCGACTCGGGCCAACTGGATTTAGCGACGAACGTCGAGGAAAGATGGCAACGCAACGCCGCAAAAATCAGTCTGGATGAGCAAGCCCGTTTATGGACCAGTGCAGCGATGGCACTGCATCGCTTGCGCCCCAAAAACCGTATGAATGTTGGTGCGCTGTTCAATCACTTCGGTATGTTCCCAAATGATGCTCATCAGCTGGCTCTGGTGTTTTTGCCGGGTCTGGAAGTCCTGCTCGACGGTATGATCATCGACGAAGAAGCGATGCTGGTGCGGCAATACGCTAAAACCAAAGAAACCTCCGGTCCGGAAGCCACACAACCTGCGGACCTGCTGACGCTGGCGCGTCTCGCGCGCGCGATCAATTTGTGGGTGGAACAAACTCGTGATCTTGGCGATCTCGGCCTTGATGCGGCAACCGCCAACAAGCTCCGTACCGGTCACGCGGATTTTACCAAAGTCGTTCAGCTGGCAATTCAAACCATACTTGCCAATCACGTACGCGACTCGGGCGTGAAAAACCGACTCGGTAGTATCGCTATGGTACGTTCACCTCAGGACTACGGTCAGCCCGAGGCCGCTGTGGTTGCCGAAACCCTGGCAACTCTAGCCGCCGCCGAGCAGGCTTCGATGTCGAGCCCGATCCTAAAGCAAAGAATCGTTGGCCTCTATCATTGGTATGTCGCGGAGTATCTTGCTGATATTCCGAGCGGACGTCTGCAATCATCGCTATCACCACAAGCGGTTTTATGGACCTACAAAGCCATGCAGATGCTGGCCAAGTATCCACAAAGCGTCCATCGTGCTGTCTGGCTCAATGATCTCAACACGCAATTAAAAACAGCGATCGACAGCTGGGACAAAGGAGGCATCCAATGATAACGCTGCCTCGTTTGTTCCATTTACTGGTTTGGCGAGTCGTCATTGTCGCAATATTATTGCTGGCTACCGCAATGATGCTGGCATCCAGAGCCGCCGCTCAAGGCGCGGATTTATTGCCGGTTGGTATCGGCGCCATTCAAATGGGTTATCGCGGTTTTGCGCCACAAACTCATACTTATAACGCTGCCGGCAAACGCGAATTACTGGGCGCGCCGCTGTCGAGTCAATTCAACGGCCAAAATCTGCTAGAGGGCAAAGGTGGTGCCGACTTACAACGCCTGGCGCGGGAACTGCAAAAATTTGACAGCTACTCTCAATCATCAGACTCACTGATCAACAAGCTTGATCTTGGTAAAATGGAAGGCGATGTACGCGCTAACATTTCGGCGAAGTTTTTTGGTGTCGCTTATGGTCTGAGTCGCCGTATCAATTTATTCTTTGCCGCACCCTGGGTCGAAGCCGAGGTAAACACTGAGCTGAATTTTGCCGGTCTGAACAATGCGCAGCAAATCAAGAAAGATCTCGGCGCGGTGGCATTTGACGAATTGAAAGTCGGCCTGGATCGAGCGAGTGCCATCAACACCGCGCAAATCAAACAATCGATCGAGTCATTTGGTTACGCACCACTGGATCACTGGGAATACAAAGGTTTTGGCGATCTGATGCTGGGTACGAACTTTGGCGAACAGATACGCGTTAACCGCTATACCAACTACCATTACATGCTGACCACAACGGCGACGTTGCCAACCGGCTACACCGACGATCCGGATGTTTTAACTGACGTTGGCATCGGCACCGGTTATTACGGCATCGAAAATAAATTCACGCCGCGCCTCGAATTATTTCAGAGAATGTCATTCGGGGGCTGGGTCGCGTACAAATATAACTTCCCAACGCTTGTTGATCGTCGCGTCCCGGAAGCCGAAGAAGCTCTGGTCGATTCGAGCCGCAAATTTCAGGTCGATTATACGCCTGGCGCTGATTACAGCGTCGGCATCGACACGCGCTTTCGTTACGGTACTTTGATCGGCGCCTACCGACTTGGTTACAAAGAACACGCTAAAGATGTTTACGATGGTCCCATCGAGGGTAATTACGAATTATTGGCGGCTGCATCGCACATGCGTCAGGCCTATCACGAGGTCGCGGCGGGTTTTGACACCGCCAAAGCCTATCAACGGAAAAAATTCCCCGTACCGATGATCATCAATGCCAGCGCGCATCTACCGATCAAAGCTTACAACAGCCAGGACGAACGTTATTACGAACTATCGTTTACAACGTTTTTTGCGACTCCGGCCGCGAAGATCGACTCGGAAAAGTCACAACGCCAGCAGGCGGCGGCAAAGAAGAAATCCAAGAAGTCGCTGCGGCAGATTGCTCACTAGCAGCACCGACAACCCGCTGCTGCGGATACCGCTCACACAAATTCGCAATAGTATGCGCGATATCAATCGCCTGACCGCGGTTTAAGCGCGGATCGCAATAAGTCTGATAGTTGCGCAGCAAATCACCGGCTGCAACCCCATCACGACCACCGAGACATTCCGTCACATCCTCGCCAGTCATTTCCAGATGCACACCGGCCAAAATCGAGCCGTGTTCATGATGCGCTTTGAATGTTACGTCCAGTTCACGAATAACATCATCGCAACTGCGTGTTTTAATATTGTCGACTGTCTTGATCAAGTTGCCATGCATAGGATCAACAAACCACACAACCGCCAAGCCGGCTTGCTGTACTGCCGGAATTAAACGCGACAAGACCTCGGCAGCAGCGGCACAACCCAAGCGCGTGATCAGCACGACTTTGCCGGCAAGATTCTGCGGATTGAGAATGCGCACCAGCGCAAGAACTTCCGTCGGCGTGGCGGCGGCGCTGATTTTGACACCGATAGGATTGGCAATGCCGCGGAAATATTCAACGTGAGCTTCATTGAGCGCGCGCGTGCGATCGCCCAGCCATAACATATGCGCGCCGCTGTTGTAAAAACACTCGTGCTCGCTGTCCCACCTGGTCATCACTTGCTCGTAATTAAGCAACAGACCTTCATGCGAGCTATAAATCGGCATGCTGTCATTGTACTGGCGCATCCAGCTGTCGATAAAATTACGTGTCAACGCGCTAAAGTGATAACTCAAGCGTAAACGCTCGGGATCGGGCACACGTGCTTCGCTGGTGGCATTGAAGGAATGAATATTGTCACCACGAAAACAAGGAATGCTGATGCCGTTTACTTGTTCGTGATCAGCCGAACGCGGCTTGGCATATTGCCCGGCGATGCGTCCGATTTGCACGATCTCACGCTGATCGCCGGCACTGATAATCTGTGACATCCGCTGCAATAGCTGCAATTTGCGCGCGATGGCCTCGGGCGTACAATCGACAAAACGCTCGGCGCAATCACCACCTTGCAGCACCAAAGCCTGTCCGGCCCCAGCCAGGGCCAACTGCTGGCGGAGCGTGAAGATATCACGCAAGCGCACCAATGGCGGTAACCTACTGATATCAGAAAGAATATCGCCGAGTAACTGGTTATCTTCGTACTGTGGCTGTTGGCGAGCCGGCAGCTGCCGCCAGGTTCCCGGGGTCCATGTATTATGAATCGTCATAGCAATTTTATTTACAAATAAAGGATTTTTTTATATCTACAAGGCGCTTTAATAAAGATTTTAATAATATGCGTCAACCTTTTCTATCATTGAATCCGCTGGATTTCCAGCAGCTCCTGCAGACGTGGGAGTGCCCGACGTTTCGCGTCAAGCAACTGACCACCTGGGTTTTTCAACAACGCTGCTTCGCGCTGGAAAAAATGCTCAACCTGCCGCAGGCTTTACGCGAGCAGCTCAACGAGCATTTGAGTTGGGAGTTGCCGGCGATCATCAGTCGCGTCGACGCCGCCGATGGCACCACCAAGCTTCTACTACGCAGCGAAGCCGGACATCCCATGGAAACCGTGATCATGCGTTACGCCGAACGCACCACGATCTGCGTATCGTCACAAGTCGGCTGTAAGTTGGCGTGCAGTTTTTGTCAGACCGGCAAATTGGGATTCATCCGTCATCTCAGCAAAGCCGATATCCTCGGCCAATACGCGCAGGCGGAAACACTCGTTCAAGCCGAGGGCCGGCGTGTTTCGCACGTGGTATTTATGGGCATGGGCGAACCATTTGATAATTTTGAGAACAGCGTTGGCGCCGCCAATACATTAATTTCGCCAGAGGGTTTTGGTTTATCGGCGCGACACGTGACACTGTCGACGTCCGGCATCGTACCCAAAATTCGCGAACTCGCCGATCTGTCGCGAGCAGCGCTGGCGATTTCGCTGCATGCGGCCACCGATGAACTACGCACCGAATTGATGCCCATCAACAAACGCTATCCGCTCGCCGACCTGAAAGCCGCCCTACGCGAGTATCAGCAAAAAACTGGAGCGAAACTCACCATCGAGTACATCATGATCCGCGGCAAAAACTGTGACATCAAGCATGCCAAGGCGCTGGTGAATTACCTGCACGGCTTGCGCTGCAAAGTGAATCTGATTCCTTTTAACGCACACCCCGGCATGCCTTTCGAGCGCCCCAGCGATGACGAGATTCGTGCGTTTCAGGTGTATTTAGCCAAACGTTCGTTTGCCGCGCCCGTGCGTTACAGCCGCGGTCTGGATATCTCCGCCGCCTGCGGTCAATTGGCGGCCAAACAACTCGGGAATCTTCATCAAAGCCCCAGCCGCGCCAGCGCTTTGCCACAATAGTGGATATGCCCATCGTCATTCTGAGTCGAAGGCGAAGGATCTCTACCTAGTCATCATTGAGTTTATTCAATTCATTGAGATCAATATCCTGACCCCAATCACCGGCGTCATCACCACCAGCGCCGGCGCCTTTTTCCACGATTTCGATTTCGGTGACTTTGGCATTCACTTGTTGACCGGTATCGGTTTCTAGAATCACCACCTGATTTAATAAATCCGACTTGATAACGTCGCCGAAGATACCTTCGATGGTGCGAACACGCGAGCCGCGTCCCGGCATACGCCGCCGCAACTCGGTGTAGGTATCATTTTCATAAGTCAGGCA
>CAZZCU010000026.1:0-21704 GCA_964652825.1 uncultured Oligoflexales bacterium
AGGCTCGGCAAACATTGATACAGATTAAAGGGACACACGACTGAACCCGATCTTGAACAAGATCGGGTTCAGTCGTGTGTCCCTTTATTGATACTTATCGATCAGCGCATTTGCAGCCTGAGGAGCCGCTTTCGCTTCTAGCAGTGCGTTCAGCATTAAAGGGGCGACCACGGTTGCATCAGATTCGATGACAAACATCGGCGTATTTTTTGTGAGTTTATCCCAGGTAATTTTCTCGTTCGGAGTTGCTCCGGAGTAAGAACCATAAGAAGTTGTGGAATCGGAGATCTGGCAGAAATAAGCCCATGGTTTTACGGTTTCGTTAAGATCGTACTTAATGGAAGGCACGACGCAGATTGGGAAATCTCCGGCAATGCCGCCACCGATCTGGAAGAAGCCGAGGCCAGCACCAGATGATAGCTCGCGATATTGATCATAGAAGTGTGCCATATACTCAATGCCAGACTTAACCGCAAGAGCGCTACACTCACCGGTCTTAACGTAACCAGCAAAGATATTGCCAAAGGTAGAGTCTTCGTAACCCGGTACTACGATCGGAAGATTAGCTTTCGCCGCGGCGAGCAGCCAGCATTCCTCTGGAGACCCTTCATGTGCAGATGGTTCGAGTACTTGAATCAGTTTGTAAAAATATTCGTGCCAGAAGCGTCTGGTGTTTGTCTTTCCAGCCTCCATCCACATCGGTACAATAATTTTTTCGACCGCGCGAAATGCTTCGTCTTCAGGAATACTGGTATCGGTCACTCGTCTCATGCGATTTTCGAGGATCTTCGTATCATCGTCCTTGGTGAGATAACGATAATCTGGAAAATCTTTGTAACTGTGATGTGCGACTAATCGGAAGAGTGACTCTTCTAAATTGGCGCCGGTCACTGACAAGCCGTGAATCAATCCAGCTCGAATAGCGGGAGATAACGTGATGCCGAGTTGAGCCGACGACATGGCACCAGCAATAGTCCAAAACATTTTCCCGCCCTGCTCAATATGCCGCCAGTATGTGATGGTCGCGTCGCGCGTGGCACGGGCGTTGAAGTTTTTGTAGTTCTTTAGAATGAATTCAAGAATGGGCAAATTGTCATTTTTCATATGATCGACCTCGCAAGTCATCTAAATGTTGGTTTTAGTTTCAACGCCCGCTTGCTATGGGCGCTGTTTGGCCGAGCGCATGCGCTTGAGAAATTCCGAGAAACTCTGCCTGAGCGCCTGCGTAACTTCAGCGGCCTCGCCCAGATGCTCCAGGCATAACGCCGTCGCTTCGATCGTGGAGACCGCGGTTTTGCGCGGCTCACGGCGCATGTTTTTATACTGCGAGGGCGCCGGCGGTAGCATAATCATTCGATTTAAGCGGGTCAACCAGGCGTTGCGCCACCAAAGCGTCTTGGCCTGCTGCCAGTTGCCATCGAGCAGGACGATGCCGTCGAGGTTCTTGGGTGTGACTTTGGCGGCACCTTTGCCGAGCAAGACGTAGCTTTTGCCTTCGGGGATCAGTTTTAAATCTTTTTCCGCACCCAGGTACAAGACGGCCCAGCGGGAGGGTGTGACACTCTCGTCGCGCAAGGCGGCTTTAAGCGAACGCCAAGACAAGCCGACGCGTAAGCTGGCGTGCTCCAGACTGAGTTGGGTCAGGGTCGCAGTACCGAGTGGCTTTTTGGCTTCCTGCGGGTGTTGTAGGATCAAAACGCGGATTCTGGTAGACTGGGGCGTCGCCAGATCACAGACGCAGAGGTCTTCTCGCTTATGGCATTGGGGGCATTTCGCAGGTGTGGATGCAGTGCTCATAGGCGGCCAGTTTGTAGCAGCTTTTCTGGACAACAACTAGGGGAATAACACTTGTCCGCTAAATTCATCGCCAGTGCCGCCAACGAAACATTCCGCGATCTCCAGGAGCTGCTTGGCGCCAAGGGGATCAAAAAACAGGGACGAGCACTATTGTCCGGCAACAAGCTGGTGCCGGAAATGCTGCGGGATCATGCGGATCAGGTGGAAGGTATCATTTATAACGATCCGGCATCGCCGGCGTTACCGGGCAGCGAGGCATTGTGGCGATTGGATCTGGCCAAGCCGCTGTTTCAGGAATTGGATGTTGCCGGTACGCACGCGCCTATTTTGGTCGTGCGGGTACCGGCAATGACAAGCTGGGACGCCGCGCAACCACTGCCGCGCGGGTGTACCTTGTTTCTGCCGTTCCAAAATCCCGAGAATATCGGTGGCGTCATTCGCACCGCGGTTGGCTTGGGGGTGGCGCAGATTGTTTTGCTTGGCGAGGCGGCGCATCCGTTTTTGCCCAAGGCGAGTCGAGCGGCTGGCACCAGCTTATTTAAGATACCTATGTTCGTCGGACCTCGCATGGCTGAGTTGCGGGAAATTCCGGGGCAGGTCTGTGCTTTGGATATGCATGGTGTCGATGTGGCGCGCTACAAGTTCGCTGATAGAGTCGCGTTGCTTGCAGGCATTGAGGGCCAGGGTGTTCAGGCTTATGGCGGACGATTTGATGCGATTTCCATTCCCATGCGCGCTGGTGTTGAATCCTTGAACGCCGCAGCGGCCACGGCAATCGCGCTTTATGTGTGGCGGCAAAACTCGGGAATGTGCTAGAAAGTTCGCTTCGTATCAAGTGTAAGTCGTTTTGATCAAGCATCTATTCCTGCACATCCGGAGTCACTTCATGGCAGCAACTGCAGCGTCGCAAAAACCAAAGTATCCAGCTGGTATTCCCTACATCATCGGTAACGAAGCGGCTGAGCGTTTCAGTTACTACGGGATGCGTGCCATCCTCGCGATCTTCATGACTAAGTATCTGATGGATCAGGATGGTAATCTGGCGGTCATGGGCGAGGCGGAAGCGACGGCCTGGTTTCACACGTTTACGATGGCGAATTATTTCTTCCCGATTCTTGGCGCGATTCTTTCCGATGTTTTCTGGGGCAAATATAAAACCATTCTTTGGTTATCGATTGTTTATTGTTTTGGTCATTTGGCATTGGCGTTGGATGAAACACGGTTGGGCTTATCGATTGGTTTGACGCTGATCGCAATCGGTGCCGGCGGTATCAAACCATGTGTGTCCGCGCATGTCGGTGATCAGTTCTCCAAATCGCAGAAATCCTTGATCGAGAAGATTTTTGGGATTTTTTATTTTTCGATCAACTTCGGTGCCTTTTTCTCTACGCTGCTGACTCCGATACTCTTGGATAAGGTCGGACCAGCCGTCGCCTTTGGTGTTCCGGGTGCATTGATGCTGCTGGCGACAATTATTTTCCGTTTAGGACACGATAAATTCACCATCATTAAGCCCGTGGGTTGGGCTGCTTATAAACGTGAGCTGCTGAGTCCCGCTGGTCGTAAAGCTCTCATGTCGTTGCCGGTGATTTATATCTTCGTGGCGATGTTCTGGGCGCTTTATGATCAAACCGGATCGTCTTGGGTGTTGCAGGCGGATCGCCTCAATCGGGTCATCGATCTTGGGTTTACGCGGTTTGAAATTTTGCCGTCGCAGGTGCAGGCGATTAATCCGATCCTGGTGCTGATCTATATTCCTTTTTGTACCATGTTTTTTTATCCGTTGTTGGAGCGGCTCTTTACTATGACGCCGCTGCGCAAGATCGGCGCCGGCTTTTTTCTTGCGGCAGGTTCGTTTGGGTTGGTTGCTTATACAGAAACATTATTGGCCACCGGTCAGCAGGTGAGCATCTTGTGGCAATTAGCCGCCTTTGCGATCATTACTTTCGCTGAAGTCATGGTTTCCATTACGGCGCTGGAGTTTTCCTATACCCAGGCACCCAATAGCATGAAGTCATTCATCATGGGGATTTTCATGCTGTCGGTATCGCTGGGGAACGCCTTGACCGCTCTGATTAACTTTTTTATTCAGAATCCGGATGGTTCGTCGCGTCTGGCGGGTGCCGAATATTTTTGGATGTTTGCTGGCATGATGTTTATTACGGCGATTCTTTTCATTCCGGTCGCACGCCTGTATAAAGAAGAGTCGTATATCCAGGATGCACGTGGGTAGGTAATTTTGGAATTTTCGCAGCAGACGACGACTGATCTCAATAAAACGCCGCTACAGCCGCGGGTTGTTGCGGCGTTGGTCCTGCTCGGCCTGCTGATTTTCCTGACGCTGGTATTCCTGCGGATGGTGGAGCCGTTGATCATGCCGCTGTTATTGGCGGCGATCATGGCTTTGTTGTCTTATCCGTTGTTTGATCGAGTCATGGCTCGGGTTGGCAAACGCAATCATGTCTCGGCCGTCATAACTTCGTTGCTATTCATGTTATTGATTTTTGTGCCGGTGGTTTCCACCATTGCGCTGGCGTATCGTGAGCTGACGTATTGGGTGATGCAGATTGCCGGCGAGGGCGCGGCAACCCCTCAGGATTGGGGCGTGTGGGCGGAGACACGCATTGATGATTTGTTGGGGCCGATGACCCGTCAGATTGCCGATTACTTATCCATTGATCTGAAAACCGTCACAACTACTGTTGTCAAAGCCGCGACTGCCGTGGGGTTGGCGCTATATAATAAGACGGCCGATTTTTTGGGTAACCTGCCGCAAATGGTGTTGTCGCTGACGACCTTTGGCTTGGGTTACTATTTTTTCCTGGCGGATGGCAAAGCTATTCTCAAGCGCTGGGAAGGTATCACACCGCTTGATCCCAAACACGATCGCATGGTGCGCGAGGAATTTGTCAAAGTTTGTCGCGGTGTGGTCTGGGCAACTTTACTGGCGGCTGTCGCGCAGGCGTTTTTGGTTGTCGTGGGTTTATTGATTGTGTGTGCGATTTCGTCGCTGGAGCTTGGTCGCTGGATTATTTTGTTGGGATTGGTATCGGTGATTTTTGCCATGGTGCCGTTTTTTGGCGCCACGGTGGTATGGGGTTCGGTGGTGATTTACCTCCTGCTGCAGCAGAGTATTGTCGCCGGGATTTTCCTACTGCTGTGGGGAGCTATCGTGATTTCGTCAGCGGACAATGTCGTTAAAGTCGTCGCGATTAAAGATTCGGCGGAGTTACATCCGTTGTTGGTATTTGTCTCGGTGTTTGGCGGTATGCAGATGATGGGTATGATGGGTATTTTTCTCGGACCGGTGATTGGTGCGATTTTGTTGTCTGTGGCGCGGGTTCTGCGATTTGAGTTTGTCCGTCTCGGCTGGCGACGAGCTGATCCGGGCAATATTGTGGTGAACAATCCGTAGATAAATCAGTAACCCATTGAAAACAAAGAACAAATTACCAAAAATTAAAGTTTCTCCATAAAATCCCGACTGATATCTTAGGGATAGATTTTATCCCTTGTTCAAAGGAACAAGCCGGTGGATAGCTCAAGTCTCAAACAAAAACGAATGCATTTGCGCCAGTCCACCATTTCGGGGCCGTTGCCTGGCAAGCTTATCGAAGTCGAAGCAAATCGGGTGATTGATGCCTGGCCGTTGGATGTTTCGCCGCGTGGGTTGGGTATTTTGGTGAAGACGCCATTGAGCTCGGGCGCGCGTTTTATCTTTGAACTCTCCGATCGCAAGATCAGTCTGGAAGTTGTGAATTGCCAACCACATCTTGGTATTGATAACTTGTTTCGCGTCGGTTTGTTTGTCCGTGATCCTGATCAGAATTTACAAATGATTTTTGTTAAGCTTGGTCTGGTGGTAGCGGTTAACGATCAGGATATGTTCTCACGCCTTTAATATTATTGTAGGTACTTGCTGGTGAAGCGTCTCAATTTGTGGATTTTTGTTGGTCTGTTTTTAGTAATTGGTTTGGCCCTGGTTCTGGCAATGAATATGGGCGAGAAGTCGCCGATTTTTGCGTCGGGAACGATTCAGATCAGTGATGACGTTGCACCGCATGCCAAGGCTATTAAAACTCTCTATTTGATTATTTATGATGCTGGCAGTGAAATGCCGATGCCTTACGGTGCGGTGCGCGAAATTCTTGCGGACGGCGCTACCGGTGAGATAGCTTTTTTGATCACGCAGGAAAAGTTGCAGGTTATGAATGAAGCTCGGCCACGGCCGCAGATGCTACGTATTAAAGCACGCCTTGATCTTGACGGTGTTGCGGGTATGGATCAGGTAGGTGATTTGGTGGGCGAGGTTGCGGGTGTGCCGTTTGGAGCAACAGATGTGCGCTTTGCCATCGATAAACGTATCGGCTCACATTGAGTCAAGTCTTTGGACTTTAGCGATAATTGACTGACAAAATAGTTAACTCGACCATGCCATTCGGCGTTTGAATTTCGACGATGTCTTCCACTCTTTTATCGAGCAATGCTTTACCTACCGGTGATTTCCAACTAATGCGCTGACTGGATGGGTCGGCTTCATCCTCGCCAACAATTTGATAGGTTTTGGTCTGGCCGGTTTCGGTTTGAACGGAGACGGTGGCGCCGAAAAGAATTTTGTCAGAGCGCTGCAGACTTGGATCGATAACTTTCGCGGCATCCATGCGTCGTTGCAGAAACTCCAGGCGTTTGTCGATTTCCCGCAACTTTTTTTTGCCGTAGATGTACTCGGCATTTTCAGAGCGATCGCCCTGCAGTGCCGCCTGGTGAACTTCGTCGACGATTTTTGGTCGCTCGACGGTCCAGAGGCGTTGGGCTTCATCCGCAAGGCGTTTATAGCCTTGCGGTGTGATCAGATTGGTTTTTTCGTTGGTGTTTTTAGCCACAGCTGTGTGTTGCTAGTGCGTAAGTTTTTTGTATTTAATACGATGCGGGCGATCGGCTTCAATACCCAGGCGTCGCTTGCGATCAGCTTCGTAATCTTGGTAGTTGCCTTCAAACCAGACGACTTTGCTATCACCTTCAAAAGCCAGAATATGGGTTGCGATGCGATCCAGGAACCAGCGATCATGGCTGATCACCACGGCGCAGCCGGCGAAATCCAGCAGGGCTTCTTCGAGAGCGCGCAGAGTATGAACGTCAAGATCGTTCGTCGGTTCATCGAGAAGCAAAAGATTGCCACCGCTTTTAAGTAATTTCGCCATGTGTACGCGGTTGCGTTCGCCGCCCGATAGATCACGAACCTTCTTTTGTTGATCGTTACTTTTGAAGTTAAAGCTGGCTACATACGAGCGGGATTGAATTTTGAATTTTCCGAACTCGATAACATCGAGACCACCGGAGATTTCCTCCCAAACGTTTTTCTCCGTCGATAGTGCGTCGCGGCTTTGGTCAACGTAAGCGAGTTTGACGCTATCGCCGACTTTGAAAGTGCCCTGGCTGGGTTTTTCATTGCCGGTAATCAGTTTAAAGAGCGTGGTTTTACCGGCACCATTGGGGCCGATAACGCCGACGATACCACCTTTTGGTAGTTTGAAAGATAAATCCTCAAAAAGAAGATTCTCGCCAAAAGCTTTGGCGACACCACTGGCTTCCACGACCAACTCGCCAAGACGTGGAGCGGGTGGAATGCGGATTTCCCGAACCGTTTCATGCGCTTCATGGGTTTGGCGCGCCAATTCCTCATAAGCGGTAACGCGCGCTTTGTTTTTCGCCTGACGCGCACGCGGCGACATACGTACCCATTCCAGCTCGCGGGCGAGAGTTTTCTGACGTGCGGTCTCGACTTTTTCCTCGACGGCGAGACGTTTTTCTTTCTGTTCGAGCCAGGAGCTATAGTTACCTTTCCAGGGAATCGCCTGGCCACGATCGAGTTCCAGAATCCATTCAGCGACGTTATCCAGGAAGTAGCGATCATGCGTTACCGCCACAACAGTGCCCGGATATTCATCTAGGAAGCGTTCCAGCCAGGCCACCGATTCGGCATCAAGATGGTTGGTTGGTTCGTCAAGGATCAGCATGTCAGGTTTTTCGAGCAGCAGCCGACACAAGGCGACGCGGCGTTTTTCGCCCCCGGAAAGTTTGGAGACGTCGGCATCACCTGGTGGTAGACGCAAAGCATCCATGGCTATTTCGATGGTCCGATCGAGTTCCCAAGCGTTGACGGCGTCGATTTCCGCCTGGACTTTGGCCTGATCCTCGATGGCTTTTTCCATTTCGTCGGGACTCATGTCCTGGCCTAATTTGCCGGTGAGTTCCTCGAACTTCGTCAGCAGGTCGCGAGTTGCGGCGACGCCGAGCTCAACATTGCCGCGGACGTCCTTGCTGGTATCCAATTGGGGTTCCTGGGGCAGATAACCTATTTTAATGCCGGGTGCGGGGAATGCCTCACCTTGGAAATTCTGATCCAGGCCGGCCATGATGCGCAGCAGGGTACTTTTACCGGAGCCGTTAACGCCGAGGACGCCGATTTTAGCGCCGGGCAGGAAGGATAAGTAGACGTCCTTCAGAACTTCTTTTGCGGGCTGATGAACTTTGCGAAGCCCGACCATCGTATAGATATATTGGTGTGCCATGATCTTTGCCTTTCGCACCTGGAGTGCTAAAACGTGAGGGCCTAAATTTGCGTAGTTAGGCCCAGATGTCAATGGTTACAAGCTGTACAAGGGCTCGCTTCCGGCGATCCAAGCGGGTATATTCCTCGATCTGGAGAATGTTTTGGAAACAGTCATCGGCCTTCGCGGCTTACAGCAGGCAATTCAAGAGAGTTTCGTGCGCCGCCGCCCGGTACAAATCGCCGGCGCGTCAGAGGCTTTGGCACAACTTATTTTTGCGACGTTGTTGGCGGAAAACCAGTCCAACGCACGATCGCGGCAGTTCGTGGTGGTTTTGCCGACCGCCAAAGATTTTAGCGCCTGGACCAGTTTCCTTGAATTTATCGCCCGCTTGTTGCCGGAAGCACATCAGCCGGTGGTTGCGGTATTGCCCTACCATGCCGGTTGGGGCAATGATCGCTATGTCAATCCAGGTATGAGTATTCGCCAACGACTGTATGCCTTGACGTCACTGCTTGACAGCCAGCGGCCGACTATTGTTTTGACGACATTGCAGGCACTGGCACAGACAACATTGGCTCCAGAAAGTATCGATGCCGCATCGATTACCGTGAAAGTCGGTGCGGAGGTGGATCAGGATGATTTGCGCGCGAAGCTTATCGATCTTGGTTATCGCGATGTGCAGACTGTGACCGATGAGGGGTGTTTTGCTGTTCGTGGCGGTATATTTGATGTGTTTTCCACGAGCGAGTTATGGCCGGTGCGGATCGAGTTTGTCGGTGAAACCATCGCCTCCATGCGTTTTTTCGATCCAGGTGATCAAAAGTCCGTGGAAGCTCTTGAGCAGGTGATGCTGACACCAGCGAGCGAAGTACTCCTGCCGCAGGTGTCGCGACGAGAGGACGCGCAAAAAATCTATGATTGCCTGATCGAGCAGGACACCAATTCGGCGGATCGTGACGGCATGATGCGTAGCTTTGTCGAGTTTGGCAATGCGAGCGGTTTGGCGATGTTTTATCCGCTGCTGCGCGTAGGTAAAAGCAGTGCTTTTGCTTATCTGCGCCCCGAAGACACGACCTGGATTTTTCCCAAGGCCATCGCTCCTTGTCACGAAAGTTTCAAAAATTATTTTGCCGATATAGCGATGCAGTATGAGCAGGATTTGGCGAGTGGGCGGCCGTGTATTGCGCCGGAGCAACATTTTCTCACACCCGGCGAAGCGGATGAGCGGATTGCGACGATTGTGCGGCGTGTTGAGCTGGGCAATCCTTTTTCGGCTACGGATGCCACTTTTATCCGGCTGGACTCCCGTTCGACCGTTCAGGGAGCGCCGAGTGCCGGATCATTTGGCGCGACTTTGTTTGATAAATGGATGGCGGCAGTCGAGCGTGTTCTCCGCGATCAGCATGGTGCCGTTGCGATCCTGGCGCATCATGATGAGCAGATTGAACGGATTCAGAACTTGTTACAATTGCGTTCGCTGCAGGCTGTGTTGGAGCCGAATTTGCTGAGCGGGATTTTGGCCGGTAGCCTGGCCCCCGGGCGAGTGTATCTGGGGCGGGGTGATTTGGCCTCGCACCTGTGGCTGGATGATCAGCAGCTGTTGGTGCTGCCTGAACAAGCTTTGTTTGGCGCGGAAAAACGTAAAAATAAGCCGGCATCAACCAAGCTACAAAACTTCCTGAGTTCGTTCCGTGATCTGAAAGTCGGCGGCTTGGTCGTGCATATTCATCATGGTATCGGTCGCTATCTGGGAATGGTGACCTTGCAAGTCGGTGGCGTACAGAATGATTTTTTGCAGCTGGAATACGCGGGCGGCGACAAGATTTATCTGCCGGTCGATCGACTCAGTATGTTGCAACGGTATAACGCTGGAATCGATGAAAATCAGCAGGCTTTGCTTGATAAGCTTAAAGGTCAGGACTGGGATAAACGAAAAGCCAGAGTCAAAAAAGCCGTGCAGGACATGGCTGATCAATTACTGCGTATTCAGGCGGAACGCAAAATCAGTGATGCTCATGCGGCGAGCGCGCCCGGCGAATCTTATTTTAAATTTGAAGCGGAGTTTCCGTTTGAGGAAACGGACGATCAATTGAAGGCGATCGCTGATGTGCAGGCTGATCTTGGTCGCGTTGTTCCCATGGATCGGCTAGTTTGTGGCGATGTTGGCTTTGGCAAAACCGAGGTTGCGTTACGTGCAGCGTTACGCATGGCATTGGACGGTTATCAGACGTTGGTTTTGGTTCCGACCACGGTTCTCTCACATCAACATTATCGGACTTTTAAGGCGCGTTTGGAAAAGCACAGCATTAAAGTCGGTCAGGTGAATCGCTTTGTTTCGCCAGTGGAGATGAAAGAAACTCTGGCTGCGCTGGAAAGCGGGCGTGTGGATATTCTGATTGGTACGCATCGCCTGTTATCAAAAGATATCAAACCCAAGCGGCTTGGCTTGTTGATTGTCGATGAAGAGCAGCGATTTGGCGTAACTCATAAAGAAAAAATTAAGGAGATGCGTGCGGGTTGTCATGTGTTGACGATGACAGCGACACCGATTCCGAGAACGTTGCATATGGCCATGGTGGGGTTGCGCGATATCTCGATTATCGCGACGCCGCCGGTTCAGCGTTTATCAGTAAAAACCTATATTTCCAAGTATGATGAGCAGCTGATTCGTGATGCGATTCGCGATGAGTTGCAACGTGGTGGCCAGGTGTTTTTTGTCCATAATCGCGTCGAAGATATTATTGAGATGCGTAATTTTCTGAAAAGTCTGTTGCCGGAAGTGGATATTCGCGTGGCGCATGGACAGATGCCAGAACATCAGTTGGAAAAAGTTATTCTTGATTTTATCGAACAGCGTTTTCCGGTGCTGGTTTGCACGACGATCATTGAATCCGGCATCGACATGCCAAATGTTAATACGTTGATTGTTAGTCGTTCGGATCGGTTTGGCTTGTCGCAGATGTATCAGTTGCGCGGTCGTGTTGGTCGTTCGGCGCGGCAAGCTTATGCATATTTTTTAACACCGCCGCAGGCGCAGCTAAGTGATGATGCGCAGAAACGTCTTGATGTGCTCGGTGCGCATCAGGAATTGGGGGCTGGTTTTCAGATCGCCAGCTATGACCTTGAGTTGCGCGGCGCGGGCAACTTGCTGGGCGGTGAACAATCAGGGCACGTTTCCGCCATCGGGTTGGAGATGTATACCGAGATGCTTGAAAACGCGATTTTAGAGATGCGCGGCAAGGAAGTTCGCGAGAAAGTCGATACGGAAATTCGTATTCCGATTTCGGCTTTAATTCCAGCGCAATTTGTTCCTGATGAGAGTCAGCGTCTGCAATTATACAAAAGCTTGTTTTCCGCGAACGGCACCGAAGAATTGCAGGCTTTGCATCGTGAAGTCATCGATCGCTTTGGTCCGATGCCAACCGAGTTTTCGCGTTTGTTCAAGGTTGCTGAACTTAAACGTCAATTGAAGGTTTGTGGTGCTACGGTACTTGCGCCGGCGGCTGATGGGCATCTGGAGCTTAAATTCGGCTCTTTGTCCGAGCGGCAAATTGATAAAATGATTGCCTTGGTGAATCAGAATCCGGGGCAGTATCGTTTATCACCCGATTATAAACTTCATTTCAGTACTTTTTTGCCGCGTAAACCTACGCTTTCCGATCAAGATAGATTATTATCGGAGCTAATCGCCTTGCTCGAACCTGTTTCGCAAACACTTGAAGTTGAGGATGAGGCTAATGCCTAAAAAACTCATCTACACAACCCTATGGCTGCTCTGTTTTTTGGGAGGCATCTATATCTGGAAGGTGCAAAGAACCGGGCGTTCAGTCAGTAATATTCAGGAAGCAGGGAGTTATTTGAGTTCAGATCGTGGCGACGAGGCTTTTGTCTATGTTGCTGACGTTCCCATCAGTACTGGCGATGTTGAATTTGAATATCAGCTGCATACCAAAGGTATTAACGAACCCGAGAGCATGACACCGATTCCTGCATTGAGTGGGAAGATTGATACTCAACTTGCACCGCTGCGTCAGCGTTTGGCATCCGGTATTGTTGAGCGTAAGGCGTTGTATAAGTTTATTGAACAAGATCAGAGTTTTGATCTGACTAATCCATCGCGCTATCGGTCTTGCGTGAAGGATTGGCAGGAAGTGATCGACAAGGGCGCTGAATTCGCTGACGACACCATTAGCGCCGAGCGTTTGAAGGTTCGTATCTGCGAGTTAGATATTATCCATCAATATCTCACGGAACGGGTTTATCCAAAGGCGGCTGTGGTTGACCAGGAAATCAACGATTTTTATAAAGCCAACCCCGAAAGTTTCAAAGAAAAGGACCGGATCGTTGTTCGGCATATTCTGCTCGGAAATGAGCAAGAAGCCAAAAAGGTCCGCTATAGATTGACACAAGCAAATTTTGAAGAGGTGGCGCGGAAACAGTCGCTGGCGCCAGAGGCTGTGAATGGCGGTCTGCTGGGCCCATACGCCCGCGGCGAATATCCATCAATATTCGACGTTGCTTTTTCGATGCGAAATGGTGAAATCAGTACGGTTCTGAAGTCCAATTATGGGTTTCATATTCTTATGGTGACAAAAAAGCTGCCAAGAACAACTCTGACCCTGGCTGAGGCCAAGGCGCGTATTAAGAAGCAGCTCATGATGCAGAAGCAGGAAGAGGAGTATCAAAAGTGGGTCGAATTAGCACTCAACTCCGTGAAAATCCAAACACCAAAACCGCTTTGGTAGCTGTCGTTGTTTTGACGTTGGTTAGTGGGCTGTTTCCCGCTGTCGTGGCGCAAGCGCAGGAGCAGCTGGTGGATCGAATCGTCGCGATCGTTAATCGTGAGCCGATTATGTTTAGCGAAGTCGATGAAAAAATTAAAAAAGGTCATGTCGTCGCTGTATCGGATTATCCTGCGGAAGAAGGTGCTAGTGATTTTGACAAGGCGCTGCAGGATGCGATTAATCTAGAGCTGGTCAAACAGAAAGCCACGGAACTGGATATTGACGTCAGTGATCAGGATGTCGACCAGGAAATTCAGCGTTTTCTCGAAAGCCGGCAGCTGAATATGGAAGGCTTACGGGAAGCACTACGCGGTCAGGGTATGTCTTTTGAGGAATATAAGGCTGATTTTAAAGATCAAATTATTCTTCGCCATTTTCAGGGTCATGTGATCAGTCCTTTGATTAAGGTCACTGATAAGGATGTTGAGACCTATTATCTGAGGAAGTCCGGCAGTTCATCGGAGAGCATGCGCCTAGTGTTGCGACAGATACTGATTAAGGTGCCCGAAGGAGCGGTGCCGGAGATCGAGGAAGGCAAGCTCAATTTAGCGCGTTCCGTACATCAAAAACTATCATCAGGTATGGCTTTTGAAGAAGCAGTGAAAATCTTTTCCGACGATACGGCGGCGCGCGCGAAAGGTGGCTTGATGCCTGAGGTTTCTTTGAAGGATTTGAGCTCGTCAATCCGTACCGAAGTAGAAAATCTGGAAGTTGGAAAGTTTACGGCACCGATTAAGACCGGTAATGGCTTCCATATTTTTTATTTGGAGCGCAAAAAATTTTCCGGCAGTGATGAATTTATCAAACAAAAACGCCAACTCGAATTTGAGCTAAGAAATATTGAGTTGGTGGCTCAGACCAAGAAATGGTTGGTGGAGCAGCGTCGCAAATCAAAAATCAATATTATCAATTGATCGGCCTATAATATGCAGAAGCCGCCGCTGGGCTTGGTAAAACTATTAATTAAATCCGGACTTGCTCAGCACATCCCGGAATTCAAAAAGAAT
Source organism: uncultured Oligoflexales bacterium (assembly GCA_964652825.1). Classification (GTDB taxonomy): domain Bacteria; phylum Bdellovibrionota_B; class Oligoflexia; order Oligoflexales; family CAZZCU01; genus CAZZCU01. Next base: position 14,143 of record CAZZCU010000026.1, read on the forward strand.
TCCGACGACGTGACATTGCTCAAGTTTATGAGTGACTCCACCTTGATGGGTCCGCATGCGCATCTACGGCACATGGGTACTCTGCTGGATGAGGCCGCCGCGGAAACCTCGGGCGACAATGCGCCGATTGATTTGACGCTTGGGGCTCCGGATTTTGGCGATAGCTGGTTTTTGGAAAGTTTGCCCAAAGCCGAAGCCAAAAGCAGTTTTTGTTCGCTGAATTATCCACCCTCCCAGGGCTTTGTCGAGTTGCGGCAAAGCATTGCCGACAAATTAAAGCGCGAGAACGGCGTTGAATATGTCGCTTTAAAAGAAATTTTGATTACCAATGGTGCCAATCAAGCGATTTCATTGGCGATGGATGCTTTTGTTAGTCCGGGTGACGGCGTGGTTTTGTTTGATCCTGGCTACATGATGTACAACTTTGTTGCTCAGCTTAAACGAGCTCATATTCGCTGGGTCTCAACGCAGCAACATGATGGCTATGTCGCATTTGACGAGGCGGTTTTGGCAAAAGCCATGCGTGGCGCGAAAATCGTTTTCGTCAATTCGCCGACGAATCCGTCAGGTTGTTGTTTGACTCGGGAAGGTATCGAGCGAATCGCATACTACGCGAAAAAATACGATGTACTCGTGTTTAGTGATGAGGTCTACGAGCATTTCAACGAAGACGGAGTGCCGATCAGTTTTGCATCTTTGCCGGGTCTGCGTGAACGGACATTGACGGTAAATAGCCTAAGTAAGTCCTATGGCCTGGCGGCATTGCGCATCGGTTATATCGCGGCGCAAGCAGCTTTGCTTCGGCCGATAAAGATGCAGATGGTAGTGCGTTGTCCTTTTGTGAATACCTGGAGTCAGATGGTTGCGCAGCGTATGCTCTTGCATCCGCCGGCAAAAGTTACGGCGCTGCGTGCCAGCGTCAATGCCAGGCGTGTTCAGGCATATCAGGATTTTCATCAGGCCGGCCTGCCGGTCGTTAGGCCGCGGGGAGCCTTTTATTTGTGGATGCCGACAAGCGGTTACGGCTTGAGCGGTCGCGAGTTTGCCGCTGATTTATACGCGACCAAGCGTGTGATGGTGATGCCGGGCGAAAGTTTCGGTCCTAGCGGCGAAAACTATGTGCGTTTGTCGGTATCTGGTTCGAGCGAGTCGCATGCCAACGCGCTGCGTCGTATGGTCGAATTCACCGCGCAACTCAAGAAGCGCGAGTAAAATTTAAATTCTAGATTTACCTTACAAAAAACGCGGGCAGCCCAGCTCCTGACCGGGGCGCACCATATACTGTCGGCAGTTATTGGTGGTGCAGCCAAGCACCTCTCCGGGATGCCAGGCGTAAATCTGGCAAGTATGAGCCGTACAGCCGAGAATTTGTCCAGGTCGTACCAGATAGGTGACACAACTGTGAAGCGTGCAACCGATCTGCTGGCTGCCACGCAAGAAATATTTGTTACAGCTGTTAGCGGAACATGCCAACGTTGTGCCGTGGTCTTCGTAATATTCTCGGCACTCATGATGTGTACAGCCCAAGACATTTCCAGGGCGCACACTGTATATGCGGCAGTTGGTGGCGGTACAGCCAAGAACTTGTCCGGGTTTAACCAGATAGGTATCGCAGGTTTGCAGCGTACAGCCTAATTGCATACCGGCACGTACGTAATAAGTCGAACATCCTTCCGCTGTACAACCTACCTGCTCGCCGGACATTAACGTATAGGCGCGACACTCATTGACAAATGTCGAGGATGTTGCGGAAACGGTATGGAACAAAAACACAGCGAGGGAAAAAGAGATAAAGAATAGACGATGCATACGACTCCTGCCACGGCTTGAATGCCGTTCAGCTCAGGAAGTAGCAGCTATTTGCATGAAAATCCAGAGTTAAGGTGTAAGCTTGAATTTCTTGCCGCGGGCGAAACACCAGATCTCGCCGATAAAGCTGATCATGCCGGAATTCACAATAATACCGGCACCATCCGTCACCGCGTAGATAGGATGTTTGACCCTTTTTGATTGTTTTTTGAGAATTTTTGCGTAGTCAGGTTCGTCGCAGTAATGGGGGAAAAATTCAAAATTCACCAGGTGCATGGCTGTCAGATCGTCGAGTTCCGGGTAGTTGTCATCGCAATCGAAATCCGGATAAGACGCGGTGCTGATGGAGGGAGTCATCACGATGCTGCCCGCGCTTTGGCCGGCCATGACGCCGCCGCGTCGGACAAAATCCTTAAGTACATTGATCAGTTTGCTTTTCCGCAAGTGTTTTAGCAGGTGAAAGGTATTGCCACCGCTGAGATAGATATAGTCTGACTTGAGAAGTTCGTCGAAATTCTGATTGCCACTGTCTTTATCCCAAGGTTCAAATAATCTGATGGTTGCCGGTGTTCGTGCCAGCAAGTGATCGCTGAAGTGAGGAAAATCATACTGAACGGCGTCTTCATCCGCGGCGATAAAAGCAACGTTGGGACGGGGTTTATCAATCAGGCGATGCAGCTCTTTATCAATGGCGGCATTGGCCGGGCTGTCGCCGCTATACAACACCAGTTTCATATAGTTATAAACCTTCGCGACAGGCTTTAACGATGTCCTGCAATTTGTCGGATAATTTGCTGGTGTTTGGCGATGGCGAAGCTATGCGAATAAAACGTCTATTTTTGGGGCGATCCGGATCAAGAATCTGGTTATTAATGAATTCGCTGATGACGCTCTGCATTTGTTTGAAAGTCAATCGTTTGCGATTACGTAGCAATCGATCCTGCACATGACTCATTGCGTCGCCGGTGACGCGTTCCTGGCGATTGATGAGGCTGGCGCGTTGCGCGATGATCGCCAACACATTGTGTTCTGGAGTGTGAGTTGTGCGTCCCGCCAGGAGGACTAAGCGTCGATATTTCGCCTGAAAGCCACGAATATGTCGCTTTTTGTTGGCAGTCAGCTTGAGGTGGCGACGTCTAGTGTAACTACTGCGCATTAGTTCCAGGAAACGTTCATTTGCAATTGGAGCGGCATGTTCCATGTAGAGTGCTGGCAAGTCGCGCAGTAGATCGCGCATGCTGAATACTGCATCACGCGTAATGCCATCTGCAGTGCGTGTAGCTTGACGGCCGTTAACCGTCTCTTCAAAGTAAGTAAAATGCTTATACAGTTTTTTGACTTCGGTTGTATGTCGCTTTTGTAGCGCTGCTGCTTGTTCATCGGTAAAGCCGACACGTTTAAGAAAGAAATGAAGGCGAGCATTTTGGAAGATGCGGTCAAAGCTCTTGACGGCCTGACAGTGTTTGAAACGACGAAGATTTTTTTTGCGTCCGGTTTTGAGATAGTCCACCATTTGTGCAAACGTTTGCACGATATCGCGGGCCTTGATTTTTTGTTCGGTTAGTTTGGTTGACCAGCGATCGCCATCATCATAACGATACTCGTGATGATAGAGACCAAGTTGACGAATCGAGCCGTAATCAATAATCCCACCATCAGCGAGGATATTGTCGCCGTCCCAATCCAGCCAACAAAAGATGTATTCGCTTTCAAAGCGTGCCGCCATCTCAGCGAAAGTGCGGGTTGCATGCGTTAACAATGCATCGTAACGATTCTCTTTGCCGCGCAGTACGGGCCAGGTACGATTGTTCAATTGGCGATCGATAAATAAATCAACAACGCCCCGCAGGCGCACAAGATTCTCTTGCTTGAGATGGACAAAGAAGTGCGATGGGCGCAATAAATTCAGGCCGGCGCGAACATTGATGGATAACTTATTGGGATATTCCAGCACCAGTAGCGTTCGTTCGGTGGCGATACCGTTTTTGTGCAGGATTTCACTGAACACTGCGTTACCGATGCCGTCTTCAAGGTCGGAATAGCCGCAGCCGTAAGAGATTGATGGATCACCGGTACGGAAGAATTTTTTGTTGATGGCGGTTGCCGGACTCAGGCATGTTGCGCCGGTGCCACAACTGGAAACATCCCAGGTTTTGCCGCGATATGTCGTTTGGCCATTCCAAAGGCTCCTGCCATCACCCGAGGTCAGTCCCAATCGATTGGGATGTTGCAACTGTAGATAGCGTGTTGCCATATAGCGATTCGGTTTGATGTCTTTGGGATCGAACTTGCGATTATGAATAATGTCGTGCTCATTGATAATCTGAATGGAGAAAGTATCAATCAACGCTGTCTGCAGACCCGGAGTCAGATGTTCGGGGTGATCGGCGGCAATCAAACCCATTTCTTTGGCCAGTTCAAAATTAAAGTAAGCGATTTTGGCGTTTGGTCGATAGCGGGCTGCGTATTCCACGCATGCACCTTGAATGCTTTGCAGTGAATGTTCGCCATTGATCGCCAGGATGCGCGTATAGGTTGCCGCGGTGGCAACGTGCGGTTTTTTGGCCAGTGCCTTAGCGCTCATTGTCTGTTCTCTCCTCCAACTCCTGGACTTATCGTCGGAAAATCAACGGACTAAAGCTCCAATGCAATTTTTTGTGCTTTTCTCACATCCATAGTCTTTCTTTAGTTGCAGCGGGGTAGTTGAACATTTGCGCCCAAGGATTTAGAATAACTAAATAATTACAGATAGTTGCAAATGTCTGCAGGAGGATGATCCGTGCGTCGAATATTTTATGTGGCTACCACCGGAATTATCATCACCAATGTCATTGTTGCGCGGGTTTTCCCCGAAGTGTGGTGGTCGATGGCGGTGTTCGGTCCGATTATTCTGCTCGGTATCCTCGATATTTCCCAAAAGAAGCGTACCATTCGCCGCAATTTTCCGGTCCTCGGTAATTTCCGTTATTTGTTTGAAATGATTCGTCCGGAGATCAACCAATATTTCGTCGAATCAAATTCCGATGGTGTCCCTTACAGCCGCGAGCAGCGCTCGGTCATTTATCAACGCAGTAAGAAGGATTTGGATACTTTGCCGTTTGGCACTCAGCATAATGTTTACGAACTCGGCTATGAATGGTTGACGCACTCATTGCGACCGACACATGTGGATCCGAAAATATTGCGCGTGGTTGTCGGCGGACCCGACTGCAAGAAACCATACTCCGCCAGCATCCTGAATGTGTCGGCGATGAGCTATGGTGCGTTGAGTAAAAATGCCGTCATGGCGCTGAATGGCGGCGCGAAAATTGGTAACTTCGCTCACAATACGGGCGAAGGCGGTTTGAGTCCTTATCATCTGAGTCAAGGTGGCGATCTGATTTGGCAGATCGGAACGGGTTACTTTAGTTGTCGTACGCCCGATGGAAAATTCTGTGAGCAGCGTTTTCGGGAGCGTTCGCAGCTCGACATCGTCAAAATGATCGAGATCAAGTTGTCGCAGGGTGCCAAACCAAGTCACGGCGGGATTTTGCCGGCGGCAAAAGTTAACAAGGAAGTCTCGGAAATTCGTGGTGTACCGATGGGAGTCGATGTGATTTCGCCGCCGATGCATAGTACGTTTTCGACCCCGATTGGTTTGCTGGAATTTGTGGCACGCTTGCGCGAAATATCTGGCGGCAAGCCGGTTGGCTTCAAGCTGTGCATCGGTAAACGTCGTGAATTTGTCGCCATTTGTAAGGCGATGATCAAGACCGGAATAACGCCTGATTTTATTACCGTTGATGGTGGCGAGGGCGGAACTGGGGCTGCGCCCTATGAATTTTCCAATCATGTTGGTTTTCCTCTGCGCGAAGGCTTGTTGATCGCTCATAATGCGTTGGTTGGCTTTGGTCTGCGGGAACGTATCCGGGTAATTTGTAGCGGGCGCAATGTGACGGGCTTCGATATGATCACCCGTTTTGCCTTGGGTGCTGATATGTGTAATGCCGCGCGAGCGATGATGATGGCGCTTGGTTGTATTCAGGCTTTGCGTTGCAATTCCAATAAGTGTCCAACCGGGGTTGCGACACAGGATCCGGAGTTGGTTGCGGGCCTGCATATTCCAGATAAAACCCAGCGCGTCGCACATTTTCATCAGCAAACAGTTCAAGCCGTCGCCGAGTTGCTCGGTGCGATCGGTCTGCAACATAGTCGTGATGTAAAGCCCTATCACGTCTTGCGGCGGGTCGGACAAAGCGATGTGCGGCATTTCGGTGAAATATACGATTACCTGGCTTCGGGGGCGTTGCTGCAACCGACTGTTCCAACTGGTTTTGCGCGCGCTTATGCAGCTGCGACAGCGGAAAACTTCGATGCCGTACCTTCCTGAGAAGACGTGGTAGACGTTCGCGACCGGCAAGTATATTCTGCGATTGAATAAATTATAGGATAGGAGTGATGAAGTGATGACGCGCATCTTAGCTATTTTTTTATTGATAGTTGCAACCGCTGCCACGGCACACGGTCACAAACATAAGGCGCACGTTCATGGTGTCGCCAAGTTGAATATTGTTATTGAGGGAAAAAAGGCGACGATTGAATTCATCGCGCCTGGTCATGACGTGTTCGGCTTTGAGCGGGACGCTAAAACGGACGAAGAAAAAAAGAAGCAGGCAGCAGCTTTGGAAAAGCTACGAGGTAACGGCGAAACCCTGGTCAAATTTGATGAGAAGATCGCCTGCGTTGTTACCAATCAGAAGGCAGAAATTGTTGCGCAAGCGGCATCCGATAGCAAAAAGAATAAAAAAGCCTCCGCACATAATGAAGTGATCGCGGAGTATGCGGTTAATTGTCCGGCATTGATTGCTGGTACCGATCTTAAGTTTGGTGTGACCGAGTTGTTTTCTTCGATCACCGCAGTTGCGGTTCAGGTTCTGGCCGAGACCAAGCAGGTCGGTGCTACCATTAAGAAAGACAGCGGTTCGGTACGGGTCCCGCCGGAGGTAAAATGACTGCTGACGCGGTCGTTATCGACAATTTGCGCTTTGGTTACCAGCCCGAGCAACTCGTTATTGATATGCCACGGCTGAGCATAGCCCGTGGTGCCTCCGTGTTCGTGCATGGTCCCAGTGGTACCGGTAAGACAACGCTTTTGGGGCTTATTGCCGGTATTTTAACACCGCAGTCCGGCAGTATTCATATTTTGGGTTCGGATATAGCAGGTATGCGCGGTATCGAGCGCGATCGTTTTCGCGGTAGTCACATCGGTTTTATCTTTCAGATGTTCAATCTGCTACCTTATCTCAATGTTCGCGATAATATTCAGATAGCATGTCGTCTAAACAAGGCCCGTCATCAACGTCTGGGCGATAAAGATATCAATGTTGCGACGCAGGAGATCGCCGATAAACTGGGTTTGGCGAATGTTCTTGAGTTGCCGGTGACGCAGCTGAGCGTTGGGCAACAACAACGGGTTGCTGTCGGACGTGCGTTGCTTGGTGCGCCGGAAATTATTATTGCGGACGAGCCGACGTCGGCTCTGGATGCTGATCGCAAAGGTCAGTTTTTGGAATTACTGTTCGCTCAGGCGGCGGCGATTGACGCGACCGTGCTATTTGTCAGCCATGATTTGGCGTTGAGCAATTTGTTTAAAGATGTCGTCTCCTTGGCTGAGCTAAATAAAGTCAGGACGAGTGCATCATGAAGTATCTGCTTTATCTCGCCTACAAATCCATCATGAATCGTCGACTGACGTCGGTCTTAACCATATTTTC
>CAZZCU010000026.1:21804-31260 GCA_964652825.1 uncultured Oligoflexales bacterium
CGTGATCGTTCACTTCAATTCGCGCAAGGCGTTGTTGCCGACAAACTATTTGATGTCGTGTTGGGCGCTGATGTGGCGCGGGCCCTCGATTACCAGATCGGACAAAAAATTGTCCTGGCGCACGGCATCACGGACATAGCTTTGGTGAAGCACGATGACATGCCATTTACCGTTGTTGGTATATTGGCAAAGACCGGTACACCGATCGATCGTTCGGTCTATATTACTTTGCAAGGTATGGAGGCCATTCATTACGATTGGCAGGATGGCGCGCCGCCGGCACTTGGTCAACAAACCGATCCCGAAAGACTGGCGCAGCAGGAGCTTAAAGTCGAACAGATCACATCATTTTTGCTGCGTTCTAAAAACCGCATCGATACATTACACCTCCAGCGTGAAATCAATGATTACATGGCGGAGCCATTGATTGCCATTATTCCGGGTGTGGCGTTGAGTGAATTATGGCAAACGCTGGGTTATGCCGAGACCGCCCTGTGGATTGTTGCGATCATGGTTGTATTTGTGGGTTTGCTTGGCATGATTGTGACGTTGTACAACTCGTTGAATGAGCGTCGTCGCGAAATGGCGATTCTGCGCGCTGTTGGAGCCGGACCCTGGCGCATCCTGAGTTTACTGATATTTGAATCATGCCTCATGACAGTACTTGGCTGTCTGGTCGGCGTTTTGGTATTGCAGGTTCTCATGTTGATTGCCGGGCCGCTGATCGAGCGAGAGTTTGGTTTGGTGTTTTCGTTGGTTGGTCTTGGTCGATTGGATGTTATATATTTGGCGAGCGTAGTTGGTATCGGTTTGCTCATGGGGCTGTTGCCGGGTATTCGTGCTTATCGCAACACTTTGGTTGATGGCTTAACGATACGTCTTTGAGAAAGGTTGGTGCGTGTGAGTCCGCTCATGCGTAATCTTGCTATTGTTGGTCTGGTGAGTCTGCCAATTGTCGGCATGGTCATGTATGGGGTCGTTCAGAGTTTGAGCCCCGGCGCCACCGATGCTGATCATGACGGTATACCGCGTTTGCAGTGGCATGACTTGCGGCAGTTGGATTTAACAACCGGCGTGGCTGCCCCCGGGTTAGCTAAGTACGATAATCAAAAAGTAAGAATGCCCGGCTTTGTCGTGCCTTTGGAGGACAATGCCGCCAAGGTGACGGAATTTTTGCTGGTACCGAATCCCCAGGCTTGTATTCATGTGCCGCCGCCGCCAGCTAATCAGATGATTTTGGTACGGATGGCCGGCGGTCAGGAGCATAAACTCACCTGGGGGCCGATCTGGGTGGAAGGAATTCTCCGCATCACTACTACCGAGAGTATGTACGGTAAATCATCGTTTCATATGGTGGCCGAATCAACTCAGCGTTACTCCGAAGAATAATTGCAAAATTACATGTAATCAGTGATTTTGGCGCCAATGTTCCGCAATAAAAATAGAAGCGGCGCTGGCGACATTCAGGCTTTTGACTTGACCGGTGTGCGGAATCAATAAAGTTGCATCCGCCGCATCCAAATATTTCTTGGCAACGCCATGGGTCTCGGAGCCAAATATGAAGAGCACGCGTGGTGGTAATTTATATTTGAAGAGACTGGTTTTGGCTTGATCCGAAGTAGCGATGACGCTGTATGCAAAACTGCGCAGCGTTTTAATGGTTTCCAGTGGATCTTTGATGGCGATAAGCTCCACATCCTCAGTTCCACCTTGAGCGGTACGATATGCCGCCGCCGATAGCTGCGGCGATTTCTTGGCATCGACTAAAACGGCTTTCGCGCCGAAGTGTGAACATAGTCGCAAAATAGCGCCGCAATTATGCGGATTTTGTACGCCATCAAGAAACACAATGCATTCACTGCCCTTGCTGTCGCGCAGACGCGCGACCAAAGCCTCAATGGAGGATGTGGACTGACGTTTGGCCAGAATGCACACGCCTTCGTGATGTTTGGTGGCGGCGATCTTTTCCAGATCTTTGGCGGTGACGACATGATAGGCTTTGCGATTGCCAGCACACCATTTGAGAATGTCGCCGAAGTCGTGCAGGGTATTCTCGGTTACATATACGCGAACGATATCTTTGGGGCGTTGCTTAAATAACGCGCGACAAGCATTGTAGCCACAAACTTTAACTTCCTGACTTTGATTGCTTTTGATGGTTGCGGTTGACGGTTTCTTGCTCATGGGTGCTCCGGCAAAATCACAACGCTGATTTCTTTGCGATCGTGGTACAGTTGTTTGGCGCGAATTTTAAATCGCCGCCGCCCGCCTGCGGATGAGTTTTTCGGTAGTTGTTGACGAAGATAGCTCAAGCACTTTTCCACCTCTTCGTGCCGTTTTCTCATCGGCAGTTTGAGATTGAACAAAGCATATTTACAACGTTTGTCCCGAAACCACTGGCTGATCAGATCCGTGACCTGGCGTGGTTTCTCGACCATGTCACACACTAGCCAGTCCACTTGTGTGGGTGGTCTAAACGTGAACGCATTTGTTCGTTCATGATGAACTTGATCCGAGCTCGCCACCTGACGAGCGAGGTTGGCATGATCGACGGCCCATACCACCAGTCCTTTGTCGGTGAGATACTGCGTCCAGCCACCTGGTGCTGCGCCCAGGTCGACGGCTTTCATGCCGGGCTTGAGGAGACGCTCGCGTTCCTGCGGTTCAAGGAGGACGTGCATGGCTTCTTCGATTTTTAGCCAGGAGCGTGACGCGGCGTCTTTGGGTAAACGAAAACGGGGAATACCCATCGACCAAGCGGAGCCGCCATTAGGATAGCTGATGCCGATATACATATGCTGATAGTCGGGGAAGAACCAGTGTAGGCGTGGCAGATGCGGAGCATCACTGAGCAATGCGAGTTTTTTCAGCGCGCGCTCGGCATGTGGTTGAAAAGTTTTACAGAACTTGCCGATCTCGTTGCCTTGATCAACATCTATCGTCTCGACAAAAACTTGCGAGAATTTACCGCGTTCAGGCAAGTGTTCCTTTAAAGCCGCCATGATGGGTTCTAGTTTATTCTTCTCGGGTAGGTTGCGAACACAGGTCAGGACCAATAGCATTTGGCGTGCGAAGATCAAGCGATCGAAATGAATCTTATGCAGCTCGTTGGTCACCAGTCCGTCTTTGCGTCCTGCCAGAACATAGCCAGTCATGGGCGTGATTTTGCTGAAGACGCTTTCGTCCTCGTCATTATCATGTTCGGTATGGGCGCGCAGCTCGGCTGCCGCATCCGGCTCGAAGCCCGGTCGACAGTAAATAATCATGTTGCTGAAATGATTAAAGGCCCGCAAAGTCATACCATCTGTTTGTACGTCAAAAGTGGAACCCTCATATAAGCGTTTTGTGAGGAAAAGAGAACGATAAATGGCGAAACGTGCCTCTAAAAAAGCTGGGCGCCAAGGTGTTCGAGGTCAGCGTCCCCCTTTGCACGGCCTGGTGGTTATCGATGCCTCGCGGGTATTGGCCGGGCCTTTTTGCGCGCAATTATTGGGGGATTTGGGGGCCACGGTCATCAAAATCGAGCAGCCTGGTGTCGGCGATGAGACGCGCGCCTGGGGGCCGCCTTTTGTCGATGGCATGAGTGCTTATTTCATGTCCTGCAATCGTAATAAGTTAAGCGTTACTATCGACTTAGCGACCAAAGACGGCCGGGAGGTGTTTCAACGTCTGCTGGCTCGCGCTAACGTGTTATTGGAAAATTTCCGTGCACAGAATCTTGAGCGCCTGGGTATGAGCACGCAAGCTCTGCGGCGGCGTTTTCCAAAATTGGTGATTTGTTCGATATCCGGCTTTGGGCGCGACTCAACCTGGGCCGACGTGCCGGGCTATGATTTTGCCATTCAGGCCCTGAGCGGCTTGATGGCGGTTACTGGTGAGCCTGATGGCGAGCCGATGAAAACGAGTGTTGCGATTGCGGACGTGATCACCGGCCTCTATGCCGCAACTGCGATACTGGCCTTTTTGCGGGCCGCTCCTAAATCCCAACGTCGCGGAACATATATCGATATGGCATTGATGGATTGCGCGGTGGCAGCGCAGGTTAATCTGGCGCAAGCATTTCTTGCTACCGGCAAGCAACCGACGCGTCAAGGCAACGCGCATCTGCAGATCGTGCCTTATCAATTATTCAAAACCAGCGATGCCTGGTTGGTGCTGACGATCGGCAATGATGGACAATGGCAGCGTTTTATTAAAGCCGCTGGTGCCGAGTCGCTGCTGGACCAAGAGGCATACTCCATCAATCAAAGGCGCGTCATGCATCGCGAAAAATTAACCGCAGCCGTTGCTAATTTAATGCGTTCGCGTTCGACGGCGACGTGGTTGACGTTATTGCGCGAGGCCACGATTCCCTGTGCACCGATCTGGACCTATGCCGAAGTGTTCGCGTCGGACTTGGCCGGACAACGAGGCTGGTATCAGTCGGTTGAGCACGAGGGAGTAGGAACGTTGAAGTTGCTGTCTCATCCGTTTCATGCCGATGCTTTGCCGGTGGCTGATGCTGCGCGATTGCCGCCGCGGCTTGGCGAGCATACGGAGCAGGTGCTGAGCAAGTTTGCGCGTTTGTCGGCACGGCAAATTGCCGCTCTTAGAGCCAATGGGGCTATCTAAACTTGCTTCAGCGCCGCCTCTGGATTACAAACAGCATACGCTAGAGCGAAGATAAGATCGTAAAGAAGAAAGTGCGTGCGGAATGGAAACTAAAACTAATCTTGATGATGTGCGGGAGCGTAATATCGAACGCATCGCCGGGTTGATTCGCGATGTTGGCGAAGACCCGCAGCGCGAAGGTCTGTTGAAAACCCCGGCCCGTTTTGTCGATAGTTTTAAATTTTTGACGTCCGGTTACAAAGTGGATGTCGGCAGTGTAATAAAGCGCGCTATTTTTCACGAAAAATATCAGGAAATGGTAATCGTTCGTGACATTGAAGTATATAGCTTGTGCGAGCATCACCTCTTGCCCTTTTATGGACGTTGTCATATCGGCTACATTCCGAATGGCAAAGTGGTTGGTTTATCCAAGTTGCCGCGTGTGGTTGATGCTTTCGCGCGACGTTTGCAGGTACAAGAACGCTTAACGCATCAGATCTCGTCAGCGATTCAGGAGCACTTAAGTCCGCTAGGTGTTGGCGTGGTCATTGAGGCCTATCATTTGTGCATGATGATGCGTGGTATCGAAAAACAAAATTCCTATACGATCACCAGTTCCATGGAAGGTGCGTTTAGGAATATCGAAACCCGCAATGAATTCCTGTCGCTGATCCGTGCCGCCAAGGAAAAGTACTAGTTGGCTCTTAGGGTGTTTATGTAGGCGATTTAATTGTCTATAATTACGACATTCCGTCGCCGCGTATTATTGCAACCTCTTGATTTTACTGCATAAAAAATTAGGTATGGAACTTGAACACATATAGACTCCGTAAGGAGTTTGTATGTTCCTGAATCTAACTAATATCCCCCGATTTGCGATGCTCGGCCTCTTGGCTGTGGGTATGGTCGCTTGTCAGGCGGGTGAAGAATCGGTGATTGCCAACGATACGGCGACGCGATCGGTTAGTTTTTTCGTGGCGTTAGGAGCCAGTGCCGATGCCAATCAAACGCAACTTTATGTGGCACCGCAAGTCGCGGTGGATCCCAATTCGGTAGTGTTTTGCGTTGGCGCCGCAGCGGCTTGTCAACAGCAACCGATCACCAATTGGATGAAAACCATTGCCGGTACCATGGGTGGTCGCCAGGCATTCGCCAGCACACAGCCAGTGTCGTTTGGTAATGGAACGCAATTGCATATTTACGCAAAATCAACGACGGGCGCGCCGCTTGGTCGTAGCGTCGAGATTCGCCGCAAAGGCGCTGTCGTTAATAACAACATCAATAATACTCAAGGTGGTGGTATCGGCGGCCTGCCGATTACCAACGCGTCGACGAATGTCGGTGCCGCTATTTCCGATTGTTATAAAGGTGACGCCTTTATTTGCGAGGTCGAAGCATTGGTCGCGCAAAAAACCAATGAGTATCGTGCACAGCAAAGTAAAAGTGCTTTGGCGTATAGCGGTCGCGTCGGCTATGTCTCGCGGTTGTGGTCTCAAGCTCAGTTCAGCCAAGGCATGGGACATGACGGTTTTCCGAGCCAGCGCCGTTCCGACTACATCAAGGAGTTTGGTTCCATGGATGGCGTAACCTTGTCGGCTGAAAATGTTGCTTACAATAGCGTCAGTAGTTCAAGTAGCGCCGAAAGCGTTGCCAAGCGTTTTACCGACATGTGGTGGAATAGCCCAGGCCATAAAAAAAATATGCTTGGTAATCATCATGGCATCGGCGTTGGTTTTGTTCGCTCCGGCAGCAAGATATTCGGCACACAAATCTTTTATAGAAAATAGCTCAAAACAAAGACGTAACGAAATCCTGCGCCTGAAAACGGCGCAGATCAGCAGCTTTTTCGCCCACGCCGACGTAACGAATCGGTAGCTTTTGTTGGGCGCAAACACCGACCAAGACGCCGCCTTTAGCCGTACCATCAATTTTAGTGACAATGACACCGGAGACTTCCACGCATTCCTTAAAAGCCTTGGCCTGTTGCAGGGCATTTTGACCAGTGGTGGCATCGATGACCAGCCATACCTCGTGGGGAGCGCCCGCCAAATCCTTGCCGAGCACGCGGCTGATTTTGGCGAGTTCATCCATCAATTCCTGCTTGTTGTGCAAACGTCCCGCTGTATCCACCAATAAAACGTCAGCTTTGCGCGCTTTGGCGGCTTTGACGGCGTCGAAAGCCACCGCGGCTGGATCGCTGCCTTGCTGATGCGCGATAACATCGACGCCCAGGCGTTCACCCCAGACTTTGAGCTGATCGATAGCGGCAGCGCGGAAGGTGTCGGCGGCGCACACAAGTACCGAACGTTCTTCTGCAAGAAAGTGCGCGGCCAATTTGCCGATCGTGGTGGTTTTGCCTACGCCGTTAACGCCGACAACCAAAATCACAAACGGACCGTCCTCCGGTTCATTAACCGGCTGATTATTGATGTTGAGGATTTTCGTGATTTCATCTTTGAGGATAGTTTCGATTTCTCCCCAATTGGCGTTGTCACGATTGCTGATGCGCGAGCGTACCTGATCGATCAGATAGTCGGTGGCTTCCACGCCGATATCGCTTTTGTATAGAGCTGAATGCAGACGTTCCAGGGTGCCGTCATCAATCTTGTCAGTGTTTTTTAGGAAGCTAATGCTGCTCAGAAATTGCTCGCGGGTTTTGCTGAGACCATGCCGCAGTTTATGCAACCAGCCCGAATCATCAAGACCGAGTACCTCGCGGACGTCGCTTGGTCCGGTTTTGCCGCGCTCGGCGGCAAGGTCGGTGATTTTGGCTTCCTCTCTGGCGGCGGCTGTCGTTATCGCGTCTTCGACCTCTTGTTCATCTAGGGGTAGGACGGCGGACGGCTGATCGGCGATCGCCATGACTTCGTCAAGTTGGCGTTTCTCTTTGCGTCGTTTGAAGGCAACGAGTCCGATATAAAGGATACCGATCAGCAAAAACAAAAACGTCGGTCCACCGATAAGCAGCAGCGTATCAGTGCTGGAGGCGATGTCGCCCAACTGTTGCCATGGATCAGCGGACTCGTAGGCTTGCGTGCTATCTTGCGGATCTGATGTTTCTTGTAAGACAGGCGAATTTTCTTCCACTATAATGAACCTTTCATGGGAGTGCGACTCGTGCGCAGCGGATGCCAGGTTAATCGTATTAGCGGATTTTTCAATGCCGGACTGATGATGGTCGTCGCGGGCTTGGCGCTGGTATGGACTCTGCCATTGACGGGCGATCCGCTGGAGTTCATCGAGCCGGGGCGTCTCTACCAGTCAGGAGTGGATGTTGTCGAAAAATACCGCCGTGACATGCACGACTGGGAGAAGTCAGTACGTGGCTTCCGGCGCGATCATAATTTTGCGATGATGGCTGGCCCGACCGGTGGAGTATGGCATGTCACCAAGCTTGGCGGGCTTGCCCACCAGGATGTAAAAAGCTCCGGTTATTTCGCGCAGATGCAGTATAGCTTTCATCTGCCGATCTATAAGGGTTTTGGTTATACGCTTGGCACATCGATGAGTTACATAACCGAGCAACGGGTGGCATCTGAGCTACATCCACCTTCCGGCGGCGGCTTCCCCGGTGCATCTATCGGTCTGGTGCTGAATGTGAGTCCGGCGTTTCGCCTGCATGGAGGCTTTGATTACAATCTTGAGCGCTGGAATGAGCTTGGCGAACGCGACGGTCAGGATGATGACCCCACCATTAGTGTGACAGCGCGGGTCGGCGATTGGCATGCCGGCTTTGACGTTTTTTATCATCTTTATTGGGCGTTGCGCTTTGAGTATCATAGCCGCCGTTCGACTTATATCAGGCCGTTTGAGGTTAGCGCCTCACCGGCTTTGGATGCTAAAATTCGCAAGACGGATATCTGGTACGGTGCTGGCGTTGTTTACCATCTTCTCTAAAAATAAAAAGGCGGATCATCAGATCCGCCTTCGGCGTTTTTTGCCTAAACTTAATTACTTGTATTGAATCATATCAAAACTTAGCTCCGTCCAATCCATAACCGGCATACTGCTGAACCAGTCTTCGGTGGTTTTGAAATCAGCATGATCAAGTGCCATTACAAATTGTGTCTGAGCATTCGTCGTAATTTCGTTGGCTGTCTCGGTACAGGTAGTACCAGAAAGCGCGCCGTTGCATGCGCCGGAGCCAGCATTTTCTTCCCAGCTTGCCGCCAGATTGGCATCTTCGCAATCATTGGTATTGTTAGAATGCGTACATTTGAGTTCGTAAGCCTTGGTCACGATACCGCCGTCATCACTGCCGTTCGCAGTCCATAGAATACCACCTTGGAGCGGCTCCTCGCTGCTTGTCGCGGCACTGCTACCAGCATTATTACTGATGTCGCTGTAGATACCCTGAACGTTGGTAACGGACGTGAATTGGAGATTGTCGTCAAATTCACCTTTGACATAGATGCGTGCATGGCGGTTCCAGCCATTGCTTTGGGTGCCGTTCGGCGTGCGAATACGCTGGTTCATCGATTCAAAGCGCACAGCTTTGTTAACCTTATCAATCGAGGCGAAGAAGCCGTCAACATTGTGCTCTCGGCCGCTACCATCGTTGACCGCCATAGCCACGGCTTCATCGTCATTACGCAACAGGATACGCAAAACAATCTCGTCACCAAAGAAGTCGATGCTGAATTTAATCAGAGCGGACCAATTGCCTTCGCGGTCGCCGATGTCGAACTTGTCGGAATCAGGCGTGATGCCGGTGATGGTTGCTTCTAATGTTTTGCCGTCTTCCCAGCCTTCGGTCATTTCTTCTTGATTTTCTTCGGATAGATGCGACATGCAGGCTTTAAAGTCATCTTTGCTAACTGTCTTGGCGCGTTCGGTGTTGTCGAATTCAACTTTACCCGCCAGACA
>CAZZCU010000027.1:0-24903 GCA_964652825.1 uncultured Oligoflexales bacterium
CAAGATCGGGTTCAGTCGTGTGTCCCTTTAATCTGTATCAATGTTTGCCGAGCCTTCAACACCGATCTTTTGGTAGAACAACTCGTCGATGGTCTTCTTGATCAGAATCCATAGCAATTCTTTGTCACTGCAATTGCCAAATACGCCGAGCGGAATCTGAAACCCACCCTTATCTTTACGGCCGCCGCCGTAGTATGTCCCGTGACGATCCGTACCAAAGACATCCTTCAACCACTTATCGGGATCCAGGGTGTGTGATTTCGTGCGTAGCGATCCATCGATAAACTGCCCGCCAACCACGCCGTACACGACCACGGTATCAATCCCCTCGCGATGCAACAAATAATCAGCGCATTGACCGATACCATCGCGATCCTCGTCGCGTACAAAACCAACGCCCGAGAACATAAACGTCCCCTTGATGTCTTTGCGCTGCAAAGCAATCTGCGTCAGGTCCATGGTCTTGGCGGGAATCGACTGTTGCGAAATCAGCGCCAACATATCCTTGTCGACATAACGCGCCAGGAACGAGCTGGCCTTATAGTCAATGCCGGTCGCATTGATAAAGTTATCCGTATCGGTGCGAATCCCGTGCATCAATGCCGTGGCAATCTTTGATTCTTGACTGTCTTCGCCGCTAAAATCAAAGAACTTATCCTGCAGGTACTCACTGTAGATGGCCGACGTCGAGCCGGACGATTCCCGTATATCAACGAAGTGGCCGGAGATAGTTCCCAATGCCTTATGATGATCCACGAACACCAACAACTCACAATGCGGCGGCAGCTTTACCGGCAATTCAGCATTCTGCGCATCGTTGATGGCGTAATAATCGTAAGACGCAAAATCAAAACCATCCTGATACTCTTCAATATCAAGATCGAGCTTTTTGACCAGCGCGCGGTTCTCCTGATGCGAGATAGCTTCAAAGTGCAAAATATTGGACTGGATATCATAGCGACGCGCCAACCACTGCAACGCCAAAGCCGTAGCGATGTTATCAGGATCGGGATAGCCTTTAATACAGATCAGCAGTTTCTTGCCGGAGGCCTTTTTCAAAACCGTCTTCAGCTCTTCGGTCTTCTCTCCACTCGAAGTCGCTTTAGTTTCGGCCGCGCTGACGCCGGAGCCAGCACCATCACGCAGGGCTTTGGCTTCCTCGCGCTTTGCCACCTCTGAAGTCGGCAAATCAGCGGCTGGCGGCGTCGCCACGACACCACCTTCTGACTTTTGCGCACGCACTTTGTTCTTCAAACGCAAAAGCTCGGCTTCTTTGGCTTTAATTTTACTGTCCATCGTCGATTTCACTAGTTATGGACCCCCTGTCAGTCGCAACTGATCTGACACCTTTGGTTTCGGTTCAGTGGACGAATGTTATTAGGGGTTCCGATTGTCAATCTTACAAAGGTATAGAATATCACAAAGCATTCTTACAGGTTAAGTACACGCGCCAAGTATGACACCAGCAACATGAAGCCACCCAAAGCGACCAATCCGACCGCCCCAACTCCGCCGTCAAACAACCACGCGGGAATCTGCGCCCCAGTGAGTCGCAACGAAGCCCAAAGATTACCCAACAGAATAAGAATGATAAAACCAACAGCGGTACAGCGTCGGCCCCAGGCAAAGAGCGATTCGTTCCATTCAATTTGCTTCATTGTCGATACCGTTCCGAGATATATTGGAAATTCGTTATGATTGTTTTTGTTGGTTAATCGTGTCCGTATTATGAAAGGTCGCCGCATGTCGCAAGTGATCCTAGTCAATGACAACCTGAAAGACAAACGGCTTCGTTCACGCCAGCAGGAGCAAAAAATTGATCGCACCAGTCAATTCAACCACTGGCGGAAGAATGACATTACTAAGCCTAATCCCTTGTTGCGCTTGGCGGGCCTAGTGTTTGTGCCGGTCGTGGCTTTCTGGTCGTTATTGTGGGCGCTCATCGGCATGTCCCTGGGCGCGGTTCTCGTAGTCTTTAAATTTATTGGCAAAATGTTCCGCTAGTACGGGAGCCGCATCATCGAACACAATATCCTCTATGCTGTCCTCCTCGGCATTGTCCAAGGCATCGCCGAGTTCTTGCCGATCTCCAGCTCTGCTCATTTGATTCTGCTGAGTTCGTTGATGAATGGCGCGCCTATGCCGTTGTCACTCAACATTGCATTGCATGTCGGTACACTGTCAGCGGTGCTGTTATATTTTTGGCGTGATTGGTTGGAATTACTGCGCGGCTGCTGGCGATTCGTAACCAAAGGCGAACGCACGTCCGCCGTTACCCACCTCCTGCCAGCTCTGATTGTTGGCAGCATTCCCGCCGGTATCGTCGGCCTACTCTGGCAAAACCAGATTGAAAACATCTTCCACAAGCCGGAAATGACTCTGATTCCCTTGGCGGGCTTTGGCTTATTAATTTGGCTTGGCGATAAATATCTCAATAATAATAGAATGATACAGAATCTAACCCCACGTGATGCCTTGTTGATAGGATGTGCGCAAGCCCTGGCGCTAATCCCCGGTATTTCGCGTAGCGGCTCGACCATTCTTGGCGCCCGAGTGCTGCATTTCAATAAGCAGGATGCCGCAAAATTTTCGTTTTTGCTGGGAACCCCCGTCATGTTAGGTGCTACCGCCAAGAATGCGGGCGATATTTGGGCCAGCATTGGGTTGCCAGAATTTTATGTTGGCATGCTGGTTTCAATGATTGTTGGCTGTTTTTCTATAAAATTTTTATTACTATTCTTAAAAAAGTATGGTTTTGGCTGGTTCGCCGCCTACCGCATACTCCTCGCCCTCTGCATCTTTGGCTTGTTGCGCTTCACCTAAAATTCGACTAAACCTGCAGGCACACAACGACTAGCTGTTATCAACTACCTAGGAGAGATGCATGTTACGCCTTACCGACGTAAAGCTTCCAATCACTGGTCTTGCTCTGACCACGCTCATCACTTTCTTGTCGAGCGCCTGCGGCCACCCCGAAAATACTCAGCTCCATGAACTTAACACTGACACCAAAAGTGTTCTGCTTAACGGCGAAACCCCGGATGGCCGGTACGTCAGCCTAAAAGTCGACACCAACGAACTCCACTTAACCTGGGGAGGCGAAAGCCGCTACATCAGCAAAGATCGGCTGCACATCCGCGCCTTTCTTGGTGGCAGCGTCACCAAATTAAAAGCCGCCTTCGGACGCGATTTGCTGACCAAGCCCGCCGATATCGCCATCAAACTAGTCTCCGACAAGAAATCCTGGCCCAAAACCGCCGAACTTGAAATCAAACAAAGCACCGGCTCAACCCAAACCGTCGCCATTACCCAGGCAAAAACCGGAAGCGAGTTCACCGTTGTTTCTTACAATGTAGAAAACCTGTTTGATCAGACTGACGAAGACCGCAATGAATCCTACGGTGATTATCGTATCGAGCCAAATAGTCAGGGTTACAGCAGCAACTATGGCGAAAAAACCACCTGTGACACTAAACGCTCCTGCACCTTCACCGACGTGAAGATCGAAAACATCCGCAAAGCTCTGATAGCGATCGACCCACAAGGCCCAGAGATTGTGGCTTTGCAAGAAATCGAATCGGAAGCCGCCCTCCGCCAGCTTCTCAGCGCTGTCAAAGATCTGGGTTATGTCGCCGGTGAGTTTTCGTCCTGGCCGGACCCCAAAGACCCGCAAGCTATCGGCACGGCGATTCTGAGTAAGTTTCCTATCAAGGATCAGTCGTTACTCGAAATCGAATCAGCCCGATCAGTGCGCAAACCACGCCCCAAAAACAAACGTAACGATCTTATCAATCTTGATTTAGCAGTGGCCGGGGAACATCAGCGTCCGATTTTTCGTGTCGAACTTGATATTCATGGTCACCCCCTACTGCTTTACATCAATCACTGGCGTTCAAAAGGCGCCCCGGAATCATTCCGATTGGTGTCGGCGGACGCCATTGAACGTGACGTTGCTACCTCGCTCTCGCGGCATCCGGGTCTCGACTATCTGATCGTTGGTGACCTGAACAGCAACTATAACGAAAAAGACACTCTGGAGGATCGTCACAACGATACCGGCGGCAAAACGGGTATTAATGACATCCTCAAAGCTCAGGGCAATGAAAATCTAATGCTGGCCAATGATCGTAACAAAGAACGTAAGTTCAATCTGTTCTATGAACAGGACAGTACGGATCGTCGCTCGGCTTTCCATGGCGGTTTTGGTTGGTCATCCTTTGACCATATCATTGTCGGTAAAGGTCTCTACGATCGCCAAGGCATCACCTACATCGACAACAGTCATACCATCGCTGATGCACGCTATAGCGACTTGGCATTTCTATTTACGGACAAAGGCGAAACCAAACGCTGGATGTCCCGTCGCAATGCCAGCTTCACTTCGCACAAAGCGGGGGGTTATTCGGATCACGCGCCTGTGTTTGCACGCTTCTACATCGATCCGGCACAATCGACCGAGTCGATCACCTTGCGCAACCCAAGCCAAGAATAAAGAAACCCCCGAAAGCATCATACTTTCGGGGGCATTTATCCCTAGGTGAACTACAACAGCACGGTTAAATATCAGATCTCAATTTAACCCACGGTAACAAACGACTCTGTTTCCACAAGACAACTTAACCGACCGTCTGCTCACCTAGAAAACCAAGAACCTTAGAACTTGCCGTGTACGCCGAATTCCATCGTCATATTCGACAGAGTTTCTTTCTTAGCCGGGTTAGCGACATCCGTACCTTGGAATTCACCGCTATGCATTACAACAGCAGCGTACGGAACATAAGCTGAGCCGTATGCCGTGCAATCAGCACCGATTTGAATCGTCTGACCGTTGTTGTTGAACATAGCAGCGCCAGTAGCCGGATCGAGACCGTTAGCTTCCGCAGCTTTCGGACGAGCCGCGCTGTCGGTGCTTTCAGCAACATTATACATCGATACTTTCAACCACGGCGTGAACGAAGCCATTTTGTAGTTGGCAGCGATATTGATGTTGGTATGCGTATCCGTCAGCTCTTTCGTTCCAGCTTTGATTGCGCGTTGATCGTTAACATAATCCAACGACAAGCCCAAGCCAGAAACCGTGCCACTAACACCAACCACGAAGTACATCGAGTGGTTCATGTCATAGGAACCGAGCTGAACCAGCGGTGTCCAATCGCCGAAGCTACCCAACCATTCAACGATGAATGCCGGTTGCTTGTTAGCGGTGTTGAAGCCAGCAGGCGCAACAACATCATCCAACAACTGAACCGAGATGGTGCCGAAGTCCATGTTCAACTGAACTTGCGCCATATCAGAATAGATCCCAAACGGCATAGCGCCAAAGTAGTCGGAGCCAGCAACAGTATCATAACCGTAGTTACGACCTTCAAAACCACCTTCACGCACTTTGTAACGACCCATCAGGAAGCTGACCATCGGAGTCAACTTAAGGTTAACATAACCTAATTCCAACGCACCTAACGTGTTGAAACGAACACGATAGTCAACGTCTTTGGTAGCGGCTCCCTCAGCGTTCAACTTGACGCTATGTAGATCGATGTTAGTTGTTTTTACAGGATCTGGACCGCCCGTGCGTTTTTCCAGACCGTGGTCGTCGTGCTTAATGCTCGCACGATATTCCACACCCAATTTCATAGTCGCGTCGTCAGCAGCGCGAGCCACCGTTGCCATAGCAATAACGCTTACACCTGTGACACATAGAAATCTTAAAAGCACTGCTACTCCTCCTCTACTCAATTGATGGATACTGTGCTTATTAATCAACATTGTAAATAAAAAGTAAAAATATTCCAAGCTTTTCTCAAACAAAATAACATAACTGCAATCTTGTGTAGCAGTTGTATTTATAAATCCATAGTTATTAACAGCATCATAATTGCTTCAAAAGCCCATCTACCAAGGAGTTAGTGTTACATGATGTTAGTGGAGCTGTTTGATACGAAGCAAACCCTCTTTATTGATAAAGAGACGAATATAATCATAAATCGGCTCGGCCATCGCTTTGTCATCGCTTAAAGACGAGTACTTCAGGACGATATCCAGATGGTAAACCTTGGGCATCAAGATCTCTTCGGCGCGCTGACGTTCGTTCAGCACCACTGCCCGGTGCAAGGACTCGTCGAGTCGCGCCAGATAAGACGACACACTGACGCGCAAGATATCGTGAACGGCGCGAACCGGCTGTGGCAAGTCCCGCAAGGCATTGCGGCGCAAGAAAATCTTTTTGCGATAGTGCAGAACGCTCTTGTAGAGCTCTTCAGGGTCAACATGCTCCTGGCTCTTGCGCTCCCGCAGTGAGCGAATCTCTTCGGGCAGCTTGCTCTTGCTTTCAAAGCTGGCTGTTTCTTTGACGACACCGATGGAACGGGTCTCGCCAAAGGCGGTACCGAAACTGATATGGTTGCTGTTATCCGGGATGCCTTTAAAAATTTTGAAAGTAAAATAGCTCCGTCCCAACTCTTTAATTCGATCTTTCAGAACGTAAGCCATGATCAGTGCCGTCAAGAGCAGGAAGCCGCCAAGCCCCAGATCCATGCTAAGTAGCCCGGCACCCTTACCATGCTCTATCGCCCGTTGCCGCACCATAATCTCGGCGGTGATCGCCCAGGTAGCGGCCAGACCCGCCGATAACATGGCACCAAACTGTCGTTGGATCGCAAACAGCGGTTTACTGCGGGCATCGAGATAAAGCACGCTCCAGACACGCCGCTTCAACGCCGAGCGATGACTGACGTAGCGTTCCTGATATTCAAACGAGCTTTCCGCCTCAACCCAAAAATAACCCATCTTGCGGCTATACCAGCGCTCCAGACGCAGACTTGCCAGCAGTCGTCGCCGCAGCCGGATAACTTCCGGCGCTGGATAAACATCGCGTAACTGGTCCAGTCCCTGCAGCAAAACAATCATCGAGTCACGATAGGCATACGAGCAATACTCGTTCACAAAGTTCAGCTCCTGCCGCAATCCAGCGTCCAGCTCATCCGCTATGCCGCTCGCCATGACCATTAGATCACGCCAAGACCGCAATAAACGGAAGCCTCGCGTCGATAATTTGCGGATCGCGGTCAACGTCCGACGCATCAAATCGGGGTCGGTAGCCGTCGCCGTCTTGACCATGCCGCGCGCCAGTCGCTCCAACGCCCGGCGTCGCCGCTCAGTACGGCGGTACATATAACTAGAATAAGAACAGCCGAACAAACGAGCTTCATCGAACGCGACCTCCACGCTCTCCCAATTCGCACCCACCTGCATGCTCTTCAGATACATGCGAATAAAAGTAATGGGCGACTGTTCGCTATTCTGCTCGGTCTCGCCGATCAGTTCCTTGTAGGATAGGCGCGGTTCGCGCAAGCGGACAAACGCGCGCAGATCGTGATAAAAGCGCTCCTTAGGATAAGTCTCGGAATTGATCCGCATCTGCGCCGGGAAGAAAAAATATGCATCCACCTGATAAGCAGGATCCTTGGACTCATGGTCATCCTGTTGTTTCTTCTCCTGCAAGGCGTAGGAGAACGTTACCTCGACCTGACTTCGATCATGAAGGCTGACTCTCGATTTAATCGAACTCAGTTTACGCGGCTGCATTGCTTACAATCTATGATAGCTTTGCACGTGTTGCTTGCCGGCTTCGGTCAGTTCGCGACCGCGCGGTCCACGCGCCAGAAATCCACGATGCACCAAAAATGGCTCATAGACCTCTTCGATAGTGGTCTTATCTTCCGCAACCGTGTGTGCCAAAGTCTCCAGCCCAACAGGTCCGCCACTATAGCGTTCCCAGATCGTCGCCAGAATCCTGCGATCCATGGAATCGAGACCATGTTGATCAATACCCAACCGCGATAACGCCTGATCGACTCGCGGCACGCCGATACTGGTCTCACCCAAAACATCGGCAAAATCCCGCACGCGACGCAGCAGGCGATTCGCCACCCGCGGCGTACCACGGGAGCGACGCGCCAATTCATACGCGCCTTCCGCAGTTAATTCCATACCTTCGAGGTTGGCGGAGCGTTGCAAAATCCGGATCAACGCTTGATCGGAGTAATATTCAAATCGTTCCTGAATACCAAAGCGACTCACCAGCGGGCTTGACAATAAAGCCATGCGCGTTGTCGCCCCCACCAGCGTAAACGGCTGAATCGGCATGCGCACCGTGCGCGCCACCGTGCCCTGACCAACGATGATATCAATGCAGAAATCTTCCATGGCCGAATAGAGAACTTCTTCAACCGCGATCGGCAAACGATGAATTTCGTCAATGAACAGAACCGTGCCCGCGCCCATCCCCGCCAGGATACCGGCGAGATCACCTGGTTTGTCGATCGAAGGTCCGCTGGTGTGGGCAAATGACACACCAAGTTCATTCGCGATAATCATGGCGAGAGTTGTTTTGCCAAGCCCCGGAGGACCATGGAGCAGAACGTGATCCAGCGTCGAACCGCGTTTACGCGCCGCCTCAACATAGATCTTCAGATTGTCGGTAACGCGTTCCTGGCCCGGATAGTCCGCCAAACTCTGTGGCCGGAGACTGACTTCGCGGCTATTGGTCTGGCGTTCTTCGTCGTTCGCCTGCGTCGCAATAACCCGCTCGATAGTCACTTGACTCGTTTGAGTCACTTGCACGTCATCGGAGGTGCTGGACATAAGCTTCATCCTTCTCGATCAGGTTACCGGCACCGCTTAATTCCAAAAGCGCGCGCCGCATCAAAGCCTGGAAGTCAGACAACGAAGGATCAGTACGTAATTTCTTCAGAGTACTATTAACCTGTTTTTCCGCAAAACCTAAATTCTCTAATGCTGATTTTACATCATCGAAGACGACCTCTGATCCCTCGTCCGTCATCGTCTCGCTGAACAGTCTCTCGGTCAGCGGCATCGTGGCCACAGCACTGGCACCATCCACGCGCAACGCTGCCTGCAATCTCTTCAGCTTCGGCTTCAACTCCAGTAAAATCCGCTCCGACAGCCGCGCACCGACACCAGGTACGGCTTCAAAAACCGTGGCTTCATGTCGCAAAATAGCATGTTGAATCTGGTTCAAATTCAAAGTCGAGAGGATCGCGATGGCTACCTTGGGCCCCACACCGCTTAAGCTCAATAAAATCTCAAAAGCCAAACGATCCGCATACGTGGAAAAACCGTACAGGCGCAATGCATCTTCGCGAACATGCGTATAAGTCCACACCTGGACTGCTTCGCCAATCGGCGGCAAAGAGCACAATGCCGACAACGGCATCTCCACACCATAGCCGACGCCATTGACATCAATAATCGCCCCACCAGCGATTCTCGCGACCAACTTGCCGTTTAATCTTTCGATCATCATCGTTCGCCACCTATTCCTTGTCCGGCTGACGAATGCGCCCGCCGATTCGACTCTTCAACTCCGCCACGTCCGCCGCCACTGAATTACTACCACCTGCGCTCTGTTCAACGCGCTCGACAATAGCCAAATCCTCGCGAGCTTGTTGCTGTAGGCCTTCCAACATCTCATTAAAATTACGAATCACATATCGCATCTCGTCACCGCTACGTACGTATATAGGCAAACTATATATCCCCTGTTGCACGCGACGAAAACCACGCACCAGACTAAACATCGGACCGGCAATACGATGTGTCACCACAATGCCCATCAGAATAATTAAGCTGATATTCAGAATCGCCGCCAACCCCATCGCCAGCATAAACGGCAGCGGCAGAAAACGCGGAATACGGAGAATCTCAAAAACATATAGCGGATAAAGAATCACGACAGCGGTCAGAAACGTTGACACCAGGCCAACCACGGCAGCCGCCAAAGTATAACGGAACTGAAAATCCCGATTAACGATATAGGTTTTTTGGCGTGCGCGTTTACCTTGGTTCATAACCAATCAATATAGCCGCGCACCGTTGAAATGGCAAAGTTACTTTAAAGCCGCAACTTTATCTGTTCTTTCCCACGGCAAACCCTGGCGACCGAAATGTCCGTATGACGCCGTTTGCCGATAAATCGGCCGCAGCAGATCAAAGGTCTCGATAATACCGCGAGGTTTCAGCGCAAATACTTCACGTACCAGGTCCGCCAGTTTCTTTTGCGAATGACTGCTAGTGCCGTAGGTCTCGACAAAAACGCTGACCGGCTCCGCCACGCCAATGGCGTAAGCAAGCTGCACCAGACATTTCTTCGCCAAGCCGGCGGCAACGATATTCTTGGCGATATAGCGCCCCATATAAGCTGCCGAGCGATCGACTTTGGACGGATCTTTGCCGGAGAAAGCACCACCACCGTGCGCACCATGACCACCGTAGGTATCAACGATAATCTTGCGGCCGGTTAAGCCACAGTCACCTTGTGGACCACCAATCACAAAGCGGCCAGTGGGATTAATAAAGAATTTGGTTTTGCTATCAACTAAATTTGAAGGAATAACTTTCTTAACGCACTCATCGATAACGAATTCCGTCAGCGTCTTCTGATCTACATCAGGCGCATGTTGTGTGGAAACCACCACGGCATCAATGCGTGACAAAACACCGTCCTTATACTCGGCAGTGACCTGACTTTTAGCATCCGGCCGCAGGAAGTTAACCTTCTTCTGTCGGCGCATATCAGACAATGATTTCAAAACTTGATGCGAATAACTGATCGTTGCCGGCATGAACTCCGGTGTTTCATCACAGGCATAACCAAACATCATCCCCTGGTCACCAGCGCCCTGGTCCTCTTTGGACACACCCATCGAAATATCGGGAGACTGCTGCTCTATCGCCGAAAGCACACCGACGCTGCGTGCATCAAATCCCAACTCTGGATCGATATAACCGATATCGGCGATTACATCGCGAGCAACAGCGGCATATTCAACATGAGCTTTCGACGTTACCTCACCGGCGATCACTACCAAGCCGGTCTTGACCAAGGTTTCACAGGCAACGCGCGAGTATTTATCCTGCGCCAGCAAAGCATCCAAAATACCGTCGCTGATTTGATCTGCAACTTTATCGGGATGTCCTTCACTCACGGATTCGGACGTGAAAAGATAATCTCCAACCTGAGTCAGCGTCATTACACTCTCCTTTTTATCTTTATACGTAATCGATCATCAGCCAGTGCTTCACAAACACCCAAGCCAAGTACCGAATTATCAGCTCTTAAAATCCGTACCGAGTCTCCCGCCAATTCCTGCTTCCGGTCAAGGTCAAAACATTCATTCTGCAGCTTAAAATCCGCCTTATTCAACAAAACACTCTGCCCATGCTCCAATCGACGACAAACCTCATCCGAAGACACGAGCAGGGTCGGTATCGGCAAGCGGATCCGCGCGGCTGGAATAAGTAAGTCAACCAGCTCCACTCCCGGCGCATCAATCATTTCCAGAGATACGGCCTCGGCGCGCGTCAACATGGACGCGGCCGTACGAATAATCCGCGTCACCGTTGCGCAGCTACCCAGCGCATAGGCGATATCGCGGCCAAGCGATCTGACATATAGACCTTTGGAGCAGGTAACCACCAAGTAAGCGCGCCCTGCATCCACTGACAGACAGCGCAAATCATCAACGAAGACCCGTCGCGTTAAATCCGCGATCGGCACTTCATCGCCCTTACCAGCTCGTGCCAACTCATGCAGACGTTGCCCCTGATACCGCACCGCCGAGAATAGCGGCGGCACTTGGTCGATCCAGCCACGAAATCGCGGCAATACCGCCGCCAGCTCCTCGGCAGTTATATCCTGGCGCATTCCGTCTTTGATGACCTGGCCGGTCGCATCCAAAGTATCGGTCTCACTGCCGAAGATCATTTCAAATTCATAGGTTTTAGGCGCATCCAACAGGCAATCTTGAAGCCGTGTCGCCGTACCTAACAAAAGCGCCAAAACGCCTTCGGCCATCGGATCCAAAGTTCCGACATGACCGATCTGCAAACGGCCATAACGCTTTTGCAGACGACGCGAAACATCCTTGCTGATAATTCCGGCAGGTTTCCAGATCGGCAATAAACCGCTGAATTTTTGTTGGGGACTTTTAATTTCGGCAGGTTCCCGCGCCACGCAAACCGACTGCACGCTTACCGCAGCTTTTCTAAAATAGATTCGATACGACCGGCACGCTCGATACTCTCATCATAAAAAAAGCGTAATTGCGGCACGCGACGCACATCCAGTGATGCCGCAAGCTCATGCCGAATCAGGCCAGCGGCCTTCGCCAGACTTTTGCCGGTGGGCTTCATATCCTTGTCCTCAAAAACACGATAATACACCGACGCTAATTGCAAATCCGGCGTCAACTTAACCGCGGTAATCGTGGCAAGCGACAGCAGAGGATCATGCAATTTGCCGGATGTCAGAAACAATGCGATTAAATCGCGAATCTCATCCGCCAGACGTGTTTGTCGGTTTTTAGACATGAAGACACTTCCACACGCTTTGCTTTGCTATTCCAACGTCGCCGGCGATTCTTCGAGAACATAGGCCTCGATGACATCACCTTCGCGAATATCGTTATAGCCTTCGATGCCAATACCGCATTCGTAGCCGGTCTGAACCTCGCGAACATCATCTTTAAAGCGCTTTAACGACCCAATCTTACCAGCGTAGATAACGATGGCATCACGGATCAGGCGCACCATGGAGTTACGGGTGATCTTGCCATCAGTAACCGCCGAGCCGGCGATCATGCCGATTTTTGGAATACTGAACGGCGAGCGCACTTCCGCATGTCCAAGGACCACTTCTTTGACAACCGGCGGCAATCTGCCGGCCATGAGTGCTTTAATCGAATCGACCACTTCGTAAATAATACTGGAGTAACGCACCATGACGCCCAAGCGTTCGGCTTCTTCATCAAGTCCACGCGTCGTCCGCACATTAAAGGCAACGATAATCGCTTTGGTGGTCAGAGCCAGATTGATATCCGATTCGGTCACACCACCGACAGCGCGGTGAACGATGCGATTGCTGACGCGCGATGAGTTGAGTTTGATCAGAGACTCACACAGAGCTTCCACCGAACCCTGCGTGTCGGCCTTAACAATGACCGGCAATTCGATCGCTTCGGAAGCCTTAATTTTACCCAGCAGATCGTCAAGTGTCTGCGCCGATGATTTTCTGGCTTCGTTGGCATGTGCCAATGCTTCGCGCGTTCTGACGACATCCCGCGCGGTTTTCTCGTCGGGAACAACATTCACCTTATCACCAGCCAACGGTACAACCGTCAGACCGATCACTTCAACTGGCGTGGATGGTCCGGCCTCGGAAATAGGCTTGGCATTATGATCATGCATAGAGCGAACTTTACCCATTGCCGTACCGGCAACGATAAAATCACCGACACGCAAAAACCCCGACTGGGTCATAATCGTTGCCACCGGCCCGCGACCTTTATCGAGATGAGCTTCCACCACCAGACCTTCGGCGGGTGTATTAACCGGCGCCTTCAGATCAAGTACTTCCGCTTGCAGCAAAATGGCTTCCAGTAACTCATCAATACCTTCGTGCTTAAGAGCCGAGACTTTGACAAACTGCGTCTCACCGCCCCATTCTTCTGATTGAATACCTTGTTCCGTCAATTCAGAATAAACACGCTCAAGATTGATATTAGGTTTATCGATTTTGTTGATCGCCACGATAATTGGAACATTGGCAGCGCGCGCATGCGAGACTGCTTCCTTGGTTTGCGGCATCACGCCATCATCAGCAGCAACCACCAGCACCACAATATCGGTGACTTTGGCACCGCGTGCACGCATGTTCGAGAACGCTTCATGTCCTGGCGTATCAAGAAACGCGATTTTCTTGTTTTTACGCTCGACCGTGTACGCACCGATAGCCTGCGTAATCCCACCCGCCTCACCGGCAGCGACCTTGGAACTACGAATCGCATCCAGAATCGAGGTCTTACCATGATCGACGTGACCCATAACCGTGACAATCGGTGGTCGCGCGACAACGTCTACCTCAGTTGCAGCAGCTCCACGCGCTTCCGTCAAAATATCTTCGACAGTTCTGACCACACTTTGCACTTCAAAGCCATATTCGTTGGCAATCAAAGTTGCCGTGTCAAAGTCGATACTATTAGTGATTGTGACCATGACGCCTTGCGCCATAAGTTTTTTAATCAGGTCTGCGGCTTTGAGGGACATCTGTCGCGCCAATTCGCCGACTTGAATATCATGAGTCATTTTCACGACCCGATAAGCCGCGCGCGGCTGCGTTACCTGTGTTTTCTTCAGGTCTTTGCGACGACGTAGATCGCGACGTTTATTCGAGGCGGTCGGTGTATAAACGGTGGTCTTGGGCACAACCTCCTCGACCGGCGCCGCCTCAAGATCAAATTCCGTATCGTCTTCGGCATCAATCTCTAACAACAATTTGCGCGTATTAATCTGCGATTCTTTTTTGGTTTTAGCAGCGGCGCGTCGTGCCGCCGCGGCGATTTCTTCTTCGCTATCAACACCGCCGACCTTACGCTTGGCTTCTTTTTTCTTGGACCATTGACGCTCCATTTCCGGATCGTCAAAGCCAGGCAAAGCCCCGGAGGCAGCAGATGGACCGGACGTATAGCTACCAGCCGAGCGCACATTCGGACCACCAAAGCTGGTTACCCGGGTACCGCGACTATCTTCACGTCGACCGCCGCGATCACTCGTTCGTTGCTCGCGTCGGAGTTTATCAGCTTCAACCTCTTCCGGTGTCGCACGACGAACAATCGTCGCGCCTCCAGATGGTGGTGGCGGACGGCGCATGGGCGTCGCAGGTGCTGGTGATGTCGGCTCCACGGCTACCGCACTTGCTTCGACTGACTGAGCCGGATGCGCAGCAGCGGCGACATCTTCAGCAGCAACAGGAGCTTCCTGCACTGATACTTTTGCCTCAACGGCAGCACTAGGCGCGGCTTCACTCGCGGTTGCCGGCGCCGGAGCTTCTTCGGTGGTATCAGAAGCACGGCGACGGCGAATAACCTTAACTGTTTCTGATGCTTTGGGAGCGGTCATTGTCTCTGCTTTCGCGGAAGATGCGTTACCCTGGAAGGCCGCGCGGATTTTTTCAGCATCGGCGATAGTTAACGTACTCTGATGGCTCGCCACATCAATGCCAAGAGTAGGAAGACGCGACATTAAAATCTTACTATCTACATCAAGTTCTCGCGCCAATTCATAAACACGCAGTTTTGACATGCAAATCTTCTCCTGCCGCCCTCAAAACGCTCACTACCAAAACCTTGCAGTTGTCGAGGATGATTAGACATCCTCGTTGCCACGCTCAGCTTGCAAATGGCGATCAACCGCCATCTGAACCGTACGAGCTACACCCAAGGGCAAACCAGTTTTTTGTCCAACTTCCTCAGCCGAATCCGCAATGATGTCGCCCAAAGTGCCGTAACCGGCATCAGCAAGCGCATGTGCGGCAGCTTCGCCCACACCGCTTAACTTCAAGAACATTTGTACGCGATCATTGCGAGCCGCGACATCTTTGGCTTCTTCGGAACGATTAACCGGAGCAGCCGACGCACTTGCAAATAACTCACTATCATCTTTGACCACAGCTTTTACCGCTGTCTCTGGCATCTGATCTTTTATGAGTGCGGCGCGTCCAATAATCGCCTCCGCTTCTTCAGCTTCCAAATTTAACATCCGGCTGAGAGCCCGAGCCGACATACCAGATAGATCCATAGGCGTATTGATATTTTCGTGAACCAGAATCTCGGCGCGCATCGCGCCAACACCTTCGATCGAAGCCAGCAAATCTTTTGCGCCGGACATTTGTTCCGACAGCTTCGATTCACTCTTAATATCCAAACGCCAACCAGTCAGCTGTGCCGCCAAACGAACATTCTGCCCACGCTTACCAATTGCCAACGACAACTGATCATCAGCAACAACGACTTCCATGCTGTGATTAGCTTCGTCAACAATGACTTTGCTGACCACTGCCGGCGCCAAAGCGTTGCAAACCAAACGTGCCGGGTCGCGATCCCACGGAATAATATCGATTTTCTCGCCATTCAGTTCCTGAACCACTGCTTGAACGCGAGCACCCTTCATACCAACACATGCACCAACGGGATCGACCGAAGAATCGCGCGAGTAAACCGCGATCTTGGAACGATGACCGGCATCGCGTGCAGCGGCTTCAATCGTAACGATACCATCATAGATTTCCGTAACCACCTGCTCAAACAGCGAGACGACAAAACCCGGATGCGCGCGCGACATAACAATTTGCGGGCCACGCGACGAACGTTTCACTTCCAACACATAACCCTGAACACGATCTTTCACCCGATATTTCTCGGTAGGAACCTGCTCACGATAAGGAATAATCGCTTCCGTACGACCAAGATCAACGATGATATCGCTGCGCTCAAATCTGCGCACATGGCCGCTAAGAATTTCGCCGACGCGATCTTTGAATTCTTCGTAAATCTGCGCGCGTTCAGCATCGCGGACTTTTTGCACGATAATTTGCTTGGCTGATTGTGCAGCAATCCGACCGAAACGCTTGGTCTCAACTTTTACACCCAAAGAATCGCCGAGTACGCTTTCCGGGTCTAATTTCTTGGCATCTTCCAGAGCAACTTCCGTGTCCGAGTTGGCAACATCATCATCTTCCACCACGGTACGGAACTGGAACAACTCAATTTCATCCTGTTCTTCGTTATAGTGAGCTTCCAAATCGGCGGTCGGACCGTATGTCCAGCGCGCCGCATGGATCACAGCTTGTTCCAAAGCATCGACAATAACGGCTTTATCCAGGTTTTTATCGCGGCTTACACCGGAAATAACCCGGCGCAACTCGCTATCGACTTCTGTATTATCAATCAAAGTCATCGAAACACCCTCTTGCATCGGTGAAAATAAAAAGGCCCAATAGCAAACCAGTCGAGAGTCTTTGGTGACTGGCCCGCTTAGGCCTGATTTCAGATAGATTGATCTAAAAATCAGAACTGCAGAGCGCCAACCTTCTAACATATCCGGACACCGACCGCAACAACCGGAATCTATTCTCATATAGCAAGCAGAACAGGCATTTTATCCCGCGAAAGACGGTCGTATTGCTGCCGCTGTCCATCTATAGTAAAGTTTTGAAATGACTGACAAAAGATTACACGAACGCTATAGTCTCCTACCACCAGGCGCCGGCTTTATCATTGCTGATGGCGAGTCTTTGCCCGTCAAAGACTTGAGCTATGGCGGCTTGCAACTCCAAGGCATCCCCGATGGCGCTGACAATACTTCTATTATCCACGACAGGGTGCTGCAGTTGTTTGGGGAAAAAACCCCGGTTAAATTCAAAGTCGCGTACTATTCCAAAACCAATTCCGGCTTGATCTTTGTCCACGACACTCCCACAACCCTGTTGTTTTTACGTCAACCCCTGGAATACATCCGTGCAGGCACCAGCCTAAAGAAAATCGACTCCAGCATGTTGCATGAACGCTACCGCGAGCATCAAAGCCGTCTTTATCGCGGCGATCTGCAAAGCGAACTTTTGGTCATGGACAATCATCCAAGCACCGGCGCTTCTTTGGTGGCATCGATTCGGATGGGAGAGCAACAGAAACAACTGCGCTTTAATCGCAATGAATTCGTCACCGGAATCATCAGCAAGGCCGAACAACTGGTCCCGACATCAGCATCTCTTGAGATGGATGAGCGACCTGATCACTATACCGTGCGCATGGTAACAGCCTTGCTCACCGGTGCGATCACACAACTCACTGATCCTGTATTGGAAAATGCCCTGACTACATTTATCGATCGATTGAATCGACAAACGGAAATGCCCGATCTGCAAAAGGCCCCAATTACCAAATAACGCGCCGCTGTCGCTCTACTCTGATCTTAGCGATGACGCGCAATCATTTCGCCTAGCCGCGATTGCGTCTGATATTGATGCAACCAGATCACAAATTCGCGAATCGAATAAATGGGCTTATAACTATGCTGATCCGCCGAGCGCTTCGTGCCCGTAATCAGTGCACCAGGTATATCAGCAGCTTCGGACGACCAGAAGTGGTCGGGATTTTGTAAAATCCGAACGCCCATCGGCATCAACGGCCGGAAAGAATCAGGATTCATTTTAAAACCCGAACGCTCCAAGCGGCGATTGATCTCTTCGAGATTCGCCTGATGCACGACCAAAGACTCGCCCTTGATAATGGCATGTCCATTGATAATCGCGTGACCGTTGATAATCGCATGGCCGCCCACGGTCACATGACCATTGCGCGGAGCACGAGCAACCGCATAATAGCCAGAATCCGCAAACCCCATAATCTCCTGAAAGACCCAATTGCCCGAGAGATTGGCAAACGGTTGAGCACTACCAAACCGACCATAGTCGCAATCTGCACGCGTGTTACTTAATGTCAGAATACGATCGAATGGATTAAAGCGCACAATGCATTCACCACCATCGTCCGCGACTGGTGTCGGCGCCAATTTACGAACACTGGTGAAATCGATAGCGATTAAACTATTCGTGTCATTGGGTCGCTCGGTAGCCATACCAACGACCTCGCCCGCGGCATTCAACACCGGTCCGCCAGACATACCGGCTTCAGCTAACAGTCTGGTTTCGCCGATCGGTGCATTTAATTTGAGCTTGGCTACCTTACCGAAATTAGATGTGTCGTCGGTCGGATAATCGTTCAACTGCAAGGTCCCACTCCGCTTTACCAACGACGTCTGGCTGGCGGGATAACCGATAACCCGTAACTCTTGATCATCATCAATAGCGTGCGCTATCGTCAACTTTGGCAACGCTTCCGTTGTCGCAGTGTCATAGATACTCAAAAGTGCGGGCACAGCTTCCGGACGAATTTTTAGCAAAGCCACATCGGACTCAATGTTACGCAGCATCAAAACCGCAGCATCCTTGACCAGTGCGCCACGTACGCGTAGGTCATACAAGTAAGCCGGATTGGGTTTTACATCGGGCCGCGGACTGCGGAATTTGACGATTTCGTCCTGCTCATGATCAGCATAAGCAATCGGGAATAAATGCGCCGCTGTAACCACAAACAAACTTTGGCCATCATTCTCAGCCAGAATGCGTTGCAAGGTACCCGTGGAAAAGATCGGCGCTAAATAGTCCACGTTCGCCGCGATGAAACCACTGCCAAGCGACAAGTTACCGCCGATACTGATCTGAACCACCGGATCCGACTCAACATCCTGTGCGACCCATGAAGATCGTGGCATAAATGCCCGCACGGAGCTGGGTGCATCAACATCATCATCGAGACGCGCGAACGGCTCGATATAGCGGCTGCCACGCGCGGCAACTTCGATGCTTTCATCGTGTTCTGGCCTGATGATCCAAAACACTGAATTAGGATGCGTCTCCTCGACACCGTCACGAACCATGCTCAAGGAAATACCAACCGTGCCTGACGGCATGGAACCGGCAATCGAAAGATCGGTAATGCAACGAATACTGTTCGTGGCAGCATCATCTTCGCATACAGTTTGTTGCAGAGTTACAAACGGACTTTCCCACTTAACGCCAGTGGCATTTTCAACCCGACGTAACTGGTGTTGCTCGTCTTGCAACCACGGACCGCGAATCTTTGGTACAAAGAATTCACTGCGAACATCGCTGGTAAAATACTGTTCGATCCGAAAGCTGCCGTCCGGAGCTTGAGAGTCCATAATTGCGGGGATACCGGGAAAATACACATAGCGACTGCCCGGTTGCCACATCAGCGAACTTTGCAGCTCAGGCAATGCCACGGATACATCCGCGTACACTTGTGTCGTTGACGTGAATGTCTCATAGTTGGCGCTGCTTGCCGCCATGCATGCGACTGACATGCATAACCAACGTGTGAGACGACTTTGACCGGATCGCAATACCTCGCGCATGGTCATGACGTAAACCCTCAAGATCTATGTATGAACTGATTCTCGATGATAATGTAGAGTTGTGGATAACTGAGGGCCAGCACTTTGTAAAGGCTTGACAAAGATCAATAAATTCAATGTATTACATAAAAATAAAAATAATTGTGGTGGTATTTTAAAATTCACAAAAATTAAGTCTAGTAAATTCAAGTAGTTACAGGCACAACTGTTTAAGGCCTACAAAAAAAGCAGCTCAACCAAAAAGCTTGGGGCACACAACCCAAGTTCGTGTATCTTTGCCTATCATTTGTCTAGTGGTTGTCCCCAGCAGTACACAATGATTACGAGCAATACACGGTGAGCCGAATAGAAGCAACTGACGGCATAATTCGCGAAGCGCGGGAAGCACACACCAAAGCTGCCTGGGATACTTTAATTGCCAAATACAAAATACTCATCAGCAGCTCGACGAATTCGCGTCTGATCGCCGAACTTTTTCGCATGCTGGCCGCCGATCCACAATGTCTGCATTACAACGAAGCGATATGGGAAGCACTTTTACTCGGCTGCCTTTCCAGTTGGAATCTTGAGCTCGGTCAGGAGATTGTTCGCTTTCTGCCGCGCACCGCTACTGCGGGTATTGCCATTGCCGCGGCCCGCATTCATTTGGAGAGCGGGCATCCGACAAACGCGCGAGAATATGCCAAACGCGCATTGCGTCTTGCCAAACTCCAGGACGGCGAACGTTTGCGTTTGGAAATGCTGATCTGCAATAGTTTTATCGAAGATCGCAAGCCGGCACCCGCGCGCCGACTGTTGGCAAAGATGACCGCATCGCTACAAACCATGAGTCTTGCCGATAGCGAACGCGCTGAATTGCTTGTCGATATTGCGCGCACGCATTTTTTTCTCGGTCGCTATCCGGCAGCCGCAAAATTCTTTTATGACGCCTATGAACTGTATCGCGACATAAAAGATTGGGAAGCAGCTGCAAAAGCCGTCTTTAATGCGGCTGCCTGTTATCACAATGCAGGCGCCAAATCTTTTGACAATGCCTACGCGCTGGTCGAGGAATGCCGCAAAATCGCCGAAGCCCATAATCTCCCGGGACCACTCGCGCATTGCGAGGCTTTCTATGGCACGGCCGACTATCATCTCGGCAACTTCGCTGGCGCCCGCGAGCATTATCGCAAAGCTCTGGAGTTCTTGCCTGCATCAGATAAAAGTTTTCGTCGCTTACATATCCTGTCGATGTTGTCATTTACCTATCTGCGAACAGGAAAATTTGCTCTGGCGCATCGTTTCGGTCAACAAACCCTCGATCTCGCCCAGCTCGACGAATCCGATCGCTTCAAAAGCCGTTATGAGCAACTGCATTCTGAGCTGCTATGGGAAGACGGCCGCGTCGAAGAAAGCCAAGATTTGTTGCGCAAATCAATTACGCATTTTTTGAGCCGCGGCAATGTCCAAACACTCGAAGAACTATCCGAGATGGGTCGCTACTTGATCCAAGCCGCATGGCTTGGCGAAGCGACAGCCATTTCACGCATTAAGATTGTGGAACAATTGAAAAAGCATGCCAGCACCTGGTTGCAGTTTTTGTACGGCCTGGGTCAACAAGAGCTATTCTCGGACAACGCTGCGGCGGCGTTAAAAATTTATAACGATAATATGTTACCCAAAGCCCGCGCGATCGGTGACAACTATCATCTTAGCCTGGCACTGCTCGGCAAAGTCCAGGCTTTACTGGCTCTGCATCGACCGAACAAAGAAATCAACGATGCATTCAAGGAATTCGAGGTCGTGACGGCGCGCATGATCGACACGCCGCTCAAAGCCACGGCCAAGATTATTCTGGCAGCGCTGGCTTATCGCGGCGGTGATTTTGTCGAGACCGAGCGGCATTTACGCAATGCCTTGCGCCTGTCATACATTAGTTTCGTTGATCGCTTTTGTGTGGAAACCTGGATCGCCACCATCGAGGGTAAATCGACGCGCCTGACCACGACCTGGCAGCAACATTTATTGGCGAACTTGACCCGTATTTATTTTAGTCCAAGCTTACGCATCGTCTCGGAGCGCCACTTTCTGGTTAGTGATCACTTTGAAGTATCCCTTGAGAAGCATCCGGCGTTGGCTGATCTGCTGCATCATATTCTGACACGCGCATCCTACACGGCGACAGGCGCTGAACTTCAAACCAATGTTTGGCAACAAAGTCTCAATCAACAAGGTTGGCAACAAAAAATACGCAACACCATCATGCGTCTGCGAGACTTTTTCCCTTATACTTTGGCTCCGTTAATATTGCATACGGACAACGTCCGCCTGTACTCGGAGGCGATTCGCATTCATGCCCTGCCAGGCAAAGATCATGCTCCCGAAGACGAAATCTTACGTTTGTTGCGGGATGGGCCGCTATCCAGCGTACAATTGTCCAATCGTATGAATATCTCGGCCGCCACAACCAAGCGTATCCTCAAACGTCTGACTGAGAATCGCAACATTACAGTGATGAAAGTGGGACGTAATATTTTCTATCAGACTATTGATATGCCGCAGCGACATCTTGAAGCGGAAATTTAACCAATTTAAAGACGTAAGTAGTCGCGGCCGGAACTACATCCAGATAGAGACCACTCGGAACACCACTGGCGCGATATAACATCGAACCCGTCACACCAGCATCGCGGCTATTTGGATCAGACGGCATCCAGCCATCGCGCAGCCACATCTCCACGAATACATGCCGCTCGTCGTCATTACGAACATGCATGGCCCGCAAAGCACCGAAACGATCCTGGCCGTTAACATCAGTAAAATGAATGGTGGTTTCATGCGAGTTGATCGGATCACTATTGGTAACAACGAGATAAACATCGTCACCATTATAACGCAGATAAGCATTGATCCATGCTGCTTCTGGCTTGCTTGCATTCGCAGGCATCAGATCGATAAAATTTGGCGAACCTTCACGATGTACCTGATTAAAAGGCGCACTGCGTTTTAAACGCAACAACTTGGCATAACTGTCCCGAAACTGTTGCTGCTCATCCGATGTCTGATTCTGCAACCACTGACGGGTCTGACTCTGATAAACGAAATCAAATATCGACGTGCGCCCGTTATCACCAGCGAACTGCCCATGAACGCCAGCGTCCTCCATAACCTCCTGCCCACCGTGAAGCAAAAAATTGCCCGGCAATAAAGCTAGATACGCCGTATACGCGCGTCCAAGAGCCGCGCGTTGCTCACGCGTATTCAAACTGGAGGCAAAATGCCGCGACGCCACCCGAACCTCATCATGATTTTCCATGTAATGGGTAAAAGCATAACCACGTTGAAAAAACAGCGGTCGACCCGCGGGCGAACTCAAATAACTGGCGGCATCGATATGGCCGGCCTGCAGGGCCTGATCGCGCATTGCCCAATAAACATAGGAATTATAAATGGAATCAAAACCAGCCGCGAACATGGCTTCGTAGGAGAAATTCGGCAGACGCATCACTTCATCTGACTCATAAGCCTCGGCCAACAAAAAGATGTCAGGCTGTACGGCACGCAATTCCTCGACAAAATAACGCCAAAATTCGATCGGCACCGAATGTGCAAAATCCACGC
The DNA here is from genome assembly GCA_964652825.1 of uncultured Oligoflexales bacterium. Classification (GTDB taxonomy): domain Bacteria; phylum Bdellovibrionota_B; class Oligoflexia; order Oligoflexales; family CAZZCU01; genus CAZZCU01. The sequence goes on from CAZZCU010000027.1 coordinate 23,452, forward strand.
GAAAGCCATCGACCCCAAGCGCGGCCCAATACTTGGCAACATCCACCATCTGTTCCCAGGTACGTGGGCGCGGTGAATAATCACCGGAACGGGAATGCAAATTGAAGCCGTAATTAATTTTAGCGGTCTCAAACCAATCATTTAAACGCGGGCGAGCGCTGATAACATCATTACCGGTCACGCGCGCCGGCTGCTCCAGCTGAATACCATCTTCAAAGATATTTTGGTCATAGATACCATCGGCACCCTCAACGCCTGGCTGATGCGGCGGCACGAAATGACTGTTTTGAATATAATAGTAGTTATTACTCGTATCAAAAAACTGATCCCGACGATCATCCGAACCCAAATTCAAGTGTTGCTTGCAACCGACATCGGTACGATGGACGCGAGCCGTATGATTGGCAACGAAATCAATCATGACTCGCAACCCGAGATGATGAGCGCGATTAATCACGTCAACAAGATCATTGATGGTTCCCACCTGTGGCGAAACATCCCACAAGTCGTAAATGGCATAAAAGCTACCCGCCTCACCTTTGACAACATCCGGGTCCTGATTGCTGCGGCTAGCCTGCTCAAGGATACCAGTAAGCCAGACATAATCGACACCGAGGTCCTTGATCTCACCGAGAATCTCATCTGATAAATCTGTTAGTTTTCCGGCCGCGGCTTCGCCACGATCGCGCGCGAGATAAGTACGCACAGGTAATTGATAAATGACACCGGCACGATCAAGACGCCCCATCTGACTGTAGTTGGTTTGCTTGGGAAGATGCGTGATCTGGGAGTCAGTGCTACCGCGAAGCTTTACTGTCCATTTAAGATCATCAGCTGGCGATACTTTATGCAAACGAACGGTGTTAGCACCTTCGTGAACGACACCAGTCGCGCAAACCTTATCCGTCTCATTAAGTAACGTCCAGGTGCCGGTTGCGTGGCTGTGCCAGGAAACTTCGACCTGGGAGCCTTGGCGTTTAATGTCCACTTGTTCATCAACACGGGCAAAACTGACAAAACTTAGCGTCTGACAGAGAGTCGTCAGAGCCGCGATAAGCTTGGCACCGTGCTTGAACAATCGAACCTCCAAAGGATTGAGCTGCCCCGATGGTAAACGACAACGCCGGATGGGTCAAAACCTATTTTCAACGAGAAATTATTGAACTATATCTCCCAGACATGATGATGCTCAAGACTTTGCAAAGCACACCACCTTTATCGCCGAACTTCTACATCAGACACGCGACACTTGTCGCCCGTGACTTATTGGGCAAGGGTCTGCTGGTGAAGACTAGAGACAGCGAACTCATCGTCGTGCAACTAACTGAGGTTGAGGCTTACACACAAGCTGGTGATGAATCTTGTCATGCGTTTCGCGGCATCACTAAACGCAACTGGCCAATGTTTGAAGCCGAAGGAACTTGTTATGTATATCTGTCTTATGGCATCAAT